>JAHDND010000022.1 GCA_018435665.1 Candidatus Thiosymbion sp. | reverse complement strand
CGCTCGACGCTGGCCGTGGCCACCAGGTAACGCGCCGCGCCGTCCGGCCAGATCACCCGGTATTCGATATTCAGGTCCTTCTCCCCGGCCAGGGCCTGGCGGACTTCCCCCTCGCACCGCTCCCGGTCCTCGGGGTGGAGGCTATCGCGCCAGTCCGCATAGGTGCCGGTAAAGCGCGCCGGGTCCACCCCATGGAGTTGGTGCACCCGCTCATCCCACACCAGGCGGTTTTTGGCGATGAACCAGTCCCAGACGCCGATGGCGCCGGCCGTGGTGGCCAGTTCATAGCGCCGGTTGAGTTCCCGGAGTTCCAGGCGCTGGGTGGTCAACTCCCGGGTGCGCTCGGCGACCCGCTGTTCCAGGAGGTCATTTTGGTACTGGATCAGCCGCATGGCCTGGCGCAGCCGCACCTGGTTTTCCACCCGGGCCAGGACGATGGCCGGGGAAAAGGGTTTGGCGATGTAGTCGACGGCGCCCAGGGCCAGGCCCCTGGCCTCGTCCTCCAGGGAGTCGAGGGCGGTGAGAAAGACGATCGGCAGCTCCTCGCGACCCGGCATGGCACGCACCCGCTGGCAGACCTCGTAGCCATCGGGGGCGGGCATGACGACGTCGAGCAAGAGGAGGTCGGCGGTGCGGCCGGCCTCCAGATAACGCAGACAGGCCGCGCCATCGGCGAAGGGATGCACCTGATAGCGCGGGGCGAGCACATTGATCAGCAGTTGCAGGTTCTGGATCTGGTCGTCCACCACCAGGATGTGGGCCAGGTCGCTGACGGGTAGGTCGTTCATGACGGCGGGTGCTCAAGTTCGTGCGGCCAGGCGGTTAGCAGATCCTGGAGCCAACCGGCGGCGGTATCGAGGTCGAAGCGACGCACGCTGGCGAGGACCGCCGCCAGACCGGTGGCGATGGGCGGGGCCAGGTCCGCGGGTATCCGTCCGGCGATCTCCTCCACCAGCGTCAGGGCCCGGCTATCGACGGCCTCCAGCAGGACGGCCAGTTCGCGGAGTTTGGCGAGCAGTTGGTCGTGGCCGAGGGCCTGACCAGACTCGGCCCCGGCGTCCGGGGGTGGCAGGGGATGCTCCCGCTGCCATGCCCGGGCGGCGTCGAGGGCCTCCCCCAGGGCGGCGACCAGTTGCTCGACCGCGGCGGGGGCGGGGGCCGCGCCGGCGCGCAAGGGAGTCTCCACTGCCCGGGCCAACTCCTGCAAGGGTGCCGCCCCCAACTGGCCGGCGCTGCCCTTGAGGCTGTGGGCGAGGCGAAAGGCCTCCGGCCACTGACCCGCCGCCAGGTAGGCGGCCAACCGGGCCGGGTCCTCCTGATGCTGCTCGATGAAATGGTCAAGGAGGCGATGCATGACCGGGAGTTTACCGTGGGTGAGGCGCGCCACGCGGCCCAGGTCCAGGAGGGGCGCGGTTGGGGGTGCGGCTGGGGATGGCGTCACCGCGGTTTCGGCTACCCCCGCCGCCGACCCGCTGGCTTCCATTACTGACCCGCCAGCTCCTGCCTCTGGCCTGCCGGTCCCTGCTGTCGACCCGCCAGTGCCTAACGCCACCTCGCCACAAAGGTCCGGTGACGGTCCTGAGGTCACCGCCGTGGCCCTCGCGTGGGCGGGGTCGATCAGGCCGGGGCCAAGGGCGTCGATGGGCTCAGGGCTCTTGGGGAGGGTGCCCCTATCCGGTGGGGGTGTGGCGGCGGGCGGCCCTGAGGTCTGGTAGGAGGGGGTAGTGGCCTGTCCCGGCAGCCACCGGACCAGGGCCCCGTAAAGGGTCTCCGGTTCCACCGGCTTGGCGACATGGTCGTTCATGCCGGCCGCGAGACAGAGTGCCCGGTCCTCGGCGAAGGCGTTGGCGGTCATCGCCAGGATCGGGGTGTCTCCCCAGCCGGCCAGGGCGCGGATGCTGCGGGTCGCCTCCAGCCCGTCGAGGCGCGGCATCTGGATATCCATGAGCACCAGGTCGTAGGGGTGGAGACGCGCCAGGCGCAGGGCTTCCTGCCCGTCGCCAACGGTATCGATGACCAGATCGAAGGGGGCCAGGAGTTCGACCGCCACGTCGCGGTTGACGGGATTGTCCTCGGCGATCAGCAGCCGCTGGCCGGCTGCCCGCTGGCGCAAGCGCTCGGCCTCCCCCTGCTCCAGGTCCATCGCGGCCAGGGGGTATTCGGGCAAGGCGGCCGCCTCGGCCAGGGCGTCGACCAGGGTCGAGGCCGTCAGGGGCTTGGACAAGACCCGTTGGAAGCCGGCCGCCACGGCCCCTTCCCGCAGGCCCGGGTCGTCGTAGGCGGTCACCAGCAGGCTCAGGGGGGGGTGGTCAAGGGGCAGGGCCCGCAACCGGTGCAAGGTCTCCAGGCCGTCCATCCCCGGCATGCGCCAGTCGAGCAGCAGGAGGTCATAGGGTTCCGGGGAGGCATCGGCCCGGCGGATCTCCGCCAGGGCCTGGTCGCCATCGGCCACCGGGGTGGGACGCATGCCCAGGCCGGCGGTCATGGCCGTCAGCACCTCCCGCGCCTCCGGCAGATCATCGGCGATGAGGACCTTGTGGCCGCGCAGTTGCGGCCGGGTCGCGGGTGGGGTTTTGGTGCAGAAGGGGAAGCGGGCGGTGAACCAGAAGGTGCTGCCCTTGCCGGGCTGGCTGTCGACGCCGACCTCGCCATCCATGAGCGTGGCGAGGTGCCGGGTGATCGCCAGCCCCAGGCCGGAGCCGCCATATTGCCGGGAGATGGACCCATCCGTCTGCTCGAAAGCGGCAAATAGCCGGTGGCACTGGCTGGGGGTGAGGCCGATGCCGGTATCGCTGACCGCGAAGCGGATCAGACAGCCGTCGCCATTCTCCGCGAGGACGTGGGCGCGAATGATGATGCTCCCCGCCGCGGTGAATTTGACCGCATTGCCGGCATAGTTCAGCAGGGCCTGGGCCAGGCGCAGGGGATCGCCGTGCAAGGGGCGCTGCAAGGCCGGGTCGAGATCGAGAATGACCTCGATCCCCTTGGCGCGGGCGCGCTCGCCGATGAGGTTGACCACCTTCCCCAGGAGCAGTTCGTCGAGCCGGAAATCGGTCTCTTCGAGCTGCATCTTGCCGGCCTCGATGCGGGAGATGTCGAGGATGTCGTTGATGAGGTCCAGCAGGTGGCGGGCGGCGACCTGGATCTGATCGAGTTTCAGCCGTTCCCAGGTGCCGTCCTGGAAGCGTTGGATCAACAGGTGAGTGAGCCCGATCACGGCATTGAGGGGGGTGCGGATCTCATGGCTCATGTTGGCCAGGAAGGCGCTCTTGGCGCGGGTGGCCTCGGCCGCCTCCAGGGACCGCTGCCGCAGCTGCGCGTTGAGGGAGCGCGCCTCTTCCAAGTGGCCGCGTTGCTGGCGGGCGATCAGCGCCAGCAGAAAGGCGGTGGTGATGACGGCGAGCAGGACCAGGAGCCCGCTCAGCATGGCCAGGGAATGGATGGGGGCCATGACCTCGGCCTGGTCGATCTCGGCGGAGATGTACCAGGGCAGACCGGGGACCTGGCGCACCGCCGCGACCACCTCCCGGCCCCGGTAATCGCGCCCCTGGTAGAGGCCCGCGCCGAGACGGATGGCCCGCGGCACCGGCGTGCGCTCGTCGGCGGGGTCGATCGCCAGGAAGGACCCCGCCGCGGCGCCAGGGCGGTTGACCAGATCGATCCCGCCCTCATGCTGGCGGAAGAGCAGCAGCTTGCCGGTCTGGGAGGGATTGGGCCATTGGTCCACCATGGGCAGCAGGTGGGCGGCAATGCCGATGGTGAAGACCAGGACCAGGGGCTGATTCTCGCCGCTGTCGGGGATCAGGGCCGCGTAGGCCAGATAGGGGTGGTCGTCCTGGCCTGCTTGAATATCGACAAAGGCGGTCTGGCCAGAGGCGATGACCGCGGTGATGACCGGCCGGATCAGGGACAGGGGGTAAGGCGAGGTCCCGGCGCTGATCAGGGGCTGGCCGTCGGGCTTGAGGATCTCGGCGCTGATAAAGCGGTAATTCTCCAGCGTGTCGGCCAGCCAGAAGGTCACGCGCTGGTCGTCGTACCAGGCGGAGAGCCGCTCGTTCCATTTGCCGAGGTCGCGCTGGCGCAGTGGCGTCAGCAATTCCCGAAAGACCTGGTTGTTGGCGAGCAGGGTGATCGCGGCCAGCCGCTCTTCTCGGTGGCGGGCCAATTCGTTCGCCTTGAGCTCGGCCACCGCCGCCAGGCGCTCGTGTTCCGTGTGCAGGGTCGCCGTGGCCAGGACCTGAAAGCCGAAGACGCCGACGGCGGCGAAACAGGCGACGCATAGGGCGAAGATGACCAGGATGTGGCCGATGCGCAGGCGTGCCAGCAGGGCATCCGTCAGGCGGCCCAGGGCCGGCATTCGGCCCGAGGTCCGCCGGTCGCTGTCTCCCGCCGGGGGGGCGCCGGCGGCCGGGGACTCAGCGGGGACGGTCACGGCTTCCGGGCAAAGAAGTCCGGGAAGTAATGACGGACGCCGGGGTAGTACTTGTTGACCAGCTTGTCGTAGGTGCCGTTCTCCTTGATCTTGACCAGGTAGCGATCGAAGGCGGCGCGCAACTCGGGCGAGGAGCGGGGAAAGGCGGCGGCCAGGTCCTGGGGCGCGGACACCGGGCCGATGACCTTGATCCGGCCCGCCCAGCGTTGCAGGTCGATCAGGGCGTCGGGCACGTCGAGGAGGGTGAATTCGGCCTGATCAGCGAGCAGGGCCGGGACCATTTCACTGAGATTAGTGCTGGCGGTGTAGGGCCGCAGGTCGATGCCCACCCCCTTGAGGTCATAGTTGGCCGGATCGAGGCAGGTCTTCTCCATCACCAGCAGGCTCTTGCCCTCCAGGACCTTGCGGGTCTCCTGGATCTCCGCGGGCAGGTCGCTGTGCGCGGGGACGGGTGAATGGGCGGCTTCGCTGCGGGTGACGGCCAGCACCTGGGAGGGGAAGGTCGGCGCTGAATAAAGCAAAACCTTTTCCCGCCAGGGCAGGATGGTGAGACCGGTGGCGATCATGTCCCCCCGCACCGGGAAATCGCCGCTGAGGCTGATCTCGCCCTCCTTGCGGACCACCTCCTGGCCCAGCAGGTCACGGATGATGTTGACGAAATCGGAATAGACCAGTTCGTAGTCCACGCCAAGCTCGCGGGCGAAGCCCTGGACCAACTCGACGTCGAAGCCCTTGCCCTCCACAGTGACGAAGTTGGCGTAGGGGATACCCAGGTGGCGGAGCACCCCGCGCTCCTGGATCTCTTTGAGATCGGCGGCGCTGACCGTGACGGCGGCGCTCAGACAGACCAGAAGGAACGGGGACCGGGCGATCCATCGAGTCAATCTATTGAAATGCATGCTTTAATCATCACGATAAGTAGTTGGCTGGGACTGACTCCGCGGCTAAAGCGGCCTGAGCGCCGCGATCGGTCCCGGCTGGGATCGCGAAGTCAGGATTATAGTGATTCCCACATCGTATTGATGAACCCCGATCGAGTGACCAAGCCCGACTCCCGGTGCCGAAGCCAAAAACCCAAGCGCGCTGGGTGTAAACTGAATTCCTTCTTCCCGGTGTGGGGTTGGCCAGCGGCCCGGCTTGCCTCTGGCCAGTCCGGGCCGGATACTATGGGGCATGCCATACGCCTCCACCCTCGCCAATCACTTTCTCATCGCCATGCCTGGGCTGCGGGATCCCAATTTCTCGCGCACCGTGACCTATCTCTGTGAGCACACGGAGCAGGGGGCCATGGGGATCGTCATCAATCGCCCCCTGGAGATTCGCCTCGGCGAGATCCTGGAGCAACTGGACATCGAGGTGACGGACCCGGCCGTCGTCGACACCCCCGTCTATCTCGGGGGGCCGGTACAGACCGATCGCGGCTTCGTCCTTCACTCCGAGGGGGAGACCTACGATTCCACCCTGAGCGTGGCCCCCAATATCTGCGTGACCACCTCCCGGGACATCCTGGAGGCCATCGCCGCGGGCAAGGGGCCGGCCTGGCGGCTCGTGGCCCTGGGCTACGCCGGCTGGGGCGGCGGCCAGCTCGAACAGGAGATGGGCACCAATGCCTGGCTGAGCGGCCCGGCGGACAATGACATCATCTTCCGGCTGCCCGCCGGGCGGCGCTGGCAGGCGGCGGCCTCGCTGCTGGGGGTGGACCTCAACCTGATGAGCGCCGAGGTCGGCCACGCCTGAATGGCCAGCGGCACCCTGATTGGGTTCGATTTCGGACCACGTAAGATCGGCGTGGCGATCGGACAGCGCATCACCGCCACCGCCGCCCCCCTGACCACCCTGCGCAGCCACGATGACCGCCCCGACTGGCCGCGCATCGAGGCCCTGATCCGTGAATGGCAGCCGGAGGCCGCCGTGGTCGGCCTGCCTTACAACATGGACGACACCGAGACCGCGATCGCCCCCTTGGCCCGGCGCTTCGCCCGCCAGGTCCAGGGGCGCTTCGGGCTCCCGGTCCACCTGGTGGACGAGCGCCTGACGACCCTGGAGGCCCGCCAGATCCTGGGGCGCAAGGCGACCTCCCGCGAGGTGGTCGATGCCATGGCGGCCAAACTCTTGCTGGAGACCTGGTTGAGTGAGCGCCACTGAAATCTATGCCGATGCCGCGGCCCTGGAGGCCGTCATCGCCCGCATGGGCACGGCCCTGCAAGACAAGCTGACCCAGCGCGGCATCATCGACCCGCTGATGGTGGGCATCCACACCGGCGGCGTCTGGGTGGCGGAGCGCCTGCATCGCATCCTGATGCTCGACGAGCCCCTGGGCGTGCTGGATATCTCCTTCTACCGCGACGATTTCAGCCGCATCGGCCTGCATCCCCAGGTCCGCCCCTCCCATCTACCGGTGGAGGTGGACGACCGTCACCTCATCCTGGTGGACGACGTCCTGCAGACCGGCCGCACCATCCGCGCCGCCCTCAACAGCCTCTTCGACTACGGCCGTCCGGCCTCGGTGATGCTAGCGGTGCTGGTGCGCCGCGGCTGGCGGGAATTGCCCATCGCCGCGGATGTCACCGGCCTGGACCTCAAGCAGGAGCTGGACCGGGACGGTAGCCTGCAAGTCAAGCTGACCGGTCCCGACCCCCTGGCCCTGGTCCTGGGTCATCGCCAAGGCTGAGTAGTACCATGCCTCCCCCGAACATCCAGCTCGACGACCAGGGCCACCTCAAGCACTTCCTCACCCTGGAGGGGTTGAGCAGGGAACTCCTGATCAAGATCCTCGACAAGACCGAGGGCTTTCTCGGCGTCGCCCGCCAGGCGGTGAAGAAGGTGCCCCTGTGCCGGGGCAAGACGGTGGCCAATCTCTTCTTCGAGACCAGCACCCGCACCCGCACCACATTCGAACTGGCGGCCAAACGCCTCTCGGCGGACGTCCTGACCCTCAACATCGCCGCCTCCTCCACCTCCAAGGGCGAGACCCTGCTCGACACACTGCGCAACCTGGAGGCCATGCACGTCGACATGTTCGTGGTGCGTCATGCGGAGAGCGGGGCGGCCCACTTCATCGCCCAGCATGTCGCCCCGGGGGTGAGCGTCATCAACGCTGGGGACGGGCGTCACTCCCACCCCACCCAGGGCATGCTGGACATGTTCACCATCCGCCGGCACAAGGGGGACTTCAGCCGGCTCACCGTGGCCATCGTCGGCGACATCCTGCACTCGCGGGTGGCCCGCTCCCAGCTCGCGGCCCTCAGGACCCTGGGCGCCGGGGAGGTGCGCATCATCGCCCCGCGCACCCTGCTGCCGGCGGAGCCGGAATCCCTGGGGGCGCGGGTCTTCCACGACCTGCGCGAGGGGGTGCGCGACGCGGACGTGGTCATCATGCTGCGCCTGCAACGCGAGCGCATGCGCGGCGCCATGCTGCCCAGCGAGCACGAATACTTTCAGCTCTTCGGCCTTACCGAGGAGCGCCTGGCCACCGCCAAGCCGGACGCCATCGTCATGCACCCCGGCCCCATCAACCGCGGGGTGGAGATGGACTCCCAGGTCGCCGACGGGCCGCGGTCGGTGATCCTGGAACAGGTCAGCAACGGCATCGCCGTGCGCATGGCGGTCATGGCCCTGTGCATCGGTACCCAGAACCGGCTCGCGCAGGTCGACGCCCATGACTGAAACAACCCTTGGCACCCCCGCCGGCCCCGCGCCCGGACTAGCTCCCAGCATTGCCCTTGGCAACCTGCCCAGTCTCCCTCCAGGTATCGCCTCGGGCGAGGTGGCCGGACGCCTGAGCATCCGCCATGGCCGGCTGATTGACCCCGCCAACGGCATCGACGCCCTCCTCGATCTGCATATCGCCGACGGCAAGGTCCTGGCGGTGGGCGAGGCACCGGCGGGCTTCGCGCCGGACCGGGTCCTGGACGCCACCGGCCAGGTGGTCTGCCCGGGCTTCATCGACCTCTGCGCCCGGCTGCGGGAACCGGGCCAGGAGCACAAGGGCACCATCGCCAGCGAGACCGCCGCCGCCGCGGCCGGGGGCATCACCAGCCTCTGCTGCCCGCCGGATACGGCACCCATCATCGACACCCCGGCAGTGGCCCAGCTCATCACCCGCACCGCTAAGCAGGCGGGCAAGGCGCGGGTGGTGCCCGCCGGCGCCCTCACCCATGGCCTGGCGGGCGAGCAGCTCAGTGAGATGGCCACCCTGCGCCAGGCGGGTTGCGCCGTCATGTGCCAGGCCGAGCGCCCCATCATCAATACCCAGGTGCTGCGCCGGGCAATGGAGTACGCCGCCACCTTCGGCCTGACCGTCATCATGCGCCCGGAGAACCCCTTCCTGCGCGACAACGGCTGCGCCCACGAGGGGCGGATCAGCGCCCGCCTGGGCCTGCCAGGCATCCCAGAGGCGGCGGAGACGGTGGCCCTGGCCCGGGACCTGGAGGTGGCCAAGCAGACCGGCGCCCGGGTCCATTTCCGCGCCCTGTCCTGCGCTCGCTCCCTGGAGAAATTGGCCGCGGCCCAGGCAAGGGGTATCGCCGTCAGCGCCGACGTCAGCGCCCATCAGCTCATCCTCACCGAGGATGACCTGGAGGGCTTCAATAGCCAATGCCACCTGAACCCGCCCCTGCGCACCGCCGCCGATCGCGACGCCCTGCGGGAGGCGGTCCGCACGGGTCTGGTGAGCGCCGTTTGCTCGGACCACCAACCCCATGAGCCGGACGCCAAGCTGGCGCCCTTCCCCAGCACCGCCCCGGGGATGGCGGCCCTGGAGACCTTGCTGCCGCTGCTGCTGCGCCTGGTCGCCGCGGGCGTCCTGGACCTGCCCACCGCCATCGCCCGCGTCACCAGCGGCCCGGCGGCCATCCTGGGTCTGCCCCTGGGCAACCTGGCCCCAGGGCAGGCGGCGGATCTGTGCGTCTTCGACCCCGAGGCCAAGTGGCGGGTCGGCCCCAAGACCTGGCTCAGCCAGGGCCGTAACACCCCCTTCTGGGGCGAGCGGTTCAAGGGACGGGTGACCTGGACCCTGCTGGGTGGCCAGATCGTCCATGAGCGCCGGCGTTGAAGATGCGATGAATGCTATGAACCACGGATCCTATCGCGATACCCTCTTCGTGGAAGAGACCGAGGTCCTGAGCCACGAGGCCTTCCCCGGCGACCAGTACCTGCTGCGCCTCTGGTCCCCGGAGTGCGCCCGGCGCGCCCGGCCCGGCCAGTTCGTGCACATCACCTGCGACCCGGCCCTGCCCCTGCGCCGGCCTCTGTCCCTGATGCGGGCCAACCCCCGGGAGAGCTGGATCGAGATCCTCTACAAGGCGGTGGGGGAGGGGACCCGGCTCCTGGCCCGGCGCAAGCCCGGCGACCGGATCAGCTCCATCGGCCCCATCGGCCAGCCTTTCCAGGTCCACCCCGAGCGCCCCCGACCCCTGCTCATTGGCGGCGGGGTGGGGATGCCGCCCATGGTCTTTCTCGCCGACCGCCTGCGGCAGACCCCAGGTATGCCCTCGGGTATGCCCTCGGGCGCGGCGCCAGGTTCGGCCCCGGGTGAGGTCCTAGGTACGGTCCCAGGTTCAGCCCCGGGTGCGGCCCCCAGTACAGCCCCAGGTACGGCTCCGGGGCGGGTGACCGCCTGGTCTCCCCTGGTGATCCTGGGTTCCGAGGTGCCCTTCCCCTTCCGGGCCCAACCCAGCCAGTTCATCGTCCCGGGCCTGCCGCCGGCGGTCATCGCCGCCATGCCCCTGCTGGACGACTGGGGCATCCCCAGCCGCCTGGCCAGCCTGCAAGGCTATCCAGGCTGCTTCCAGGGCTATGTCACCGACCTGGCCCGGTCCTGGCTCCAGACCCTGGATGCGGCGGCCCTGGCCGAGGTGGAGGTCTTCGCCTGCGGTCCCCACCCCATGCTGGCGGCGGTGGCCGCCCTGGCCCGGGACTTTGACCTCCCCTGTCAGGTCTCCCTGGAGGAGTTCATGGCCTGCGGTGTTGGCGGCTGCGCCGGCTGCGTGGTCGAGGTCAAGACTCCCGAAGGGCCGGCCATGAAGCGCGTCTGCGTCGATGGCCCGGTGTTTGACGCCCGCATGGTGTTCTAAGGACCAGGGTATGCCTTCGCATACCGGTGGCCGGGTCAAGGCTGGCCGATCAGCACATAGATGCTGCTGTCGCCCGTGCCGCTAATCCCCAGCCCCAGGTAGGCCGGTCCGATCCAGGTATCCGAACCGAAGAACAGGCTCGCGGCGAGACCGGACTTCTCGGGGCTGAGGACCAGTTCCTCGCTCGAGGTCGGGTTGATGACCGTCCCCTCCGAGAGCCAGCCGTATTCAAGGGAGCCCCCCAGGTAGAGACCCCGGCCGATGGGCGGGGGCAGGGACGCAATCTGGCGGTAGTAGGCCAGGCCGGCGAAGGCCATGTCACCACCACGGAACTGCTCGAAGGCATAGCCGGAGAGATTCAGGAAGCCGCCCAGGGCGAATTGGTCATAGTAGGGCATGCGCTCGCCGAAGCTGCTGCCCCCCTTGATCTTCAACGTCAGGGTATTCGGCCCGAAGCTATGGGCGGTGGTGGCGGTGAGTAGGGCGCGGGTGTATTGCTCATCCGCCCCCATGGCCTCCAGGGGATTGCGGACATCCAGGAAGACGCGGGTCCCCTCCCTGGGGATGGCGGCGCTGTCCATGGTGTCGTAATAGACCAGGGCGCGCACCCCGGTGTCGTTCACGGTCCCTTCCGTCAGCCGCGGGGAGCCGGTGTCGAGGCTGACCTCGGTCTGTCCCAGGTAGGGGCCGAGGCGGATCTCGGTCTCCCGCAGGGTCGTGCCCAGGTCCAGGCCGAGGCGACCCCGGATGACGTCATAGCGGGCAATCCGCTGGTCGCTGACGAAGAGGCTTTCCGGGCTCAGGCCATAGTCCAGATAAGGGGCGATGAAACCCGCCCGATCCAGGGTCAGGGGCTGATAGAACTCGGCGTGCAGGCTCGGGATATTGCCCAGGATCAGGTCGACGCCTACCTCCGCCCCCAGGCTGTTGACCCACTTCTGGTCGTAGGTGGCGCGCAGGCCGAAGCGACTGTCGCCGTGGCTGTCGGTCATCAACCCCAGACCGAACCCCAGGTAGCCGGGCCCCCAGGCCTTTTCCACCGCGTTCACGATGAGGATGTCGCTGCTATCCGACCGCGGCTGGAAGTGATAGCTGATGCGCTCGTAGTCACCATGGGCATAAATTTCCTGGATATCCGCTTCCAACCGGGCGCGGTCCAGGGGTTTGCCCTTCTGGGCCTTGACCAGATTGGTGAAGACCTCGGGGTTGACGCGGTCGAGGCCGACGATCCGCACCTCCTCCGCTTGGCGCGCGGGGTGGCCGGGTCCGAAGCGCTCCTGGTGCCAGGCGGCATACTCGGCCTCGTTCAGGCGATAACGGGTCAGTTGGGGGGCCATCTTGCGGGCCGCCGCCTCGCCGCTGGCAATGGCCTCCGGGGCGCGAGCGAAATCGCTGGTGGTGATGTCGCCCAGCTCCGGAATGATCAGCACATCACGCTGGGGATCGAGCTGCTTGAGGGAGACCTGAACGTTCTGCTCGGTCAGGATGGCGATCATTTGGCCGGTGACGCCCAGGATGTTGCCGAGCTTCTCCCGGGGCAGGTAGCCGGAGCCCAGGTTGACGGCAATGATGACGTCAACGCCCAGTTCACGCGCCACGTCGATGGGCAGATTTCGCACCAGCATCCCGTCCACGTAGATGTGGTCCTCCCACTCCATGGGCGCGAAGGCACCAGGCACGGACATACTGGCGCGCATGGCCACCGGTAGCGGGCCTTGGGTAAAGACCGCCATCTCGCCGTTTTCCAGATTGGTGGCCACGGCCCGGAAGGGGATGGGCAGGTCGTCGAAATCCTGAACGGTCTCCACGCCCTGGATCACGTCATTGAAGAACAACTGCACCCGCTGGCCGGCAATGGCGCCCTTGGGCAGATTGAACTCACCATCCCGCACGCCCACGCTGAAATCGAAGGTCGGGTTTCGATAGCCCTGTTTGCGCCGGGCGGGCCAATCCTCGCGCGGTGGGTCGTCCGTGAAGAGCGCATCCCAGTCGACCTGGGTCACCCGTTCCTCCAGGATGGCTGGTGACACCCCGGCGGCGTAGGCGCCCCCCACCAGGGAGCCCATGCTGGTCCCCACCACCACATGAATGGGGATGCGCAGCTCTTCCAGGACCTTGAGCACCCCGATATGGGCCGAGCCCCGGGCCCCGCCGCCGCTCAGCACCAGGCCAATGCGCGGCTGCGACTGCGAGGTCTGCTGGGGGTTGGCGGTCGCGGTCCAGGGCGTTATCAGCGTGAATAGCGCGATAGCGGTGACCACCAGGGCGGGTAGAGAGCGTCTCATGAGAGGCTAATCCGTGTTGTGGAGAAGTAAGGGGATGGGGAAGGGAGATTGACCCGTGACACCGCCGCGGGATCAGGAGGTAGGTAAGGTCTTGGGACGGACCCTCTGAATATCCCTGGACAGGGTCCCGGTTAATCCCCAGTGCGTGGACCCGGCCCGGTTTCCACCTCGAAGCCGACCAGGGTGCGCTGGTCGCGGCTGAATTCGATGCCGATCAGATGGATCGGTTGGCCGAGGGCGCGGTATTTGTCGGCGTAGCCCCGGTCCTTGATCTGTTGCAGCGCCTGCCGTTCCGGTTCCAGCTCGATCACCTTGAACTCGAAAATCCAGATGCGCTGGTTGAATTTCAAGGTCAGGTCGATGCGCCCGCGACTGGTGGCGTCCTCCGGGATCAAGTCCAGACCCAGCGCCGCCAGATGGCTGTAGAAGACGCTGGCGTAGTAGCCTTCGTAGTGGGCGATGGGGTTGCCGGTCTGCCAGTGATAGGGTATGGCGGCGAACAGGCCGGCCAGATGGGCGCGCAGGGACGGGAAATCGCCGGCGACCAGCACGTCATAGAGGCGGCTGGTCAGTTCGCTGGCCTGGCCCGGTTCGCCGATCAGCGCCTTGATCAGACTGTCGTTCAGCGCGCTCTCGACCTCCAGATTCGGATAACCCAGGGTGTATTCCACGCGGGCGCCGATGCGCCGGGAACCGGTGAAGGTCAGATAGCCGGTCTGCCAGAGCAGGGCTTCCGGGGCCATGGTCTCCACGTCGAAAGCCGAAAGCAGCGCCTCATCGGCCCGTAACCGGGCGAGAGAGGGCGTGAAAAAGCCGCGCCGGGCCAGCAGGTCGACCAAGAAGGTCGGCGTCCCGGTTTCGAACCACCAGGCGTGGAATTGCCGTTTCTGGAACAGCAGGAGCAGATCAAAGGGGTTGTAGACCGCCTCGCCGGTCCAGTTGTAGCCGTTGTACCAGGCGCGAATCTGCGCCCGATCCAGACCTGGCAGTTCCGGGGCGAACACCGTGTCCACATCCTGTTCGGTATAGCCGCACACGGACGAATAAGCCGGGTCGATGGTCAGGTCAACGAGGTTGTTCAATCCGGAAAAAATGCTGACCTTGCTGAATTTGCTGACCCCGGTCAGGAAGGCGAAGCGGATATGGGCTTCGTTATCCTTGATGACCGAATAGAGATTGCGCAGGCCGTTGCGCATCGTGCGGGCCATTTCCGGATCAGTCAGATTGTCGAGAATCGGTTTGTCGTACTCATCGACCAGCACCACGACCCGCTGGCCGCTGGCGGCATGAGCCTGTTCGATCAGTTCCCTGAAGCAGCCCACCACATCGGCCGGATCACGGCAGGTCAGCCCCAGCGCCCGCTGGTTGTGGTGCAGCAGGTCGCGGATGCGTCGGTCCAGTTCGGCGCGACTTTCCACCACGCCGCCGCCGAAACTGAAACGGAGGACCGGATAACGAACGGTCCAGTCCCAGTGCGGATGAATGGCCAGGCCCTGGAACAGCGATTCGTGGCCGGCGAACAGTTCGGCTAGGGTATCGAGAAGCAGTGACTTACCAAAGCGCCGGGGGCGGGACAGGAAATACTGGCTGCCCTCGTCGATCATCCGCTGGATGAAGCCGGTTTTGTCTACATAGTAGTAATCGGCTTCGCGGATCTTGACGAAGGTCTGGATGCCGATGGGCAGTTTGCGGCGCTTCATGGCGTCTCCAGGAAACCGGCGGTGATCAGGGGATGACCATACCATAGCGTAAGCCGGTCGCGTGTCCAGACCCTCCGGTTCCCATCCTGAGGCACATTGACAGCAATGGCGCGGTCACCGCCTGGAGCCCCGGGTCCAACAGGGCTCAGCCGCCTTCTGGTTAAGGGTCCCTTGGGGCGAACAAGGGTAAAATGGCCCACCTTTTACCAAGCCACCCCTTCATCGCGAATCCTGCCACCATGACCCAGCTCCGCCTCGGCCTGCCCAAGGGCAGCCTTGAACAATCCACCCTGGCCCTCTTCGAGCAGGCGGGCTGGAAGATCAGCCCCAACTATCGCAACTATTACCCGGAGGTGGATGATCCCGAGCTGTCCTGCGTCCTGGTGCGGGCTCAGGAGATGGCGCCCTATGTCGCCAACGGCACCCTGGACCTGGGGCTGACTGGCCTGGACTGGATACTGGAGACCGAGACCCAGGACCAGGTCGAGGAGATCTGCACCCTGACCTATTCCAAGAGCTCGGAGCAACCCAGCCGCTGGGTCCTGGTGGTCCCCAAGGACTCAACCGTGACCAGCATCGCCGACCTCCAGGGCAAGAAGATCGCCACCGAGTTGGTGGGCTTCACCCAGCGTTACCTGGGGGAGCGCGGCATCCAGGCCAGCGTCGAGTTCTCCTGGGGGGCCACCGAGGCCAAGGTGGTGGAGGGCCTGGTGGACGCCGTGGTGGAGATTACCGAGACCGGCAGCACCATCCGCGCCCACGGCCTGCGCATCGTCGAGGACCTGCTGGTCACCGAGACCCGCCTCATCGCCAACCCCCGGGCGCGCCAGGACCCCGACAAGCGTGCCAAGATCGACCAGATCGCCCTCATGCTCCAGGCCGCCCTGGCCGCCCGGCACAAGGTGGCCCTCAAGCTCAACGTCCGCGACCGGGACCTGGACGGGATCGTCGCCCTGCTGCCCAGCCTCCACGCCCCCACCGTCAGCCATCTCTACGACCGCGAATGGCTGGCGGTGGAGACCGTCGTCGACGCCCGCCTGGTCCGCGACCTGGTGCCGCGCCTGCGCCTCGCCGGCGCCGAGGGCATCCTGGAATATGAACTCCGCAAGATGGTCTGATGGGTTAAGCTTATCGCCGTGCCTACCCCCTACATTCCGGCGGGCGAACCCCGCAAGAGGGGTTGATGAGCTAGGCCGGTCGGGACCTCGGACCCCCGAGCACTCCGCAAAAAGAGCGCCACAAGACGGCATGATGCCAAGAGGTGTTGCCTCCATGAGAATCCTCGATCTGTGTTCCCGCCGCGCCTGGCGGTTCGGCCTCGCGGCGTGCCTGATGATGGCCGGGGGTTCCCTGGGGGCCGCCGATCCTCCCGCCACCCCGGCGCCGGCACCGGTGCTGGTGGGTCTGGACGCCGAATTCGGCCACCGCACCAGTACCTCCGCCCAGGCGGTGCAGCAGGGGCTGGAGATCGCCATCGCCGAGATCAACCAGGCCGGGGGCGTCCTCGGTGGTCGGCCCCTGGAATTGGTGATCCGGGACAACCGCTCCCTGCCGGCCCGCGGGGAGGATAACCTGCGCGAATTGGCGGCGATCCCCGATCTGGTGGCGGTCTTCGGTGGCAAGTTCAGCACGGTCTACATGGAGGTCCTGCCGACGGCCCATCAGCTTGGCATCCTCCTCATGGACCCCTGGGGTTCCGCCGATGGCATCACCGAGCACGACTATCGCCCCAGCTATAGCTTCCGCCTGTCCCTCAAGGACTCCTGGGCGGCCCCGGTGATGTTGCGCCATGCCCTGGAGCGCTACCAGGCGCGTCAACTCGGCGTCTTCCTGCCCAACACCGCCTGGGGCCGCAGCAATCAGGCGGCCATCAGTCGGGCGGCGGCGGCCAATGGCCAGACCCTCGTCGGTGAGAAGTGGTACAACTGGGGCGACAAGTCCTTGCTCGACGACTACCAGGCGCTGCGCGCGGCGGGCGCCCAGGCCATCGTGCTGGTGGCCAACGAGGCCGAGGGCTCCATCCTCGCCCGGGAGGTGGCGGCCCTCCCGCCCGCGGAGCGGTTGCCCATCGTCAGCCACTGGGGGGTGACCGGTGGCAAGTTCGCCCAACTCGCCGGCCCCGGCCTGGACGAACTGGACTTCGCCGTGGTGCAGACCTACAGCTTCGTGGGCCGCGACGATCCCGCCGCCCGGCGCGTTCTGACCGCCCTGCGGAAGCGGTACGGCATCCCGGGTGCCGAGGCGGTCAAGAGCCCGGTGGGGGTCGCCCACGCCTACGACCTCATGCACCTGCTGGCGCAGGCCACCGACTGGGCCGGGAGCACCGACCGCGCCGCCGTGCGCGCGGCCCTGGAAAACCTGGGGCCCTATGACGGGCTGGTCAGGCACTACGACCAGCCCTTCACGGCGGAGCGACACGATGCCTTGTCTCCGGCGGAGGTCTTCATGGCGCGCATGACCGCCGATGACCGGATCCTGCCACTCCCCCGCGCGGGGGCGACGCCGGCGGCGGATCAGGCCAGGGACCAAGCCGAGTAGGCCGGGCTCGCCCATGATGCCGCCAAAGGTAGAACCGGTTAGCCAGATGAGCCTATGACGCCGCCTCCAGTAGATCCGGTTAAGTCGGGTGAGCCCATGACGCCGCCGCAGACGGAGCCGGTCATGCGGACCCGGATGAGCTTGCAGTGGCGAGTCCAGGTGGCGGCCTTCACCCTGGCCATGGTGGTGGCGGCGGCCATCGGCATCACCAACCTGGCCCTGGCCTTCCTTGACCTGCCGCGCACGGCCCTGGCCGCCAATGGCACCGCGGCTCGCCTGCTCGGCTCCAATCTCGACATCTCCCTCCAGGTCCGGGTCGATGACCTGCGCCAGTTGGCGGAAAGTTCCCTGGTGTGGACCGCCCTGAGCGACTCCCAAGGCCGGGACATCTACCTCAAGCCCTTCCTGGAAGACCGCAACCAGGCGATGAAACACGGTCGCGTGGCCCTGCTCGATTACCGGGGGCGCTTCGTCGCCGGCCAGGCGTCACTCCTCGCGGAAGGCGAGGGGGAGTCCACGGACCTGGTCCGGGAGGTGCTGGCCACGGGGCTGCCACTGTCCCGGATGGCCCCTGGCGATCGGTCCATCCTGCTCCTGGGGGTACCGATCTTTTACGTCTACACCGCGGATGTCATCGGTGTGCTGCTGGGCTCCATCGATCTGGCCGGGCTTCTGGGCCGCCAAACGGTCGCCGATCTGGAGGGCCGTGGCGTCGACCTGCGGCTGGCTGATCGGACCTGGACCCTGTGGCGCGACGCGGAGGCGGCGAGGGGGTCTATGTCCCCGCCTCCTACCGGGTCGCCCACCCGGAACTTCCCGGCCTCTACGCCCTGCAACTCGAGGTCTATTCGACCCGCAACCCCTGGCTGCCGCAACTTCAGGCGCGCGCCGGCATCATGCTGCTGGTCTCGCTGGTGTTGGCGGCGGTGGTCTGGTCGCTGGCCGGGCTGGCCACCCGTCGCCTCAGTGGCCGTCTGGAGGCCCTGGCGGCCGCCATCCTCGCCAATCCCACCGGCGGTCCGGACCAGATCCCCCTTGATGAGGGTGGCGATGAGATCGCCGTCCTCAGCGGGGCCTTGCGTCAGGCGCTGAGCGCCCAGGAAGAGGCGCGGCGCGCACTGCACCAGTTGGCCTATCACGATCCCCTCACCGGGCTGATGAACCGCGCCCTCTTCGATGACAAGCTGGCTGACGCCCTACACCGCGGTCAGCGGCGCGGGGAGGGGTTTGCCCTGCTGTTCATCGACCTGGATCGCTTCAAGCTGGTCAATGACACGGCCGGTCATGAAGCCGGGGACCTCTTGCTGCAAGAGGTGGCGGCGCGCATCCGGGGGCGGATCCGCGCCTCCGATCTGGCCTGCCGGCGTAGCGGGGATGAGTTCACGGTCCTCATGGAGCCCTGCGCGGAGGCGGCGATGGCCATCCCCTTGGTGGAGGAACTGATCCAGCGCCTGTCGGAGCCTTGTCTGCTGCCCAGCGGCACTAGCGTGGCGGTGGGCGCCAGCATCGGCATCGCCTGCTACCCCCGGGACGGTGTTACCGCCGCGGAACTCATGGCCCATGCCGATGCGGCGATGTATGCCGCCAAGGCACACGGCGCGGGCTGCTGGAGCTTGTACGCGGGCGGGGAGGGGTGCGCCGTCCAGGAGCGCCAGTTGCCGACCCTCCCTGACAATGATGAAAACCAAAATGCGCTGTGTATAGGTCGTCTATAAGTCAGTTAACCTCGTCCAGGGCCCGCTCCAGATGCTGGCGTTGGGCCCATGCCCGCAGGGTCCAGCGGCTTCCCTGATATTCCACCCAGTTGAGCGCGGCGTTGGGGACTGGAAAGTCCCGTGGCCCGCGCAGATCACGGCTGGTGGCGGCGCGGTAGACGATATCCAGGACGCCCCCGTGGGTGAAGACCAGGAGCCGGGCCCCCGGATGGCGAACCACGAGCCCGCCCAGGCCATCCTGGACGCGAGCGGCGAAGGCGCGCAGGGTCTCCCCGGTCTCGTAGTCATAGTCCAGGCTCCGGCCGCTGTGGTGATGATGGACGCCGGGGTGGCGGGCCAGGGCCTCGGCCGAGGTCAGGCCCTGAAAGACGCCAAAGTGGCGTTCGCGCACCCCGGGCAGGGGTTGGAGCGGGGGCAGGTCCAGGCCCGCGGTCGCCAGTTCCGCAGTGCGCCAGGCCCGGCGCAGGTCCGAGCTGTAGGCGGCGGTGAAGGCCTGGCCGGCCAGGCCAGGTCGCAAGGCCAGCGCCTGGGCCTCGCCGGCGGCATTGAGGTCGATATCGAGCTGGCCCTGGATGCGGCGTTCGACATTCCAGTCGGTCTCGCCATGGCGGACCAGGCAGAACAGGGTCTTCACGCAAAAAATCCTGCCGAAGCAGGATTTTTTGCTACACCTGAGGTCAAGCGGCACACCGAATGGTTGCCGCTGATCGTCAGTTAGGCACGGCGGATCAGTAACGGCGACCACCACCACCATAGGCTGGGCGCTCCGTGCGAGGCTTGGCCTGGTTGACGGTGATGTTGCGGCCCTTGAGGGAGGTGCCGTTGAGACCCTTGATCGCGGCGTCAGCCTGGGAGTTGTTGGCCATTTCGACGAAGCCGAAACCCTTGGACTGACCGGTGAACTTGTCGCTGATCAGTTGAACGCTGCTAACCTCGCCAAATTGGGAGAAGGTCTCGCGCAGATCGGCATCGGTGGCGGAGTAGGGAAGGTTGCCAACGTAGATATTCATCGCTGTCTCACTGAAAAATCGTGCATTGGAAGAAAAGAAACACTATCGAGAAACACCAAGCACGAAAATTCCTTCGACAGCGGATTACCGGCGCGCCGGCAAGGGAGGATGGAACCGCGTAGCACGGGGCAAATCCGGGTGATCAAAACGAAACCGGTGGATACCAGGGTTCGGTCAGAAGCTCATCTCATCCTCTTGGACGGGACAATAACAGGTCCCGGCGCGAAAAGTAAGCGATGACCGAAAATAATTTCCCTTGCCGTCCCGCAGCCGCCACCCGTTCAAAGCTTTGTCGGTCTGGGCTGGGGGCGAGGGCCTGCCCACAGCCGGGAGTTTGGTGATGATTGACAAGCCGTTACGCTGGTCCCAGGCGGTCACCCGGACCAGCCATGCCCTGGACCTGGAGGCCGGTGTCTTCACCTGGTCGGACCCGGCGGCCATCGCCCGCTCCCTGCGCGACTCAGCAGAACAAAGCGAGCGGCGCCGTGTCGATCCCTTTCGCTCGGCCATGTCCATGCTCAATTTCTACCTCAACCGTGCCGGGGCCAGGCTCGACCCTGAACAGCGCCAGTGCCTGGAGGCCGCCAAGGATGAGTTGCGCGCCCTCTACGGTCGACCACGGCGGGGCGCGGGTTCCCGATCAAGAACCAGACAGGTGCGCGTGCTTACGGTGCGGGAGGCCCAGCATGGGGCGCCATCCTGATGAAGATCCGAACCCCTGGCGTTTTTTTCAGGCAAGGGGAAGGGTAGGGATAACCGAGTGTTTTTAGTCTGGCAAGGGGGGGCGGGAAAGCCGACCCTGGCCATGCCAGGGCGAGTCCTCCCGGTCTGAGTCCAGCGGTACAGGGGGTTTTTTGGACATTACCGCCTGGCTGACCTAGGCTGAAAGGGACGGGACTCTCCAGCATGGGGGACCCAGCGGTGTTTCCTCACTCCATGAGCTGTTCCAACCTGTGGGAGGGAAGAAGGCATGGCCTGGGAGACCATCCACAAGTCCGACCGGCCCGGCTGGCCGGCGGCGAACCTGGACGATTATGCTTCGGTCCGGCAAGGCTTTTCCTGGGAGGGGGCCAGATCCCTGTTGGATGGCCTGCCGGACGGTGGCCTCAACATCGCCTACGAGGCGGTGGACCGGCATCTGGAGGCGGGACTGGCGGACAAGGTCGCCATCCGCTGGCTGGGGCGGGACAGCCAACGGGACAGTCAGGGCAATAGCCAACGAGACCGCCAGCGGGACAGGGAACCGGTCAGTCACAGTGACAGCCACAATGACAGCCAAAGGGATAGCCGGCAAGGCAGCCTTGTGAATAGCCAAGGAGATGTCCAGAAGGCCAAGAAGGCTAACCCAACCCCCGCCACGTGCTGCCGCGACCTGAGCTATGGCGAACTGGCAAGGCTGACCAGCCGCTTTGCCCATATGCTGGAGCGGCTCGACGTCGCACCGGGAGAGCGGGTCTTCAGCCTGCTGGGCCGGGTACCGGACCTTTATGTCGCCGCCCTGGGCACCCTCAAGGCCGGGCGGGTGTTCTCTCCCCTCTTCTCCGCCTTCGGGCCCGAGCCGGTGCGGGCGCGCATGACCCTGGGCGACGCCCGGGTACTGGTGACCACCGCGGCTTACTACGAGCGCAAGGTCGCCCCCTGGCGGCAGGAGCTCTCAGGTCTGCGCCACGTCCTGCTGACGGACCGGGGCGGCGAGGATCTCCCGGAGGGCACCCTGTCCTTGGCCGATGCCCTGGCGACCTGCCCGGACCATGGAGGCCTGGCCGCCACCCGAGCCGAGGACATGGCCCTGCTGCACTTCACCAGTGGCACCACCGGCAAGCCCAAGGGCGCCATCCACATCCACGGGGCCGTCCTCTTCCATGCCCTCACCGGCCGCTATGCCCTGGACCTGCACCCGGAGGACGTCTACTGGTGCACCGCCGACCCCGGCTGGGTTACCGGCACCAGCTACGGCATCATCGCCCCCCTGGCCATCGGCGCTACCCTGATCGTCGACGAGGCCGACCTGGACCCGGCGCGCTGGTTTGGCATCCTCCAGGACCAGCGGGTGACGGTCTGGTACACGGCCCCCACGGCCATCCGCATGCTGATGAAGGTGGCCAACCGGACTGACAAGGGCATCGTCGGTCATTATGACCTGTCGCGGTTGCGCTTCCTGGCCAGCGTCGGCGAGCCCCTCAATCCCGAAGGGGTGATCTGGGGCCAGGAGGTGCTGGGGCTGCCCTTCCACGACAACTGGTGGCAGACCGAGACCGGCGGCATCATGATCGCCAACTACCGGAGCATGGACATCCGGCCCGGCTCCATGGGCAAGCCCCTGCCGGGGGTCGAGGCGGCGATCGTCCGGCGGGTGCGATCATTCGCCGCTGTCCCGGCCGAAGGTCCTGCCGGAGATACCTTCTGGGCCCTCCTGTCACCTGGTCTTGCAGGTGCAGGCGAAGTCTCTGCCGCCACTGCCGCGGTCTGCGCCACCACTGCCGAGGAGCTTGGCCTTTCCCCGGTTCCTGTCGTCACTTCCGAGGCTCATAGTCCTTCTCACGTCACCGCTCAGGCCAGGGTGGAACAAGCCTTTCCCGCCACATCCCAGCCTATAGCGACCATCGAGGTCATCGAGACCCCCGATACCTTGGGCGAACTTGCCCTGCGGCCCGGCTGGCCAGCCATGTTCCGCGGCTATCTCAACGAGCCCGAGCGCTATGCCCAGTGCTTCGCCGATGGCTGGTACCTGACCGGCGACCTGGCCCAGCGCGACGCGGACGGCTACTACTGGTTCGTCGGCCGCGCCGATGATGTCATCAAGTCCGCCGGTCACCTCATCGGCCCCTTCGAGGTGGAGAGCGTGCTCATGGAGCACGAGGCGGTGGCCGAGGCCGCCGCCATCGGCGTCCCCGAGCCCACCGCCGGCGAAGTGGTCAAGGCCCTGGTGGCCCTCAAGCCCAGCTTCACGGCGGACGAGGCCCTGCGCAAGGCCCTGCTGGCCCATGCCCGCAAACGCCTGGGTCCCGCCGTGGCCCCGCGCGAGATCGACTTTCGCGCCAATCTGCCCAAGACCCGCAGCGGCAAGATCATGCGCCGCCTGCTGCGTGCCCGGGAATTGGGCCTGCCCGAGGGCGACCTCTCGACCCTGGAGAGCGACGAGCGATGAACGATCATACCGGCCCCTCGGCCAGCCCTGCGACGGCCCATGAACGGCGAGATGAGTCCCGGCAGGATCGCCAGCCAGCCGCCGCCAAGCTGCACCTCAATCGCGACCATGCCCTGCGCCTGCTGCGGGAGATGCTGCGCATCCGCCGCTTCGAGGAGCGCTGCGCCGAGCTCTACACCGAGGAGAAGATCCGCGGTTTCCTGCACCTCTACATCGGCGAGGAGGCCATCGCCGTCGGGGTCATGCAGTGCCTGACCGCGGAGGACGCGGTGGTCACCACCTACCGCGAGCACGGCCACGCCCTGGCCCGGGGCCTGCCCATGACTAGCCTGATGGCGGAGATGTACGGCAAGCAGGAGGGTTGCAGCCGCGGGCGTGGCGGCTCCATGCACCTCTTCGACCTGGCCAGGCGGTTTTACGGCGGCAGCGCCATCGTCGCCGGCCTGCTGCCCCTGGCGGTGGGCCTGGCCCTGGCCGACAAGCTGCAAGGACGTAACCGGGTCACCGCCTGCTTCTTTGGCGAGGGCGCCGCCGCTGAGGGGGAGTTCCACGAGAGCCTCAACCTGGCCGCCCTCTGGCAACTCCCGGTGCTCTTCGTCTGCGAGAACAATCTCTACGCCATGGGCACCGCCCTGGAGCGCTCCCAGTCCGAGACCCACATCCACCGCAAGGCCCAGAGCTACCAGATCGCGGCCGAGACCCTGGACGGCATGGATGTCCTGGCGGTGGAGATCGCCGCCCGCCAGGCCGTGGCCGCCATCCGGGCGGGGGAGGGCCCGCGTTTTCTCGAATGCCAGACCTACCGCTTCCGTGCCCATTCCATGTTCGACGCCCAGCTCTATCGCGACAAGGCGGAGGTCGAGGCCTGGAAAAAGAAGGGCCCCCTGCTGCGCTTCGGCCACTGGCTGGAGGAGGCCGGCCTGCTCGACGTCGCCGGGCGCGCCCAAATGGAGGCGGAGATCGAGGCCGAGCTGGCCGCGGCGGTGGCCTTCGCCGAGGCCGGAACCTGGGAATCGGTGGCGGACCTGTTGAAGGATGTGTACACGGGGGAGCCCTGAGGCGGTGGCGGTTCCATGCCGAACCGACCCATCCCACCCCGTCCGTCTAGCCTTTGCCGAAGCTAATTTCGGAACCAAGGAGCCGCATTCATGAGCAGTGCCATGATTGAAACCACCTACCGCGAGGCGGTGCGCGAGGCCATCCGCGACGCCCTCAGGCGTGACCCGCGAGTCTTCCTCATGGGCGAGGACGTGGGCCGCTACGGCGGCTGCTACGCGGTGACCAAGGGGCTCTGGGACGAATTCGGCCCCGAGCGCATCCGCGACGCCCCCCTGTCGGAGTCGGGCTTCACCGGGGCCGGGATCGGCGCCGCCCTGGGCGGGATGCGGCCCATCGTCGAGATCATGACCGTCAACTTCAGCCTCCTGGCCCTGGATCAGATCGTCAACAACGCCGCCACCCTCCGCCACATGTCCGGCGGCCAGGTCAGTGTACCCCTGGTCATCCGCATGGCCACCGGGGCGGGCAAGCAGCTCGCCGCCCAGCACTCCCATAGCCTGGAAAACTGGTACGTCGCCATCCCGGGCATCAAGGTGGTCGCCCCGGCCACTCTGGAGGATGCCCGCGGCATGCTCTGGTCGGCCCTGGAGGACCCGGACCCGGTGGTCATCTTCGAGCACGTCATGCTCTACAACCGGAGCGGCCCACTCGCCGCCGACGCCGGGCCGGTGCCCCTCGCCGGGGCGGCGATCCGGCGGCCAGGTAGCGACATCAGCCTCATCAGCTACGGCGGTTCCCTCTATAAGACCCTGGACGCCGCGGAGGCCCTGGCGAGGGAGGGCATCGAGGCCGAGGTCATCGACCTGCGCAGCCTGCGGCCCCTGGACGACGCGACCCTCATGGCCTCGGTGGCCAGGACCCACCGCGCCCTGATCGTCGACGAGGGCTGGCGCACCGGCAGCCTAGCCGGCGAGATCAGCGCCCGCATCATGGAACAGGCCTTCTGGGACCTGGACGCGCCCGTCGGCCGGGTATGCACCGCCGAGGTCCCCATCCCCTATCCCAAGCACCTGGAGGACGCGGCCCTGCCGCAAGTGCCGACCATCGTCGCCGCGGCCCGCGCCATTCTGGGGCGTGAGTGAGTATCCATTCTTGTTGACTAATAAAATATAATAATATCAAATAGATGAAAATTCTAGCGTGAAACGTACCCTCGAAGTTTCCATCATCGAGGATGTGGCGCGCCTCCGCATGAACCTTGGCTGTCCAGAACTCGACCGTACTGCCCATGATCAGCCTTTATCGCATGCCTTCCCTTGGCGCCGACATGGAGGCCGGCACCCTCATCGAATGGGTCCTGCAACCTGGCCAGACCTTTGCCAAGGGCGACGTCATCGCCGTGGTGGAAACCCAGAAGGGCGCCATCGAAGTCGAGGTCTTTCATGACGGCGTCATGGGCCGCCAGCTCATCGAGGTGGGCCAGACGGTGCCCGTGGGTACCCCTTTGGCGGAGCTGGAGGCCGCGATGGTCACGCCCCCGGATCAAAGGACCGGGGTCCAGTCCGGGGGGCTGACTGAGGTCTTGTCTGAGAGCCTGCCTGCGGACATGACGGCCAGCGCTATCGGGGTGACCGAGGCGGCACCCCCTTTAGCGCCATCACCCCAGGCGCCATTTCCCAAGTTGTCAACGCCCGTGGCGCCATCATCCGGAGAATCGCCTCCCCGTTCAGCCCCGCTGATCCCTCCATCACCGTCAATGCCGGAGGCCGTCGACCCCCGTGCCTCTCCGGCTGCCCGCCGCCTGGCCCAGCAGCGGGGGCTGAGCCTGGATGGGCTTGTCGGCACTGGTCCCGGTGGGGCCATCGTCCTGGCGGATGTACGGTCGGCAGCCGTGGCCCTGGCGAGTGGCACCCCTCAAGCCGCTCCCCGGGCGCCGGCTCCATCCCCGACGGTTCCTCCACTGGCGACACCAGCAGCCTCGGCCACGGCCGGTCGCCGCCCGGCCCACCCTGGCCTGGACCTGGCCGCCATGCGCCAGGCCATCGCCGCGGCCATGGCCCACGCCAAACGGGAGATCCCCCACTACTATCTGAGCCAGGACGTCGATCTGACCCCGGCCAGCGACTGGCTTGCCCAGCGCAATGCCGAACTACCGCCGGAGCGGCGCCTGCTCATGGGTGTGCTCTTCATCAAGGCCGTGGCCCTGACCCTCAAGGGCTTTCCCGAGCTCAACGGCTTTGACCGGGAGGGGCGTTTCGAGCCCTCCGCCGCCATCCACGTGGGCTGCGCCACGGCCATCCGCGGCGGTGGGCTGGTGGCGCCGGCCATCCATGATACCGACCACCTGGATCTCGATACCCTCATGGCCAAGCTGCGCGATCTGGTGGCCCGGGTCCGGAGCGGTGGCCTGCGCGCCTCGGAATTGGCGGACCCGACCATCACCGTCTCCAGCCTGGGCGAGCGCGGGGTGGACCGCCTCTACGGCATCATCTATCCGCCCCAGGTGGCGATCGTTGGCTTCGGCACCCCGCGGCCGGCGCCCTGGGTCCTGGAGGATCGGGTCGTGCCGCGGCAGGTCGTCACCGTCACGCTGGCCGCCGATCATCGCCACAGTGACGGCCACCGTGGCGCCCTTTTTCTGGCCCAGGTGGCTCAGCGCCTGCACGAGCCCGAAAACCTGTGATGCTGAGCGCTGGTCCTCCATTTGAGGACCTGAGGAGGAGCTTGACGATGAGCACTGCCATGACCAAAGACCAGATCCTGGCCGCCACCCTGGAGGAGTTGACCAACGTCGCCCCCGACCTGGCCGATGAGACCATCCCCCCGGATGCCGACCTGCGTGAGGTCTTCGACCTGGACTCCATGGATTTCCTCAACTGGTTCACCGCCCTCCATCGCCGCCTGGGGGTCGATATCCCTGAACTCGACTACCCCAAGCTGCGCAGCATGGATGACGTGGCTACTTACCTGGCGGCCAGGCTCGGCGGTCTCTGAGACCTCGCCAACTACGCTGGAGCCCATATCCTCGCTAAAGACACCGCACATCAAGTTTCGGTTTTTACGGGCCGGGTGGCGTCTGGCGGAGGACAACCTGGATACGTCCCTGTAGGCTTGACGACCCCCTACCTGCGGTCGACACCCCACCAGACGCCACCCGACCTTCCCTATCGAGGCCGAAAACTGGAATGAGGGTGTGTAATAGTCATGAGACGGCGCGCAAACCATCTGAAAATTAAGGTATTCGCCTTGGTTGTCACGCTGACGAACGAGACCGGCGATCGGGATGCCGCTTAGGGGGCCCCGGTTTCGTGATCCCGCGGACCGGCGATGAGTCGGGCTACCTCGGGCGGGGAGTAGCCGAGACATTCACCCAGCGTCACCCGGCTGCGCACGCCAAGGAATTCCCGCGACAAACGCCGCTCGGCGAACAACAGGTGTTGCTGGGCGGCCCGGTCCTGATAGAGCAGTTCCGTCGGCTGGGGCGCGAAGGGGCGGCGACTGACGCGCGCGATACGCCCCAGGTTCACCCCGCGCCCGTCGTCCAGCAGGAGCAGATGGGGGGCCAGGCCCCGGGTCGGATCAGGGCGGGGAAAGTCGATCAGTCCCAGGAGCACGTAAGGGGTCCCCGTCAGACGGACACCGAGTTGGACCTGGCTGTCGCCCAACTCAGCCAGGTAGATGGTCTCTCCGATGGCTGACCGGAGTCGCTCGATCTGGCGGTTATAGTCCGGGGAGGGCCAGAGGGTCTGGGTGATCTCCTCATCAGGGCCTCGCTGGCCGGAGGTACCGTCGGCAGGGGTCATGACAGGGCTCCCAGGGTAGGGGCCGTCCATTGTCCAGGTAGGGCCGGGTCTTGCCAAGACCCGGCGGTTGCGAGGATTCAGAAGACCATTACGCGTTCAGCGGCCAGGGTTTCCTCGGCCAGTGCGTCGAGAGTGCTGCGCTGCGCCCCCTCCACCAACTCCGCCTCGGTGATGCCGCGGGCGTCCATGCAGGTGCCGCACAACAGCACCTTTCCCTTGCGGGCCACGGCCTTCACCATCAGCTCCAGGTTGTAGTAACCCTGGGGCACCTTCTGGCCGGCCTTGGCGCAGGCGACCGCATCGGCCATGAGGAAGACGCAGACCGGCTCGTTCTTAGTCGTGAGGGCCTTGGCCAGGCGCAGGGCATTGAAGCTACGCTCGGTGCCGTAGGGTGGATCATTGAGGATGAACAGGCTTGACATGGGTTACTGCTCCGCGGTGGTGGGGGAAGAGGCCGAAGAGGTGGCGGCCTTGGGGGTGGTAACAGTCAGGCGGCTGGTGGCTGGAGGGGTGGGCGTCGAGCCAGAGGGGGTCTGGGGTACCTGTACCCCGGCCTGCGCCAGCCAGGGGGCCTGGCGCAGGCGCGCCACCAGCCGCGGCAGGAAGGCCAGGGCCGCCAGCAGGGCGAGGGCGATGAGGCCCTTCTGGATCAGGCCCTCGCCCCCGCCCGCCGCCTCGCGGCCGGCATAGCCCAGCCAGGTGTAGGCGATGGCCCCCGGCACCATGCCGATCGCGGTGGCGAGCAGATAGGGCAGAAAGGGGATGCGCGTCAGCCCCAGGGCATAGTTGAGCAGGTTGAAGGGGAAGACGGGCACCAGGCGGGTGAAGGCGACGAAACGCCAGCCTTCAGCCGTCACGCCCTGCATCAGGCGCTTGAGCAGCCCCCCGGCGCGGGCCTGGACCCAGTCAGCGGCCAGATAGCGGGCCACCAGGAAGGCCAGAACGGCCCCAAGGGTGGCGCCGGTGAGATTCCAGAGGGTCCCCCAGACCGGTCCGAAGAGGGCGCCGCCGGCGAGGGTCAGCAGGGAGCCGGGCAGGAAGAAGAGGGTGGCGATGGCATAGAGGCCCATGAAGATCAGGGGCCCCGCTGGTCCGGCAGCGGTCACCCAGTCCGTCAGGGCGGCGGCGTCCAGGTGCTCGCGGTAGACCAGGGCCAGGGCGATGCCGGCGGCCAGGCCCAGGCCCAGGAGCCAACGCGGGGCCGCCTTCATGGCTGCTGTCTCCCGGCCTGTTCGCCCGCGCCACCCGCGCTACCCGATCCACGTTGAGCCCGACCAGGGGCGGCGCGGGTCTGGTCCTCTTCTCCCCAATGCCGGCGGTTGATGGCATAGCCGGTGATGGCGCCACGGAAGGGCAGGGCCAGCATTCCCGGCAGGGCGGCGACCTCCCGCGGGTCGCGGTGGTCGTCGATGCCGATGGTCATGCCGATCTGACCGGCGCGGGGTTGGTCACGGTAGGTGCCGAAGAGCCGGTCCCACCAGGACAGGTTGAAGCCAAAGTTGGAGTTGGTCTCGTCCTCCGCGATGGAGTGGTGGACCCGGTGCATGTCGGGGGTGACGAAGACCCAGCGCAACCGCCGGTCCAGTCCGCGGGGCAGGCCGACGTTGCCGTGGTTGAACATGGCCATGCCGTTGAGGATGACCTCGAACAGGATCACCGCCACCACAGAAGGCCCCAGGGCCAGGATGACGGCGAACTTGATCAGCATGGACAGCAGGATCTCGATGGGGTGGAAGCGCGCCCCGGTGGTGAGGTCATAGTCCAGGTCGGCGTGGTGGACCCGGTGCAGCCGCCACAGGGCCGGCACGGCGTGGAAGAAGACGTGCTGCGCCCAGATGGCCAGGTCGAGGGCCATCACCGCCAGGGGGATCGCCAGCCAGGGGGAGAGGGGAAACTGATTGAGCAGGCCCCAGCCCTGGGCCGAGGCTGTCGCCGCCAGCCCCACCGCCGCGATGGGAAAGGCCAGGCGCAGCAGGACGGTGTTCAGGACCACCAGCCCCAGGTTGCTGGCCCAGCGTAGGGCCTTGGAGACGGTCAGGGCCCGCCGCGGGGCGCGCCATTCCCACAAGGCCATGGCGGCAAAGATGCTGAAGAAGGCGGTGAGGCGGATGGCCGCCTCATGGGTCTGGACGAAGGTCTCCACGGTCCTCTGCCTCCGGGGGTCCGGTTGTTGGTTGCTTGGACCTGAGTCTGGCAGATGAAGGCGCTTTATTCAACTATCGGGTTGATTGAAGCCTGGCCCGTTATAATGCCGATCGTTGCCGAACTAGCCGCGGAGTCCGTCATGCCTCCTAGTCACGATCCCAAGCAGGCCCTGTTTGCTCAACTGGCGGTCGTCGCTCGGGCGTTGGGGCATGGCTCCCGCCTGGAACTGCTGGATTACCTCGCCCAGGGGGAGCGCAGCGTGGAGGACCTGGCCCAGGTCGCCGGGCTGTCCATCGCCAATACCTCCAAGCACTTGCAGCAACTCAAGGCGGCGGGTCTGGTGCAGGCGCGGCGCGATGGCAAGCATATCCGCTACACCCTGGGGGACGAGCGCGTGCTGGATGTGCTGGGCGTGCTGCGCGGCATCGCCGCGGCCCACCTCGACGCGGTCGAGGACCTGGTCGGGACCTACCTGCGGGGGCGCGACGCCCTGGAGCCGGTGCCGGCCCAGGACCTGCTGGACCGGGTGCGCGCCGGCCTGGTGACGGTCCTGGATGTGCGCCCCCCCGAGGAGTACGCCCAGGGCCACGTGGCCGGGGCCCTGAATGTCCCCCTGGAGCGCTTGCAGGAGCGGCTCCGGGACCTGCCCCCGGATCGCGAGGTGGTGGCCTATTGCCGGGGGCCCTGGTGCGTGTTGTCCTTCGAGGCCGTGGCCAGGTTGCGCCAGGCAGGCTTCACCGCGCGCCGCCTCGAAGACGGGCTGCCGGAGTGGCGCCGCGCCGGGCTGCCCGTGGTGAGCGACTAAATTGAATGCCCCCGTTTTGAAGGCTCCCGTTCGCCCTACCCTGGACGAGGGGCGAGCCGAAGGGTGGGCCGCGGGCAGGCCGATCTCGGTGCAGGCGAGATTGTTGGCTGCCCCTGCGCATCATCGAGCCACCGTCTCCTCCTTCCTTGGGCCGGTGATCAATCCAGCAGCCACCTCGGGCGAGGGACTGCCTGGGCTGGAAACAGCCAGTGAATTAGGGGGGGCGACTGTGTCAGTCCTAACTTGCAAACTTCGGCATCTCCCCCAAAAATGTCAGCCATGACTGACACCATCCGCTTTCCCGATGAACTCGGCCGCACGCTAAAAGCGCGCCGGCAAGCACTCGGCCTCACGATCAAGGACCTGGCGCATCGCGCCGGCAAGGTGCGGGAGGTGATCTACCGGATCGAAGCGGGCGAGGACGTTACCCTCTCCTCCCTCATGGCCGTGCTGGGGGCGCTGGGCCTGGAGATGCGGCTGGAACAAGCTCGCATGCCGACCATGGAGGAAGTCGCCGCCCGCTTCAGGCTGGGGGAGGAGGACGAGGATGCTGCCTGAAACCATCCCCCAGCTTTGACCGGATCGCCTTCTCGGTAATAGTGAGCAATGGAGAAGCCAACCTGAAAAATCTCGCTAACCACTCCTCTGCCAGAGTGGCGCACTCTGGAGGCGCTTCGCGGTAAGTCAGCTTCGCACCCCTGAGCTAGTACGATAGGCAATGACCGAATCTATTCAGATACCTAATTCACACCCACAAGGTAATTTACTGCAGTGGATATTCCACGGATCTTCACCATCACTGAGAGCGCTCATCGCATCCATAACCCGTTCACACCCGAAAAGCTCGCCACCCTCGGCGCGGCGCTGCGTTTGGAAACGGGGACCCGGGTGCTCGACCTCGGCAGCGGCTCGGGGGAGATGCTATGCACCTGGGCGCGCGATTACGGCGTCACCGGCACCGGCATCGACATGAGCCAGTTGTTCACCGAGCAAGCGAAACGCCGCGCGGATGAACTCGGTGTCGCCGATCAAGTCCAGTTCATCCACGGTGATGCCGCCGACTTCGTCTCTGAGGAGAAGGCCGGTGTGGCCGCCTGTGTCGGTGCCACATGGATCGGCGGGGGAGTCGCCGGCACTATCGAGCTTCTGGCGCGGAGCCTCAGCTCCGGAGGGATCATCCTCATCGGCGAGCCCTACTGGCTGCGGTTACCGCCGACGGGAGAGGTTGCAAGGGGGTGTCTTGCCGGCGCCATCTCCGACTTTCTCCCGCTGCCAGAACTGCTCGCGTCTTTCGGCCATCTCGGCTACGACGTCGTGGAAATGGTCTTGGCGGACCAAGACGGCTGGGATCGATACGAGGCGGCCAAGTGGCTCACCATGCGCCGGTGGCTTGAAGCCAATCCCGACGACGAGCTTGCGAAAGAGGTTCGCGCCAAACTGATCTCGGAACCCGTGCGCCACGCCACTTACACGCGCGAATTTCTGGGCTGGGGGGTATTCGCCCTGATGACGCGGTCAGGTGGTGGGTGAAAAAAGCTTGTGTCCGGTGTCCGCCAGGGTGTTGAAGAAGCCGCTGTCGGCGTTATAGACGAAGAGCAGAGTGACGCCGCTGTCCATGGTCAGGATCGGACCCCCGAGCGGGCCAGCTTCAGTGCCAGGAGTAGCCAGGGGGTGGCGTGCAGGACCAGATCGAAGATGTCCAGGGGGCGCGTCAACCCCCCGGCAGCCAGCAACTTGAGCTTTTCCCACAGATGTGGCTCGGGGACGAAGGGGGCGAAGCCCAGGGTCAGGGCGGCGATGACCAGATAGAGCAGGGGCAGACGGTCAAACCAGGCGAGCATGGGGTGCGATCCTGCAATTAAGGGTGGGTATCGCCAGCCGTTATACTGGTGACCTGGACGGCGTTCAATGCCGTGATTGAAGGTTGTTGAGTCAGCCCTGTCAGCCGGGCCAGCCGTGACTGTCCCGAGATTCAGCCAGCCGACCACCGCGTCCTCAGGCCGCCGAATCAACTGTCATGAGGGGTCGCGCCACACCCCCTGTAAATGAATCCGTTGCCATTACTGTCACGCCAACTGTGATGAGGGGGGCATGCCGCCGAAAATGAAAGACTTTGCTGTGACTTTCAGGCTCTCACGCTAACCCCAGGTACCCCGCCATGCTCGACACCCTGCCCCACCTGCGTGATACCGATTTCCCGTCGCTGCGCCGCCGGGCCCTGACCACCTTGCAGGTCAACCTCGGCTACCGTTGTAATCAGAGCTGCGGCCATTGCCACGTCAACGCCGGTCCCGGTCGGACCGAGCGGATGGACGATGAGAACATCGACCTGATTCCCCAGGTGCTCAGCGCTCGCGGCCTGCCAACCCTCGACCTCACCGGCGGGGCCCCGGAACTACATCCGCGCTTTCGCGAGCTGGTGCAGGCGGCCCGCTGGCTGGGGGCGCGGGTGCTCGACCGCTGCAACCTGACCATCCTTTCCGAACCTGGACAGGAGGACCTGGCGGATTTTCTCTCTGCTGAAGGGGTGCAGGTCGTCGCCTCCCTCCCCTGCTACCTGGAGGACAACGTGGACCGGCAGCGGGGCAAGGGGGTCCATGCCCGCAGCATCACCGGCCTGCGGCGCCTCAATGCCCTGGGTTACGGCCAGCCCGGGAGCGGCCTGGACCTGGACCTGGTTTACAACCCCGGCGACGCCAGCCTGCCCCCCGGCCAGACGGGGCTGGAGGCGGCCTACCGGCGGGAATTGGGCGAGCGTTACGGCATCGTCTTCAGTCGCCTCCTGATCCTGACCAACATGCCCATCCAGCGCTTCGGCAGCACCCTGCTCAGCCGGGGGCAATTCGATAACTATCTGCGCCTGCTCAAGGACAATTTCCGTCCCGCCAATCTGGACCAGGTCATGTGCCGCGATCTGATCAGCGTCGACTGGCAAGGCTGGCTATACGACTGCGATTTCAACCAGCAGTTGGGCCTGAGGCTGGGGCGGGGGCTGGAAGGGGCGGGCGGCTATCGGGCGGCGGACGACAGCCTGAGGCCCCATCTGCGCGACCTACTAACCAGTGATTTCAGCACGACGCCCATTGTCGTCGCCGAACACTGCTACGGTTGCACCGCCGGGCAGGGCAGCAGTTGCGGTGGCGCCTTGACCGAGGGCGCGGAGACTGGCGCTCAAGCCGGCACCGAGCATGTCAGCGCCGGACCAGTCAGTGCTCAGCAAATATTCTTTGCAGCCCTTCGGTGCTCGTCCTAGCCAAGGAGGGTCGGGCGGCGTCTGGCGGGGGTGTTGACCGCAGGGAGGCGGTCGTCAAGCCTCCAGGGATGGATTCACGGCGTCCCCCGCCAGGCGCCACCCGACCCGGGAGCTCGCCATGCGCCTGACCTTCATTCTTCCAGCCCTGGACGAGGCGGCGGGCCTGATGGCGACCCTGTCCCCCCTTCAGTCCCTGCGCGCCCAGGGTCATGAGGTCATTCTGGTCGATGGCGGTAGCCGTGATGGCACCCCCGACCTGGCGGTACCCTGGGTCGACCGGGTCCTCACCGCCCCACGGGGTCGGGCGCGGCAGATGAACGCCGGTGCCGCCGCCACCCAGGGCGAGGCCCTGGTCTTTCTCCACGCCGATACCCGCCTGCCGGAGGATGCCGCCCCGCTCATCCAGGGGGCCCTGAGGGAGCGGCTCTGGGGCCGCTTCGATGTCCGCATCACGGGCCGGCCCCGGGTGCTGAAGCTCGTCGCCCGGCTGATGAATCTGCGCTCCCGCCTCACCGGCATCGCCACCGGCGATCAGGCGCTGTTCGTCCGTCGGGAGGCCTTCACCGCCGTGGGCGGTTTCCCGGACCAGCCGTTGATGGAGGATATCGAGTTGTCCAAGCGGCTCAAGCGCCTGGGCCCCCCCGCATGCCTGCGGCAACGGGTGCTGACCTCCGGCCGGCGCTGGGAGAGCCAGGGGCCCTGGCGCACGATCCTCCTGATGTGGTGTCTACGTTTCGACTACTGGCGCGGGGTGCCGGCAGAGGCCCTGGCGGCTCGCTATTGCCTCCCCGCCCGGACGCAGACGGTGGCCAGTCCGACTGATGAGCGCTGCCAGTTGACGGATACGGTAGCCAGTTTACCGGACGTGCGCTGCCAGTGGACGGAGCCGACAGCCCGGCCAACGGACGAGCGGTGCCAGCAGTGAGCCAGGTCCGCATCCTGATCTTTGCCAAGGCGCCGGTTCCTGGCCGGGTCAAGACCCGGCTGATCCCGGCCCTGGGGGCGGAGGGAGCGGCGCGGCTAGCCGGCCGCCTCCTGTCTCATGCCCTGAAGCAGGCCCTGGCGGCGGACCTGGGGCCGGTGGAAATCTGCGCCAGCCCGGCGCCGGAACACCCGGACTGGCAGCCCTGGCTCCCGGCCCTTCGCGAACTGGGGCCCCGGGGGTCCAGCGTTGCCTGGAGTGACCAGGGCGAGGGCGATCTGGGGGCGCGCCTGGCCCGCTCCGCTCGCGGCTATCTGGACGCGGGCGAGCCGGTCCTGCTGATGGGTACCGATTGTCCGGCCTTGACCCCGCAGCGCCTGCGGGAGGCTGCCTTGGCGCTGCATCGGCACGCGGCGGCCCTCATTCCGGCGCTGGATGGCGGCTATGTTTTGCTTGGTCTGCGGGCCTTCGCCTACCATCCCTCACTCTTCACCACCATGCCCTGGGGCACGGCCACCGTGGCGGACCTCACCCAGAGGCGTCTGCGTGACCTGAACTGGCACGTGTGGGTGGGCGAGGCCCTGCCGGATGTCGATGTCCCGGCCGATCTTGCGATCCTGCCAACCGAGCTGGCCGATGCGATAAGGTGTGCTGCGCAGGTACCCGCGGCACGGTGCACCGTCTCGTTCCGAAGAATATGATGTAATACGTTGCATTCTTCTGAGAGGGTGTCCCAATGAGCATAACCAGCGTCCGGCTTCAGCCGGATATCGAAGAGGGCCTTGAGGCTATCGCCAGTAAATTGCAGCGAACCAAAAACTGGCTTATTAATCAGGCGCTAAGGGAATATCTTCAGCGTCAAGAGCTAGAGCAGGTTCGCTGGGAGGAAACCCTACAAGCCATGGAGTCGGTAGCGCGGGGCAAGGTTGTCTCAGGTGAGGTCGTTCATTCCTGGCTACGCACTTGGGGTTCTCCCCTGGAGTTACCCCCGCCGAAGGTAGGTCAATGAGGCTGAGCTATTCCCAAGAGGCGGTTGCTGATCTGGTCCGCCTTCGTGCGTTCATCGCCGAGAAAGACCCTGCTGCCGCCGCGCGCGTGGCCTCTGAACTTATTGCGCGTGTCGAGAACCTTTGTATGTTTCCATACCTCGGCTACAACGTGGCGCTGGCACCACAACCTGACACCGTTCGAGAAATAATTTTTGGGAATACCATTGTTCGCTATTCCCTACATGCGGATGCCTTAGTTGTCTTACGACTCTGGCATCACAAGGAAGATCGTGAACAAAGCCTCTGACTATTCGCCTCCGGCGCGATGGCCCTAACATGCCGCGCCCCTCATGACAGTTAGGTCCAGTTAGCGCCCATTCGTGCCATCGCGGCTGGCCGATCTTCGTCTCCGTCTCAACCACCCGGAAGTACCCCATGCAGCCCGTCCTCAAATCCACCAAGATGGCCAATGTCTGCTACGACATCCGCGGCCCGGTCATGGCCCGCGCCCGCCAGATGGAGGAGGAGGGCCACCACATCATCAAGCTCAACATCGGCAACCCCGGCGCCTTTGGCTTCGAGGCCCCGGAGGAGATCGTCCAGGACGTCATCCTCAATCTCCCCAATGCCTGCGGCTACGCGGACTCCAAGGGGGTCTTCGCCGCCCGCAAGGCGGTGATGCACTACACCCAGGAGAAGCGCATCCACGGCGTCCAGGTGGGAGACATCTACATCGGCAACGGCGTCTCCGAGCTGATCGTGATGGCCATGCAGGCCCTGCTCGACAACGGCGACGAGGTGTTGGTTCCAGCCCCGGACTATCCCCTGTGGACCGCCGCCGTGTCCCTGGCCGGGGGCACCCCCTGCCACTATCTGTGCGACGAGGGGGCGGGCTGGCTGCCGGACCTCAACGACATCCGCGCCAAGATCACCCCGGCGACCCGGGCCATCGTCATCATCAACCCCAACAACCCGACCGGCGCCCTCTACCCGGACGACTTGCTGCGGGAGATCGTCGAGATCGCCCGCCAGCATCAGCTCATCGTCTATGCCGACGAGATCTACGACAAGGTCCTCTACGATGGGGTCAGCCATACCTCCATCGCCTCCCTGGCCGACGACGTCCTGTTCGTGACCTTCAACGGCCTGTCCAAGAACTACCGCGCCTGCGGCTACCGTGCCGGTTGGGCCATCGTCTCTGGCGAGAAGCGCCATGCCCGGGACTACATCGAGGGCCTGGATATCCTGGCCTCCATGCGCCTCTGCGCCAATGTACCGGCCCAGCACGCCATCCAGACCGCCCTGGGCGGCTATCAGAGCATCGACGACCTGGTGGCCCCCGGTGGTCGGCTGTGCAAACAGCGCGACCATGCCTATGAACTCCTGACCGCCATCCCCGGCGTGACCTGTCATAAGCCCACTGCGGCCATGTACCTCTTCCCCCGCCTGGACCCCCGGCTCTATCCCATCCTCGACGATCAGCATTTCATCCTGGAACTGCTGCTGGAGGAAAAGGTCTTGGTGGTCCAGGGCAGCGGCTTCAATTGGCCCCATCCCGATCACCTGCGCATCGTTTTTCTCCCCAACACCGATGATCTGGAAGAGGCCATCGGGCGCTTTGCCCGCTACCTCGACGGCTATCGCAAGCGGCACGGCACCTGATGGCCGGGAGGCCTGGCCTGGAAGGGCGGGGCCTGAGCAAGCGTTTGGGGAGTTGGCTAGAATCCATCAGAACCAGGCCATTCGAGGAACCTGCCATGAGCAATCCCCAACGCCATTCATCCCCGGGTCCCTTCCGCGCCGAACACCTGCGCGATGGGGACCGTTATGAACTCTCCAATGGCCATCCCATCTATTGCGCCCCGGCCGGCTGGCAGCATGCCGCCGGCAGCGTCAGCGGCGCACAGGTGCTGGACAGTGATCCCGACATCCAGTGGACGGGGGCCGATGTCGGCATCAGTCCGGATAGTGCCAGCCTGCGGGCCCCCGACGTGGCGGTTCGCGCCACTCCGCCCTGCGGCAACCAGACCTGGCTGACGGAGGCCCCGCCCCTAGCCGTCGAATACGCCGGCCAGGGCCAGGATGAGCGGGAGTTGCAGGACAAGATCGCCGAGTTGCTGGCGGCGGGCACCCGGCTGGTGTGGGTCGTCCGGCTGCTGGGACCCCAACGGGTCGAGGTGCATCGTCCGGATGGACCCATGAAGCTCTTCACCGCCTTCGATCAGTTGGAAGCCCCAGGGGTGCTGCGCAACCCGGTCCCCGTTCGCGCCCTGTTCGACCGGGAGGCGGCGCACGAGGTGGTGTTGCGCAATCTCTTGCAGCGTCGAGGCTATGCCGGCCTGAACGCGGTTCTCGATCAGGGTCGGGAGCAAGGATTGGAAGAAGGCCGGGAACTTGGACTGGAAGAAGGGCGGGAACTTGGACTGGAAGAAGGCCTGAAGCAGGGCCGGGAAAAGGGCCGGGAGGAGGCCCTGATCGAGGCGATTCTGGCCTTGCTCCAGGACCGCGGCCTGGCCGTCACGGCCGACGTGGAGGCGCGGCTGCGCGCCAGTCATGATCCGGCCCATCTGCGCCGCTGGCTGTTGCTGGCCGCCCGAGTCGAGCGGGCTGAAGCGCTTTTCGCGGCGGCGGCGGGTTCGGCACCAACCTCTGGACCGGTGCCCTCAAATGGCCTGAGATAAGTCGCATGGTAAATGGCGGAGCAGGCGGATGACGGCGCAACCCCTTCCTGAACTCTATACCTTGGACGACTATCGCCAGGTCGGCGATTTCCACGACGAACGCCACACCCTCACCCTGTCCCGTCGCACCATCCATTCCGATTTCGGCCGTCTATGGCGCGGGCGGCGCTGACGATGCCTGACGCCGTTGCCTTGGGCTATATCGCGGAGGTGCATGGCCCGGTCATCGACATTTGCTGTTCCCGCCTGCCCCCCCTGCATCGTGCCCTCTATGCCTGCAAAGACGAGGAGCGCTACACCTTCGAGGTCTACCGCCACCTGGACGAGCGCCATGTTCGGGCCATCGCCTTGCACCGTACCGGCGGCCTGCGGCGGCGCATGCCGGTGTTCGACGCCGGGGGGCCGCTGGCGGTCCCGGTGACCCCGGCCTGCCTGGGGCGCCTGCTGGACGGCTTCGGCCGGCCCCTGGATGGCGGCCCGCCCCTGGAGGCGGGGGGCTTCCGCCCCATCGTCGCCCCGCCGGTGCCCCTGGCGGAGGCGGCCGGGGTGGGCGACCTGCTGCCCACCGGCATCAAGGTCATCGACCTGCTCTGCCCTTTCGTCCGCGGCGGCAAGACCGGCCTCTTCGGCGGCGCCGGGGTGGGCAAGACGGTGCTGATCATGGAGTTCATGCACGCCATCGTCCACCTCCACCGCGGGGTGTCGGTCTTCGCCGGGGTGGGGGAGCGCATCCGTGAGGGCCACGAGCTGTGGCACGACATGCGCGCCGCCGGGGTCATGGCGCGCACCCTTATGCTGTTTGGCCAGATGGATGAGTCCCCCGGGGTGCGCTTCCGCATTGGCCTGGCGGCCCTGACCTACGCCGAATATCTGCGCGACTCGGTGGCCCGGGATGTGCTGTTTCTCATGGATAACGCCTTCCGCTTCGTCCAGGCCGGCAGCGAGATCTCCGGGCTGCTGGGGCGGATGCCGGCCACCGTCGGCTACCAGCCCACACTGCTGTCCGAGGTCGCCGAGCTCCAGGAACGTATCACCTCCACCCGCACTGGCAACATCACCGCCGTGGAGGCGGTCTATGTCCCGGCGGACGACATGACCGACCCGGCGGTGGAGGCCCTCCTTGCCCATCTGGACACCACCGTCATCCTGTCGCGCAACCAGGCCGCCAAGGGCATCTACCCGGCGGTGGACCCCCTGGCCTCCGCCAGCCAGATGATGGACCGGACCTTCATCGGCGACCGCCATTACACCGTGGCCCAGGCGGTGCGCGAACAGCTCGCCCGCTACCGGGAACTGGAGGACATCATCGCCATGCTGGGCATGGAGGCCCTGGCGGAGGCCGACCGGCGCGCGGTGGAGCGGGCGCGGCGCCTGGAGCGCTATCTCACCCAGCCCTTCCACGTCGTCGCCGGGCATACCGGCATCCCCGGCGCTGCGGTACCCCTGGCGACCACCCTGGCGGACTGCGAGGCCATCCTGCGCGGGGACTATGACGCCCTGCCGGAGGAGCGTTGCTATATGCGTGGCGGCCTGGGGGAACCCGCGGGACAGGGCAGCCAGCCATGAACCGGGACTTTACCCTCCACCTGCAGAGCGCCGCCCGCTACGAGCGGATCGCGGGCCTGGTGAGCTTCGTCGGCGAGGATGCCAGCGGCAGCTTCGGCCTCCTGCCGGGCCACGCGCCCTTCCTGACCCTGCTCGAATACGGCCTGGCGCGTTTTCGCCAGGCCACCGGGCCCTGGCGCTATTTAGCCTGCCCGGGGGCGGTGCTCTGGTTTACCGACGATGAACTCTTCCTCAACACCCGCCGCTATCTGATCGACGAAGACTACGGGCGGATCTCGGGTCTGCTGGAGGGGCAACTGGCGGAGGAGGAGGCCGCCCTCAAGAGCGTCAAGGACAATCTGCAGCGGCTGGAGCAGGAATTGTTCCGCCGCCTGCGGGGTCTGGAGGCGGGGCGGACATGAACGACGACCGTTGGCGCCAGGGGGTGGAACGGCATGCCCGCCGCCTGGAGGGGGCGGAGCGGGGACGCCGCTCCCTGCTTGCCCAGACGGTATTTCTCGGCACCCTGTCTATACTCTTTCTGGTGCCCCTGGTGGGCGGGGCCTATCTTGGGAGCTGGCTGGACGGCCTCCAGGCGGGTTACTCGGTGCGCTGGTCCGTCAATCTGATCCTGCTCGGGCTGGCCCTGGGTGTCCTCAACGTGGTCCTCTTCATCCGCAAGCATTGGTGATGGAAAGCCTGCCCGTCCTCTTTTATCTCGGTCCCCTGGGCATCACCGCCACGGTGGTGACGACCTGGGGCCTGCTGCTGATCCTGGCCCTGGGCTCCTGGCTGGTCACCCGCGGACTCTCCCGCGATCGGCCGGGATTGGTGCAGACCGCCCTAGAGGGCGGGGTACAGGCGGTGGAGGCGGCCATCGAGGCGGTTCTGCCGGGCCGGGGTAGTCTGTTGTTGCCCTTCATCGGCACCCTGTGGCTGTTCATCGCCCTGGCCAATCTCACCGGGCTGGTCCCGGGGCTCCATGCCCCCACGGGAAACCTGTCCACCACCGCCGCCCTGGCCCTGCTGGTCTTTCTCTCGGTGCACTGGTTCGGCATCCGCGCCACCGGCCTGGGGCCCTATCTGCGCCATTACCTGGCCCCCAGTCCTTTGCTGCTGCCCTTCCATCTGCTGGGGGAGCTGTCGCGCACCCTGGCCCTGGCGGTGCGCCTGTTCGGCAACATCATGAGCCTGGAGATGGCCGCCCTGCTGGTGCTGCTGGTGGCGGGGCTGCTGGTGCCGATCCCGGTGCTCATGCTGCACATTATCGAGGCCCTGGTGCAGGCCTACATCTTCGGCACCCTGGCGCTGATCTACATCGCCGGGGGCATGCAATCTGGCCCGGACTCATCATTTCACCGATCAGGACCCTCGCCATGAGCGATATCCACCTCTTCGCCCTTATCTCCACCGTGGCGGCGGCCCTGGCCATCGCCGTCGGGGTCATCTTCCCCGCCATCGCCATGGGCCGCGCCATTACCACGGCCCTGGAGGCCCTGGCGCGTCAGCCGGAGGCGGAAAAGTCCATCACCCGCACCCTCTTCATTGGCCTGGCGATGATCGAGTCCCTGGCCATCTACGTGCTGGTGATCGTGCTCATCATCCTCTTCCGCAACCCGCTCCTGGAATATCTGCTCCGTTAAGGACTTGCTGGCCATGGCCATCGACTGGACCACCTTTGCCCTGGAGGTCGTCAACTTCCTGGTCCTGGTGTGGCTTCTCCAGCGCTTCCTGTATCGGCCGGTGCGGGAGGTGCTGGCCCGGCGGCAGGCGGGCGTGACCCGGACCCTGGAGGAGGCCCGGCAGGCCGAGACCGCGGCGGCGGAACTCCAGGCCCAGTTCGAGCGCCGGCTGGCCGACTGGGAGGCGGAGAAGGCCCACCTGCGGGCGGGACTCCAGGCGGAGCTGGAGGCCGAGCGGGGCCGGCAGCTCCAGGCCCTGACCCAGACCCTGGCCGCGGAACGGGAGCGCCAGCAAGCCCAGGAGGCCCATCGGCAGGATCAGCAGCGGCATGAGCTTGAGGGCCAGGCCATCCAGGTGGCGCGCGGCTTCGCCACCCGACTGCTCTCCCGCCTCGCCGGGCCGGAGCTGGAGCGCCGCCTCATCGACGTCTTCATCGAGGACCTGGCCCACCTGCCCCAGGAGCGGCTCGCCGAACTGGATGCCGCCGCCCTCGGCGAGGAGCGCCGGGTCCTGATCACGAGCGCCTTTCCGGTGGCGGAGGTCCAGCGTCAGCGCATCGCCGCGGCCCTGAACGCCCGCCTCGGCCGGTCCCTGGCCCTGTCCTGGGCCGAGGATGCCGAACTCCTGGCTGGGCTGCGCGTCGCCCTCGGCCCCTGGCAACTGGACCTGAGCCTGGCGGACGAACTCGACGGCTTCGCCCAGGCCGGCAACCATGGCGGTTGAATCCTCGGCCCCCCTGGCCCGCCAGGCCGCCTGGCTGGGGGACTATCGCCTCGGCCTGCGGCTGGTGGAGGAGGGCAAGGTCGCCGCCGTGGGCGACGGCATCGCCTGGGTCGAGGGCCTGCCCTCCGCAGCCATGGACGAGATCCTGGCCTTCGAGGACGGCAGCGAGGCCCTGGTCTTCTTTCTCGGCTCACGGCGCATCGGCGCCATCCTGCTCCATCAGGGCGAGGGCCTCACCGCCGGCGCTGCGGCCCGGCTGACAGGACGCCAGCTCACCCTCAGCGTCGGCGATGCCTACCTGGGACGGGTGGTGGACCCCCTGGGCCGGCCCCTGGACGGCGGGGGCGAGGTGGAAACGGCCAGCCGCCGGCCCCTGGAGGCAGCCTCGCCCCCCATCATCGACCGCGACTTCGTCAGCCGGCCCCTGGTCACGGGCTGCAAGATCCTCGATACCCTGGTGCCCATCGGCAAGGGCCAGCGCCAGCTCATCATCGGCGACGCCGGCACCGGCAAGAGCGCCCTGGCCCTGGATATGGTTGTCGCCCAGCACGGCCGGGACGTCCACTGCGTCTATGTGCTGATCAGCCAGAAACGCTCGGCGGTGGTGGCGCCCCTGGAAACCCTGCGCCGGAGCGGTGCCCTGGCCTACACCTGCGTGGTGGTGGCGGAGGCCACCGCCACCCCCGGTCTCAAATACCTGGCGCCCTTCGCCGGCTGCACCCTGGCCGAGGCCTGGATGGCGGCCGGGCGGGATGCCCTGGTGGTCTACGACGACCTCAGCACCCATGCCCGCGCCTATCGCGAGCTGTCACTGTTGCTGCGCCGGCCACCGGGGCGGGAGGCCTATCCCGGCGACATCTTCTATCTCCACTCCCGGTTGCTGGAGCGCTCCACCTGCCTGGCGGCGGCCAAGGGCGGCGGCAGCATGACGGCCCTGCCGCTCATCGAGACCGAGCAGGGGGAGATCGCCGCCTACATCCCCACCAACCTCATCTCCATCACCGACGGCCAGATTTATCTGGACCCCCAGCGCTTCGCCCGCGGTGACCTCCCCGCCATCGACGTGACCCGCTCGGTATCGCGCATCGGCGGCAAGGCCCAGCCCCCGGCCATCCGCGACGAGGCCGGGCGCATGAAGCTGGATTTTCTCCAGTTCCTGGAGCTGGAGGTCTTCACCCGCTTCGGCGCCCGCCTGGAGGCGAGCGTGGCGGCCAAGATCCAGCGTGGCCGGCTGCTGCGGGAGCTGCTGAAGCAAGAGCGCCTGGCCCCACTGTCCCCGGAACAGCACCTGGCCTGGCTGATCGCCTACAACGAGGGCCTGTTCGATGACCTGGCGGGGGACGAGGCGGCCATCGCCGCCCGTCTGGTCCACCTGCTGGCCCGCGCTGACGCCTCGCCACTGACCCTGGCCGACGACCGCGCCGTCTGGCGGAAGGCCCTCGGGGAGTGGACAGATCAGGTGCCATCGCCGATGGCGAAGGAGGTTGGCCATGAGCCGCCGCCGTGAGCTGGCGCGGCGGCTGGGCGCCCTGACCGAGATCGCCGACATCCTGGGGGCCATGAAGAGCCTGGCCCTGATGGAGACCCGCACCCTGCTGAGCTTCATCGCCTGCCAGGAACGGATGGTGGCGGGCATCGAGGCCGCCCTTGGCGAATTCCTGGCCTGGCACCCGGAGCTGATCCATCCCTTGGCTCAGATGGCGGCGCAGGAAGCGGGTTCCACCCCCTGGCCAGAGGTCATGCCTGTCCCGGGAGATGGGCACCGGCCACCAACAACACTGGCCCCGGCAGGGGCGCTCTGGGTCCTGGTCGGCTCGGAACAAGGCTTTTGCGGCGATTTCAACGCGCGCCTCGCGGCGCGGGTCCGGGACCCCGAGGCCCCACCGCTGGCGGGTCAGTGGCTGGTCGTTGGCCAGCGCCTGGCCACCCGGCTTGGCGGGGACCCGCGCATCGTGCAGCGACTCCCCGGCGCCACCGTCGCCGACGAGGTGCCGGCGGTGTTGCTGCGCCTCACCCGGGAACTCAATCGCCTGCTGGCGGCGGGCGAGCCGGCGGGAGGTGGGCTGGCGGGGGGAGAGCCGGCCGGGGGCGGGCTGGGCGTGCTCTATCAGGAAGAAGCGACCAATGATCTGCGGCTGCGCCAGTTGCTGCCGCTGGCCGGCCCCCTTATACCGCCGGGAGCGTCAGAACCCGATCCGCCGTCCGCGACGGCCCCACTCCCGCCGTCTGCGACAACCTCAATCCCGCCGATCGCGATTGCCCCAATCTCACTCTCCCCGATGACCTCAATTCCGCTCTCCGGGATGGCCTCAATCTCGCCGTCCGCGATGACCTCAAGCTCGCGTGCAACGCCGGACCCTATCCGCCCCTGGCTGCCTGACCGGACCCCTAATCCTGCCTTTCCTCCCCTCATGCACCTGCCCCCGGGGGAACTGCTCGATGGCCTCACCCGCCACTATCTCTATGCCGTCCTGAATCAGGTCCTTTACAGCTCCCTGACGGCGGAAAACCGCCAGCGTCAAACCCACATGGAGCAGGCCCTGCAACGCCTGGAAGAGAAGGCCGAAGGGCTGCGTCGGGCCTGCAACGCCCAGCGCCAGGAGGAGATCACGGAGGAGATTGAGATCATCCTCCTCTCCGCCGATCGCCTGGCAGGCTTGCCTTGAGCCCTATCTCAGCCGAGAGGTAGTCGTCGATCAGGCGCAGGGCAGAGTTGCCCCGCTCTGGTCAGGGCAACTCCCGCCCGATCAGCTCGTCCGCACTTCCGCTGGGATCAGCTTCACTTCACCCGGGTCAATTTAACGATGGCAACTACGGAATTGTCGCTGGTGACATGGTGATAGTGACCAATAATCTCCTGGCCATCATGCTCTATCTCCCCGTCCAGATGACCGTTCTCATCCGTGCAGTGTAAGTCGTCCTTGTCATGGCCAATGGCACAGACGATCCTTTCGGTCTTGGTGACCGACGTCTTAACCCCCTTCAGCAATCTGCCTTCTTGTTGGGTAAACTCATAATCAATTGAAAATTGACCAAATTCGTCTTTGACGGCATGCATTGGCAGCATGGGTACCTCGGTTTTGCGGATCAAGGCATATTCCTGAATGCCAGTCCATTTTCCGAGCAGATTCGGTAACTTATCTTCCGCAACGGTATTTCCGGTTCCCACCGCCAGCAGCGCAACCAGTGCGAAAACAACGCGTTCTTTCATGTTCATCGCCTCTTGTGGCTTGTTGATTCAAACAGGGTACAGAGCGGGAAAAATCCCCCGCGCCAGCGGGAAGTATAGCCACGGAAGCGCTGGGAAATCATTGCGCCGCTAATAGTCTAGCGTGGCCCTGAGACCAAAGACCCAGCCACTGACATCCTCCCCGGCCCGATAACGGTCATTCATGTACTGAATATCCGCGCTCAGGGCCAGCCATTCAGCGGCGACGAAGCGGTAATAAGCCTCGCCGAGCCAAGTGCTTGCCAGGGGCGCCTCGTCCGGCAGGGCGGCCATTGGCCCTCTCTCCCCGGGTGAAGAATCCCGCTCCGGGCCTTGCAGGTAGCCCACGGCGATCCCGAGGTTGTCCCGCGTCCTCCCCCAAGATGTGCCAAGCACGCTGAGTCCGCCCGTATAGCGGGCGCTGTAATCGCCCAGGAGCGCATCCCCTTGCCAGACCAGGCGCAGGAAGGCCCCCCAGTCGCTGTTCAGTTCCTGATCCAGGGAGAGGATCACGCCTTCTCCCCTCTCTAGTCCTCCCCCCGGGTCAGCCGTAAAGTCCGGCGTGGTGGCGAAATACATCAAGCGGTAATTACCCTCGCCCCAGGCGGTCTGCAGCCGGTAAGCCAACCCCGCCGCATAGTAACCGAACGACTCCCCCGCTGGGTTTTCACCGCCATTCAGACCCAGGGCACTAAGGGTCCAGTCCTGATAACGCCATTCCAAGGCCCCGCCGGGATTGTAGGTCGGCAGATAGGAACTGTGCGAATTGGCGAAGGCGACATTCATGAATTGGGTATTCTCATCACTCGCGTAGGCGTTTTGATCCAGGAATACGCCGGTATCGAGGATACCTCCGGTGAATTGCAACGCATGATCGCTGGCGAACTGGAAATCGTGGCTATAGGTCGCCACCAGCAAATAGCTGCGGTTACTGCCGTTGATATTCTGGACATCGTCTTCCAAACTGGCTGCCCATGGGGCCAGGGCAAAAGGTGAATCGGCATTAAGGTCATTGCCCAGGGCGAAGTCGAACAGGAGATAAACCTGATCCCGGTCGGTAAGATTCAGGGTCAGGTCCGGCATCAGGGCGGCACCGGCGCCGCATTTGTTCTCGTCACCGGCTCCAGAAACCTGCTGACACTGGGTCGCCATGGCGAGGGTGCCACCCAAGGCCAGCCGCTCGGTGATATTGTCAGCCAGCGCTTCTTGCCCCAGGAGGGCAGCGACCAGAAAGGTCAGGAATCCGGCGGTGATGATGGGTCCTGGCTGCTGTGGGAACCCGGCACTGGGGCAACAAGATCTAGCGTCCAAGTTGGTAACTCCGAGATAAGGGGCACCCCCTATTCTTCTGGGTCTAATGTGAATTGGCATGGGTGATGGCGCTCGCCATGACCTCCTCAGGCCGGGGTCGGGGATAAATCAGGTTTGGCGAGGCAACACCGCAGACCAACGAGAGGTGAATCGCCCCCCGTTGATCGTCAACAGCCTAGCCTTTCCTGGGCCTGTCCCATCTAGCGGTTGCGTGTTGCGCTCACCATCTTCAGGGTTAGGACCTATTGAACCAGCGACCTGCTGGCAGTTTTGCTCCGCATCGAACAGGAACATCTTTTCGCCCCGATCCTGGTCGCGCCATCTGGATTCTTGCTTGCTAAGTCCCCCATTCGTAACCGGTGATCTCCGGGAGGTAATACTGATCGGCTAGGGTAGATCCGCAAAATGCCATCTCCTGTCATCTCCTGTCATCAAGTGTCATTTTCCGCTCGTTGCTTCGCTGGGATGAGGAGTTTAGCCTACCGCATAGGCCAATGGCCCCGCGTGGCATCCCCGGAGGGAATATGATCATAGCCGTCGCTGGACTCCCCGGTTCGGCAGGGTTCAGCAGGCCCACCGCCTGCATTTCTTCAGTTCCATCGGGGATAGAGGGCAGCGCGCATCCAGTTATGGCGCGCTACCGCCGTCGGAAACGCAGTGTCCTGGCCTCCCCCTCGCTGCGGATACGGAAGGTAAACAATGACCTCACTCGATAAGTCTCAGACTCCCTCGCCAACCCCCGCCATGCCGTGGCGGGGGCTGATCGATGGCTGCAATCTCATCTGCCGGATTTCGCCCGGTTACGAGGCACATCTGTGGCGCGATTCTGGTCAGATTCTGACTGGCGAACCCCATGCGGACATGAATTTTGCCTACCTCGGGGACGCGCGGGAGGCCGACCGGCATCTGCGGGTCTTTGATGAGTGGGCCTCCGCGCGGGGGCTGCCGATGATGGTGTTTGCCACTGCGGCCACGACCAGGCCCCTGGCGGCGGTGGCGCCGTCCTTGGGCTTCGCCCCGGCGGGGGAGGTGCCCCTGATGGTGTGCACGGAGCCCCGGACGGGTTTGACCAGCCAGCCCTATGTCATCGAGCGAATTTGCGACCCTGGCGTCCTCGGCGAGGCCACGCCCATGGCCGCGCGCACCTTTGGCCTGCCGACCGCCGCCGTCGCGCGCGTCTACAATCCGGAGGCCTTGGCCATCCCCGGCCTGGATTACTTCATCGCTCGCCGTGGGGGCGAGGTCTGGAGCTTCGTCCAGACCTCCAGGATCGGGACCCAGGTCGGGGTCTGGTCCATGGCGACCCCTCCCGAATTCCAGGGTCAAGGCGCCGGCCGCGCCTTGCTGGACGCGGTGCTGACCCACCACCGGCAGCGGGGAGCGGAGGCCTTTTACCTCATGGCATCAAGCGCCGGACAGCGCCTATACCAATGGGCGGGCTTCCAGGAAACCACCCGTCTGGCGGCCTGGCTCAAGGGGTCCTCCGCGCAATTGGATAGCCCTGGCTGACGTGTCGGCATGAGGCGGCATGCTTCCGTTAGCGTGAAAGTCACGGGAAAAGGTTTCATTTTCAGGGGTGTGGCCCGCCGCCTCATGACAGTTAGGTTTTCACTCACGGGTCGTGGCACGTGGGTGTACATCATGGGCTGATCGCCCTTGCCATAAGCCATTTTTAATTCTTATTGATCAATTCTCAAAGATTTATCATGAGTTGCAGGTGACTTGGCCAAGGCGAGGTCCTTCAGGCCTTGCCAAGACGTGGCCCTTGGGAGTGTTTGCTCAATGAATGGGAGTGTTTGCTCAATGAAGACGATTCTGCGCGGTCTGGTGGGTCTCCTGCTCGCCTTGACGCTCTTGTGGCTTCTGGCGGAAGGAGGCAATCTGCTGACGGCACAAGGCTTTTTCCCCTGGCGCAACCTGTTGGTCCAGTATTCCGGCCTCCTTGGCATGGGGGTGATGAGTGTCGCCATGGTCCTCGCCGTCCGCCCTGCCTGGTTGGAGCATCGACTTCATGGCCTCGACAAGATGTACCGGCTGCACAAGTGGCTGGGGATCTCGGGGCTGGTCCTGTCCGTGGCCCACTGGTTGTTCTCCCAGGGGCCGAAGTGGTTGGTCCAGGCTGGCCTGCTGGAAAAACCGGCGCGTGGGCCGCGGCCCACGCCAACCGTCGAGATCTTTCGCGTCTTTCAGGAGCAGCGCGGTCTAGCCGAGCAGATCGGTGAGATCGCCTTCTACGCCGCGGTGGTCCTGATCGCCATCGCCCTGATCAAGCGCTTCCCCTATCGTTACTTTTTTATCACCCACCGCTGGCTAGCCGTCGTTTACCTGGCACTGGTGGTCCACTCGGTGGTGCTGACCAATTTTTCCTATTGGACCGAGCCCGTGGGTATCCTGATGGGGGTCCTGATGTTGGCCGGCACCCTGGCGGCCTTGATCAGCCTGTTCCGGCGCATCGGTATCAACCGCAAAGCGGTGGGTGAGATCGTGGGGGTCAAGTATCTGGAAGGCGTCAAGGTCAACGCCATCACGATCCAACTCAAGGATCGCTGGCCCGGTCATGAGGCCGGCCAGTTCGCCTTCGTGACCTTTGATGAGCGCGAAGGGGCGCATCCCTTCACCATCTCCTCCGCTTCCGCGGCGGACGGCCGGCTCCAGTTTCTGATCAAGGCCCTGGGTGATTACACCCGGACCCTGGCCGATACCCTCAAACCCGGGGACCCGGTGACGGTGGAAGGCCCCTATGGGCGGTTCCACTTCGAAGGCACCTCCCGGCGGCAGATCTGGATCGGCGCTGGCATCGGCGTCAGCCCCTTCGTGGCCCGCCTGAAGACCTTGGCGGCGCAGCCGGATGGTCGGGTCGTGGACTTTTTCCACTCGACGGCTGAGGTGGACGAAGAGGCCCTGCAACGCCTGGAGGCGGATGCCCGGGCGGCCGGCGTGCGACTGCATATCTTCATCTCGACCCGCGATGGCCGTCTGACCGGGGACCGTCTCAGAACCCTGGTGCCCGACTGGCAGCAGGCCGAGGTGTGGTTCTGTGGCCCCTCAGCTTTCGGTGACGCCCTACGCCAGGATCTCACCAGCCAAGGTTTGCCCGTGGCCTGGTTCCACCAGGAACTGTTTGAGATGCGGTGAGTGTTCTCAAGCCGAAGCCAGGATATCCCCCATGCCCATGCCAGTCCCTCCTCCGGCCAGCCAGCCCTCCTGGGCCCACTTCGAGCACCGCGCCGATATGGGGGTGGCCGGTTATGGCATGACCCCGGCGGAGGCCTTCGAGCAGGCGGCCCTGGCGCTGACGGCCATCATCTGCGATCCCGCGCGGGTGCGCCCGGCCCAGGCCATCCCTATTCAGTGCGAGGAACCGGACCTGGAACTGCTGTTCGTGGACTGGCTTAATGCCCTGATCTATGAGATGGCCGTCCGCCACATGCTCTTCTCCCGCTTCCAAGTCCAGATCGATGGGGCCGTGCTCCGCGCCGAGGCCTGGGGCGAGCCAATCGACCCCGAGCGCCATCAGCCGGCGGTGGAGATCAAAGGGGCCACCTATACCGCCCTCGCCGTGCAACAGGACGACGCCGGCCACTGGGTCGCCCGTTGCGTGGTGGATGTCTGAGCAAAAACCCATTGAAATCGAGAAACCCCCATGGACCTCAAGACCCTGACCAAGCTGACCGACACCCAGTGGCGCATCGAGCCCAAGGGCCCGATGCGCGTCCCTGGCATCCTCTTCGGTAACGAGGCCCTGATACGTAACATGGACGACAAGGTTTACGAGCAGGTAGCCAACGTCGCCAGCCTGCCGGGCATCGTTCAGGCCGCCTATGCCATGCCCGATGCCCATTGGGGCTACGGCTTCCCCATCGGCGGGGTGGCGGCCTTCGACCCCGACGAGGGCGGAGTGGTCTCCGGTGGCGGGGTGGGCTTCGACATCTCCTGCGGGGTGCGCACCCTGCATACCGGCCTGGACCGCGCCGCCATCCTGGCGGTGCAGCGGGAACTAGCCGACGCCCTCTACTACCGCATCCCGGTGGGGCTGGGCAGCACCGGCGCCATCCGCCTCGACGACCGGGAGATGGACGCCATGCTCGCCGGCGGGGCGAGCTGGGCGGTGGGTCGTGGCTATGGCCGGCCGGAAGACCTGGGGCGCATCGAGGAGAACGGCCGCATGGCCGGGGCCGACCCCAAGCAGGTCTCGGAGCAGGCCAAGCGCCGCCAGCGTGACGAGATGGGCACCCTGGGTTCCGGCAACCATTACCTGGAGCTCCAGGAGGTGACGGCCATCCATGATCCGGCCATCGCCGCCACCTATGGCCTGGAGCAAGGTGCCGTGGTGGTGAGCATCCACTGCGGCTCCCGCGGCCTGGGGCATCAGATCGGCACCGACTACCTCAAGCGCATGGCCCTGGCCGCCAGCCAGCACGGCATCCACCTGCCGGACCGGGAGCTGGCCTGCGCCCCCCTCAACTCCGACCTGGGCCGCGCCTACCTCGGGGCCATGCGCGCCGGCATCAACTGCGCCCTGGCCAATCGCCAGATCCTCACCCACCTGGCGCGTCAGGTCTTCCGGGATATTCTGGGGGCCGACCTGCGCCTGCTTTACGATGTCTCCCATAACACCTGCAAGCTGGAAGAGCATCGGGTCGAGGGCCGCAAGCGCCGGCTCTATGTCCACCGCAAGGGCGCCACCCGCGCCTTCGGTCCTGGCCACCCGGACCTGCCCGCCGACCTGCGCGCCGCCGGCCAGCCGGTGCTCATCGGCGGCACCATGGGCACCGCCTCCTACGTCCTGGCGGGAACCCAACAGAGCCAGGAACTGGCCTTTAACTCCGCCTGCCACGGCGCCGGTCGGGCCATGAGCCGCCACGCCGCCACTCGCCGCTGGCAGGGGCGGGCGGTGCAGAACGAGCTGGCCAGCCGTGGCATCCTGGTGCGCAGCCCCTCGCCGCGCGGCATGGCCGAGGAGGCCCCCGGCGCCTACAAGGACGTCAGCGAGGTGGTCGCCGCCACCGATCGCGCCGGCCTGGCCAAACTGGTGGCGCGGCTGGAGCCCCTGGTGTGCATCAAGGGTTGATGCACGTTCTGTCCAAGGCAAATTACCACGAGCTGAACGACCTCAAGCTCCTGCGGCTTCGCGCGGAGCTCAACCGAGGGATTTCGGCCATCGAGGGGGTGCCTCTACTGACTTCGTGGCCCATGAGCTGCCCAAGCTGACCGAACGGATAACAGCCACTGGCCGCGAACGATCCAGGACGATGCGATCTATGGGCTATCGCCACTCATGGAGTCCCGCGCCTCCTCCCAGCGGAGCTGATGGAGATCAAAGTCGATGCCGATCCATAACGAGGATATCGCCCAGGTCTTCGACCAGATCGCCGATCTGCTGGAGATCCAGGGCGCCAACGCCTTTCGCGTCCGCGCCTACCGCAATGGGGCGCGGGAGCTGCGCGGGCTCGGCCAGGAGGCAGCCAGTCTGCTGGCGGCGGGGACCGACCTTACCGATCTGCCCGGCATCGGCACGGCCCTGGCCGCCAAGATCGCCGAGGTCGTTCACACCGGCAGCTGCCAGGCCCTAAAAAAGCTGGAGCGCGAACTGCCGGCCGACCTGCCCGAGCTGCTGCGCCTGCCCGGCCTGGGCCCCAAGCGGGTTCACGCCCTGCACTTTGACCTCGACATCCATACCCCCGAGCAGCTCTACCGCGCCGCCAAGGACGGGCGCCTGCGTGACCTGCCCGGCTTTGGGCCCAAGACCGAGGCCGCCCTGCGCGCCGCCCTGGAGACCCACCTCACCAGCGAACCCCGCTTCAAGCTGGCCACGGCTGCCCGCTACGCCGAGCCACTGGTGGCCTGGCTGCGCCAGACCCCGGGCGTCGACCAGGTGGTCGTCGCCGGCAGTTACCGACGCGGCCGGGAGACGGTCGGCGATCTCGACATCCTGGTGACCGCCCGCCAACCCGCCGCCGCCATCGCCCGGCTGCGGGACTACGAGGAGGTGGCCCAGGTGGTGGAGGCGGGGAATACCCGGGCGACGGTCATCCTGCGCGCCGGTCTCCAGGTGGACCTGCGGGCGGTGCCCCTGGACTGCTTCGGCGCCGCCCTGCACTATTTCACCGGCAGCAAGGCCCACAGCATCGCCCTGCGCCGCCTGGCCCGCGCCCAGGGGCTCAAGGTCAACGAATACGGGGTCTTCCGCGGGTGCCAGCGACTGGCGGGGGAGACGGAGACGTCGGTCTACGCCGCCCTCGGCCTGCCCTACATCCCGCCCGAGTTGCGGGAGAACCGGGGGGAGATCGAGGCCGCGCGCCGGGGTTTGCTGCCAGAGCTGGTGACCCTGGACGACCTGCGCGGCGACCTGCACTGCCACACCAGCGCCACCGACGGCCATGCCAGCCTGGCCGAGATGGTGGCCGCCGCCCGGCAACGGGGGCGCGACTACCTGGCCATCACCGACCACTCCAAGCGCCTGACCCTGGCCCATGGCCTGGACAGCCGGCGCCTGCTGGAGCAGATGGACGCCATCGACCGGCTGAACGAGCGCCTGGCCAGCGAGGGGGTGGCCTTCCGCGTGCTCAAGGGCATCGAAGTGGACATTCTCCCGGACGGCGGCCTGGACCTGCCGGACCCGGTCCTGGGCCAGCTCGACCTGGTGGTCGCCGGGGTGCACAGCCAGTTCCACCTCAGCCGCGCCGACCAGACCCGCCGCGTCCTCAAGGCCATGGACCACCCCTACTTCACCATCCTCTCCCACCCCACCGGGCGGCTGATCGCCGAGCGCGAGCCCTACGATATCGACATGAGCCGCGTCATTCGCCAGGCCCGCGACCGGGGCTGCTACCTGGAGCTCAACGCCCATCCCGAGCGCCTGGACCTCTCCGACGTCCATTGCCAGATGGCCCGGGAGGAGGGGGTGCTGATCAGCATCGCCTCCGACGCCCATAGCCTCCAGGACCTGGATGACCTGCGCCATGGTATCGCCCAGGCCCGCCGTGGCTGGCTGACCAAGGACGACGTGCTCAATAGCCGCCCCCTGAAGGACTTGCTACCCCTGTTGCGGCGGACCTTTCACGCCTGAGGGCGGGTTCCCCACCCCGGCGACAGCACCCGCCTCCACCCCCGCTGGAGGTCTATCCAACCCATAGCTTGTGCTGCGCCCACCCACACCCATTTTCCGCGGCACACCCCGCGCCAGCAAATCCCCCACCGGCAAGCGTCGCCCCGGTGCATCGACGAACTGCACACCATGGTCGGCGGGCAAGGCGCCACACGATCGGAAAAACCCGGATCTGGCCCCGGTGTTGTGGCAAGATTGCGCCACACTGGATGCGGGACCCAATTCGAAGCCCAACTGGCGCCCTCGAATCCCCTGCGTGGACTGAAAGGACCCGTAAATACAGGATAAGGACACAAGACCCCCGTGATGCCAACGAGCACCAACAACAAACCCCTCGAATCCTGGATCTGGGACGCCGCCTGCTCCATCCGCGGGGCCAAGGATGCGCCGAAATACAAGGACTACATCCTTCCGCTCATCTTCACCAAGCGCCTCTGCGACGTCTTCGACGACGAGCTGAACCGCATCGCCGCCGAGGTCGGTTCGCGCAAGAAGGCCTTCCAGCTCGCCAGGGCCGACCACAAGCTGGTGCGCTTCTACCTTCCTCTAGTGCCGGACGATCCCGAGCAGCCGGTCTGGACCGTCATCCGCAAGCTCTCCGACAGGATCGGCGAAGGCGTCACCACCCACATGCGCGCCATCGCTCGGGCAAACCCGCTGCTGCAGGGCATCATCGACCGCGTCGACTTCAACGCCACCACCCACGGCCAGCGCGACCTCGACGACGACCGCCTCTCCAACCTCATCGAGGCCATCAGCACCAAGCGCCTCGGACTCGACGACGTCGAGGCCGACATCATCGGCAAGAGCTACGAATACCTCATCCGCAAGTTTGCCGAGGGCGGCGGCCAGAGCGCTGGCGAGTTCTACACCCCGCCCGAGGTTGGCACCATCATGTCCCGCGTGCTCCAGCCCGAGCCCGGCATGGAAATCTACGATCCCACCTGCGGCTCCGGCGGCTTGCTGATCAAGTGCGAGATCGCGATGGAAGAGGCCGCTGCTTCCCCCTCGCCGCCATCGGGGAAGTTGGCGGGGGAGGGGGTTGGGGTGAGGGGGCAATCAAAACCATTCGCCCCGCTCAAGCTCTATGGTCAGGAATACATCGCCGAGACCTGGGCCATGGCCAACATGAACATGATCATCCATGACATGGAAGGCCAGATCGAGATCGGCGACACCTTCAAGAACCCCAAATTCCGCGACAGGCGCGGCAAGCTCCGCACCTTCGACCGGGTCGTCGCCAATCCCATGTGGAACCAGGACTGGTTCACCGAGGCCGACTACGACAACGACGAACTCGACCGCTTCCCCGCCGGGGCCGGCTTTCCCGGCAAGTCCTCCGCCGACTGGGGCTGGGTGCAGCACATCCACGCCAGCATGAACCCCACCGGCCGCGCCGCCGTCGTCCTCGACACTGGCGCCGCCTCCCGCGGCTCGGGCAATGCCGGCACCAACAAGGAAAAGACCGTCCGCCAGTGGTTCGTCGACCACGACCTCATCGAGAGCGTCCTCTACCTGCCCGAAAACCTCTTCTACAACACCACCGCTCCGGGCATCGTGCTGTTCCTGAACAAGGCCAAGCCCAAGGAGCGCCAGGGCAAGGTCTTGCTCGTCAACGCATCCCAGGTCTTCCAAAAAGGCGACCCCAAGAACTTCATCCCCGACGCCGGTATCCAGCGCATCGCCAACACTATCATCCGCTGGAAGCAAGAGGAAAAACTCAGCCGCATCGTCGACCACGCCGAGCTGAAGAAGAACGACTACAACATCTCCCCCAGCCGCTACATCCACACCAGCGATGCCGAAACCTACCGGCCCATCGCGGAGATCGTCGGGGAACTCAGGGTGATCGAAGCTGAGGCCAAGGAAACCGACCAGGCTCTCGACAGAATTCTCAAACAACTCGGAATCGGCGCATGAGGATCTTCATCAGCAGCGTCCAGAAGGAATTCGCCGCCGAGCGCAGGGCGCTGGCCGACTATCTTTCCGGCGACCCGTTGCTGCGGCGTTTCTTCGATACCTTCCGGTTTGAGAGCGATGTCTCCGCTTCCGACCGTCGGCCCGATGCCATCTATCTCGATGAAGTCCGGAACTGCGATCTCTACCTCGGTCTCTTTGGCGACGACTACGGCTGGGAAAACAAGGACGGCCTCTCGCCCACCCACCTTGAATTGAACGAGGCCACCCGGCTGGGCAAGACCCGCCTGATCTTCGTCAAGGGCGCGGCCGATGATGCCAAGCACCCGAAAATGCGCGCCTTGATCCGCGACGCCGGGGACCACCTCGTCCGTCGGCGTTTCAATTCCTCCGAAGAACTGGTCGCCGCCGTCTATGCCAGCCTGGTCCGGATTCTTGAAGAGCGCGAGCTGATCCGTTTGGGACCCTTCGATGCCACGTTCTGCCGAAACGCCGCGCTCGACGACCTGGACCAGGAAAAGATCACCCGCTTTCTCGGGCTGGCCCGCCGTGGGCGCAATTTCCCGTTGCCGGAGGACACGCCGCCCCATGAGGTGCTGACCCACCTCAACCTGCTCGACAAAGGACGGCCGACCCATGCCGCCATCCTGTTGTTCGGCAAACAGCCGCAACGCTTCCTGATCACTTCCGAGGTGAAATGCGCCCACTTCCACGGCTATGAAGTGGCCAAGCCCATCCCTTCCTATCAGGTGTACAAGGGCACGGTCTTCGACCTCGTGGACCAGGCCAAGGACTTCGTGCTCTCCAAAATCGATCTCTGGGTCGGCACCCGCGAGCACAGCACCCAGGTGCCCACGAAATACGAAATCCCGCAGGAGGTTGTCGCCGAGGCCATCGTCAACGCCGTCGTGCATCGTGACTACACCAGCAACGCCAGCGTGCAGGTCATGCTTTTCAAGGACCGGCTGGAAATTTGGAACCCCGGCTCCCTGCCACCCACCCTGACCCTCGAAAAACTGCGCGGCCCGCACGCCTCCGTCCCGCACAACCCGCTGCTCGCCGAGCCCATGTATCTCACCAAATACATCGAGCGCATGGGCACCGGCATCCGCGACATGATCCACCGCTGCAGCAAGGCCGGGCTTCCCGAACCTGAAATCCGGTTGGATGGCGGCTCCTTCGTCCTGACCGTCCACAGGCCGGCCACTGGGTCGGCGACCCCGTCGGGACCAGGTCAGGACCGAGGCGGACAGCTAGAGTCACGGCTAGAGTCACGGCTAGAGTCGGCTTTGGCCGCCAAGGTCATGCTGGCCATCCGACCGCAGCCTCTCGGCAAAGCCGCCATTGCGCCGATCCTCGGACACAAATCAGTCTCCGGCGAACTCCACAAGCAGATCAAGCGCATGGTGAACGGCGGCCTCATCGAGCCCACCATCCCCGAAAAACCCAGCAGTCGCCTCCAGAAATACCGGCTCACCGCCAGGGGCCAGGCGTTACTGGCGGAGTTGGAAAAGCCAGGAGGCAACGCATGAAAAAGAAGCCAGACAACAAGGAAACCTCCATCACATGTTCCTCCGCGGCGGTATACCTCCACTTCATCACCGCCAAGGCCGAAGGCGGCGTCGAGGCGATCTACGCGGATGAAGACGTCTGGCTCAGCCAGAAAATGATGGCGACTCTTTATGACGTGGACGTCCGGACGATCAACTACCACCTGCGGAAAGTATTCAAAGACAGTAAGTTGGAGGAAGGGTCAGTTATCCAAAAATTCCGGATAACTGCCACCGATGGCAAAAACTACGACACCGGCCACTACATGTGGACCGGGCCGATGCCGGGAAACAGCACATGGGCCTGACCACATGGAAAGATGCGCCCCATGGAAAAATCCAGAAGTTCGATGTCAGCGTCGCCAAGAACTACATGACCCTGGAGAAGATCGGGGTATGATCGTGCAACTCCAGAAAACTGAAATCGGCGACTTCCCATGCGCTTGGGAAGTCAAACGCATTGATTCGTCGTTCGACATTCAGCAGGGAAAGCAGGTCTCAAAAAAGAACCGCGATGGCGAACACCAACGCCCATTTCTCCGAACCAAAAACGTCTTCTGGAATCGCCTCGAACTGACCGATCTCGATGAAATGCATTTCAGCGAGGCCGAGCAGACACGTCTCGAACTTACGGCAAACGATCTACTCGTCTGCGAGGGCGGTTCGATCGGGCGAACAGCACTTTGGAACAATGAGGTCGATGGCTGCCTGTACCAGAACCATCTCCATCGCCTCCGTGCGAAGGGCGACAAGGCCCATCCACAATTTGGCGTGTATTGGCTTTGGTATGCCTTCGACGTGGCGAAACTTTACTTCGGCCGAGGCAACGTCACGACGATCCCGAACCTTTCGCAGTCGAAGCTGGCGGAGTTGCCCATGGCGCTCCCCCCACTCCCCGAGCAGAAGAAGATCTCGCACATCCTTTCGACGGTGCAGCGGGCGATCGAAGCGCAAGAGCGGATCATTCAGACCACCACCGAGCTGAAAAAGGCCCTCATGCACAAGCTCTTCACCGAAGGCCTCCGCAACGAACCCCAAAAACAAACCGAAATCGGCCCCGTCCCCGAAAGCTGGGAGGTGGTGGAGTTGGGGGAGCTGCTTGAAATCGCTCAGTATGGACTGTCGGTGAAGGGGAATCCCGAGGGGAATTACCCGATTCTCCGGATGACCAATCAGGTCGATGGGCAGATCGTCGGGCGCAACCTTCAGTTTGTTGAGATCAGCGATAGTGAGTTCGAAAAGTTTAAGGTCGAACGCGGAGACATTCTGTTCAACCGCACCAACAGTCTCGAACTGGTCGGCCGTACAGCGATTTTCGATACTGAAGGTCAATTCGTGTTCGCGTCGTATTTGATCCGGCTCCGGACAGAAGAGAGGAAGCTGAATCCATTTTTCCTCAACTGCTACTTCAACACGGACGAGATTCAGGCTCGGTTAAAGTCAATCGCCACACGGGCAGTCAGCCAAAGCAACATCAGCGCGACTCGGCTGAAAGGTTTTCCCGTTCCAAAACCGAGTTTGGATGAGCAGAACGAGATCGTGGCTCATGCGAATGCGTTGGATCGGAAGTTGGCCGTTCATCGGTCGAAACTGGAGCAACTCCAAGACCTCTTCCGAACTCTCCTTCACGAACTGATGACCGCGAAGATCCGCGTCCATGAGTTCGACCTAGCAGGGCTGGATGCCTGACACCATGACGCTCCCCGGCGAGCACAAGACGGTCCAGGCCGGCATCCTTGAACACGCCGAGGCGGAGGGCACATTGCTCGAGCAGTTACGCCATCTGCACAACGACATCTACGGCAACCGCGAATTCGTCGAGCGCCTGCGCAACCGGGGCAAGTTCTTCGACAGCGGCATCGATCTGCGTCATCCGCAGTCTAATGGCAGGCATGAGGCATTTTGGAAGACAAGCCATGAACAACACCTTGATCGAAGCTGAACTTCCTGCCGAGCTAGCGGCTCAGGCCCGTGCATTCGTCGCGGAAGGCTGGGCGATGGACTTCAACGAGCTGCTGGCCGAGGCGCTACGGCGATATCTGGAGTCCCACGAAGGGTCGCTGACCGAATCCTTTGTCATGGAAGACGTAGAGTGGGGTCTTCATGGACGAGACTGACCAGCGACCGCCGCTGATCGTCTGCGACGCGGGTCCCCTGATTCATCTGGACGAACTGGGGTGCCTCGATCTGCTGGCTGACTTCCCAGTTGTACTGGTGCCGACGGAGGTCTGGCGCGAAGTGCAGGGGTACCGGCCGAGTGCGCTGGGTCAATCCGTTGTAACACGCGCGATTCGTCGCGGCCAACGGTCGAAGGAGGCGCTGTTGGAAGTTCTGAGCGAATTGCTCCAACGTTCCAGCCTACACCTGAAGCGCAGTCTATTAGACGATGTTATCCGCGAAGCTGAACAACTGAAGGCAGGGAAGATGCGCTGAGGGACATTCTGCGCGTGGGCACCTCCGCCGGGCGCGCGCGGGCGAAGGCGGTGATCGCATGGAACCCGGAAACCAATGAAGTGCGCTCGGGGCAGGTCCAGGCCGGCAAGGGATTTGGACGGGTATTCACGACAGAAACCCCACTTAAGCGACAAAAAAATGAATAAGCGACAAATAGAGCCCCTTATGTGTCATGTATAGCTTTTATGTGACATATAATCCGCCCCATGCCTAAGCGAATCCCGGAAAAAGAGCTCAATGCCATCGTCGAGGCCGTCGCGGCACTGCCGGGGGCCGTGCCGGTAAGTGCCATCCTCGCGGGCCTGCCCGACGAACTGGAGAAACGCACGCTACAACGCCGCCTCGCCCTGTTGGTCGAGCAGAAGCGGCTGATCGCGGAAGGCGAGGGCAAGGGCCGGCGCTATCGCGCTCCTGTCGCCGTCACCGGCGCGTTAAATCTGATCGCGGGCAAAGCAAGAATCGAGGCGCGGGGCGAGGTTTACCTTCCGCTCTCTCCCGAGGGAGAGAAAATCGGGCGGGCGGTTCGCGCGCCGATTCAGAACCGGCAGCCGGTAGGGTACCGGCGCGACTTTCTGGATGATTACCGGCCCAACGTTTCTTACTACCTGCCGGCGGAAACGCGCCGGCGCTTGCTGGAGATCGGCCGCCCGCCAGGCGGTGAGCGTCCGGCCGGCACCTACGCCCGCACCATCTACGGCCGCCTGCTCATCGATCTCTCCTGGAACTCCAGCCGCCTGGAGGGTAATACCTACTCACTGCTGGAAACCGAGCGCCTGCTGGATCTGGGTGAGGCCGCCGAAGGCAGGGATGCGCTGGAAGCACAGATGATCCTGAACCACAAGGCGGCCATCGAGCTGCTCGTCGAGCAGGCCGAGGAGATCGGTTTCAACCAGTACACCATCCTGAACCTGCACGCCTTGCTGGCGGAAAACCTGCTTGCCGACCCGCAGGCCGGCGGTCGCCTGCGGCGCATTCCCGTGGGCGTCGGCGGTACGGTCTACCATCCGCTGGAGGTGCCGCAGCTCATTGAAGAATGCTTCGGGAGCATCCTGGATGTCGCGGCCGCGATTGCCGATCCGTTCGAGCAGGCCTTCTTCGCCCTGGTGCACCTCGCCTACCTGCAGGCTTTCGAGGACGTCAATAAACGCGTCTCCCGCCTGGCCGCGAATATTCCGCTGATCCGCGGTAACCTCTGCCCCTTGTCCTTCGTGGATGTCCCGGAGCGGGCCTATGTCGAAGGTGTGCTGGGCGTCTATGAGCTGAATCGCGTCGAGTTGTTGCGCGATGTCTTTGTATGGGCGTACGAGCGTTCCAGCGCCCGCTACTCGGCGGTGCGCCAGTCCCTGGGCGAGCCCGACCCTTTCCGCCTGCGTTACCGCGTGCTGATCGCGGAGGTGGTCGCCGCCATGGTCCGGGCCGGAATGGACAGAAAGGGTGCGGCTGCACGAGTCCGGCAATGTGCCTCCGAGCAGGTGCCGCCGGCGGACCAGCCACGCTTCGTCGAAGTCGTGGAGACCGAGATCATGAGCCTCCATGAAGGCAACATCGCGCGCTATCGGCTGCGGCCGGCCGAATTTCGGGCCTGGCGGGAAAGCTGGCGCTGACGGGAGATCGAGGATGCCTACACCCGGAGAACACAAAACCGTCCAGGCGCGGATTCTTGAATACGCCGAGGCCATCGGCTGGACCCTTGTGTCCCGCGAGGAAGCCGAGCAGCGGCGCGGCTTTGATCCAGACGTGCCGCCCGCCGACCGCGCCAAGAACCGCTCCCTCTTCTTCGACGATCTGCTCGACGCCAAGCTGCGGGAGTTCAACCCGCGCTACGCCGAGGCCGAGGGGGCCTTGCTCGGGCAGTTCCGCCATCTGCACACCGACATCTACGGCAACCGGGAATTCGTCGAGCACCTGCGCAACCGGGGCAAGTTCTTCGACCATGAAGAGATACGCGAGCGTGATTTGATCCTGATCGATTACGACGATCCGGCGCGCAATGTTTACGAAGTCACCGAGGAATGGGCCTTTCACAACGGCCACTACGGCACGCGGGAGGATGTGGTCTTTCTCATCAACGGCATCCCGGTGCTGGTGATCGAGTGCAAGAACGCCAACAAGGACGAGGCGATTGCCCTGGGGGTGGACCAGATCCGCCGTTACCACCGCGAGACGCCCGAGCTGTTCGTGTCACAGCAGCTTTTCACCGCCACTGACGCCATCGGCTTTTCCTACGGGGTGAGCTGGAACACGGTGCGGCGGAACATCTTCAACTGGAAGGACGCGGAGGTCGGCAAGCTGGAGGCCAAGGTGAAGGGCTTCTGCGCCATTCCGCAGGTGCTGGCCTTCCTGAAGGACTACATCGTCTTTGCCGAGAAGGACGAGGAGCTGAACAAGTACATCCTGCGCCAGCACCAGACCGGCGCGGTGGATGCGACCGTCCGCCGCGCCCTTGATCCCAAGCGCACCCGCGGCCTGGTCTGGCACACCCAAGGCAGCGGCAAGACCTTCACCATGATCAAGGCGGCGGAGCGGCTGTTCCGCGCGCCTGGGGCGGACAAGCCGACCGTGCTGCTGATGATCGATCGCAACGAGCTGGAAGACCAGATGCTCAAGAACCTCGCTGCGCTCGGCCTGGGCAATCTGGAGCACGCCAGCAGCATCGCCCGGCTCAACCAGCTCCTGCGCGACGACTACCGGGGCATCATCGTGACGATGATCCACAAGTTCCGCGACATGCCGGCGAACCTGAATACGCGCTCGAACATCTACGTCCTCATCGACGAAGCCCACCGCACCACAAGCGGCGACCTCGGCAACTTCCTCATGGCGGGCCTGCCGAACGCGACCTTCATCGGCTTCACCGGCACGCCGGTGGACAAGACGGTGTATGGCAAAGGCACCTTCAAGACCTTCGGCTGCGAGGACGACCAGGGCTACCTGCACAAGTATTCCATCGCCGACAGCATCGAGGACGGCACCACGCTGCCGCTCTACTACCAACTCGCCCCCAATGAAATGCTCGTCCCTCACGAGACGCTGGACAAGGAGTTCCTGTCGCTGGCCGAAGCCGAGGGCGTGGCCGACATCGAGGAGCTGAACAAGATCCTCGAACGGGCGGTGAACCTGAAAAACTTTCTCAAAGGCAAGGAGCGCATCCAGCAGGTAGCGCAGTTCGTCGCCGACCACTACCGCGAGAACGTCGAGCCGCTGGGCTACAAGGCCTTCCTCGTCGGGGTTGATCGCGAAGCCTGCGCCCATTACAAGCACGCCCTCGATCAGTTCCTCCCGCCCGAGTATTCCGAGGTGGTCTACACCGGCAGCAACAACGACTCGAAGCTGCTGAAGGAATTCCACCTCGACCCCAAGCGGGAGCGGCAGATCCGCAAGAGCTTCGGCAGGCTCGACCAGCAGCCCAAGATCCTCATCGTCACCGAGAAGCTTCTGACTGGCTTCGACGCACCCCTGCTCTACGCCATGTATCTCGACAAGCCGATGCGTGACCACACGCTGCTGCAGGCCATCGCCCGGGTGAACCGTCCCTATGAGAACGAGGCGCAGGAGATGGTGAAGCCTCACGGCTTCGTCCTCGATTTTGTCGGCATCTTCGACAAGCTCGAAAAGGCCCTCGCCTTCGACAGCGACGAGATCAACGCCATCGTCAAGGATCTTAAGCTCCTGAAGGTGCTGTTCAAGAACAAGATGGAGACCAAGGCCCCGGATTACCTCGGCCTGATCGAGCAGCAGTTCAACGACAAGGACGTCGATACCCTCATCGAGCACTTCCGCGACCCGGGGCGGCGAAAGGAGTTCTTCAAGGAGTTCAAAGAGCTGGAGATGCTCTACGAGATCATCTCGCCCGATGCCTTTCTGCGGCCCTTTATCGATCCCTACACGACGCTCTCTGCGATCTATCACGTTGTCCGAAAGGCCTATGCCAAGCGTGTGATGGTGGACCGAGACTTCCAGTCCAAGACCAACCTGCTGGTGCAGGAACAGGTCGGTAGCTACGCGGTGCGCCGCGTCGATGGGTTCGTCGAGATCAATGCCGCGACCATCGCGCTGATCAAGCAGCGCCAGGGCGGCGACGCCACCAAGGTGATCAATCTGGTGAAGGGCATCGAGCGCAAGGCCGAGGAGGAGAGCGAGGACCCGTACCTCATCGCCATGGCCGAGCGCGCCCGGGCGGTGCAGGAGGCATTCGAGGGCCGCCAGCTCGACGCGGCGGAGGCACTGGAGGCCCTGTTGCGCGAGGTTGAGGCGAACGAGGGCAGAAAGCGGGAACAGGCCGAGAAGGCCTTCGACGGTCTGACCTATTTCGTCTACCGCACCCTGCTGGATGCCGGGATCGGCAACGCGGAGGGGGTCAGCCGGAAGATCCGCGGGGCTTTTGCGGAATTCCCCAACTGGAAGCGGAGCGAGAACGCCCTGCGCGAGCTGCGCAAGCAGGTGACCTTTGCCATCTTCGCCGAGACCGAGGACCTGGACCGCGTCGCGGCGGTGGTGGACGAACTGTTCACGCTGCTGGACAAGGCGGAGCGGATCTAGCCGGATGGCCGATGCGGCGCGAAAGCAGGCGTTCAAGGACCGAGTGCACCAGTGGGCGGAGCGGCTGGACGTGCAGGTGGTCTGGCTCAGCGTTCGCCCCATGCGCAAGAAGTGGGCATCCTGCTCCACCAACGGCCGGCTGAACTTCAGCGAAGAACTGCTTGGGCTGGATGCCGAGCTGTGGGACTACGTGATCGTCCACGAGCTGCTGCACTTTTCGGTGCCCAATCACGGTAAGCTCTGGAAGAGCCTGATGCGGGCGCACCTGGGGGACTATGAGGCGCTGGCGGCGCGGTTGGCGGATCAGGCGCACGCGGCGCGGCCTTGATCCGACTGTAGGCGCGAATTGATTCGCGCTGATGCGCCCAGTCCACTTCCTGGATCCAGGCTACCCCAACCAGCGCTAGCTGTATTCGTATCACATCAGCTGCCGCGGCGGACCTTTCACGCCTGAGGGCGGGCTCCCCACCTCGGTGCCAGCGCCCAGTTCCGCCCCCGCTGGCCAGTGGATCTCCAGACCGGGGATGACCACGACCGGGGTGGGCTCATCCAGGGCGCGGATGTCCGGTTTGCCATAGGTACCTTCCTCACCCAGGCGGTAGATGATCAGCACCCGGTCCACCGGGTGGAGCAGCCAGTATTCCCGCACCCCATGGCGTTCATAAAGGGCTCGCTTGCGGATCTGATCATGGGTGGCGCTGGCGGGGGAGAGGATCTCGATGATCCAGTCCGGCGCGCCCCGACAGCCCTTGTCATCGAGTTTGCGGGGATCGCAGATGACCGCCACGTCGGGCTGAACGACTGTGTCCACCTGATCGTCGGCTTCATTGCGCCGCGGCAGTCGCACGTCGAAAGGCGCGACATAGACCCTGCAAGGGTGATGCTGCAAGGCATTCCCAATCTGCCGAGCCAGTTCCACCACGAACTCCTGATGCAACCGGGTTGGCGCCGGCGACATGGCGTAAGCCTGACCGTCGATCAACTCCCAGCGTTCCTCATCGGGCCAGTGGCGGTAGTCGCCATAAGTGAAGACATCGATCCGGGGTGCCGGTTGGGACATGGGGGGTCTCCTGCAAGCCAAATTCATCGTCTTGGATCACAACACCGGTTTGGCCACAGCCTTTCGGTTGTCGGTCGAGCCAGGGCCGTGGTGCATGGCCGGCATAAACCCGAGCACCTGGCCCGCGAGGGTGGACCGCGAGGGTCTCTACCAGCCCGGTTCGCTCGGGACCCGGCCAGCGGCAATAGCATGCTTGAGTTGGGCGTGATCGCGCTCATTCTGATCGGCATAGCGGCGAGCAAAGTCGCGCAGGGCCTTGATGAACGTCGGGCCTTTGCCGAGATAGGCACTGATCGCCACGGCGTCTCCCGAGCGTGCGTGGGCCCGGGCCAAGGTCTCGCCGCAGGCGGTGGCGAACTCGACCAGGACGGGAGCGAGCAACTCGATATCGGGGACGATCTTCATGTCGCGGAACTGCCGTACATAGTAGTCCTGGCCCTCGAATGAGCCCCAGCCGACAAAGATGTCGGTCGCGCTCTGCAGTACCCGCTTGCCAGCGATCACCCGGGCGCCGTGGCTCGCCTGTTGGCTGGGGCCGAGGTGGGACTCGTAAACCGAGGGGCCGGCCTGCTTGATCTGCAGAAACAGGGGGTCGTCGCCACTGCGGCCCTCAAACAGGGCCAGATAGACCCGCATCCCCACGCTGCCCACCCCCACCACCTGGCGGATCAGGTCAACGAGGGTAAAGCGGTCGAACAGGTGGCGCCGATCCTCCTGCAGGGTCATCCGGTAGCCGGCCAGGCATTGGTCGCTCAGCGCGTCCTGCACCTCGTCGTCGACGCGGGTGCGCAGGGGCGGGTCCTCGTCGATCCGGGGCTGGCCGTGGACCATCTCAGTGAGCTTGGCAAAGGCGCCACGGTGGGTACGGCGCTTGGACTCCTTCTCGATATGGACCGACAACTGCCCACGGTCGGCCGGGGAGAAGTACTTGATCAGGCTGTCGACGTGAGTCCCGTCGTACCAGAGGTCGAGCTCCGGCATGGTCGCGTAGCGGGCCATCCGGTCCCGGTAGGCCTTCCCGGCGGCGACCACGGCCTCATCCGCCTTGGCCGCCTTGAGGCCATCCTCCCGCGCCGCCACCACCAGGCTGGCGGCGAGGCGCAGCAGGTCCCACTCGAAGGGCCCGGGCAGTGTCTCGTCGAAGTCGCGCAGGTCGAACCGCAGGTTGCGCTCTGGGGTGGCCCAGAGGCCAAAGTTGAGGACATGAGCATCGCCGCAGAGCTGAACCCGCAGCCCGCTATGAGGCCGGGAGGCGAGATCGGCGGCCATCACCGCGGCCGCGCCGCGGTAATAGTTCCAGGGCGAGGCGACCATGCGCCCGTGGCGAATGGGCAGCAGTTCAGGAACCCGGATCAGGTTCTGGGCCAGGATCGTCTCCAGCGCGTCGTGCCCGCGCGCCGCCTCGTCCCAGTGCCCCTGGCCGTCCCGCGGCGCCTGCTCGCGCGCGGCCTGTCCGGTCGCGCGTCGCTCCTCCAGCGTCTCCCGGAGGTCGCGCTCCGGGACCGTCACGGGCGAGATCGTCGTCGGGTCAGTCGCCGTCATGAATGTCATTCCTCCAGGTCGTTGGTATCGGGTAGCAAGTACTCAAGAATAGCCTACTTTAGAATCGCCTACCTTCGGTCGTGCCCACCAATCCAGGCACTAATCCAGGCGCTGTGGGGTCTCGGCAGAGGGAGATTGGCAAGGTACCTATTCGCCTTGCGCCCCTTCATCGCCATCAGCATGATAAGGTTCAAGCTAGTGGCTACTGATCTGCCCCCGTTTTCTACGCCGCCCCGCCCAAGTTGGCGTGAAATTCACGGCAAAGTCTTTCATTTTTAAGGGGTTGGCGCGTCCCGTCACGATAGTTAGGAGAGATGTTATGCGTAAGTTGCTTTCCACCCCGCTGGCTTGCTATTCCTTATCCCCCGCCTTGGCGCTGAGCGAACCCACGGCCGGAGCTGCCGCAGGTACCGCCGCTGGACCGGTAGCCGGACCCGCCGCTGGATCGGCGACAGGACCCGCGACCGGATCGGCAACCGGACCCGCGGCTGGACCGGCAGCCGAGCCTTCGGCCAAGCCCGCGGCCCCCTATCGCTTCGTCATCATCCCCAAGGTGGTCCATCCCTGGTTCGACCTGGTGCATGAAGGGGCCAGGCAAGCGGCCCGGATGATCGAGCAACAGACGGGCCGGGCGGTGATCCTGGACTATCAGGCCCCCTCGCAGGCGGCGGTGGCCGAGCAGAATCGCCTCCTGGAGTTGGCGACGGCGTCACAACCCGATGGTATCGCCATCGACCTGCTGGATGATCGGATCGAGCAGGAGGGCCTGGCGCGGGCCCGCCGGCAGGGCATCCCCCTGGTCCTCTTCGATTCCGAGCCGCCGGCCGGGATGGACCTGCCCTACGTCGGCAACGATTTTTGCCAGCAGGCGCGCCTGGCGGCCTCGCGCCTGGTGGCCCTGATGGGGGGCGAGGGCGAAGTGGCCATCATGCTGGGGGTACCCACCGCCGTGAATCACCGCATTCGCGCCGAGTGCCATGAGCGACTCTTCCAGGAGCACCCCGGCATCAAACTGGTGGCCAAGGGAATCGACAACGACAATATCGACACCGCTCGGGAGCAGGCCAAGGCCATCATGGCGGCGCATCCCCAGGTGCGGGGCTGGGTGTCCTGTGACGCCGGCGGGGTGATCGGCATCGGCCAGGCGATCAAGGAGGCCAATCTCGCCGGCAAGGTCTTCAACGTGGGCCTGGACGATCTGCCGGAGACCATCCAGCTCATCCGTGAGGGCGTCGTCGACTCCGCCTATGCCACCAAGCCGCGCACCCAGGGCTACTGGGCGATCGTCACCCTCTGGCAGGCCAAGCTGGGCGCGCCCCTGCTCAAGGACATGGACACCGGCATCGGCATCGTCACCCGGGAAAATGTCGATCGCTATCAAGCTTGGTAAGACCTTTGAGTCCCGCTTCGAACATGGACGATAGATCAACGCTCCGCGCTTTCAACGAAGACCCGGTAGGCGATGCCAAGGGCATCAAGCCCGGTCACCAGGGAGCCAGCGGCGCTGACGCCTCGAGCAGCGCGGGCAACAGGCGGTCGATGGCGCCGGGGGACCCCGCCGGGTTCGAAGTGCGGTTGGGCATGCTCGTTACCGACCCCGCCACCCGGATTCTGCGTGTCAACCAGGCCTTCACCGAAATCACCGGTTTCACGGCTGAGGATGTCGTCGGCCAGACGCCCCACTTTCTGCAATCGGGAAACTACGAAAAGTCGTTCTACGCCGCCCTGTGGGCGGCGATCAAGCAGAAGGGGAGTTGGGAGGGGGAGTTGTGGGGCAAGCGGAAAAATGGCGAGACCCATCCCCGTTGGGTGTCGATTACCGCTGTCAAGGATGAGCAGGGCACCCTGACCAATTACGTCGCCTCCTTTCTCGATCTCGAGGAACGCCGGTATGCCGAGGAGTTGATCAACCGCCTGGCCTTCACCGACCAACTGACCGGCCTGCCCAACCGCCGGCTTCTGATCGATCGCTTGCGCCAGGCCGAGGTGGCCAATGCGCGCACCGGCAATTACGGCGCGGTCATCCTCCTCGATCTGGACAATTTCAAAAGCCTGAACGATACCCAAGGCCATGCGGCCGGGGACTGCCTGCTGCAGCAGGTGGGGCAGCGTCTGGTCGCCAGGGTGCGGGAAAGCGACACAGTGGCGCGGCTGGGGGGTGACGAGTTTGTCGTCATGCTGCCGGCGCTGGAAGCGAAAACCCTGGAGGAAGTGGCCTGGGATGTCGAGACGCTGGGCCGGAACCTGCTGGCGGACCTGGCGCAACCCTATGCCTTGCCCGGCGGGACCTTCAGTTGCCAGGCCAGTCTGGGTGTCACCCTGTTCACGGGCGCCGGGTTGGCCATCGAGGACCTGCTGCGACAGGCCGAGATGGCGATGTATCAATCCAAGTCCGCCGGCAAAAGCCGTCTGACCTTCTTCGATCCCGACATGGAAAGGGCCGTGATCAACCACGCCCAAATGTCCCGTGATTTGTTACTGGCCCTCCACCATGGCCAGTTCGAACTCTTCTTCCAGCCTCAGGTTGCCGGGGATAGCGGCCGGATCCTCGGGGCCGAGGCCTTGGTGCGTTGGCGACACCCACAGCGCGGGTTGGTTTCGCCCGGGGAATTCATTCCCCAGATCGAGTCCTCGGGCTTGATCCTGCCTGTCGGCCAATGGGTACTGGAGACCGCTTGCGAGCATCTAGCCCGATGGGGGACCCATCCGGAGATGGCGCATCTCACCCTGGCGGTGAATGTCAGTGCTCGCCAGTTCCAGGCGCCGGATTTTGCCCGGCTGGTCGAAACGGCCCTGACGCGGTCCGGAGCTGACCCGCGACGGCTCAAACTGGAGCTGACCGAGAGCGCCTTCGCCCAGGATCCGGAAAATATCATTGGGGTGATGGGACAGATCAGGACCTTGGGGGTCCGCTTTGCCCTCGACGATTTTGGTACCGGCTACTCCTCCCTGTCCTATTTGTGCCGCCTGCCGCTGAACCAGCTCAAAATCGATCGGTCTTTCGTCTCCCAGATCGAATCGGGGGACAACAATGTGGTCATTTGCGCCGCCACCATCAGCCTGGCGCACAGCCTGAAACTCCGGGTGGTCGCGGAAGGGGTCGAAACGGATGCCCAGCAGTATTTCCTCAGCGCCGTCCATCGCTGCGATCTGCTGCAAGGATATCTCTATAGCCCGCCGCTGCCGCTTCCCGCGTTTGAGGCCTTGTTTCTCGACAAGAGCCCGGCTACCGGCGGAAACCGGCCAGGTTTCCTCAGCCCTCGGCCAGGCAGGTGATGGTCATGGTCTGGTTGTGCAGTTGGCAGGCCGAGCCCGGATGCGAGGGGCTGATCTCGCCATAGGAGTAAAAGCCGGTCACCCGCGTCTCTGGTCCAAGGAGATCCACCACCGCGGTGATTTCCTCGTTGACCCGGGCCCTCATCACCAAGCGGCGGCCAACGAAACTGACCAGAATCGCCAGCCGCTCATCGACCGGGGGGAACACCGCTAGCGCCGCGTCGGCGGCCGCTTCGGCGCCCTTGACCAGGCGCTCGGTACTGGCGTGCATCAGTCGCAGGTAACCTTGGGGATCGATGTCCCCCGCCAGGGTCAGGCTACCCGCCGCCTCGTCGACGCCCAGGATGGTGCGGATCAAACCACTCTCCGTTTGATCCTGGCCTTGCATGGCAAAGGGGAAGAGCAGCCCCGAGGCCGGCAGTCTGCGGGCGTGCTCACCCAGGTAACGTTTATAGACATCAAGGGCGGGTTCACCATCCAACTCGAAGAGGGTGTTGTGCTCGCAGCGCGTCACCTTGCGCGCCGGTCCGAAGGGCATCCAGCCGCCGGCTGAGCCATGGCTGAGCAACAAGCCCGTGCCAGCGAGTCCAACCGCGACGACCCGGTCATCCCACACCCCTTCCAGCCCCAGGGTGAAGGTCCGTTTGAAGGCGTCGTTGTCACCGGCCAGGCCGCCGGTGATCAGGACCTGGGGGCCGACGACACGGCTCACGCCATCGACGAGGGCGCTGCCATTGATCTCCACCCCCGGGCTGTAGAGCAGGATGGCGCGCAGATCGGGGTGGGCCAGTTGCTGACCCAGCCGTACCCCGGCGGGGAAGGAATCCGCCATGTCCGCCAGTCGGGTACTGGCCTGGAGCAGATGGGTGGCGTCAAATTGGATGCCGGTCAGAATACAGGCGTTTTCCACCAGGCCAGCCGCGGAGATCCCGCCTGCCGTCGAACAGCCAATCAGGGCGGTGTTTGGCAAGACCTCGCGCAGTAAGTCAGGCAATTTCCGAACCGCGAAGAATTCCGGCGAGGCGAACATCAGCAGAAGATCCGGTTTCGATAGAGCAATGATTTCAATATCTTCGCTCAGGGAGCCGGTCTTGGGGACTGTCTTCTGTGTTACATGCACGGTGCGAACGTCTTGAATCAGAGGAGCTGGTTAACTGTCTCTTTTTTCTTTCGATCGTGTATTGAAGCATCAAAGAGGAGCCGATCTCAACCGTTTGCGTCCCTCCTCCAGGGCGCCAAAGACCAGCGCCAGGGCCAGGGCGGGCAGCATGTCGGTGCCCAGGTCCACCGCCAGGATCTGGATGATGGTCAAGGGCAGGGGGATGCGCAGCAGCACGTAGAGCAGGTAGGGCACCAGCTCCGGCACGTTGGAGGTCAGGATGTAGGTCAAGAACTTGCGGATGTTGGCGAAGACCGCCCGGCCCTCCTCGACGGCGTTGACGATGCTGGCGAAGTTGTCGTCGAGGAGGATCAGGTCCGCCGCCGACTTGGCGACGTCGGTGCCCGTCAGCCCCATGGCGATGCCGATGTGGGCGGACTTGAGGGCCGGAGCGTCGTTCACCCCGTCGCCGGTGACGGCGACGATCTCGCCCTTGCGCTTGAGGGCATTAACCACCAGCATCTTCTGCTCGGCGCTGACCCGGGCGAAGAGGATCTCCGGGCTGTCCAGGGCGGTCTGGAGCTGGGCCTTGGTCAGGCGTCGCAGGGAGCCACCGAGGATGACCTTCGGCGCGCTGCCCCGGACCAGGCCGATCTCCCGGGCGATGGCCAGGGCGGTGTGGGGGTGATCGCCGGTGACCATGATGACCTTGATCCCCGCCGCCTGGCAGCGGGCGATGGCCGCGGGGACCTCGGGACGCGGCGGGTCGTAGAGCCCGACCAGGCCGGACAGCACCAGGTCCTCCTCCCGGGGTTTCTCCTCTGCCCTCAACCGCCGCCAGGCACAGGCCAGCACGCGCAGACCGGCGTCGGCCATCTGCTGCTGGGCCTGCACCAGGGCTTTGCGTGAGTCGTGATGGAGGGCCGCGATGTCGCCGGCTTCAGTCTCCTGCGCCACACAGAGGGGCAAGACTGCCTCCGGGGCCCCCTTGCAATAAAGCCAGCGTGCCCCCTCCCGCTCGACGATCACCGCCATGCGCCGCCGCTCATGGTCAAAGGGCAGTTCACCGGCGGGTTGCATGTCCGTGAAGGTCAGCGACTGGCGGGCATAGTCGGCCAGGGCCAACTCCATGGGATCGCCCAGCCAGACCGGCCGACTCTCCCGGGTGCCCCGCTTAAGGCTGTGGCACACGGCGAGGTTACGTAGCAAGTGACCGGGATCGACGGTGCCCAACATGCCACCCGCGTCCTCCGTAACGCCCCCCTCATCCTGGTCCCCCGTGCCGGTCATGCTCCCCGCATCGCCCCTACTTAGCGTGCCCCACGTGTTTCCCGTGTTCTCTGTGTTCTTGGTACCGGCCGGGGCCATTCCGAACCCCAGGCCAGTCGGCTTCGGTGCCGGCAGGGGACCGTCCCAGAATCGCCCCCGCCACCAGACCTGCCGCACGCTCATGCAGTTTTCCGTCAGGGTGCCGGTCTTGTCGCTGCAGATCACCGTCGTCGCCCCCAGGGTCTCGACCGCCGGCAGGTGGTGGACCAAGGCGTTGCGCTTGGCCATGCGCTGGGTGGCCATGGCCAGGGACAGGGTCACGGTGGGCAGTAGGCCCTCGGGGACGTTGGCGACGATGATGCCGATGGCGAACATCAGGCTGGTCCAAAAGGGCAGCCCCAGCCACTGACCCACGCCAAAGAACAGAAGCCCCAGGCCGGTGGCGAAGATCGCCACCAGACGGGAGAGGCGGGCGATCTCCGCTTGCAGATGAGACGGGGTCCCGCCCGAGGTCTGGGTCAGGTGGGCGATCTGGCCAAACTCGGTGTGCATGCCGGTGGCGAAGACCAGGGCCTGGCCCTCGCCAGAGACCAGGGAGGTCCCCGCCAGCAGCAGGTTGCGCATCTCCAGGGGCGGCTGGTGTTCAGGGTGCTCCGTGGCGCTCTTGGCCTTGGGAAGGGACTCGCCGGTGAGGGTGGCGGCATTGACGCGGATGTCGGCGCTGGCGATCAGCCGGCAATCGGCGGGCACGTCATCGCCCGCTTCGAGCAGGATGATGTCGCCGGGGACCAGCAGGGCCGCGGGGAGGCTGGTCAACTGGCCATCCCGCAGCACCTTGGCCGCGGGCGGCAGCAGTTTGCGCAGGGCCTCGATGGCCAGCTCGGCGCGGTATTCCTGCCAGAAGGAGAAGGTGCCGTTGATGAGAATGACCGCCAGGATGGCGGCGCCAAGCTGCCACATGCCCGTCCCCGGCTCACGCGACTCGGCGAAAAAGGCCAGCCCGGCCGCCACCCAGAGGATGAGGGCGAAGAAGTGGGTGAATTCACGCAGGAACCGCCGCCACTGGGGCTCGACGCCGATGGCGGCAAGGCGGTTCTCGCCATATTCCCCCAGCCGACGGGCCGCCTCGGCGCTCGTCAGCCCGGTGGCGGTGGTGCCCAGGCTCTGCAAGGCCTCGGCGAGGGGGAGATTGGCGAGATGCATACCATGAGGATAGTCGATCGGGAGCGGGAAATTTGCCATCCTCGCTGCGGGAGCGGAATCGGCCGAAACATGGCGGGCAGTGATGGAATGCTTGCCCACCGAGATCCCATCGCCGGCTATTGGCGCAAACCCGCCGGGTGCTGGAAAATGGCCGCTGTGAGGGATAGGGCCACCGGGTCAGGACTGACAAGCAGGAACAAGCATCAGGGGAGGAGAGGAAGTGAATCCGGGTTCATTGAGCGAGGCCGATACCTGTCGGCTGTATGTCACCCCCGCCCTCCACGCGGCCGGCTGGGGTCAGGCTCCGACGCTGATCGCCGAACAACGTACCTTCACCGCTGGCCGGATCATCGTCACCGGCGGCATTGTCCGCCGCGGCAAGCAAAAGCGTGCCGACTACATCCTCTTTCTCCGGCGCGATTACCCCATCGCCGTCGTCGAGGCCAAGGAAGCGGGGCGTCCGGTCGAGGACGGGGTTCAGCAGGCGAAGGAGTATGCCGAGATCCTGGGGCTCAAGTTCGCCTACGCCACCAACGGCACCCGCATCATCGAGATCGATTACCTCACAGGCACGGAAACCGAGGTCACCGCCTATCCCAGCGCCGATGCGCTCTGGCAACGCCTGTCCGGCAGCCGTGGCCTTGGCGTCCCGGCCGCCCGGCATCTCCTGGAGCCCTTCAACCTCGTATCCGGTAAGGTGCCCCGCTATTACCAGCAGATTGCCATCCATCGCGTCAGCGAGGCCATCCTGCTGGGACATAACCGCATCCTGGTCATCATGGCCACCGGCACAGGCAAAACGACCGTGGCCTTCCAACTGTGCTGGACCCTGTGGCACAGCCGCTGGAACCGTACGGGCGAACATCGGCGCCCGAAGATCCTCTATCTGGCCGACCGCAATATCCTGGTGGATGACCCCATGGCCAAGGTGTTCGCGCCCTTCGGCGATGCCCGACACAAGATTGCCGCGGGCCATGCCAGCCAGAGCCGCGACATCTACTTTGGCCTCTATCAGTCCCTGTCCTCCGCCGGCAACGCGGTTTTCCGCCACTACCGGCCAGACTTCTTCGACCTGATCATCGTCGATGAATGCCATCGCGGCTCCAGCCGCGCCGACAGCGCCTGGCGGGAGATCCTGGAGTACTTCGCCCCGGCGGTGCAGTTCGGCCTGACCGCCACACCCATTCGCGAGGACGAGCGGGATACCTATGGCTATTTCGGCAACCCCATCTACAGCTACTCCCTGCGGCAAGGCATCGAGGACGGGTTCCTGGCGCCCTATCGGGTGCACCGTGTCATCACCACCGTGGATGCGGCGGGTTGGCGGCCATCGAAGGACGAACTGGATCGCTATGGCCGTCCCATTCCGGACGATGAATACCAGACCAAGGATTTCGAGCGCGTCGTGGCTCTGCGCGCCCGCACCCAGGCCATCGCCAAGCACCTCACCAACTTCCTGAAAGGCACTGACCGCTTCGCCAAGACCCTCGTCTTCTGTGTCGATCAGGAGCATGCCGCCGAGATGCGCCAGGCCCTGGTGAATCTCAACAGCGACCTGGTGGCCCAATACCCCGATTACGTCTGTCGGGTGACGGCGGACGAAGGCGGGATCGGTCTGGCCCATCTCGCCAACTTCCAGGACGTGGACAAGCCGACGCCCGTCATCCTGACCACATCTCAACTCCTTACCACCGGCGTTGATGCCGAAATGGTCAAGAACGTGGTCCTCGCCCGCGTCGTCGGCTCCCGCCCGGAGTTCAAGCAGATCATCGGGCGCGGCACGCGGCTGAAGACGGATTACGGCAAGGAGTACTTCAATATCCTGGACTTCACCGGCACCGCCACCCATCACTTCGCCGACCCGGATTTCGATGGCGAACCCGCCCTCATCGAGGAGGTCGTCATCGACGCGGACGGCGAAGCAGTGGGCAGCACGACCACCCTGGCCGAGGTCGCGCCGCTGGAGGCCGATCCGCAAGCCGATGGGTCGCTGGAATATGAGATGGCTGATGAAGACTTCGACCCAGCCGCCACCTTGGTCGCGGAGCCACCCGCCGAGCCGCGCAAGTTCTATATCGACGGTGGAGAAGTGGAAGTCATCGGTCATCTGGTCTATGACCTCGACGCCGAGGGTAAGAAGCTCCAGGTCGTAAAATACACCGAATATTCCGGACGGGCGCTGCGCTCTCTCTACCCCACTCGTGCCGCCTTCCAGAGTGCCTGGGCCAATCCGGACACCCGGGTGGAGGTGTTGGCGGAATTGGCTGAGCGCGGCATCAGCTTCAAGGGTCTCGCCACCACCAGCGGCGAGGCCGATGCCGACCCCTTCGATCTGCTCTGTCATCTGGCCTGGAACACGCCGCTGCTCACCCGCCGTCAGCGGGCCGACCGGGCCCGCCGCGCCACGGGCGACCTGTTCCAGCAACACAGCGACACCGCCCGGGAGATCCTCGGCATCCTCCTCGACAAGTACATCGAGCGGGGCATCCTCCAGTTCGATCAGGTCTCCGAGTTGCTCAAGGTGCAACCGCTCGACCGTTACGGCAAGCCCTCGGAAATCGCCAATCGCCATTTCGGCGGCATCCAGCCCCTGCGCCAGGCCATCAACCGCCTGCAAGCCGCCCTCTACCAATAAAGCACGCCCATGGCCCGCACCCGCAAGACCGGACAACCGCTCACCACCGCCCAGCAACTCTCGGCGCTGATCAAATCCGCCCGCGACATCCTGCGCAAGGACAAGGGCCTGAACGGCGACATCGACCGTTTGCCCCTGCTCACCTGGGTGATGTTCCTCAAGTTCCTTGACGACCTCGAAATGCTGCACGCGGAAGAGGCGGCCCTGGACGGACGGACCTACCACCCCATCATCGAACCGCCCTACCGCTGGCGCGATTGGGCGGCCCGGGAAGATGGCATCAGCGGCGACGAACTGCTGGCCTTCATCGGCCAGGACACCGCAATGCGTCCCGACGGCACCGCCGGCCCGGGGCTGTTCCGCTACTTGCGTGGCCTGGCCGGCACCGGCGCCAAGGGCAGTCAGCGCGAGGTCATCGCCAACGTCTTCGGCGGGGTGCAGAACCGCATGGTCAGCGGTTACCTGATGCGGGACATCATCAATAAGATCAATGGCATCCACTTCAGCGCCAGCGAGGAGATCCATACCCTCTCCCACCTCTACGAGTCCATGTTGCGGGAGATGCGCGACGCGGCGGGCGATTCCGGCGAGTTCTACACCCCCCGCCCCGTGGTGCGCTTCATGGTTGCGGTGACGGCCCCCACGCTGGGCGAGACCGTTCTGGACCCGGCCTGTGGTACCGGCGGCTTCCTGGTGGAGTTCTACGACCACCTGGTCGGGCAGGTCAAGACCCCGGAGGACCGGCGACTTCTGCAACGCCAGACCCTGCATGGCCAGGAGGCCAAGCCGCTGCCCTACATGCTGGCGCAGATGAACCTGCTGCTGCATGGCCTGGAGGCGCCCATGATCGCCTATGGCAATACCCTGGCCGGCAAGCTCACCGAGATCGGCGAGCGCGAGCGGGTGGACGTCATCCTCACCAATCCGCCCTTCGGTGGCGAGGAAGAGGCCGGCATCAAGGCTAACTTCCCCGCCGACAAGCAGACGGCGGAGACGGCCCTGCTCTTTCTCCAGTACATCATGCGCAAGCTGCGCCGCCAGCCCAAGCCGGGGCGCGCCGCCGTGGTCGTGCCCAACGGCACCCTGTTCGGCGATGGCGTCTCGGCCCGCATCAAGGAAGAGCTCCTGGGCGAGTTCAACCTGCACACCGTCCTGCGATTGCCCCAGGGGGTCTTCGCCCCTTACACCGACATCCCCGCCAACCTGATCTTCTTCGACCGTACCGGCCCCACTGGCGACATCTGGTACTACGAACTGCCGTTGCCGGAGGGACGCAAGAAATACAGCAAGACCGCGCCCCTGCAATACGAGGAATTCGCCCCCTGCCTCGCCTGGTGGCAGCAACGGGAGGAGAACGCCCAGGCCTGGAGGGTCGACTTCGCCGCCCTCAAGGCGGACGCCCTGGCCCGAGCCAAACCGCTCTGGAAGCAGGCTGAAATCGAACGTCAGGCCGCCATCGAGCTTGGCCAGCGTTTGCGGGAAATCGACCTCGCACTCACCGCATCGAATGGAACGGTAAGGAAGGCGGCCCTCGAAGCGGAACAGCGCGATCTCAAGGGCCGGCAGCGGGCGCACGAGGAGGCGGCCAAGGTGGCCCAGCGCGAAGGGGATGCGATCTACTGGCCCATCTATAACCTCGATCTTAAGAATCCCCACGCCAAGGCTGGTCTGGAACATGCCGACCCCAAGGACCTGGTAGCAGCCATGCGCGCCCAGGAGGCGGAGGTGATGCGCCTGTTGGCGGAAATCGAAGCCCTGGTCAGCGAGGTCTAGTCGTGGCGAAAACCAAGCCGCTCCACATGACCCGGATGGGTGGTTTTTACCTAGCCTGGTCGGCTGGCCGGATTTTGCAGACACTGTCTGCAAAATCTTCCGCCCTCCTGTTTCGTCAGACAGTGTCGGGCGATTTGACCGAGATTGCGCAGACATCGTCTGCGCAATCCTCCCCAGCCCGGATTGATCAGACAGTGTCTGATGCATCTCAGGATGACTGTATTGTCCAGGCACCATCTGGACAAGGGTCCAACCTCACCACCCTGGCCGCCTACTTTCCGCTGCCCTGGTCGCCCTATGTGCGGCTGCTGTCCCTGAAAACCGAGGTCGCCCGCTCCTTTTACGAAACCGAGGCCCTGCGGTGTGGCTGGTCGATGCGCCAGCTAGAGCGGCCGCGTTGGGAGTTGGAGGCGCGATGGATAGCCAGGCCCAGAATGGAGGGCGAGGCATGAAATCGTGGCCTCGCGTGCCGCTTGGTCAAGTTCTACGGCACCGTAAAGAATTTATCCAGATCGATGACACACAGCGCTACAAGCGTTGTCGTGTCCAATTGCATGCCAAGGGTGTCGTGCTGCGCGATCTTGTGCCGGGTACTGACATCAAAACGAAGCGACAGCAGGTCTGCCAGGGGGGTGAGTTTCTCGTGGCCGAGATCGATGCCAAGGTTGGCGGCTTCGGACTTGTGCCTGAAGAACTCGATGGAGCCATCGTCAGCAGCCACTATTTCTTATTCGAGATCGACGAATCGCGGATTTCGCGCGGCTTTCTGGATCAATACTGTCGAACACGGGGTTTCCGCGAACAGGTTGAGGCACAAGGTACTACCAACTATGCCGCTATCCGTCCGGCTGATGTGCTGGGTTATAGCGTTCCTCTTCCTCCTCTCGCAGAGCAAATTTCCATCGTTGCCAGATTGAATACCCTCGCCTATAAGGCCCGCCAGGTGACCGATAATCTTGACGCCATCGAGGCAAATGCCGATGCATTGCTTCGTGCTTTTGTTTTTCACCCAACTGGTGAACAAGTCGCGATGCGAAAAATGTCTGAGCTTATTACTCAACGGCAGCCCGATGTTGTTGTAGATCGCCTCCAGGAATACCCATTCGCTGGAGTATATTCATTTGGTCGTGGTGTGTTCCCAAGTACGATTAGGGTCGGTAGTGAGTTTGTCTATGATCGCCTGTCAACCTTGCGAACAGGTGATTTTACATATCCCAAGCTGATGGCATGGGAAGGTGCGCTTGGTATTGTGCCACCGGAATGCGATGGCAGAGTTGTTTCACCTGAATTTCCAGTCTTCAGTATTGATTGCGAGCGCGTGCTTCCTGAGGTTTTGGATATTTACTTTCGTACTCCAACAGTCTGGCCTGACCTGGCTGAAATTAGTGGTGGTACCAATATGCGTCGTCGCCGTCTTCAACCATCAACATTCATGAACTACGAAATGCCTATTCCTTCGATGCCAACACAACGGAAAATTCAAAAGCTGTATAAATACACCCAAGCACTGAAAGCCCAGCATGCACTCACCCGTGCGGCTAATACTGCCCTTGTGCCGGCAATGCTGCACCGGGTGTTTTCGGCAGCCGCCTGAACTTCATCCTTCAGCCTTTTATCCTTATTACTGACTTCTGTCGCCAGGATCCCTGTCTCCCGGCCCTACCTCTAGCCATGCTAATCCGTGACCCCATTCATGGCGACATCGAACTGACTTCGGTCGAGGCGACCTTGCTCGATCTGCCCGTCATGCAGCGCCTGCGGGGCATCAAGCAACTGGGCACGGCGCACCTGGTCTATCCCGGCGCCTTGCACACCCGCTTTGATCACGCCATCGGCGTCTGCGCCCTTGCCCATCGCATCGTCGCCGGCCTGCGCCGTGCCGGCTGCGCGGTGTCCGCCGAGGAGGAGGCCGCCATCGGCGCGGCGGTCTTGCTGCATGACGTGACCCATGTGCCCCAAGTGAACATAGCTGCGCCTGAGGTGGACTGACCACTTTCAGGCTCAGGCTGGCTGCGTGGCGTTGGTGCACCGATATCTTGGCCAAGCGGCAATGTTGGCGAAAGGGCGGATAACGACTGAGAGAATCAATCCGATGAGGAACTACGCCATGACCAAGCCGGTCAAGACGGCCCCATGTGCTCCCGATCAATGCAGGAAGGAATAGGCGAGACCCAGCAGCGCGCAGACGCCGATCACCTTCATGATGTCTTGCTGGTACTTCCATAGCGCCAGGAAGGCGGCGATGGTGACGATGACGGGTAGCCACTCGAAGGGGGGCGCGAAGGGCGCGGCCTCGGTGGCCTTGGGCCAGAAGGTGTGCCAGGCGAAAAACACGGCGAGGTTGATGATCACCCCGACCACGGCGGCGGTGATGGCGGTCAGTGGCGCGGTGAATTTGAGTTCGTTGCGCGTCGCTTCGACCAATGGCCCGCCGGCAAGGATGAACCAGAAGCTCGGGAGAAAGGTGAAGAAGGTTGCCACCGTTGCGCCGGCGAGACCGGCGGCAACGGGGTCGGCGAACACGGCCTTGGTCACGCCGCCGATGTAGCCCACCCAGGTGACCACCATGATCAGCGGCCCGGGCGTGGTTTCGCCCAGCGCCAGGCCGTCGATCATCTGCGCCCCGGTGAGCCAGCCGAAGTGTTCCACCGCGCCCTGATAGACGTAGGGCAGCACGGCGTAAGCGCCGCCGATGGTGAGGAAGGCCGCGCCGCTGAAGAATTCGCCCATGTGACGCAGCTCACCCGCCAGCACCAGCAGCGCGCCGGCGCCGAGGGCGAGAAAGATCAGGGTTGTCACGATCAGCTTGACCCAGGAGAAGGCCGCATGCGCTGGCGGCGGCGTATGGTCGTCAATCAACGCCGGGCCGTATTGCCTGTGACTGGCGCCATGGCCGCCACCGCTCTTGAACTTCGCCGGGGCGATCTTTCCGCCGATGGCGCCAAGTATCGCGGCGGCGAGCACGATCCAGGGGAAGTCGATCTGGAAGAAGAAGATGCCGACGAAGGCCAAGGCCGCGATGCCGCCGAGCAGGCTGTTCTTGATCGACTTCGCGCCGATGCGCCAGGCGGCGAACAGCACGATGGCCACCACCGCCGGCTTGATGCCGTAAAAGATGCCCTGAACCAGTGGCACGTCGCCAAAGTTCAGATAAACGGCGGCCAGCGCCGAGAGCAGCACGAAGGCCGGCAGGAAGAACAGCACGCCGGCGACGATGGCGCCGCCGATGCCATGCATGAGCCAGGCGATGTAGATGGCGAGCTGGATCGCCTCCGGCCCGGGCAACAACATGCAGTAGTTGAGCGCATGCAGGAAGCGGTGTTCGGAAATCCATCGGCGCTTCTCCACCAGCTCGGTGTGCATCATGGCGATCTGCCCGGCGGGACCCCCAAAGCTGATGAAGCCGAGCTTGAGCCAGTAGGGGAAGGCCTCGCGGAGGGTGGGCGCGGGCGGGGGGGCGGTGGCGGCCGAGGTCGTTGACCCCTCATGCATGGGCGTTCTCCTGTGAATAGGGGTGATGGAGATTGTCGAACAGGCGGCTTGCCTTGGCGTGACCGCACGGCACGGGCAAGTCGTGGACCTCCCAGGGCCCAAGCCGCACGGTTGTCGCCGTTAGCAGCCACGGCGAGTGAAAACCCATGTCAGTCGCCCGGTTGCCGCGTCTCGCCGGCCAGGCGCAAGACCTCCGCCACCAAACCACCCGCGAACCGATAGCCCTGTTGTGACAGGTCGGCCAACACGGGACCGACGGACTCCAGCAGGGAGAATCGCTTGGCGGCCAGCAACACCCCGGCCAGACCCACCACGGGGATACCGCGGCGTCGGGCGATCTCCCGCCCGCGACGCTCGTCGATCAGCAAGAAACGACAGCCCGTTTCCTCGGCCAGCAGAATCGCCGCCGACTCCCCGGCGTCCAGCAACAGACGCAGACCTGCCAGGGCGGCCTCGTGGCCCTGGGCCAGCGCCCTCGTTTGGATGGCCCCGCTGGCCAAGGCGGCTGACAAGACCTTCGCTCCCGGCCGATCCCCCGCCAGCCCCAGCTCCGCACGGACGGACTCGGGAATCACCACCGGTCCATACAGCGCGGTCAGGAGCGACAGGCGATCGATCCGGGCCAGGCCGATCAAGGGTCCGGCATCCGCGACGACCACCTCGCTTAGGCGTGAGCCCTCAGCAGGCGGCGGCCAACTCACCCGCCAACTCCTCGGGCGGATAATCCACGGCCGTCAGGCCGAGCGAGCCGAGAAGATCGAGGAACTCGTCCAGGGTAAGCCCCGCGACCTTGGCCGCCTGGGCGAGCGTCAGGTGCCGATCCTCGAACAGGCGCAAGGCCAGGGCGCGATGAACCCCCTGCTCGAGCAATCGCTGGTCGAATGGCACGGCGAGGATGGCGGGACGGCCATGTTTGGTGATCAGCGAGAGCTGTCCCAGCGCGGCGTCATGCAATAAATCGCCGGAGCGGGTACGGAGATCCCGGATCGAAAAGACATCGAGTGTTTCCATCGGCTGCCTCCCATACGTGTGCCCACGAAGCGTAGCACAAACGCCAGGGCGAGCCAGATCCGTCAGCATCACTCCGTCGGCCGCCCTGACCCAGGGCCTCCAGGACTTCAGCACCAAGTCCAAGCCCCGGCGGGCCTGACGGGCCGCCTCACCCCAAGCGTCGCCCTCGCGCCGGCGCTGGAAGACAGGCTTCAGCAGACGCAGGGTCACCGCGTAGGCTCCGAAAAACTCCCGCTGCGCGCCATACTCCTTCCTGCCCAAGAACTGTAGGATCATAAGGCCCTATTCCGTGCTGCAACGGAATAGGGGTTGACTCGCAATCCACTGAAACCTGACACCAGCCCCCTGACCCCATGCTGCTCCGCGACCCCATTCACGGCGACATCGAACTCAGTTCGGTCGAGGCGACCTTGCTCGACCTGCCCGTCATGCAACGCCTGCGTGGCATCAAGCAACTGGGCACGGCGCACCTGGTCTATCCCGGGGCGCTGCATACCCGCTTTGATCACGCCATCGGTGTCTGCGCCCTGGCCCATCGCGTCGTCGCCGGCCTGCGCCGTGCTGGCTGCGCGGTGACCGCCGAGGAGGAGGCGGCCATTGGCGCGGCGGCCTTGCTGCATGACATCACCCATGTGCCCTTCGGCCATACGCTGGAGGACGAGCGACGCCTGTTTCCCCGTCACGACAAGGGGGCGCGGCTGGCCAGGCTCTTGGCTGGCGAATTGGGTGACGCCCTGGAGCGGCTGGGCCTGCGACGGGAGGTGGGCGCCCTGCTAGGCCAAGACGCTCCATCGGCGGAGGTATCTCCCTCGAACCTCGCAGCGGCGGGGATGCAAGCCTGGGCGCGGGAGATCGTCTCCGGCACCATCGACGCCGATCTGCTCGACTACCTGCGCCGAGACAGCTTCTTCTGCGGCCTCGCCCATGACTACGACGACCGCATCCTGCGCGCCTTCGCTATCCATGACGACCGCCTGGTGCTGCGCCTGGTCAAGCGGGGGATGGACCGGCCCGACACGCGCTCCGAGATCGTCGGCGTCCTGCGGCTGCGCTACTTCCTGACCGAGCGCGTCTATTACCACCACACCAAGGTGATCGCCGGCGCCATGATCTCCAAGGCGGTGGAACTGGCCCTGGATGGCGGTCTGCTGCGGGAGGACGAACTGCTGGATCTCAACGACTGGACCCTGCTCGACCGCCTGGCCCGTGGCGACCAGCCGGAAGCGGCCGCGCTGGCGCGGCGGGTCCTGAACCGCGACCTGCTCAAGCGCGGCTACGTCGTCTCCGGGCGCGGGGTGCCCCTCCCGCTGCGCCAGACCTGGGTGGCCAGCTACCACGAAGACCGCGACGAGCGGGCGCGGGTGGAACGGGAACTCGCCGCCGCCCTCGACCTGCCCTTCTCCGAGGTCATCGTCTATTGCCCGGCACTGACGATGATGAAGGAGGCGGACGTGGCGGTGGAAACCAGTCGGGGCCTGGCGCGGCTGAACGATCCCGGCCAGGAGGCCTTCGCCGAGATCGGCGCCCTGCAGGAACGCTATGCGGGGCTGTGGCGCTTCTACGTCTTCGTGCCGGCCGCGGCTACCCGCCGGGCCGAGGTGGCCGCGGGGGAGCTGTTCGGCATCCCGAGCGAGCATGCCTGCGCCTGACGATCGCCGCCACGCGGTCGCCACGCCCTTCCAACACCGCCTGACTCTCCCCATATCCCCCTTTCCAATGACGCAGGAGAACACTCATGACCGGCTGTTGTGGTGATCAGGCTTGTGGGGCGATGAATGCCGTCAGTCCGCGTTTCCGCCAGGCCCTGTGGGTGGCTTTGTTGATCAACGCGCTCATGTTCGTGGTGGAGATCGTCGCGAGCATGAAAGCGGGGTCCATGTCCCTGTTCGCCGATGCGCTGGATTTCGCCAGCGACGCCGCGAACTACGGCATCTCCCTGGCGGCCCTGGCCATGGGGCTCGCCTGGCGGGCGCGGGCCGCCTGGGTGAAAGGGGCCTCGATGTTCGCCTTTGGCCTATTTATCATCGCCAGGACGGCCTGGGCGGCCTATCAGGGCCAGCCGCCGGAACCCTTCACCATGGGGGCCGTGGCCTTGCTCGCCCTGCTGGCCAACGGCGGGGTGGCCCTGATGCTCTACGCCTTTCGCGATGGCGACGCCAACATGCGATCGGTCTGGTTGTGCAGCCGCAATGACGCCATCGGCAATGTGGCGGTGATGCTGGCCGCCGCCGGGGTGTTCGGCACCGGCCAGGGGTGGCCCGACCTCGCCGTGGCCGCGGTCCTGGCCGGCCTGGCCCTGTCCGCTGGCTGGTCGGTGATGCGGCAGGCCACCCGGGAATTGGCGAGTCTGCGCCCGCCCCGGTTCGCGGCACCCGAACTGGTGACGCTGGCGATCGACAGCGAAATCCGCCGCCGCCCTTGATGGCCTCCTGATTTGACGGCCAAGCCGCGACAGCCGATGTCAGGGCGCGCCGATTGCCGGGACTGAAGCCGGCGCGGTCCTGCTAACCCAGACCAACCGCAACCGCACGCAACCGCCACCGTGCCAGGCCAGAAACGCTGGCGGCCCTGCTAGGCCGTGATCCATTCCCGCCGCTCCGGTACCAGCCAGGGGCTGGCGCCGCTGTGGCCGGTGTCGAGAGCGATGCGGTTGCGCCCCCCTTCCTTGGCGCGATACATGGCGGTGTCGGCGCGGCGGAAGGCATCCTCCTGGTCCGCCTCGCCGTCGAAGACGGCCACGCCGATGCTCGCGGTGCAGTGGTGCTCGACCGTGCCGGCGCCGTCCGGGCGCGCGAGCCGGTAGGGTTCGGCCAGCCCGGCGAGGATCTTGGACGCGATGCCTTCGGCCTGCGCGCGGGCCTGCTCCTGATCCCCGTCCAGGTCGCCCAGGAGGACGACGAATTCGTCGCCGCCGAAGCGGGCCACCGTGTCGGTGGCGCGCAGACTCCCCTTTAGCCGCTGGGCGGCGTCGATCAGCAGGAGGTCGCCAACCTCGTGGCCCTGGGTGTCGTTGAGCGGCTTGAAGTTGTCGAGATCGAGGAACATCAGCGCCGCATGGTGGCCGTTGCGCCGCGCCGCGGCGATGACGCGCTCGATGCGATCGTGCAACAGGCGCCGGTTGGGCAGCCCGGTGAGGGGATCGAAGAAGGCCAACTGGTGGATCTGCTCCTCCAGCCGGCGGCGCTCGGTGATGTCGATGGCGAGGGAGACGACTTCCCGCGGCTCGCCGGGCCGCTCCGGCAGCCAGGCGTTGAACCATTCGCAGGTGATCACGCGGCCGTCCCGGGTCAGGTTGTCGTTGACGCTGTAGGGTGGGAGCTGGTCTTGATCCAGTTGCGCGAACTCCGTCATCAGGTGTTTTTGCACCGGCGCCGGGAGCAGGAAATCGACGAAGCGCTTGCCGAGCACCTCGGCGCGGGTCCAGCCGAACAGGGCCTCGGCCTGGCGGTTCCAGTCGGTGACGATAAAGCCCTCGTGCCAGACCACGCCCGCCGAGGCCGAGGTCTGGAAAATGATGCGGTGACGCTCCTCGCTGCGGGATTTCTCCGCGAGGGCCAGGGCGAGGCGGCGGTTGACGCGGAAGATGTAAAGGGCGAGGGCGCTGACGGCCAACAGCAGGGTCAGGGCGAGATAGAGCTTGGTCAGGTCAGGTGGGCGGTCCGGCTCGTAGAGAAAACCATCGAGGGAGTAGTCTCGGGGCAGCAAGCCCAGATCGGCGTAGGTATCGGCAATGTGCCGCCAGCGGCCCCGGTTCATGTAGCCGACTTCGACCAGGTCGGCGCGCAGCAGGGGCGCCATGCGCTTGGCCTCGAAGAGATAGAAGTCCCGCGGATGCTGTTGGGAATAGGTGGCGCCGATGAGGTCGGCGATTTCCTCGGGATTTTCCATCGCGTATTGCCAGCCCCGCATACTGGCGTCCCGAAAGGCGCGCACCCGTTCCGGATGGGCCTCCAGTTCCTGCTCGGTGGTGAACAGGTTGTCCCCGTAGAAGTCGATGCCGCCCAGGCGGGGCGTGTAGATCCGATAGGGGATACCTGCACGGTCGAGATAGTAGGGCTCGTAGGTGACATAGGCGCTGATGGCGTCCACCCGGCCCTGAATCAATTCGTCCTGAAGCTGGAAGTTGCTGGGGGGTACCTGGATCACCTGGTCCAGGGTGAGGCCCTCCTGCTTCAGGTAGGCGATCAATTCGTCGGACTGGGGTTCGATCATGACGCGCTTGCCGGCGATGTCGTGGATGCCCTCGCTGCCATGGGCGGCGCCGTCCTGACGGGTCACCAGCACCAGCGGCGAGTGCTGGAACACCACCGCCAGCACGACCACCGGCTGACCGGCCTTGCGCGCCAGTAGCAGGCTGCTGGTGCCAACGCCGTACTGGGCCTTGCCCGCCAGGACGGCTTCCAGCGGGTCGACGCCCGGGCCGGCCTCCCGCAGCCGCACATCCAGGCCGGCCTCGCGGTAATAGCCCTTTTCCACGGCGGCGTAATAGCCCGCGAACTGGAAGGCATGGCTCCACTTGAGCTGTAGGGTGACGGTCTCCAGCGCCCAGGCCGGCGGGAGGGCGCAGAGCCAGAGCCAGAGGCCGGCGAGCATCACCCCGTGGCGGGCGGCGCGTCGCGGGAGGTCGCGGAAGGGGTGGCGACAGGGCATGGCGGCATTATCGGAGCGACAGGAAAAGCGTGGGGGTAGGGCGTTGAGGGGATATCAACCGGGGCCGGCGATGAGGCTGATATGAGCGGTCCCGGTCCCGGTCCCGGTTCCGGCTACGTCAGCGTCCAGCGCGATGCGGTTGCGCCCGCCCATCTTGGCGCGATACATGGCGGTGTCGGCGCGCCGCAGGGCATCCTCCCCGTCCCCCTCGCCGGCGAACAGGGCCACGCCGATGCTCGCCGTGCAGCGATGCTCGACCGTGCCGGCGCCGTCCGGACGCGGGAGCCGGAAGGGTTTCGCCAGAACGGCGAGGATCTTGCCCGCGATCCCTTCGGCCTGGTCGCGGGCCCGCTTCCCATCCCCCTCCAAATCGCCCAGGAGGACGACGAATTCGTCGCCGCCGAAGCGGGCGATGGTGTCGCTGGCGCGCACGATTCCCTGAAGCCGCCGTGCCGTTTCGACCAGCAGGAGGTCGCCGATCGCATGCCCATGGGTGTCGTTGAGCGGCTTGAAGTTGTCGAGGTCTAGGAACATCAGCGCGCCGTGGCTGCGGTTGCGCCGGGTCGCGGCGATGAGGCGTCCGAGGCGGTCCTGGAGAAGACGCCGGTTGGGCAGCCGGGTGAGGGGATCGTAAAAGGCCAACTGCTGGATCTCCGCCTCCAGCCGGCGGCGTTCGGTGATATCGATGGCGAGGGACACGACCTCGCGGGGCTCCCCGGGTCGTTGTGGCAGCTCGGCGCTGTACCACTCGCAGGTGACCACCTGGCCGTCCTGGGTCAGGTTGTCGTTGACGCCTTGGGGCAGGACCAGGTCCGTAAGCCGGCTCGCGACGGCCGGCGCCAGGCGTTCCCGCTCCGCTGCCGGCAGCAGGAAATCGACGAAGCGCTGGCCGAGCACCTCCTCCCGGGTCCAGCCGAACAGGGCTTCGGCCTGGCGGTTCCAGTCGGTGATGACGAAGTCTTGGTTCCAGACCATGCCCGCAGAGGCGGAGGTCTGGAACAGGACGCGATGCCGCTCCTCGCTGCGGGATTTCTCCGCGATGGCCAGGGCGAGGCGGCCGTTGACGCGATGGATGAGGAGGGCGATGCCCCCGATCAGGAGCATGACGGCGAAGGTCGCTATCGAGGCCCAATAGATCTTGGTCAGATCGAGCTCGCGCCCCTCCTGAAAGAAAAAGGCGTCGAGGGGCCGGGCGGCCTTGACCAGCCCGAAGCGTTCATCCTAAAAAGGGCAGTTGCCTCTTGCCTTGGATGAGGCAAGCAAATGAAATAATGGCAAAAGGAGGTGCCTATGAACCAGCTGACCTTTCACCCTCCGGGTGAAACCCGATCCACTGCGCTGACGGTCGTTCCCGGCCCGGT
>JAHDND010000094.1 GCA_018435665.1 Candidatus Thiosymbion sp. | reverse complement strand
GCCGACATCCGCGACCGCTGCCGCGCCGCGGGCATCCGCAGCCAGGCCATGGTCATCGTCAGCCCCACCCTGGGGGCGCGCCACTGGCCGGACCTGCGCCAATCCAAACTCTACGACCCCGGCTTCAGCCATCGCTTCCGTCGGGCGGCCATCCCGGGCGCAGAAGAGGCCAAGCTCCGGGAGCCATTCCGTCGAGCGCCCGTCCCGGGCGCGGAAGAGGCCGGGGCCAGGCAACCATGATGAGCCCAGCCACCCGGATGAGGGGCTCAACTTCGGTTCTTGCGGCCTTGACGGGGGCGGTCATTGTGAGCCCTGGAAACCCTATCCAACCCAACCAACCAAGGAAGGAGTTTGGCAACGGTTGCTTACCCCACCCTGCTGAGCCCGGGATCAGCCCTTCCGGCCAGCATTTCACCCCTTGACGACACGGCTTGAGTACCAAGGACCACATGATGAAAGAAACCATCCTCCTGGTGGGGCACGGCTCCCGCGACCCTGGCGGCAACGGCAACCGGGAGGTCGAGGAATTTGCCAACCACTGGCGCCAGCGCCATCCGGACTGGAACATCCAGGTCTGCTTCATCGAATTCGCCGACCGGCTGGTCGCCGAGGGCCTGGCCGAGGCCGCCCGGGAAGCCGAACGGGTCATCGTCGTGCCCCTGATCCTCAACGCCGCCGGCCATGTGAAGATGGAGCTTCCCGAGCACCTGGCTACCGCCCGGGCCCGTTTCCCCGCCACCGAGTTCATCTATGTCCCGCACCTGGGATCGGAGGCACCCCTGCTGAAGGTCCTCAAGCGGCGCCTGCATCAGGCCATGAACGCGCTGGACTGGCCGGACCCCAGGACCACCGGCGTCATCCTCCTCGGCCGAGGGTCATCGGACCCCATGGCCAACGGCGAGGTGGCCAAGATGGCGCGCTGGCTCTTCGAGGCCGGTCGCCACGACCTGGTGGACATCGCCTTCACCGGCGTCGCCTTCCCCCGCCTGGAGGGGGTCGTCCAGCGCCAGGCCCGGCTGGGCATGACCCAGATCGTCGTCCTGCCCTACTACCTCTTCACCGGCACCCTGATCGAGCGCATCCGGCGCCAGGTCGATCATCTCCGCGGCCAGTATCCCCAGCTGCGCTTCGCCTGCACCGACTACTTCGGCTTTGAGCCGGAGATTTTCGACCTGGTGGACCAGCGCGTGCGCGACGCCCGCGCGGGGCTGGGCAACCTGCCCTGCGATGGCTGCAAGTACCGCGAGTTGGCGCATGACGCGGGCCATGCGCACCATCATGACCACGAGCCCGAACACGGTCATGCGCACCATCATGACCACGAGCCCGAACACGGTCATGGACACCATCAGCCTGAAGGACACACCGATGACGGAGGCCAGCGGTGAGTCAGAAGATCGACCCAGCGTCAGCGGCTGGCTTCCAGGGGGCTGGCAAGCAACCCCCCCCGGCGACTGGCCTCCAGGGCGTCACCGAACAACTGACCCCGGCGGGGCGGAACATCGAGCACGAATCCTTCGCCATCATCGACCGCGAGGCGGGCCCTCATGACTACCGGCCGGACCAATGGCCCCTGGTGCGACGCCTGATCCATGCCTCCGGCGATTTCGATTTCAACGGCCTCACCGCCTTCCACCCGGATGCCGTGACGGCCGGCGTCGTCGCCTTGCGGGCGGGGCGGCCCATCGTCGCCGACGTGGAGATGATCGCCGTCGGCCTGTCCCGCCCCCGCCTGGCCCACTTCGGGGTCGCCGTCCATCATTTCATCGCCGATGCCGATGTCATCCGCCAGGCCCAGGTCGAGAACAGCACCCGCGCCGTCCAGGCCATGCGCAAGGCCTGGCGCCTGGGCCTGCTCGACGGCGGACTGATCGCCATCGGCAATGCCCCCACCGCCCTGCTGGAGGTGATCCGCCTCATCCGTGAGGAGGGCGTGCGACCGGGGCTGATCATCGGCATGCCGGTGGGCTTCGTCGCCGCCGCCGAGTCCAAGGCCGCCCTGGAAGGGCTCACCGTCTCTTCACCCCCCTCCCCCCTGGCGGGGGAGGGTCGGGGAGAGGGGGAGCAGCCCGGCCCGGCCTCGATCCCCTGGGTCCTGACCCGGGGCCGCAAGGGTGGCTCCACCCTGGTCGTCGCCGCCCTCCACGCCCTGTTGGCCTTGGCTGAGACACGGGGCCAGGGTGAATGAAGTTGCCAAGGGCCGCCAGAGTCTCGCTTCATGACGGATGAACCGGGGCGAAAGCGCCGTGGTCTGCGCACCGGCTTCACCACCGGCGCCTGCGCCGCCGCGGCGGCCCGGGCGGCGACGGAGGCCCTGGTGAGCGGCCGGGTGCCCGAGGGTGTCGACTGCCTGCTGCCCAACGGCCAAACCGTCCCCTTCGCCGTGGCCTCCGGTCAGCTGAAAGGCGAAGGTGCCGACCGCCTGGCCGAGGCCGTGGTGATCAAGGACGCCGGCGATGATCCGGATTGCACCCACGGCGCCTACCTGACCGCGGCCGTCCGCCTTCTGCCCCAGGCCCCAGGGGAGGTGCGCCTGCGCGGCGGCACGGGGGTCGGCACCGTCACCCAGCCTGGCCTGGGGCTGGAGGTCGGTGGACCGGCCATCAACCCGGTGCCGCGCCGCAACATCACGGCCAACGTCCGCGCTGTCGCCGGGGCGCTGCTGGCGGACCAGGGCCTGGAGGTCATCCTCTCGGTGCCCGGTGGCGAGGCCATGGCGCGCAAGACCCTCAACCCCCGGCTAGGCATCCTCGGCGGCATCTCCATCCTCGGCACCACCGGCATCGTCCGCCCCTACTCCACCGCGGCCTTCCGCGCCAGCGTGGTCCAGGGTATCGAGGTGGCCGCCGCCCAGGGCCAGGACACCCTCGTCCTCACCACCGGCGGGCGCACCGAAAAGTTCGTCATGCGCACCCTGCCCGACCTGCCCCCGGTCTGCTTCGTGCAGATGGGCGACTTCACCGGCGCCGCCCTGGACGCCGCCGCCCGTCTAGGCCTGCGCCGGATCGTCATCGGCTGCATGGTCGGCAAGCTCGCCAAGATGGCCCAGGGCGAGACCATGACCCATGCCCGACGGGCGGAGGTGGATCGGGACCTGCTGGCGACGGTCGCCCAGGATTGCGGCGCCCCGCCCGAGGTCTGCGCCGCCATCCGCCAGGCGGAGACCGCCCGCTACGCCGCCGAGCGCCTGACCGAACTGGGCCTGGCCCCGGCCTTTCATCTGGCCCTGGCCCGGCGGCTGATCGCCACCCTTGCCACCCGCTATCCGGGCCGCTTCGCCTTGCAAGTGCTGGTGTGCGACTTCGAGGGCGAGCACCTGCTCGCTGAAGCCGCCACTGAGACTCTGGCTTCCGCGTCCCTGGCTCCCCACGGATCGCTTTCTTGTGAGCTGAAACGTGGATGATTGACCATCCTCCCTCCCAGCCCTGCCGCGTCATCGGCGTCCTCGACGATGGCCCCGCGGGCCTCACCCCGGTGGCCCTGGCCGCCCTGAGCGCCGCGAACCTAGTGATCGGCGGTCGGCGGCTGCTCCAGATCTGCGCCGGTCACTGTGCCTCCACCGCCGAACGCCGCGACCTCACTGGCCGCCTGAGCCAGGTCCCGGACTGGATCACCGCGGCCCTGGCGGCGGGCCGACGGGTGGTGGTCCTGGCCACCGGCGACCCCCTGTTTCATGGCATCGCCGGCTACCTGGGCACTCGCCTGCCCCAGGGCGTCCTGGAGGTCCTGCCCAACCTCTCCACCCTGCAACTGGCCTGCGCCCGCCTCGGCCTGGCTTGGCAGGACCTGCGCCTCGTCTCGGTCCATGGCCGGGACAGCGGCGAGTGGCAGGAGGGGGCGGGACCGGAGCATGGGCTCTATCTCATTTTGCAGGCTTTACGCGAGATCGAGGCCGTCAGAGGCGATACGGCTCCAAGCCCGATGACGCCCACTGGTCGCCCGGAGGTTGGGGGGGCGATGGCCCTTGATCACCCTCTCCTCAACCATCCCGCGCCAGGGGAGAGTGGGGGGTGCGAAAGGAAGGCCCACCTGGCCATCCTCACCAGCCCCGCCAACAGCCCGGACCGCATCGCCCGCTTACTCCTCCAGGAGGGGCTGGGGGATGTCTGCCGCCTGGCAGTGGTGGCCCGTTTGCGCCGACCGGATGAGCAGGTCAGCCTCGACCTCTCCCCGGCCAGCGCCGCCACCCTGCGTTTTCCCGAGCCCAATCTGGTCGTGCTCACCCTGACGGACCCGCGTCGCCCTCCCGTCCGCTTCGGTCTGGCGGACGAGAGCTTCCTGCAACGCCAGCCCGACCGGGGGCTGATCACCAAACGCGAGGTACGGGCCTTGTCCCTGGCGCGGCTGCAACTGCGCGGCGACAGCATCCTCTGGGACATCGGCGCCGGCTCCGGCGCCCTGGGCCTGGAGGCGGCCCGGCTCTGCCCCCAGGGCTTCGTCCATGCCATCGAAAAGAATCCCGCGGACGCCGCCATCGCCCGGGAGAACCGCCGTCGCCTCGGCATCACCAACTACCGCCTCACCCAGGCCAAGGCCCCGGCCGGCCTGGCGGACTGGCCGGACCCCGACGCCATCTTCATCGGCGGCTCCGGTGGCGAACTTCCCGAGCTGATCCGCCTGGCCCTGAACCGCATGCGGGGCGACGGCTGGCTGGTGATGAATTTCGTCACCCTCGAAAACCTCAACCTGGCCATGACGATACTCAAGGAACTACAAGTGACCTGGGACCTCACCCAACTCCAGGCCGCCCGCAGCCAGCCCCTCCTCGACATGCACCGCCTGGTCCCGGAAAACCCCGTCTGGGTCTTGGCCGCCACGCCCCGAGGCACCGCGCTTGATGACGCCCATTGATGAATCCCCGATGCCAAACCCCTCGATGACCCCTGAAACCCTCATCCCGACACCGACCAAAGGTTGCCTCTACGGCCTCAGCCTGGGCCCCGGCGACCCGGGCCTCATCACCCGCCGTGCCTGGGAACTGCTCCAGGGAGACGGCCTCTGGGCCTATCCGGTCCGCAAGTGGGGCGGGGACAGCTTCGCCCTCGACATCGTTCATCGCGCCGGGCTGACGCTGCCGGCGGGGGCCTTTCCCCTGTGCTTTCCCATGACCCACAACCCCGAGGTCCTGGCCAAGCACTGGCTGACGGCGGCCCAGACCGTGCTCGAACACCTGGACCGGGGTCGGGACGTCTGCTTTCTGGTGGAAGGCGACGCCTCCACCTATTCCACCTTCGGGCATCTGGCGCGGACGGTCTCCGCCCTCGACCCGCTGATCCGCGTCGAGGTCATCGCTGGCGTGACCTCCTACCAGGCCGCCGCCGCCCACCTGGGTCTGGCCCTGGCCGATGCCGACGACACCCTGGCCATCCTCCCCGCCGGCTACGGCGTGCACACCATCGACCATCTGCTGGACGAGTTCGACGCCCTGGTCCTGCTCAAGGTCAAGCCCCTTCTCGACGACATCATCGCCCTGCTGGAGCGGCGCGGCCTGCTGGAATACGCCCGCTTCGTCGAAAAGGTCGGCTGCCCCGAGGAGCGCACCGTCCAGGATCTGACTCAGATTCGCGGCGAGACCGTCAACTACTTGTCCCTGCTACTGGTACACAACCCCCACCGCAATAAGGAAGAAACCCTCCGCGGTTGTCGCAAGAAGGAAGCCAGCGAGGGGGAAGGGGCATGACGCCAGCCGTCACGCCGGATGGCCCTTTGGCACCGGGTGCCCATGTAGCATCCGCTGCTTCCAGGACACCGGATGCCACTGCGGGACCAGATGCCCCTGGGGCAATGGATGCTCCTGCTAAACAAGAGGTCTCCGCGGCACAGGATGCTTCTGCGACTCCGGATGCCCCTGCCACCACGGCCGCCCCACGCGTCGCTCTGATCGCCATCACCCGCCAGGGAGTCGTCCAGGCCTCCTCCCTCGCCCGCCGCCTCCAGCCCGAAACCACGGCGGCCAGGACAGTCGCCATCCACATCCCGGAAAAGTTGGCCGGAAATCTGGCTGAACCGACGCTGGCATTCGCCGGTAACTGGACTGAACCGCGGCAGACCTTCGCCAGTGGCTGGCATGAACCGACGCCGGCCCCCTCCCCCCGGGCGGGGGAGGGCTGGGGAGAGGGTGATCCTTCAGCCTCAGCCAACCTCCCCACCACCCCCGGCATCCGCATCTTGCCCTACGCCGGGGCCTTGAGCGACCAGATCGGTCCGCTCTTCGCCGCCTACGACCAGCTCGTCTTCTTCGTCTCCCTGGGCGCGGTGACCCGCCTCGTCGCCCCCCACCTGCAATCCAAGCACCAGGATCCCGGGGTGCTGGTCATCGACGAGGCCGGGCGCTTCGTCATCCCCGCCCTGTCCGGCCACGTCGGCGGCGCCAACGCCTTCGCCGAACGGATCGGCCGTCTGATTGGCGCCACGGCGGTGATCACCACCGCCTCGGATGTCGGCCAGACCCTCGCCGTCGACCTGCTCGGCCGGGAGTTCGGCTGGCGACTGGAGCCCCCCAAGCTCAACGTCACCCGCGTCTCCGCCCAGGTCGTCAACGGTGAGCCCATCGCCCTCATCCAGGAGTGCGGCCGCCGCGACTGGTGGCGCCGGGAGGAGCCCCTGCCGGCCAATATCCATTGCTTCGCGCGCTTCGAAGACCTGGACCCGGAGGCCTTTGCCGGCCTCTTATGGATCACCCGTCGCGAGATCCCTCCCGACCTCTGGCAGCGCTTCGCCGAGCGGCTGGTGGTCTACCGCCCTCCCGAACAGGCGTTAGAGGCAGCCGAGCAGCCAGTGGTCCGCCGCCCACCTGAGGAGGTACCGGACGCCACCGAAGGGCCAGTGGTCTACCGCCCCCCTGCGCAGGCGTCGGATGCCACGGAGCCACCGTTAGTCTACTGCCCGCCCGCACAGACGCCGGATGCCGCCGAACGGCCGGTGGTCTACCGTCCGCCCGCCCAGGCCCTGGGGGCTACCGAACCCCGCGATGCTCGACCCTTCTTTCTCGGCCTGGGCTGCGACCGTCATACCCACTTGGAGACCCTGGCCGAGGCCGTGCGCCTGGCCCTGGCGCAATGTGGCGCGCAGCCCGACGAGGTGGCTGGGGTCGCCACCATCGACCGCAAGGGCGACGAGCCCGCGATCCTGGCCCTGACGGCCCGGCATGACTGGCCCCTGGCCCTCTATTCCGCCGCGGAACTGGCCCAGGTGCCGGTGCCCAATCCCTCCGCCACCGTCCTCGCCCACATGGGGACGCCGGCGGTGTCCGAGGCCGCTGCCTTGCTGGCGGCGGCTGCCTATCCTGGAAGCGAGGCCGGATGCGGAGCCGGGGACTTGGGCATCAGCCGTCGGGCCGCGCTGGTGCTGGAGAAATTCAAATACCGGGGCCCGGACGGCAAGAACGCCACGGTCTCCATCGCCAGACGACTGCCCATCGAGAAGGCATCTCCTTATCCCGACGCGCCGCGGCCAGCGTTTGCCGGCGATATACCCATGCCCGGCAGGCATCCCAAAGGCGAGGTCGCCTCACAGGCTAACTCTCATGAGGCGGCACGCCAGGCCACTGAAAAACAAGGATCTCCCTACTCTCCGCCGCCAGGCAAGCTCTACCTGGTGAGCCTGGGCCCCGGTGGCGGCGCCCACATGACCCTGCGCGCCCGCCAGGCCATTGCAGAGGCCGAGGTGGTGATCGGCTATGGCACCTACCTCAAGCTGATCCCGGAGCTGCTCACCGGCAAGGAGGTCATCCGCAAGGGCATGACCGAGGAGCTTGATCGCAGCCTGGAGGCCTACGAGCAGGCCCGCCGCGGCCGGCGCGTGGCCCTGGTCTCCTCTGGCGACATCGGCGTCTACGGCATGGCCGGGCCCACCTACGAGGTCCTGCTCCAAGCCGGCTGGCGTCCGGGCGCGGGGGTCGAGGTGGAACTGGTGCCGGGCTGCACCGCCCTCGCCGCCTGCGCATCCCTGGTGGGCGCCCCCCTGACCCATGACTTCTGCTCCATCTCCCTTTCCGACCTGCTCACCCCTTGGCCGGTCATCGCCCGCCGCCTGGAGGCCGCCGCCCGGGGCGACTTCGTCATCGCCCTCTACAACCCCAAGAGCGGCAAGCGCACCGAGCAGATCCACGCCGCCCAGCGCATCCTGCTGCGCCACCGGGCGCCGGAAACGCCGGTGGCCATCGTCAAGGCCGCCTACCGCGAGGACCAGGCGATCCAGCTTACCCGCTTGGAGGCCTTCGCCGATTGCCCCATCGGCATGCTCTCGACCGTGCTCATCGGTAACGCCGCCACCTTCGTCCGGGAGGGGCTGATGGTCACGCCCCGGGGTTACGCCAACAAGTACGAGGGCCTGACCGGCGACGCCAAGGCCGGGGAAAGGGCCGGTCGCTCCCTGAGCCAGGGTCTGGAGGGTTGGCAGGCCGCCATCCTCGCCTACCGGATCGAGCATCCCGAGGTGACGCCTGAGGAACTTGCCCGATGCTTTGATGCCTCGATAGAGGATATCCATGCGCTTCTTCAGGAGGACCGCTCACCCAGCATGGATATCCCCACTGGCGAGGAGGGGAACGGCGGCATGGATCTCCCCGCCAGGGGCACATCCCGCGAATGAGTCGCCTCCTCACCAGCGCCCTGATCCTGCCCCTGGCCTTGGCCCTCGATGCCTGGCTGGGGGAGCCGCGCCGATTTCACCCCCTGATCGGCTTCGGCCGGTTGGCCCTGGCCCTGGAGACGCGCCTCCACGGCGATGCCCGCTGGCGCGGGGCTTTGGCCTTGACCCTTCTGGTCCTGCCCCCGGTCCTGATCACCGCCCTTGCGGCTGGCCAACCCTGGAGTCCCCTCCTCGATCTGCTGGTGCTCTACCTGGCCATCGGCTGGCGCAGCCTGGGCGAGCACGCCGGCCGGGTGGAGGAAGCCCTCTGCACCGGAGACCTTGCCGGGGCGCGGGGGGGGGTC
>JAHDND010000167.1 GCA_018435665.1 Candidatus Thiosymbion sp. | reverse complement strand
GGGTTGCCCCCACCTTGCCCACACTCGCGCGCCTCTCGCCCACAACTCCACAGGCCCCACCACCAATTTATTCTGGGTCCTTAGATGAGGCCTTGTGGGTGGTGGATAAAGCTGCTACCCACACCAAACGTAACAGAGGCGTGATTCCTCCGGGAGGCCCGGCGGGTTAAGGCGTTTCCCCTACCGCTCTGCCACCATGACTAGCAAGCGCGTGATAGTACCCATTGTGACCGCACCCATGAAGATATCGACGTCGCGACCCCGCGAAGACTGCCTTGCGGAGCTGGCCAGCCGCTACCGCCTCCTCGCCCCCGGGCAGACCTAAGAGGTCGATCAGTTTCGCCCCGAGGATGCCCCCGGCATCGCCTATTTCTATGGCGGCGCTTATGATTACCTGGCCTCCTATGGCATCAGGCTCCTGGTCTATCGCCCCACGGAGAATAAGACCAGCGGGGGTGGGATGGCCCTCTTCGGTACCCAGGCCATGGTCCGGGAAACCCTGCTGATGGCCGGCATCCCCCCTTATCCCCCTTTGCGCTGACGAAGCCGCCGCCAGCGCCAGGCTCATTGAGTAAGACTTTAAACAATAAGCTAAATAAGAGAAACGCTGATTAATTCCGGATTCCGCGCGAAAAAGCCTTGCAATGCCTTGATGCAGTTAGATGGTCGCGGTGGCTCTCGATTTAATCAGCGTCTCCTTGAAAGGGTTTCATCAACCAAGGAGTGCAGGATGATGTTGTCCGCGATATATCCTTACCTCAACCGCAAGCCCCAACTCAGAAAAATTCTGGTCATAACGGCGATCGTCACCGCTGTCTGCCTGTTTAACTATTTTCTCCGCATTCACCTGCCAGGCGTATCCAACGTCGATCTTCGTCCACAGATTGTCCTCCTCATCGTGGCCGGATACCTTTACGGGCCATGGTATGGATTTGCCGCCGGGTTCGCGGGCAATTTCTGTTCCGATCTTCTCTTTGGCTATGGCTTGCGCTATCTGCCCAGTTGGACGATCGGCAATGGGCTGCTGGGCGCCCTGATCTGCTTGTACCCCGACAGGAAAGCCATTCGTCTTGAGCGTATCGACCAGTTACTTCGACTGTTCTTGTCCCTGATTCTTGTCAATGCTCTTTCCCTTGCCTACGCGGCCGGAATGGAGAGCATAATGGACAACCACTTAAACTTCGACATTATTTTCCGGTATCGCTTTGTGCCGGCCATGCTGTCCAACTCACTGAGCTCTCTTATCTTATTCCCCGCGATACTGCTCATTCTGGGTAGGCTGAAGAGAAATTATCCCATCAAATTGGCGCTGGCGAATTACTACCTTACCGCCATCCTGCTGGTGATTTCCTGGCTATATTTCATTCCTTCCGATTACGCTTTTCATACCTTCTTCTCCGCCGCGGGCCAGGATACGGACGTCGGCAATGCCATGGTTGACGCCTTCAATGATTGGTCCCTACTTTTTATGATCATGCTGCTCCTTAGCATTTTCATATCGTCCTGGATGTCAAAAACAATCATCACCCCATTAAAACAGCTCGAAAATACGGTAGTTGCCGTACTGAAAGGCGATCCGTCTTCGACGGAGCATCTGGCCATTTTGGCCAGGCGGGAGGACGAAGTCGCCATCCTGAGCTATACCGTCCGGCTGTTGAGCAAGAGGGTTTGGGAAACCCAGATCCTGTTCCGTGATGAGTTATTGAAAAGGCTGAAATTTCTGGATTCCCACGATTCGGGAACGGACATCCTGGTGACGGCGCTGATATCTCTTTCCGGCTGGCAGTCCCTCGACGATCATGCTCGCGGCGCCACCCTTGAAACTGGAGAGATGAGTAACATTGCCGCCGTTTCCCTGGTCATTGCGTCCGTCGGCCTCAAGGAACTTGCCGCGACCTATTCCGCGGCCAAGGTTGAAAAGAACTTGGAGGGTTTGGATTCGATTTCTGGCGATGTGACCCTGTCCGAAGAGCAGCGCCAGGCGCTGGCATTGGCGGTCGATTTCAATCTCCTGTTCAAGGGCAGGTTGAAGGTGATGGATATCCATGCGTTTTTGGAGCGCGAACTGGCGTTTCACCTTTTGGAAAGGATGCACTCCTTCCTGAAGAACGACCGAAACTACATTGGGTTTGTTACGGAGCCCGATATCATCGGCAAGATGTCGGACAAGTGGGAGCAGGCGGTAAAGGTTCGCTGCCCGGTACTGGAAGAGGTCATGAACAAGGCGATCGGTCAGTTGGTGATCAGTGGTTATCAAATCAAAAATTTGCACGACCTGGCACAGTTTGACACCGATCTGACGATTGCCTACAGTCACAGCGACTTCAGGCACATCAAGCAGTTTATCGGTCTGCTGGTAAGCGAGGCGTTACAGGCGAAACTTCAACTGGTGCCGAAACGTTCTTCTTTTTTCTATCGTGACGGTTGGGAGAAATCCCCAGATATGCATCTGGAGGATCTGGGTGGGGGAAGGATGGTGGCCCATAAAGACGAGGTCGATATGGTTTTAGAATTCACGGACCGACCGTCCCGGGATCGCTTTCGTCAGGTCGTCGATACCTATGCAAAACGCGAATTCACGACGGAAAAAAGGCTCCTGTTCCATTCCTGGTATGAACCCCTGTATCGATTGGAGGTTCCCGTCGAGGGGTACAATCGTATCGCCTCCATTGTCATCCACTACGAAACCCATATCGCTTATGCCTATGTCCGGGAAGATGAAGCCGCGTGGATAGTGGCATGGTTCAAAAAGGAATTACCAGACATGGAAATTAGCACCGCCGCGATCTGGGTGAACGACGCCTTTTTCCGCTACCTGCACGGCGAAAACGACTGACTGGGAAGCGCGCTGCCAAAGCGCTGCAACAACGTCATCGCCCCGGTGCGGGTGCTCGCCTGCCTCCCCCCAGCCTTCTTGACGCAGTCGAGGCCATAGGCCTCGAGGGCCTTGATCGCCGACTCCATGACGGAATGCCACCGCCGCAAGGAACGGAACTCCGGGTCGGCCTCGCGCCGCGCTACGGTGGTGTTGCCTTGGCCTTTTTTTGGCAGCACCGAAAAGGGCACCACCTCCGCCAGGTGCGTTTGATTGGCCGGGCTGTGAAAGCCTTGAGTTCCAGATCAAGCCGCCGCCTTGAAAGGGCTGGCCCCGGCATTCCTCCGCGGGTAGGCAGGGTTCAGTTACCCCATCCTCATGGGCCAGCGGCAAGCCGTTCAGCAGCTCCCGGTAGGTCGGCCACTGGGGCAGGTGGGCATCCATGATAGATCGGAAGCGGTCGCTATGGCGCCGTTCGAGCAAGTGCGAGAGTTCCTAGGTGAGAACGAGCTCAAATGGTGCGACAGGGTCGCACCAATTTCGGATGGGCCATTTCGAACTGCACGGGGTACCAAGCGGCCAGTAGCCCAGCCAGGATTTATTCCAAATTTTGAATCTGTTCTCGCATCTGCTCGATCAGCACCTTCATCTCCACCGCCAGGCGGGTGACCTCCAGGTCCGAGGACTTGGAGCCGAGGGTATTGGCCTCGCGGTTGAGCTCCTGCATCAGGAAGTCGAGCCGGCGCCCCACTGGCTTGTCGCTGCCGACCACCGCGCGCACCTCCTGGACATGGGCCTGGAGGCGGTCCATCTCCTCGTCCACGTCCAGACGCTGGGCGAGGAGGGCGAGTTCCTGCTCCAGGCGATTGGGGTCCAGTTCGGCGCGCACCTCGTCCAGGCGGTCGAGGATGCGCTGGCGCACCTCGGCCATGACCTGGGGCATGCGCTCGCGCACCTTGGCGACACAGATCAGCAGGCGGTCGCAGCGCTCGCGGATGAGGCCCGCCAGGCGCTCGCCTTCCCGGGCGCGGGTGGCGACCAGGGTGCTCAGGGTCCGGTCGAGCAGGGCCAGGGCCTGTTCCTGGACGGGTCCCAGATCCGGCTTCTGTTCTTCCAGGACCCCGGGCCAGCGCAGCAGGTCGAAGGGTTCCGGGGCCGGCATCCGCCCCAGCCGCGATCCCACCTCGGCGCCCGCCGCCAGCAGTAGCTCCAGGTAACGGCGGTTGATGCGCAACTCACCCGCGGCGGCGGCGGCCGGCGCGTACCGCAGGCTGGCATCAACCTTGCCGCGGTCGAGACGGGCGCCGATCCGCTCGCGCACCCTCATCTCCAGGGCGCGCAGATCCTCCGGGAGACGGACGAAGGTCTCCAGGAAACGGTGATTGACGGAGCGCAGCTCCCAGGTCAGCTCGCCCTGGTCCCCGGTCAGGGTCTCGCGGGCGAAGGCGGTCATACTATTGGACATGGGTGGGCGGCTCCTGCCGATGGCGTGCGTGGAGGCTGAGGTGAGGGCTGGTTCGGATGCGGATGATATCGCCATCCAGCCTGGCGACCGGACAAAAGCTTTCGCGGCGCATCCGCATCCGGTGCCACCGAGCGTGGCACTCGCCATGTGTGGCGTAAACCCCAGCCCGGGCATTTGACCTGCGTCCCCCCAGGATTGAAGATGCGGCCCTGGCCGCACCCTGGCCACTCACCCCATTCCGTTCCTCCCGCTTCCGCCAGCCGAGTCACCGCCATGCGCCCATCCCTGCGCCGCCCCGACCAGATGCGCGACCTGCGCTTTACCCGGGGCTACACCCGCCATGCCGAGGGTTCGGTCCTCGCCGAGTTCGGCGATACCCGCGTGCTCTGCACCGCCAGTATCGAGGACCGGGTCCCGCCCTTCCTCAAGGGCAAGGGGAGCGGCTGGATCACGGCGGAGTACGGCATGCTGCCCCGCTCCACCGGCGAGCGCATGGCCCGCGAGGCCGCCAAGGGCAAGCAGGGGGGCCGGACCCTGGAGATCCAGCGCCTCATCGGTCGCGCCCTGCGCCAGGCGGTGGACCTCAAGGCCCTGGGGGAACGGACCCTGACCCTGGATTGCGATGTCATCCAGGCCGATGGCGGCACCCGCACCGCGGCCATCAGTGGCGCCTGGGTGGCCCTGCGGGACGCGCTGCAGAAGCTCATGGATGGGGGCAAGCTGGGGCGTGACCCCCTCATCGCCCAGATCGCCGCCGTCTCCGTCGGCGTCTATCAGGGGGTGCCCGTCCTCGACCTGGATTATGCCGAGGACTGCACCGCCCATACCGACATGAACGTCGTCATGGATGGCGAGGGCCACTTCGTCGAGGTCCAGGGCACCGCGGAGGGGGCGACCTTCTCCCGCGCCGAGATGAACGCCCTGCTGGACCTGGCCGAGGCCGGCATCCGGGATATCCTGATCGCACAGCGCGACGCCCGGCTCCCCTGAGAACCTCTTCCGCGGAACACCGAGAAGTACGCCATGCCCAAGACCCATCACGGCGAATCCATCGTCCTGGCCAGCAACAATGCCGGCAAGGTGCGGGAGATCAACGCCCTCCTCGCCGACGAGGAGATCCATGTCATCCCCCAGAGCGCCCTGGGGGTCCCGGAGGCGGAGGAGACGGGGCTGAGCTTTGTCGAGAACGCCATCCTCAAGGCCCGCAACGCCGCCGCCCACAGCGGCCTGGCGGCCATCGCCGACGACTCCGGAATCGAGGTCGACGCCCTGGCCGGGGCGCCGGGCATCTACTCCGCGCGCTACGCGGGTGCGGGGGCCTCGGACCTGGACAACCTCGACAAGCTGATCGAGGTGATCCGCGAGGTGCCCCCCGAGCAGCGCACCGCCCGCTTCCAGTGCCTGATGGTCTATCTGCGCCATGCCGAGGACCCGACGCCGGTAATCTGCCAGGGCACCTGGGAGGGCCTGCTCCTCGACGCCCCCCGCGGCGACAACGGCTTCGGCTACGATCCCATCTTCTTCGTCCCCAGCGAGGGGTGCACCTCCGCGGAACTGGACCCGGAGACCAAGAACCGCCTCAGCCATCGCGGCCAGGCCCTGGGCAAACTGGTCCGCTACCTCAAGGGCGAAGCCTGATCACGCCCGACAATCTCTCTCCTCCGATGTGGACGAGCTGCCCGGGTTTTCGGCATCGGCGAGGAGGGTCGGGTGGCGTCTGGCGGGGGTGTCGACCGCAAGGATGCGGTCGTCAAGCCTCCAGGGATGGATTCAGATTGTCCCCCGGCAGACGCCATCCGACCCGGGGAAGCTAAAAAATGAGCAACTATGACTCTATTTTGCCAAGCAAGAAGATGGTCACAAGGTCATGAACCACGACACTTCCCTCTCCCTTCCTGAGCGCCTGGCGGCGGTCCGGGCGCGGGTCGCGGCCGCGGAGACCCGTTTTAGTCGGACCCCGGGCAGCGTCCGGTTGCTGGCGGTCAGCAAGATGCAGGGGGCCGCAGCTATCCGCATGGCCCATGGCGCCGGCCAGCTTGCCTTTGGCGAAAACTACGTGCAAGAGGCCCTCGCCAAGCAGGCCGCCCTGGCGGACCTGCCCCTGGAATGGCACTTCATCGGCCAGCTCCAGACCAACAAGACCCGCCCGATCGCCGAGCACTTCGCCTGGGTCCACGGCCTGACCTCCGCCCATCACGCCGAGCGCCTGTCCCGGCAGCGTCCCCCCGACCTGCCCCCCCTCAAGGTCTGCCTGGAGATCAATATCAGCGGTGAGGACACCAAGGGCGGGGTCCCCCCCGCCCAGGCCGTCGAACTGCTGGCGGCCTGTCGCGAGCTGCCCCACCTGGAGCTGGTCGGCCTCATGTGCCTGCCCGCCCCGGCGGAGGATGAGGCCGCCCAGCGCCAACCCTTCCGCGCCCTGCGCGAGCTCCGCGACCGCCTGGCCACCCCGGACTGTCCCCTGAGCGTCCTGTCCATGGGCATGTCCGACGACCTGGAGGCGGCGATCGCCGAGGGGGCCACCCTGGTGCGGGTGGGCACGGCGATCTTCGGGCCACGGCACTAAGGAAGGAGAAGCGGTAGCATAGCCCTTTCACTGGATAGAACTGGAACTTGAGAGACATGACACGCGAGACGATCGCCTTCATCGGTGGTGGCCACATGGCCAGCAGCCTGATCGCCGGTCTGGTCAGCGATGGCTACGATCCGACCCATCTCATCGTCAGCGAACCCGAGGCCGACAAGCGGGACCAGCTTGCCAGCCACTTCGGCGTCCGCGTCACCGCCGACAACGCCCTGGCCCAAGGCGAGGCCGACGTGGTGCTGCTGTGCGTCAAGCCCCAGATGGCCCACGAGGTCTGCACCGGCCTCGGCCAGGCCCTGACCACCAAGGTCCCCCTGTACATCTCGGTGATGGCCGGCATCCGCGAGGAGAGCATCCAGGCCTGGCTGGGCGGCGGGCACCGTCCCCTGGTGCGCACCATGCCCAACACCCCAGCCATGATCCAGGCCGGGGCCATCGTCCTGCATGCCAGCCCGGAGGTTAGCACCGGCCAGCGCAACCGCGCCGAGACCATCATGCGCGCCGGGGGTCTGACCCGCTGGGTGGAACGGGAGGACCTGCTGGATGCCGTCACCGCCGTCTCCGGTAGCGGTCCGGCCTACTTCTTCCTGCTCATGGAAGAACTGGAGAAGGTCGCCATCGCCCTGGGCCTGGACGCCGAGAGCGCCCGCCTGCTGACCATCCAGACCGCCCTGGGCGCCGCGCGCATGGCGATGGAAAGCAGCCATGACCCGGCCGAGTTGCGCCGGCGGGTGACCTCCCCCGGCGGCACCACGGAAAGCGCCCTGCGGGTGCTGATGGCGGGGGATTTTTCCCGCCTGATCGATGAGGCGGTGCGCGCCGCCCAGGCCCGTTCCGCGGAACTCTCCACCCTGCTGGCCAAAAGCTCATGAGCGGTAACTATCTCACCAATCCCCTGATCTTCCTCATCCAGACCCTGGGCGGGCTCTATGCCTTCGTGGTCATCCTGCGCTTCCTGCTGCAACTGACCAAGGCCGACTTCTACAACCCCCTCTCCCAGTTCGTGGTCAAGGTCACCAGCCCGGTGCTGCGGCCCCTGCGCCGGTACATTCCCGGGTTCCGGGGCCTGGACATCTCCTCCCTGGTCCTGGCCTGGCTGGTGCAGACCCTGGTGCTCTTCCTGGTCGGGGTCCTGGCGGGCCTGGGTCTGGCCTCCCTGGGCGCCGTCCTCTGGTCCCTCCCGGCCTTGGTGGAGCTGGCCATCGACGTCTTCCTCTATGGCGTCATCATCCGGGTCATCCTGAGCTGGATCAATCCGGACCCCTTCAACCCCATGGTCCAGCTCATCCACACCCTCACCGATCCGGTCATGGCCCCGGTGCAACGGCGCCTGCCGCCAATCGGCGGCCTGGACCTGTCGCCCATTGCCGTCACCATCGGCCTGATTCTCATGCAGATGTTGCTCCTGCCCCCCTTGAAACTGCTCACCGGCAGCCCCTTCTGACCTCAACGGGCTAACGCCAGCGGCGCGCCTAAGAGAGGACGCCTCTCGGCAGAGCGGACGTTCCCCTTTCTAGCGCCCTGTAACCATCAGCGGGCATACACCTTGCGTTTGACTCTTCGGCATTGTGTCAGGGAGGGTCGGGAAACCCAAATTGATGGGCAATGTCCATAACTGAGGCGATCAAAGTGACCAACGCCGGCTGGTACCGTTGGGAAGGGGACGACCTGGTGCTCAACCTCAAGGTCCAGCCCCGGGCCAGTGCCGATAGCCTCGAGGAACCCGCGGGGGATCAGGCGGTGGACGAGCTTCGGGTACGCATTACTGCCCCGCCCGTGGACGGTAAGGCCAATGCCCACCTGGAGCGCTTTCTCGCCAACTGCTTTGGCGTGCCCCCGTCTCGGGTCGAGGTGATCAGCGGCGCCCAGGGGCGGCACAAGCGGGTACGCATCCGCCAGCCGAAACGACTCCCGACCTTTCTCCCCCCGCGCTGAGGCCCTTTCAAAACGGCCGTCGCGCCAATAGATCAGGCTCCCCTGCCGCGGGGAAAGACCGCGAAGCACATCTGAAGGGAACTTTAGACTACGCCTCTCAGTTTTCGGCATCGACGAGGAGAGCCCCGCCGGTCCCTGCAATGATCCCGTTGGAGAACCTACCATGAAACGCCCGTCATTCCTTGGTCTGCTCTGCATGGCCGCCCTGCTCCTGCCCATCTCGTCATTCGCCGAGAACAGCACCCGGGTGGACGGCTTCACCATCCACCACAACGCCATTTCCGCCGACACCCTGACGCCCCAGATCGCGACCACCTACGGTTTCCAGCGCAGTAAATACCGCGGGCTGCTCAACGTCAGCGTGATCCGGGAGGTGGCCGGCACCACCGGCACCCCGGTACCGGCCCTGGTCAGCGCGGACATCGTCACGGAAACTGGCCAGAAGGCGCCCATCGTCATGCGCGAGATCCGTGAGGGTCATGCCGTCTACTACATCGGGGAATTCCTGGTCCAGAATGCCCATACCCTCGACTTTGCCATCGAGGTGACACCCCAGGGCAGCGACAAGCCGGTACGGATCCACATGGAGCAGGAATTCTTTACCGAGTGAATCACCTGTGGTCCTCATGTCAGTGCCCCTCATGCCAGACCACTTATGTCGGGCCAGGGGATAACCGACGGGGGGTAACCTGAAGTTGGGCCTGGTGGGCGCGACAACCGGGTGATAGCTACCCCCGACAGGCGGCATCCCCCTCACTGTCTCACCGCTCCAGCCCCCTCAGGCCTGGAAGAATTGCCACAGGGCATGGAGGCCAAAGCCGAGGACCAGCAAGCCGGCGAGGCGGCGTAACCAGACCTGTTCGGTAAAGCGGGCCGCCAGGCCCGCCAGCATGCCCAGCCCCAGCAGGGTCGGTAGGGTGCCCAGGCCGAAGGCGAGCATCAACAGGGCCCCCTGGAGGGCGCTGCCAGCCGCCAGGGCCCAGATCAGGACGCTGTAGACCAGACCGCAGGGGATCCAGGCCCAGATGAAACCGATGCCCAAGGCCTGGCCCAGGGACTGAATGGGCAGCAGCCGCCTACCCAGGGGTTCGAGCCGTCGCCACAGCCCCGTGCCCAGGCCCTCCAGGCGGGCGAATCCCGGCCACCAACCGGCCAGATAGAGCCCGAGCAGCAGCATGAAGAGGGCCGCGATCAAATAAAGGCCGCGCTGCAACGGCAAGGCCAGGAAGGCCGCCTGACCGAGGCCGCCCAGCAGGGCGCCGGCCACCCCATAGCTGGCGATCCGGCCGAGATTGTAGGCCAATTGGTAGGGCAGCAGGCGCGGCGCCTGGGATCTGACCCCGACCGGCAGGCCCAGGGTCAGGGTGCCGACGATGCCTCCGCACATGCCCACGCAATGGACCCCCCCCAGCAGGCCCACCAGAAAGGCCGCCACCCCCTGTTCCAGACCACTCAGCATCAACAGTTCCCCCGGCTGACATCATGATTTATCCTCGCCCAACATGGCCGCTCCCTGGGGCGCACGCCAAAGGCGGGACCACAGAGTGCCATCGCACCAGCGAAGGGCAAGTGTGTATCATAGCCCGATCAGAGTGACCGTCCGCCAGGAAGCCGAAAGATGCAGGATTACCAGCGCGATTTCCTCCGTTTCGCCCTCGACCAGGGGGTCCTCCGTTTCGGTGACTTCACGCTCAAGTCCGGGCGTCACAGTCCCTACTTTTTCAATGCCGGCCTCTTCAATAGCGGCGCCGCCCTGGCCCGGCTGGGGCGATTCTATGCCGCCGCCCTCCAGGCCTCCGACCTGGCTTGCGATGTCCTTTACGGGCCCGCCTACAAAGGCATCCCCCTGGCGGCGGCGGCGGCGATCGCCCTGGCTGATCAGTACGGGCGCGATGTCCCCTATGCCTTCAATCGCAAGGAGTCCAAGGACCATGGCGAGGGCGGCCTCATCGTCGGTCATCCCTTGCGGGGCGAGATCCTGATCATCGACGACGTCATCACCGCCGGCACCTCCGTGCGCGAGTCCATCGACATCATCCGCGCTCAGGGCGCCCGACCCGCCGGGGTCCTGATCGCCCTCGACCGTCAGGAGCGTGGCCAGGATGACCGTTCCGCGGTCCAGGAGGTCCGGGAGCGGTTTGGCATCCCGGTGGTCAGCATCGCCACCCTGGCGAACCTGGTAGCCTTCCTGGAGGCCTCCCCGGCCGGGACCGGGATTCCCCCCGAGACCCTCGACGCGGTGCGTGACTATCGCTCCCGTTATGGGATTTGATCCCCCGACCCCCGACCTCGTGATAAGCCGACTCGCCCTGGCCCTGGCCCTGGCCTGCACCCTGACCCTGCCGGTGGAGGCCGCGCTCTACCGCTGGGTCGACGAACAGGGCAATGTCCATTATTCCGACATCATCCCCCCCTCCTCGGTCCGTCAGGGCCACACGGAGCTGCGCAAGGACGGGATTCCCATCCAGACCGTACCCCCGGCGCGGACGCCGGAACAGATCAAGGCCGACGAGCGCCTGACGCATTTGCGCGCGGGGCAGGAGCGCCTGCTCAAACAGCAGGCGACGGTGGATCGGGGCCTATTGCATACCTTTCCCTCCGAGGCGGAGCTGATGGCCTCGAACCAGAACCAGCTCAGCGCCCTGGAGACCATGATCCAGGTGACTCGCAACAATATCCTCCGCCAGGAGGCCTGGCTGGCCAGCCTGCACACCTATGCCGGCAACCTCGAGCGCGCTGGCAAACCGGTCCCCGAGGAATTCACCATCAGCGCCCGCAAGACCGAACGCTCCATCCAATTGGCCCAATCCAGTATCGCCGCCCGGGAGGCGCAACAGGCGGCCCTCAAGTCCCGCCTGGACCGCGACCTGAACCGCTACCACCAATTGCAGGCCTCCGGCCGCTTGGCGGCCCTGAGCGCCAATAAACGCCACACCGATCTCCACCGCGCCTTTCCCTGCGCCAGCGACACCGCCTGCGATCGCCTCTGGGACCAGACCCGGGACTATCTCCTGGGCCAGCCAGGGCTGGCGATCCAACTGGACGATTCGGCGGATCTTTTCGTGGCCGCACCCCGGCCAGGCGACCAGACGGCTGGCACCATCGCCATTGGCGGCGGCGACCTGGACCTGGATGCCGATCTGGTCCTGGCCCGGATACCTGACGAGCAGGGCCCCGGGGCCACCCTCTTTATTGAATTACGCTGCCAGGCCGCGGCCCTCGGCCACGAGGACTGCTGGCATCCGGAACTGGTGCGGGCGATCCAGGGCCTGGATTCGGCCCTGCGCTGATCCTGGTCGTCAGCTCGCACGGGACCCAGGGCCACTGGGATCTCCCGCCTCAGCGGCGCTTGATCAGGGTCCCGACCCCCTCGTCGGTAAAGAGATCGAGCAGCAGGGCGTGCTCCACCCGACCGTCGATAATATGGGCGGTGCGCACCCCGGCCTGGACCGCGTCCACCGCGCACTGGATCTTCGGCAACATCCCGCCATGGATGACGCCAGTGCGCACCATCTCGTCGAGGCGGCTCACGTCCAGTTCCGAGACCAGGTTGCCGCTGGAATCCAATAATCCCGGGGTATTGGTCAGGAGCATCAGCTTTTCGGCCTTAAGGAATTCCGCGACCTTGCCCGCCACCAGGTCGGCGTTGATATTGTAAGAGCGGCCATCCGCGCCGACGCCGATGGGAGCGATGACCGGGATGAAGCCCCCCTTGACCAGCATGTCGACCACCCGGACGTCGATGCTCTCCACCTCGCCGACATGGCCGATATCGATGATCTCCGGTTCCTTGAGCTCCGGGGCATCGCGGCGCAACAGCAGCTTGCGCGCCCGGATCAGGTCGCCGTCCTTGCCGGTGAGGCCGACCGCCCGGCCGCCATGGCGATTGATGAAGTTGACGATCTCCTTGTTGACCTGACCGCCGAGGACCATCTCCACCACGTCCATGGTCTCGGTATCGGTGACGCGCATGCCCTGGACAAACTCGCTGGCGATCCCCAGGCGCTTGAGCAGATCCCCGATCTGTGGCCCGCCGCCATGGACGATGACGGGGTTGATACCCACCAGCTTCATCAGGACCACGTCGCGGGCGAAGCCTTCCTTGAGGGCCTGCTCGGTCATGGCGTTGCCGCCGTATTTGATGACCATGGTCTTGCCCTGGAAGCGCTGGATATAGGGCAGGGCCTCCACCAGCACGCGGGCGATGTTGTGGGCACGTTCGAGGGCGATGGTCATCTCGTTTCCTTTGGCTACGGCAATAGGTTTTGACTACGGCAATGGATTCATTGGCGGGGACGCCGGTTGGCAGTGAAGACACCCGCGGCGTCTCCCACCATCAGGGGGGTGGCTAGCCCTTGTCCTGACAGTCAGGCAGGCTGACCGGCCCCCGGGTTGTCGCCGCCGTCCCGGGGTCCCGGGCGATCGGGCCGGACCTCGCCCAGTTCCAGATCAGCCGGCCCCAGGCCGGAGAACGACATCAGGGGCGGCGACTCTTCGGGGCGCCGGGAGGACTGAGCACTCCGGCGACGGATCGCCGCCAGGCTGATGAGCAGCGGGCGGATTGCCTCCATCAGGGACCGGGTCTCCGCCAAGCGACATTGCAGCTTGCGGATCGGCCAGCTATTGACGGCATCCTCGATCATGGCTCGCAGGCCGGCGAAATCGGCGGCCAGGGCCTGCTCCAGGCGATTCAACACCAGCCGCAGGACGAAGGCGATCAGCCCCATGACCAGCAGATAACTGCCCAGGGCGATGAACAGGGACTTGGGCGCCAGCAGCGACTCGGGGGTCATCCAGGCCGCGACCCGCAGGCTGGTGCCAGGAACATTGACCCAGAAGCTTGGGGTGGCGCCGGGCGCCGGTGCTTGCGCCTTGGCGTCCAGGGTCGCGACCTCGATCTCGACCTGCTGCTGAAACTGGAGTTGTCCCCATTTGGGACCCCCGTCCTGCAGAAAGGGCAGCAGGGCCATCGGCATGGCGACATGCACCACCCCCAGCACCCCCTCCTGATTCTCGTCCAGAACGGGCGCGGCGACCGCCAGGTGCATCCCGTCCTGCCCGACCAGATGGGCCTCCAGCGGGGTCGTGGCCCGCTCCTGCCGCGCCCGATGGACCAGATCCTTACCGGCCATGCTCAGGTCCGGGGTGACGTCCTCGCCCTCAGCCCCCGCCGGTGCGCTGGGCACCAGCCGCACCCGCAGGGCCAGGGGAAGGCGTCCGGCCAACCGCTGCTCCTCGGTGATCCGCACCTGGGGATCATCCGCCCGCAGGACCTGGCGCAGGTTCGGGTCCCGAATCCAGCGACGCAGATCCTCTTGGACCCGCGCGGCCCGCTTGCCCAACTCCTGGGCCACCAGCTCGCCGTAATTGCGGGCCTGCATGGCGGCATAGGCATTCTCCCGTTCGACCCAGAAATAGAGGCCGACCAGAAACCCCAGGAGGATGAGGGGGGCCAATCCGAGGAGACAGGTGATCCAGAACTGATGCAGCCCCGGCAGGGCGGCCCTGGGTCCCGTCCCGTTACCCCCCTGATCCGGCAGGCTCCACTCCTGACTCATCGCCTTTACCTCGCTCTAAGATGTCCATGATTCGAGCCCATTCATGCCCCTCGCGCCCCAGGGAGAGATGGGGCTTTACCAGTGGCAGGTTCTCTTGCCCCCCGGCGGGGGAGGGTTGGGGAGAGGGTGTGAACGGTTACCATCGTTTCAGGTGTCAACCTGGCTTAATACCGCGTTCAGCTCCGTCCGGTATGACCAAAGCCGCCCTCCCCGCGCGGGGAGGCGGTAAAGGATTCGACCCGCTCGAAGCGCGCGCGCAGCACCGGCACCAGCACCAGTTGGGCGATGCGCTCGCCCACCTCGATGCGAAAGCTGTCCTGGCCCCGGTTCCAACAGGACACCAGCAGTTCACCCTGATAGTCCGAATCAATGAGCCCGACCAGGTTACCCAGGACGATGCCGTGGCGATGACCCAGGCCGGAGCGGGGCAGGATCATGGCGGCCACGCCGGGGGTACCAATGTGGATGGCCATGCCGGTGGGCAGCAGCTCGGTCGCCCCCGGGGCCAGGTCCAGCGGCGTGGCCAGCATGGCGCGCAGATCCAGACCGGCCGCCCCCGCCGTGGCATAGTCGGGCAGGGGGAAGTCCCGCCCCAGCCGGGGGTCAAGAATCTTGAGTTGCAGATCGTGCCGCATAGGCCTCCTCGATCAGGTCCGTCAAGGCCTCGGCGAGGCGGGCCTTGGGCATCAGGGCCAACGGGTCCACCCGGCCGTCACGGTGGATGACGGTCAGGGCATTGTCCTCCCGCTCGAAGCCACCCTGGGGCCCACCCACCCGGTTGGCGGCGATCATGTCCAGGCCCTTGGCCCGCAGCTTGTTCAGGGCCTGTTCCTCCACCCGCTCGGTCTCGGCGGCGAAGCCCACCGTGAACGGGCCATCCGGCAGGGCGGCGACCGCGGCCAGGATATCCGGGTTGCGCACCAGGCGCAGGGTCAACTCCGCCTGGCCCTTCTTGATCTTGGTGGGGGCTGGATCCGCTACCCGGTAGTCGGCTACCGCCGCGGTGGCCACGAAGAGGTCCTGGCCGGCGATCCGGCCCATGACCGCCTCATGCATCTCCAGGGCGGACTCCACCCGGACCAGCTCCACGCCGGCCGGCGCCGGGAGCGCGGTGGGCCCGCTGACCAGCAGGACCCGGGCCCCCCGGCCCACCAGGGCCTGGGCCAGGGCATAACCCATCCGCCCGGAACTGCGGTTGCCGATGTAGCGTACCGGGTCGATGGCCTCCCGGGTCGGACCGGCGGTGACCAGTACCTGGCGCCCCGCCAAGGGACTGGCGGTTGGTCGGCTGATCGCCAGGTCATCGGCGGCGGGGGCAGTCTCAGTGGCGGGTGCGATCTCAGTCGCAGCGATATGTCCTAAATCTTTGCCCGTCAGGTTCCCGGCGGCGGGAGCGGATATCAGTGCCTCCACGATGGCGGCCGGTTCCAGCATGCGCCCGAGCCCGACCTCACCGCAGGCCTGCTCCCCGCTAGCGGGGCCGAGGAGACGCACGCCGCGCTCCTCCAGCCGGCGAGCATTGGCTTGTGTAGCGGGATGCCGCCACATCTGCTGATTCATGGCCGGGGCCAGCACCAGGGGGGCCGCGGTCGCCAGGGACAGGGTGGTCAGCAGGTCATCGGCCATGCCGGCCGCCAGCCGCGCCATCAGGTCGGCGCTGGCCGGGGCCACCAGGACCAGTTCCGCCCAGCGCGCCAGTTCGATGTGATCCATGCCCGCCTCGGCGGCCGGGTCCAGGAGATCCAAGCGCACCGGATTCCCCGACAGGGCCTGAAAGGTCAGGGGCGCGACAAAGGCCTGGGCGGCCCGCGTCATCACCACCCGCACCTCCGCGCCGGCCGCCCGCAAGCGGCGGGTCAGCTCGGCCGCCTTATAGGCGGCGATGCCACCGCTAACGCCCAGCAGCACCTGTCGGTAAGCCAAGGGTTTCACCTGACGCTGAATAAAGCCGCCTGAATGTGGAGAGGACGAGATCGCGGGGCGGATTGTACTGCATTGGCCCGCTCAGGCCCCACCCGAGGCAGCTCAAGATACACGCCTCAAGTGCCCAATCGGCGGCATGATTGGAATTCGCCTCCGAACGCGACGGCGCTCAAAAACCGCGAGACTCCTGGCGGGTCCTGATGCGCCATCCGTCAAGCCATGCCCTTGCCTTGCGGGCCCTGGCGGGCTCGCGTAAATTCCGCCGTAACCCTTTTCCCCCTCAGGCACGAGGGGTAGCTTCTAGAGCGCAACTAGCTGATTATCTAACCCCCTCCCCCCTGGTGGGGGAGGGTTGGGGAGAGGGGGGTCGGAACGGTTAGATTCCATCCAGGAACAATTTGAACAACAACGAGAACGAGAAAGAGGAGGTGGAGCCGAATGAAAATCATGGAATTGCCCGAAGACGAGCGCCCGCGGGAAAAGCTGCTCAAACGGGGGGCCGCGGCCCTGACGGACGCCGAATTGCTGGCGATCTTCCTGCGCACCGGGATCCCGGGCAAAAGTGCCATCGAACTGGCCCGCGAACTGCTGGAAGAACTGGGTGGCCTGCGCGGCCTCTTCTCCGCCGATGAGAAGCGCTTCTGCAAGGCAAAAGGGCTGGGTACGGCCAAATATGCCCTGCTAAAAGCAGTCCAGGAGATGCAAAAGCGCTACCTGGAGGCACAGATGGAGCATGGCACGCCTCTCACCAGTCCCGAAATCACCCGCGCCTTCATCAAGACCCGGCTCTATCACTACCCCCACGAGGTCTTCGCCTGCCTGTTCCTCGACAATCGCCATCACGTTCTGCGCTACGAGGAACTCTTCCGCGGCACCATCGACGGCGCCAGCGTCCATCCCCGGGAGGTGGTGCGACGCGCCCTGGAGCTGGGGGCCGCGGCCGTCATCTTCGCCCACAACCACCCCTCGGGGATCACCGAACCCAGCCAGGCCGATCTGCGCATCACCCAACGCCTCAAGGAGGCCCTCTCGCTAGTAGAGGTGCGTGTCCTCGATCACCTGATCGTCGGCGACGGTGACGGCATCTCCTTCGCCGAGCGGGGCTTGTTGTAGCCCGTTAAGCCCTGTGGTTACTCATCGGTAGGGACACAGACTGCCTCGACGGAGCCGTCGGCGAGCGGCTTCATGATCAAGGTCTCCTGCTCGTCGCAAAAGATCAGCATCCGGCCATCGCCCGCATTGACATAAGGCGCATCAAAATCGCCGTCTGCGGGACTGCCGTTGGGATTGTTGTAGGCATTTTTCCCGCCACTGGCACCGAGCGTCAGGGGTAACGCCAGCCCGAGTAACGCCAGCACCCCCAGTATCACCCTAATCCTCGCTGGAGCGTTCATAACTCAGCCTCCTCTCACAGGCCCCGAGTCCGGCGCCGGGGTGAGGGAACGAACAGCCGCGCCCTGACCGGCAGGGTACCCAACGGAATATCGGGCCAAGGGCTCAGCTCACTCACCACTGGCCAGCATTGCCGAGGCACACAGCAATATAAGTAAAGCATAGAGTAGCCCTGGCTGCCGTGGATCTCTGGCCGTCGCTCATCACAAGATTGAGAATTTAAGAATGAGGATGATGATGAGGGCTGTGGATAAGGTGTGATCGCAAGTTAACTCTTTTATTTTTATATCCTTGCGTCTGCTGAAAGCCTTAGGGTAACCCGCCCTGGTCCTGTTGGCACCCTGTGGAAAAATCGGGCCTTCAAAATTGACCTCGGTTTTGGCCACAGCCTGTCCACAGGCTGGGAGCAGCTTAGTCACCGCCTTCGCCCCGGCGGCGGAGGGGCCATCCCCCAAGGGGCGAAAGCGGTCAAAAGCCTTGCACTGCCTTGCCGATTCGGGTATTTTTGCCCGTCTTTCATTTTTGGTCCGGCCCAAGGAGGCCTGACCCTTGGCCAACCTCAAAGGGAAGCGTCATGTCCAAAGTCTGCCAAGTAACCGGAAAGCGCCCGCTGGTCGGTTGCAACGTCTCCCATGCCCATAACAAGACCAAGCGCCGGTTCCTGCCGAACCTGCACTATCATCGTTTCTGGGTCGAGAGTGAAAAACGCTGGGTGCGTCTGCGTCTGACCACCGACGCCATGCGCCTGATCGACAAGAAAGGTATCGATGCCGTGCTCGCCGACATGCGTGAGCGGGGCGTCAAGGTCTAAGCGAGGAACACCCCCATGGCCAAGGCAGCACGTGACAAGATCCGCCTGATTTCCAGCGCGGG
>JAHDND010000160.1 GCA_018435665.1 Candidatus Thiosymbion sp. | reverse complement strand
GGCGGCGGCGGTGATCTCGGTCACCGTCTCGCCCTTCATGCGCAGGGCGATGAGAAAACCCGCGATCTGGGCCGGGGTGGCCCCGCCGGTCATGATGAGCCGCATGGCGGCCGTCATCTCCTCGCCGGTCAGATCGTGACGATCGACGACCTTGGCGATGGCCTCTTTGATATCCAGGGTGATAGCCACGATGCTGGTCCTCCGGGTGGTGACTCTGGGCCTCGGCGGGGAGCGAGGCCCGGTCTGGTCTCGTTGTTGAAGGTTAGATCATGAAATTTCAGGCCAGGGCCTGGTCTTTGGCGGGCGCGCGGGAAGGCGGCCTTAGCGATCTTCAAGGAAATTACGCAGCAACTCGTGCCCCTGGCGGGTCAGGATGGACTCCGGATGGAACTGCACCCCCTGAACCGGCAGTTCCCGATGGCGCAGACCCATGATCTCGTCGCGCTCGCCCTCGGGGGTGCAGGTCCAGGCCGTGATCTCCAGGCAAGGGGGCAGGCTGGCCTCCTCCACCACCAGGGAATGGTAGCGGGTGGCCTGGAAGGGCCGGTCGAGACCGGAAAAGACCCCCGTGTCGGCATGATAGACAGGGGAGGTCTTGCCGTGCATCACCTGGCGGGCCCGGACGATGTGGCCCCCAAAGGCCTGACCGATGGACTGATGGCCCAGGCAAACGCCGAGGATGGGCACCCGTCCGGCGAACTCCTGGATCAGCGGCACCGAGATCCCCGCCTCCAGGGGCGTGCAGGGGCCCGGCGAGACGACGATTCGCTCCGGACCCAGGGCCGCCACCCCCGCCAGATCGATCTCGTCATTACGGACGACCCGCACCTCCACGCCCAACTCGCCCAGGTACTGGACCAGGTTATAGGTGAAGGAATCGTAGTTGTCGATCATCAGGAGCATATCGGATCTAAGACCTTGATATGATTTTAATCAATTGATTCTAAGAGAGTTCTGTACCCGCTTCGTTACCCGCGGTTTTGGTCGCCACCCTTCCCGGGATCCCGAAGATGGGGTCAGTTGGGGCTGGCGATCATTATGCCCAAACTGCCCATGGCACATGCAAGTTATGACGCAGGCAAGTATCCACCAAGCAAAACCGGTCGTTGGGCTAGACTTAAATCATCATACAAACCTGTTGGAGGCACTTCTGATGAGTACTCATGCACTAAGCACCACCCTGCTGGCGGGTCTGGGCGCGACCCTGATCCTCGCTGGCTGTGCCGGCATGACCGATACCGAGCGCCGGGTGGCGACCGGTACCGGCGCCGGCGCCGCGACCGGGGCCGTGATCGGCTCCTTCAGCGGCTCGGCAGGCTCCGGAGCCCTGATCGGCGCCGGGGTCGGGGCCGTCGGCGGTTACCTTTACGACCAGGATCAGAAGAAGAAAGGCTACTGATCCAGGGTAAATGGCCCCCGCAGGAGATCCTGGCCAACATGGCCAGACTGGAGATCGACCTTGATGAAGCGGAATTGGCGATGGATAGGGACCATGCCTGAGCGGTCCGAGTCGGTGGTACGAACCTTTGAGGTGATCGGCGAGGCGACCAACAACATCAGGAAGCACTATCCCGATTTCGCCAAGGCCCACGAGAACTTACCGCTTGGCTTCGCTTATGAGATGCGCAATGCCCTCACTCATGGCTATTTCAAGGTGGATCTTGAAGTGGTATGGAAAACCATCCATGACAATCTGCCACCTTTACATTAAAACGTGAAAGCCCTGCTGGTTGCCCTTACCCCGCCATGAGCCCCTTCGCCTTCCTCCTGCCCCGCGAGGAGTCATTTCTCCATGAGTCGGTGACCCGGGCGGAGGGCCTGACGCAAGACGATCCCCACTCGGCCTGGTGCGGCTGATCCACCGGGGAAGCGACCGCTGGTCCATACCGACTTCCAGGATGAACTGGGGGAGGGGGTGGCGGTCGCTCCGCCCCCGCTGGGGGCAAGTGTGAGTCCGCTTGAACCGACCCGCAGCGCGATCGTGTGATTAATGGGGGGCGCTCACTGCCGCCGATCCGCGCCGTGGGTTTTCTGTGACCTGCTTCAGCCGGTAAAGCGCGTAAGGCTCGAACCCGCCCAGGCCGATCGCGGCCGGGTCAAGACCCAAGACATCGACCTGTTCCATGATCACCGTCAGCACATCGACATAGGCCGCTAGCAATCCATTGGCGAAGGCATCGTCCTTTTCAGCCGCTTGCTCAGCGGCGCGTCTGGCGGCCAGGGCCACTTCTTCCAGCACGACCAAGGCGGTCTTACTTCTGGCGTTCACGTTCATGGATGACACCTTCCAGGATGTTGATCTGCTCGCGTACTCCGCCGCAACCTCGGTGGTACCCCAAGAGGTACTTACGGCGTGGGCATCGGGCGTCGTGGGCATGTACGATCAGGGTGAGGGCATCCGCCCCCCATCCTCCCCAACTCATGGCAGACTTAGCACTCTTGGGATGATCACTGGCGACCCGATAAAGGGCCGCCGTTGGTTTGAGTGATTCACCCACCTTTTCCGACCCACTACCACCTCACCTTGAAACTGCAACCCATGAAAAAGCTTGTTATCCGTCCCCTGGTCCTCGGCGCCATCCTGATTCCCATTAGCGCCCTCGCGGTCGATCCCGGTCGCGGCATCGGTGCTCCTGGCCCCGGGGTCGCCCCTGGCGTGGGCGTTGGCGCTCCCGGCCTGGGGGTTGCTCCCGGTGTCGGCGTTGGCGCTCCTGGAGTGGGCGTCGCCCCCGATGTCGGCGTTGGCGCACCCGGGGTGGGTGTCGCCCCCGGTGTCGGCGTGGGTGCCCCGGGGGTTGGGGTTGCGCCCGGCGTCGGGGTCCAGGGCCCCATGAACCGTGGCGGCCCGGTCAACCGTGTGGGTCCGCGCTGATTAGAGACGACGCCTCATTTTCGGCCTCGACGAGGAGGCTCGGGGGCACGGAGAATTGAGCGGCGGTGACCATCGCCGACATAAAGACTGTCGGGGTGAGCCCAGGGCAAGGATGCTCGGCTGCAAGCGTGAGGATGCCGACGTGCGCCAGATCGGAGCCAGCGTGACGGTTTCCGGCCTGGGGTGAGCCCCCTGATGTAACGCCTGTTGCTCAGGGGGAATCCCCGGCGCGATCATAGCCACCCCGCGCGGCCGGAAGGTCCAGCCGCCAGGCGCCAGTCCCGCATGAACGGGTACGAAGGGGACCCTGACCGATGACCGAATTCATTCAGGACATGCTCGCCTGGATCGCCGCCAATCCGCATTGGGCCTATCTGCTCATCTTTGGCGTGGCCATGTTCGAGTCCCTGGCGCTCGTGGGCATGCTGGTTCCCGGGGCGGTCATGATGGTCGGCGCCGGACCGCCCATCGCGGCGGGGGTCCTCAGTTTCTGGCCGGTGATGGGCTGGGCCGTGGCGGGGGCCATCGTCGGCGACGGTGTCAGTTATTGGCTGGGCCACCATTACCGGGAACGACTCAAGGACATGTGGCCCTTCTCCCGCTACCCAGACAGCATGGCCCGGGGGGAGAAGTTCTTCCGGGAATACGGGGGCAAAAGCGTTGCCTTCGGTCGCTTCGTCGGGCCGGTGCGGGCGGTGATCCCGGTGGTGGCGGGCATGATGGGCATGGAGCCCAAGAAGTTCTACCTCGCCAACGTCCTCTCCGCCCTGGCCTGGGCACCGGCCTACATCGTCCCCGGCATCGTCCTTGGGGCCTCCCTGGAACTGGCATCGGAGGCCACCGCCCGCCTGGGCATCCTGGCCCTGGCCCTGATCCTGACCCTCTGGCTGGTGGGTTGGGGGGTGCATCGCCTCTTCCTGGTCTACAGCCCCCAGGCTGGGCGCTGGGTGCAGGGCTTGCTCCATTGGGCGGACGTCCATCCGCGGATGGGGGAGATCGCCCGCGCCCTGGCGGACCCTGGTCACCCCGATGCCCGCGCCCTCGCCAGCCTGGCGGGGTTCCTGCTCCTCGGGGCCCTGGCCTTCGCCCTCATGCTGGGACTGGCCATCGCCGAGGCCCCGGAGTGGCCCCTCAACCAGTACATCCTGAACCTGGCACTGAGCCTGCACACCCCCGGCGCCAGCCACCTCATGGCCGCCCTCAGCCGCCTGGGGGACCTGGCGGTGATCCTGCCCCTGGGCCTCCTGGTGCTGATCTGGCTCCTGGCCCGCGGCCAGCGGCGCCAGGCGGGTTACTGGCTGGCCGCCCTGGCCTTCGGTCTGCTGGCGGCGCCGCTGCTCAAATGGCTGCTACAGGTTCCCCGGCCGGACATCGGCCTGGAAGGGCTCTCCCCCTGGGCCTTTCCCAGCAGCCATGTCCTGCGGGCGACCGTCGTCTATGGCTTTCTCGCCGTCTGTCTGGCGGGGGCCGGGGCCATGGCCCAGGCCTGGCGTTGGCTACCCTATGCCACCGCCGCCCTGCTGATCACCGCGGTGGCCATCGCCCGCCTCTACTTTGGCGTCCACTGGCTCACCGACGTCCTCGGCGGCTTGGGCCTGGGGCTGGTGTGGGTGGCCGCCCTGGGGCTCTCCTTCCGGCGCCATACCCGGCCGGCGCCCTCCTGGCACGGCCTGGCGGCCGTCTCCAGCCTGGCCCTGGTCCTGGCCTATGGGCTGGCGAGCCTGACCTCCCACCAGTCCGACCTGGCCCTCTACGAACCCAAGCGTGGGCGGAGCGACCTCACCGCGGCCGCCTGGCAGGCCCAGGACTGGGCCCGGTTGCCCCAGTGGCGCACCGACCTGCGGGGGGTCAACGGCCAGCCGCTCAACCTTCAGTACGCCGGTGATCCCCAGACCCTGGTCCAGGCCCTGGAGGCCCGGGGGTGGCAAGTCGCCGACACCCTGTCCGCCGAAAACGCCATCCGGCTCCTCTCCCCTTCCCTGCCCCTGGCGGAACTCCCCCTCATCCCCCACGTCCATGACGGTCATCACGAGGACCTGGCTCTGATCAAGCCCGAGGGTGAGGACAACAGACTGGTCCTGCGCCTCTGGGCCACGCCCTATTGGGTCGACGGCCGCGCGCCCCTGTGGATCGGCAATGTCACCGCCCAGCATCGTCGGATGATTCTCAACCTCCTGGCCCTGCCGGCGACGGGCACGGACATTGGCGAACCCCTGGCCAAGGTCCTGCCGGACCTCGCGGCCCTGTCACCGCGACAACCGGCCCCCGGCGGTCCCTGGCTCATTACCGGAGTGGAGTTAGGGGCCCGTCCCGGCCGCCCACAGCCTGAACCTTAACCCCAGCTCCGAACTGAGACCGACGGTCACCGCGGCGATGCGTCCTTCCCCGTCGATGACGAAGCTCGCCGGCACCCCTTGCACCCCCCAGTGGCGGGCGATGGCGCCATCGGGATCGGGGAGGACTGGAAACGCCAGGCGGTTGTCCTGGAGGTAGGTGCCGATCTCCGCCGCCTCCCCTGACTGGAGGGCGACGGTCAGGACTCGCTGATCGGCGGCGATGGCGTCGACGCTGCCCTCCATGAGCCGGCAGATGGGACACCAGCTCCCCCAGAAGTGCACCAGCACCGGCTCGCCCCGCCAATCCCGCAGGTCCCGCCACTGGCCCTGGAGGTCCAGGCCCGCCAGGGGCGGGGCCTCGCCCCGGGCCAGGGGACGGCTCTTCCACCAGTCCACCCCGGCGATGACCAGCACCACCAGGGCGATGTTGACCAGCCAGCCCCGCCAGCGGGGTCGTCCCGGGCCCGCTTGACTCGGGCGGGGCTGACCAGAACCGGGCGGGGCCGGCGGGGTATCTTCATTGCGCATCAATTTTAGGTATCCCCGTGTCGGGTGTCCTCTGGCGGGGGATGCCGTGAATCCATCCATGGAGGCTTGACGACCGCATCCCTGCGGTCGACACCCCCGCCAGAGGCCCCCCGACCCTCCTCGCCGCCTAGCAAGTGGAATGGCATTGGCGATAAGGCCTGCCGCCCGGCGGGGATGGTGGGCCGGACATCAGGCGCTCATGCCCCCCGATCGTCAGCGGCCAGGGCCGCCAGCAGCCGCTCATGGATGCCCTGGAAACCGCCGTTGCTCATGACCAGGACCTGATCCCCCCGCTGGGCCTCGCGGGCGACCCGGGCGACGATGTCCTCCACGCGATCGAAGATGGTGGCGCGCTCCCCAAGCGGGGCGAAGACCGGGGCCGCATCCCAGCCGAGATCGCGGGGGGCATGGACATAGACCCGATCGGCCAGGGCCAGGGAGTCCGCCAGGCTGGCGTTGTGCACGCCCAGGCGCATGGTGTTGGACCGTGGCTCCAGCACGGCGAGAATCCGCCCCTCAGCCGGCTGCGCCTGTCCAAGATCCTGGTTCGCGACGGCCTCACCCGTTATAGCCCCGGCCTCATCCGGCGCCTGCCCCATCGGCCCTCCCGCACCCGGAGCCTTCGCCCTTGCCATCACCTCCCTACCGCCCCGCGCTCCAGCCTCCAGGTGCCGGCGCAGGCCTTCGAGGGTGGTAGCGATGGCGGTGGGGTGGTGGGCGAAGTCGTCGAAGACGCGAATCCCCCGCGCCTCGCCGCGCAGTTCCAGGCGGCGCTTGACGCCCTGGAAGCGGCCAAGGGCGGCCAGGCCCTGACTCAGGGGCACCCCGGCGTGGCGGGCGGCGGCCAGCACGGCGAGGGCGTTGGCGACGTTATGGCGCCCGGTCTGCCCCCAGCGCACCTCGCCCACCTCCTCACCGCCGTGACGCACCGCGAAGTGGGAGCCGTCCGCCGCCAGCAGGTCCGCCGACCAGTCGCCACCCGCGCCCACCGACTCCCGGGGCGTCCAGCAGCCCCGGGCCAGGACCTCATCCAGGGCCACCTCCCCCCGGGGATGGATGATGAGGCCGCTCCCAGGCACGATCCGCACCAGGTGATGAAACTGGCGCTGGATCATGGCCAGGTCGTCGAAGATGTCGGCGTGGTCGAACTCTAGGTTGTTGAGAATCAGGGTACGCGGCAGGTAGTGAACGAACTTGGAACGCTTGTCGAAAAAGGCGGTGTCGTACTCGTCCGCCTCCACCACGAAGAAGGGCGCGTCTCCCAGTCGGGCGGAGATCCCGAAATCCCGGGGCACCCCGCCAATCAGGAAGCCCGGGTTGAGGCCGGCATCCTCCAGCACCCAGGCGAGCATGCTAGCGGTGGTGGTCTTGCCATGGGTCCCGGCCACCGCCAACACCCAGCGCTCCCGCAGCAGGTGCTCCTTGAGCCATTCCGGGCCGGAGACATAGGGCAGGCCCCGATCGAGCAGGTATTCGACCACCGGCAGGCCGCGTTTCATGGCATTGCCCACCACCACCAGGTCTGGGGCCGGGTCCAGGTGGCTGGCGTCATAGCCCTCCATCAGCCCGATGCCCGCCGCCGCGAGCTGGGTGCTCATGGGAGGATAGACATTGGCGTCGGAGCCGGTCACGGTATGGCCCAGGGCGCGGGCCAACAGGGCGAGGCCACCCATGAAGGGGCCACAGATGCCGAGGATGTGAAAATGCATGTCAGGAACCGGGGATGAGGGCGTTGATGAGGGTCGAGGCGAGGAGATTGTAGGCCACCGCGATCAGGACCCCCTGCCCCAGGCGCAGATCGAAACCATGGCGCAGGATATGCCCGGTCACCAGCAGGCTCCAGAAGAGCAGGACGAGCAGCGGCAGCCCCGCCAGGGAGGTCTCACCTCGGGACTCGGCCCCGGAGAGCAGCATCAGGGGGACCACGGCCATCAGGCTGAGCAGGGCGCCGGCCCCGAGCAGGGCGGTAGCGAGCTGGAGAAAACGGGCGGGATGCCGGGTCAGATGCAGGGCCAGGTGCAGCAGGCCCAGGGTCAGGAAGGCATCCGCCACCCCCTGCCCCAGGGCGACGGGGGCGGAGAGGTCCGCCGCCAGTCCGACCAGCAGGGAGGCCACCAAATTGAGCGTCAGGATCAGGCCCAGCAGGGTGCTGGATGCCGGCAGGTCCTGGGGGGCGCGGCGTAGCAGGCAGAGTTCGAGGAAAAAACGGCTCAAGGCCTCCATGGGTGCAACCTCCTCTCAGGCAGAACAAGCCGCCGGCCCAAAAAGCCAGCCTCGCCGGGGAGGACCGACTTGAGTGCTACAGTCATCGCATATCCATTCTTGGTTTCCCCGGCTCGGGTGGCATCTGGCGGGGGACGCCGTGAATACATCCCTGTAGGCTTGACGACCGCATCCCTGCGGTCGACACCCCCGCCAAACGCCCCCCCCGAGCCTCCTCGTCGATGCCGAGAACGGAGTGCGGCGTCTATAGCTTCGCGGCGGATGAAACAGACCTGACCGACCGGCCAGACCTGGCAGGTTTGGAGGACCGAGACGGCTCATGCCGCGCGCCTCCGCCACCAGCCCGCCAGCAGGGTTCCCCCCAGCATGACCAGGGCCAGTCCGATTGGCAATAAATTGCCGACCCGGGCGAAGGGGGTCGCGCCGGCGCGCGGCTGGACCGGGGCGCTGAAGATGCCGCGCTGGAAGGCCGGCACCGTTCCTCGCACCTGGCCGCGATGGTCGATGATGGCGGAGATCCCGGTGTTGGTGGCGCGCACCAGCCAGCGACCGGTCTCCAGGGCGCGCATGCGGGCGATGCCCAGGTGCTGGTGGGGGGCCAGGGAATCGCCAAACCAGGCGTCATTGCTGACGTTGATCAGATAGGCCGCCTCGGGCAGGGCCTGGATCACCTCGGCCGGAAAGGCATCCTCGTAGCATATGGAAGCCCCGGCGAAGTGGGGGCCGACCCGCAGCAGGGGCCGCTCCGCCTTGCCGGCGCTGAAGTCGGACATGGGCACCTCGAAGGCCCGGGCCAGGGGCCCCAGCAGGGCGCGCAGGGGCATGAACTCGCCGAAGGGCACCAGATGGCGCTTGCGGTAGAGGTCCTCTTCCCCGGTGCCCAGGCTGATCAGGCCGTTGAAATAGGTCTGCTCCTCGTAGTCCAGCACCGGCAGGCCGATGACGAGGCGGGCCCCCGCCTCCCCGGCCTCCGCTGTCAGGGGTTCCAGCAGGGGCTCGCGCACCCGGTCGAGGAACTCGGGGATGGCCGTCTCGGGCCAGACGATGACCTGGGCCCCCTGGTCGAAGGCCTCCCGCGTCAGCTCCACGTAGGCCCGAAGGGTGGGATAGAGGGACTCCTCGTTCCACTTCAGGGACTGAGGGATGTTGGCCTGGAGCACCGCGGCGCGAAAGGGCTCGCCAGCGGCCTGCGTCCAGTCGAGCCGCGCCAGGCCCAGGCCCGTCAGCCAGATCAGGGCCAGGGCCCCGGCCAGCCCCCAGCGTTCGGGAGACCGGAGCGGTCGAGGAGACTGAGCGCGACTCGGGCCGGCACTCAGGTCCCGGGCGGCCATCAGGCGCCAGAGGAGACCGGCGGACAGGGCGACGAGCAGACTGACACCATAGACGCCGAGGAGGGGGACATAGCCGGCCAGGGGACCGTCCACCTGGGAGTCGCCGGCATTGAGCCAGGGGAAACCGGTGAGCAACCAGCCCCGCAACCACTCCAGCAGGACCCAGAGCGCGGGGAAGATCAGGAGCGGACCGGCCCATGCCGTAAGAGGTCCCGTGAGGCTGGAAGACAACTGCTGGGATTTAACGTGAACGTCACGGCCTAGTCTTTCATTTTCGGGGGGGTGGCGCGCATCCCCATGACGGTTAGGCTGTAACTCGTCACCAGAGGGTGTGGCGGACCCCCTCATGACCGTTGGACCTCTTATTAACAGTCCCGTCAGCCAGGCCGTCAGGGTGCCCAGGAGGCCGTAGTAGAGGGCCATGGCGAGGATGAAGACTAGGGTCAGGGCATGGGCCAGCCAGACCCCCATGTTGCCAAACTCGTTGAGACTGATGCGGATCCAGAAAATGCCGAAACCCAGCAGGCCGATGCCGAAACCCCAGCCGATGAGGAAAGCCTCCCGGGGTCGCCGGGCGACCAGGAGGCCATAAAGAATCGCGAGGGCCACCACCAATATCGGCGTCAGACCGAAGGGTGGAAAGGCCAGCACGGCGAGGGCCCCCGCGACCGCGGCGAGGAGGGCCGCTACGGGCAAGCTCGGGCACCAGCCGCCATCGACGAAGAGCCGCGAAGGTTTCAAGCGCTCTTCTCCGGACCGGTCATACATTCTCGCCCGCCGCGGTGGCCGGGGTGAAGTCCAGGGAGGCCGAGTTGATGCAATAGCGCAGGCCCGTCGGGCGGGGCCCGTCCTCAAAGACATGGCCCAGGTGGGACCCACACCGCTCGCAATGGACCTCGACGCGGATCATGCCCAGGCTGTTATCGCGCTCGCTGGCCACCGGGGCGCCGGCCAGCGGCTGCCAGAAGCTGGGCCAGCCACTGCCGGAATTGTATTTGTAGGCCGAGTCGAAGAGGGGCGCGCCGCATCCGGCGCAGCGATAGACACCTGGGTCCTTGAGGGCATGGTAGCGGCCGGTGAAGGCCCGCTCGGTGCCCTTTTCCCGGCAGATGCGGTACTGCTCGGGGGTCAG
>JAHDND010000179.1 GCA_018435665.1 Candidatus Thiosymbion sp. | reverse complement strand
GTGATCTTGCGCTTGGCGTCATACTCGGCTTGGGCAAAGGAGATCTGCTTGGACATGGGGCGACTCGCGGTCGGAGATAGCATGGGCAATATTTTATCACATACAATCCATGAGGTTGGAATAAATCAGTGTCTCCTTAGTCTCTTCGGGCGACAGCATGACGAGCCGTGCAGGTCTTGGCTGTGATCACCGCTACCTAGTCGAGGGCTGATTGGCTATCGCCGTTAGTCAGCGGACACGGCCAACCCGGTTTACGCCCCCATTAAGATTGCCGGGTTTCGGGGCCGCAATCGCTGCTGCTGGTGCGGGGACGACGGTTACAGGGGCTACGACGACAGGCTTAACCACGGGTCTGGCAACACAGCCTTTGGGTACTCCTACTGTCTTGCAGTACACAACGGCACTGGCAGGGGTGGCAACGAATCCCATGGTAATAGCAAGGGTGGATATAGCGATAAGTCGGTACATGCGGTATTCCTAATCAGGGAGTTAGCTCATTGAGCAGCGATTGTCTTCGGGACAACTGAGACAATGTGGAGATGTTAAGTCCTCTTGCCTTGAAGAGGCAAGCGTCCAAGAACTGCTTCTTTTTAATTGTCTCTCGTTTTTACGCGAGGAAAGAGTTGAAGCCGTTTTTCCTCGAAATCTAGACTCGATGAGGTTTTCAAACTAACGGCGGGTTTCTGGGGCTTTTCCATTTGTCTCTTTTCCTACGAGAAGATTCTCCAGATGCTTTTCCCAAACAATCAGGACTTCTCTTTTCTCATCCATGTATTGATGACGATCATAGTGTTGGTTTTGCACGCCTGACAAACCATGACTCAAGAGTTGGGCGCGAATATCTCGGCTGATGCCAAGACCCGCTAACATGGTTTCAACGGTACGACGAATATCGCGAAGATCGAAGGGTTCAAGCTTTAGATTAGATGCAATTTCCACCACTCGTTTACCTGGAGTAGCTGGATGCATAGTAGCACCGTTGGTGGAAATAAAGAGGGAATGGTTAATAATAGGCTGGCCTGCTTTCTTGGTTAGCATATCCGCTTTGTTTTTGGCTTCATTCATCAGGCTTTCGCACAATTCTACTCCCATCGTGGCCAAGGGGATGACATGTTCTCTAGGCGTTTGTCGCTTTCCCTTTCCATCCCATAGCCGCAATGTGCCTTCAATTGGATCAAAATCGTTGATCTGGACACGAAGTAATTGGGTTAGACGCTGGCCTCCCGATAGCAAGTGCAGAATCAATACTCGGTCTATTAAATTATCGTTCCAAAGCTCAATGAGGTATTTCCTAAGCTCTTCACGGGTTAAGTTACGTACACCAGGCGTAACACCCGATTTGGCGGGAATAATGCTAACGGGATTGGTTGTAACGCCAAACTCAATCAACTCGTGCGGTAATGTAGCATCATATTTAGCTTTGGTTGCGGCATTAAATGCGGCCATCAGGTAGCTTCTGACAACGCCTGACATGCGTACTTTTCCTTTTTCATGGACCTTACGAATAAGAATCGCAATGTGATCTGGAGTGATATCACGCGCAGAAAGGTTGGCAATTTTCTTTTCGGGATAGACATGGCATTTAAAGGCTGATTCTGCATCTATGGCCCTGACTTTTCCTTGCTGCAAAAGAAACCCAGTGTATATCTCACATAATTTGCGAAGCGTGAAACGCTCGCGTTCGAGTGCTTGCCGTTCCTCGACTTCCTTTGCCAGTTCGAGGGCTTTCTGGGCGGCTTCCTCTGCTTCCTTAGCCTTCCGTTCTTCTTCTTGTAAATAGGTGTCGATATCCTTGATCCCGGACAGGTAAAGCTGAGCAAGCTCCCCAGCCTTGCTCCGGGCTTCCGCCAAGCTGAGACCCGCCCGCCCCCGTTCTGCAAGTTGTCCTATAGGATGGGCTCCACGACTGCCGTTGCTGCGCGTGAACCGAAAATAGGCCAGCAGCGCCCCTGAACTGACCCGCCTAAAAGCTAAGACCCCGGAACCCTTACCTGGCCCGGCAGGTCCGTCCGTTGCCCATTCGCCAACCTTGATGGTTTGTAACTCTTTGACTGCTAGCATGATCCTCACCCGACTTGGTTGCCGTTTGGTTGCCGTTGCGCACGGGATAGAGGGGTATTCCGGCGAACTACCACGGTCAGATGATACTGCCCTATCCTTGAAATATAAAGAAATTCTCTGCCTGGGTGAACCAGGAGGGACCTCGGCGAACAGTAATTCGAGAATAATTTATGATTCGTAATCAGTAGGTCAAGAGTTCGAATCTCCTTATCGGCTCCATAAATCAAGGGCTTAGACTATTGGTCTAGCGAGGGCTTAGACCTCTGGTCTAAGCCCTTTTTTTGTTGCCTCGGGTTCGCTGGGTAGCTTTCGCGCGTCTTCTGCAAAGAGTATGCTTAGCTCAGGTAAGGTTACACGACTGCCGTGGGCAGTCCGTCTGACCGCCAGGGTGACCCTTAAATCATGTGGAGAGCCAATATGATCTACGCGCGGATGTATGCAACCGAACAGCAGGCCCTGAATGCCGTGGGAAAGCTCAGGGAGGAGGGTTTCCCCCTCGACACCATTCTGACCTTGGTCCCCGGCGGAGAGGGTGACAAGACCATGGCCGACAAGGTCAGGACCGGGATCAAAGCCGGGTACATCCCGGAGAGCGAGGGCCGGATCTATGCGCGCTGCATGGAGTTGGGGCGCTCCCTGGTCTTCATCCGCGTCGCCTTCGGTTATGGGCTGATCGCCACGGAAATCCTGGACAGTTGTGACCCTGTCGATACCCACCACCTGCCAGAGCCAGGCGCTGCGTTCAGCTCCGCCCCGCTGTCGGCGGTCCTGTGCTGGCCGGTGATCAAGGCTGATCAACCGGCTCCCCTATCGTCTTTGTTCGGCTTCCCCCCCTTGAAGAGTAGCTCTGCCTTCAGTTTTTCCTCCGGCTCCCTGCTCAGCGACAAGTCCACCCCCCTCTCCTCCCTTTTCGGGCTCAAGACCCTGATTAGTCAGAGCCAATCCAGTAACAGCAGCTTCGGCATGCCGTTGTTGTCACAAAATCCCGCACCCTTCTCCTCCATGGTGGGCCTCCCCCTGCTATCAAACCCCTAACCAATAAAAACCGCCCCCTCAGCCGTCGCCCCAAGGTGTCAATTTTTCTTTACACCTGGGGGCGACGTTTTGTGTTGACAATTTCCACGGGCGTTCTTAGGATTCCATCTAGGGTGTATGCGGCCTCATGCTGGCGTGGGGCTTACCATTGCTCCTGACGGTTGGATCGGCAAGGGCTCCGCCTTGTCCCGTGGTCACCTGGGAACGGCCTTCCGGCGCGGGCGCACCCTGCCGCTACGGCGATTTCTCCCCCCCGCAAACTCTTCTGGAGAGCCAACATGACCTACGTACGGATGTACGAAACAGAACAGCAGGCCCGCGACGCCGTCAGGAAACTCATGGAGGCCGGTTTTCCTGACGACACCATTCTGCTGGTAACACCGGGCAGCGGTGGCACCGGCTCGATCGAGGGTGTTTCGGCCGCCCTCTCCGCCGGGTTTGCCTTGGGCGGCAATACCTCGGCCTATACGCAAGGCCTGCAACGCGGCCGCTCCCTGGTGGTGGTTCGCGCCGCCTTCGGTTTCGGCCAGGAAGCGGTCTCTATCCTGGACAGCTGCGGACCCGTTGAGACGGAGACCTTGCCGGAACCCGAGATCCCCAAGAAGCGTTATCAAGCCGCTCCCTTCTCAGACTTCATGGGTTTCCCCCTGTTGTCGAGTTCCCAGGCCGGTAAGTGCGACGCGGTCGAGCTCATGTCCCGCGTGACCATGACCAACTCCTTCGGTTATCGCTTGCTGAGCGACAAGGCGGCACCGCTGTCCTCCCTGTTCGGCCTGCAGATCCTGATGAATGGCGGTCAGATGGGCAATCAGAGCTTCGGCATGCCCCTGCTGACGGACAATACCGCCCCCCTCTCTTCGACGTTCGGTCTGCCCCTGCTGGCCGGCAGGCGCTGATCCGCCCGACCTGGAGCTCTGTCCGGACCCGGCGGAGCTTCCAGGCATTTGACACTAAGCCATTAGACCTAATGGACCCCTGGGGACTGAAGTAGCCAACCGCACAGGTCCTTTCGCATTCATCCGGCTACATGTGTCAACAAAAATTGACACTCAAGATAGACAGCTCTTGTTGACAAGTCGATCTGAGGCAAGTAGGATGTATCTCAGGGGCGAAAGAGGCATCCCTTAACCGAGAGGCCACCCATGCTCCTAGGGCTTGGCCAGGCTGTACCAACAGCCGTGTCCCGCATTATCCAGGGGTCTGAAGTTCCCCGGGAGCGCGGCAAGGAGCAACCCACCGTGCGGGGTTCGCACGACACCGAGGTTAGCAAAACCTCTCAATGTCTTCGGAGAAAGCATATGGCAACTGACCTGAACGATCCGGACCGGGTGTGGCCAACCGGACTGACGATTAAGGAATCTGAGGAACTGCACAAGCACGTCATCGACGGTGCTCGTGTCTTCTTCGTGATCGCGTTGATCGCGCATGTTCTTGCCGCGATCCTGACCCCCTGGCTGGGATGAGGAGATAATCATGAACCAAGGTCGCATTTGGTGTGTCGTTAAACCCACGGTTGGTTTACCCCTGTTCCTGGGTGGGGTCGCTGTGATCTCCCTGCTCGTTCATTACTCGGTCCTGAGCCATACCACCTGGATTGCGAAGTTTTGGGGCGGTTAATCGTCTCCCCTCTCTCATGAGGGGGCTTCTAGTGGGTCGGGATTACCAATCCCGGCCCATTTTTCGTTATTGAGGTTTGCACCAGATTGAAGCGCCTCGGGCTCAAACTGATGTCCACGTGGGTCGCCCTAGGCCCGCGTTACCTTCCCTTTGCCGATGTCGCAACCCCGGATCTTCCCCTCGGGCGGCTCCTGCGGCTCTCCCTGTTTCAGGTTTCCGTCGGCATGGCCCTGGTGCTGCTGGTGGGGACCCTCAATCGCGTGATGATCGTCGAGTTGAACGTGCCCGCCTCCCTGGTCGGCATCATGCTCGCCCTACCCCTGGTCTTCGCCCCCTTTCGTGCCCTGATCGGCCACCGTTCCGATACCCATCGCTGTGAGCTTGGCTGGCGCCGGGTCCCCTTCATCTGGAACGGTACCCTGCTGCAATTCGGCGGCTTCGCCATCATGCCCTTCGCCCTGCTGGTGCTCGCGGGCAAGATGGAGGCGGCGCATGCCCCGCTCTGGATCGGCCTGGTCTCCGCTGGCCTGGCCTTCCTATTGGTCGGGGCGGGGGTACACATCGTCCAGACGGCTGGCCTCGCCCTGGCGACGGACCTGACCCCGCCGGAATCCCATCCGCGGGTGGTGGGGCTGATGTACGTCATGCTGCTCCTGGGCATGATCGCCAGCGCGCTGATCTATGGCGCCCTTCTGACCACTTTCTCCCCAGGCCGCTTGATTCAAGTGATCCAGGGTACCGCGGTCCTGACCATGGTCCTGAACTTCGCCGCCATGTGGAAACAGGAGACGCGGCGCCCGCGCCATGGAGCCCCTCCGCCCGCGGCCGATCCCAGTTTCAGCGAATCCTGGGCCAGCTTCTGCCAGGGCGAGCACGCGGTACGCCGTCTGGTCGTCGTCGGCCTGGGGACCATGGCCTTCGGCATGGCCGACATCCTGCTCGAACCCTTCGGCGGGCAGATCCTCAATCTCACCGTCAGCGCGACCACTAAATTGACGGCCCTGCTGGCCGTGGGCGGGCTGATCGGCTTTGGCTTCGCCTCCCAGGTCCTCGGCCGCGGAGGCGATCCCTACCGCATGGCCAACAACGGCGCCCTCATCGGCCTGCCCGCCTTCGTCCTGGTGATCGCCGCCGCCCCCCTCAACATCACCTGGGTCTTCCTCATCGGCAATTTCCTCATCGGATTTGGCGGCGCCCTCTTTGGCCATGGCACCCTGACCGCCACCATGAATCGTGCCCCCCGGGACCAGGCTGGTCTGGCCCTTGGCGCCTGGGGCGCGGTCCAGGCCACCGCCGCTGGTGTGGGCATGGCCCTCAGCGGCACCCTGCGCGACCTCATCAATACCCTCCTGGGCACGGGACCCGGACCCTGGGGCCTGCCCGGGAGCGCCAACGGTTACCTCAGCGTGTACCTGGTCGAGATCGGTCTGCTGGTGATCACCATCCTCGCCACCCTGCCCTTGATCCGCCACGCCACCAAGCAAGGCGCGGTGGCTAGCCCGGAACCCGTGCTCGCCGCGGCCAGCCCCCCTACCCCTGCAATCGGTTCCGACCGTACGTCCAGTTAAAACTGTCCATCAATGGTTTCCCGAATCGAGCAAATTCCCCAGGGAACAAACCGGGCGAAAGGACATAGAGCTTTCTCGGGTAATTGAGACACCGCCACATGGCTATCCTTCCCATCCTTGCGCATCCGGACCCACGCCTGCGGGAATCTGCCCAGCCAGTTGCAATCTTTGACGAGGATCTGGCGCGACTGGTGGACGACCTCAGCGAGACCCTGCGGGTCTCCGGAGGCATCGGCCTCGCCGCCCCGCAGACCGGCGACCGCCGGCAGGTCCTGGTCATCGATCTCTCCGGCGGCGAATCCCCGCCCGAGGTCTATATCAACCCGGAGATCCACCCGGGGTCGACGCAATGCCTGGTGGAGGAGAGTTGCCTCTCCGTCCCCGGGGTGGTTGGCAATGTGGTGCGGGCGATCAGCGTCCGGGTCAGCGCCCAGGACACCCTGGGCACGCCCTTCGAACGGGAACTGGAGGGCATGCCCGCCGTCTGCCTGCAGCATGAGGTGGATCACCTGCAGGGCACACTTTTCATCGACCGCCTACCCTTGCTGCAACGCCTGCGCCTGCGTCTGCGTCGTGGCTGGTCAGCCACGGGGACAGCCGCTGCCACCTGACGAAGTCCCGGTAGCCTACACATCGCGTTTCATACCTATCGCATATCCGTTTTCGGCATCGACTCGGGAGGGTTGGGTGGCGTCTGGCGGAGGTGTCGACCGCAAGGAGGCGGTCGTCAGCCCTACAGGGATGTATTCAGGTTGTCCCTCGCCAAACGCCACCCGACCCGGAAAAACCAAAAATTGATGTGCGAAGACTGTAGTTTTCGGCATCGATGGAGTGAGGGGTTCCGGACAATCAAAAGCCCTCCCCAGGCAGGACATTCTCCGTAATGGAGTATGATGCGCCCCTTTGCCGTCTGCGATCGAACCCGCCATGCTGCTTGCGACTGTTGCCCTTGTCCTGGGTCTGGGACTCCTGGTCTGGAGCGCGGACCGTTTTGTCGATGGCGCCGCCGCCACGGCGCGACACTACGGGATGCCGGCCCGGCTGGTCGGGATGGTCATCGTGGGTTTCGGCACCTCCGCGCCGGAACTGGTGGTCTCCGCCCTGGCCGCCTGGGAGGGTAGCCCCGGCATCGCCCTGGGTAACGCCTATGGCTCCAATATCGCCAATATCGCCCTGATCCTGGGGGTCACGGCGGTCATCAGCCCCATCGCCGTCCACTCCCAGGTCCTGCGCCGCGAGCTGCCCATCCTGGCCGCCATCACCGCCCTGGCCGCCTGGCAGGTCTGGAATGGCACGATCACCCGCCTGGACGCCTGGACCCTGCTGGCGGTCTTCGCCGGGGTCATGGGCTGGATGATCTGGCAAGGGCTGCGCAAAGCGGATGATGCCCTGGACCAGGAGGTGGACTTGGAACTGGCCGCCGTGCATCTGAGCCCCCGTCAGGCCCTCTTCTGGACCTGCGCCGGCCTGGTGCTGCTGATCCTGAGCTCCCGCTTGCTGGTCTGGGGTGCGGTGGAGATCGCCCAGGGCCTGGGGATCAGCGACCTGATCATCGGTCTGACCATTGTCGCCATCGGTACCTCCCTGCCGGAACTCGCCTCCTCTATCGTAGCGGCACGCCGCAATGAGCACGATCTGGCCCTGGGCAACATCATTGGGTCCAATCTATTCAACACCCTCGCGGTCGTCGGCATCGCCGGAGTCATCAGCCCCCTGACCGTGGGCCCCGAAGTGTTTTACCGCGACATCCTCACCATGTCCGCCCTGACCCTGTCACTCTTCGTCCTGGGACGGGGCTTCTTCGGCCGCCCGGGACGCATTAGTCAGGTCGATGGCATTCTGCTGCTGCTGGCCTATGGCGCCTACACCTCTTACCTAATGCTGGAGATCTTTAGCGGCTGATGCTGGAGACCTTTGGCGGCTGAGCTGAGCCGCGGCTATCACCCTCGGCCATCAGCCACTCCATGGCCTCCCGCCACCAGCCCGCCCCGGCCCCGGCGGGCCAGCTGTTGTGATCGGCGGTGGGAAAGAACCACTGGCGCTTGGGTCCGGGCAGGGCGGCATAAAGCCGCTGCCCCTGGTCGGGCGGAATGATCTGGTCCCGGCCGGCGATCAGCACCCCGATCGGGCCGTCATAGCCCTGGAGGGCCGCCCGCGAATCGTAGGCATCGCGCACCAGCCAGCGCGCGGGCAGGTACCAGTAGAGGGACTGTGCCAAGTCGGGCAGGTTGTCCCACGGCGTGATGAGAAAGACCCCCGTGGCGGGGCCAGCCGGATCAGCGCCCACCTGGGCGGCCACGGCGGCACCCAGGGATTCCCCCCAGACCCAGACCGGATCGCCATAGGCCGCCCGGACCTGGCGCAGGGTCTCGCGCCCGTCGGCCACCAGCCCGGCCTCGCTGGGCTGCCCTGGACGTCCGCCGTAGCCGGGATACTCCGCCAGCACCACCCGCACCCCCAAGGGTTCAAGGGCCGGCAGATAGTAGGCGCGATCGCGGGCACTGCCCGCATTGCCGTGAAAGACCAGGACCGTGCCCCGCGGGGCAGTGGTGTTCAGGGGCGCGGACGGAGTCGTGTCCGAATCGCGCGGGGCGCGGACCAGGGCAGCGACGGGGTTCGCGGCGGCCTCAACCTTCCCAGCTGGGGCCCGGACATAGCCGCGAAAGGCGGCCCCTTCCCCCTCCGGCCAGGTCGCCAGGGCCGGTCCCCGCCGGGCACTCATATTCCCCGTCGAGGGTGGGCTTGGATCAGGCCGGTACAGCAACTGATCCTGGGTCAAGGTCATGAAGCCCATCAGCGCCAGATACCCGACTAGCAGGGGGACCAGTGAGAGCCGCAGCAGAGGACGGCGGGGAGACCAAGGGCGCATCGACGTGACTCGCTCGGGACAGGGTAAATGCGCAGTGTGTGACATGCATCCGGGGGCTCACAGTAGCTTGAGCAGGCGGGACACCATGGGCGCCCCACCGCTCAGGGCCCCGTCACGGGATGATCCGCGGTCAGGCGGCTGACGAGAAAGGCCACGGCCAGGTCCAGATTGCGCCGCGCGGACGCGCTCAGCGGGTCGCCCAAGGCGAAGTGAGTGCCCCGTATGCGTAACAGGAAACTCGGTGGGGGGTCGCCCAGGCCGATATGGTCATAAACCCAGAGCAAGGCCCCGGGGCTCATCTCGTGGGTGGTGTAGCTGGGCGATTGGGCGGGCAGGATCGGCTCCAGCCGATAGGGGGCATCCAGGCTGGCATCCGCGTCCACCAGAAACACCGCCGCCCGGCCGGCCAGATCCAGGGCGTGCTCGGGTTGCAGCTGGAAATCAGTCAGCAGTTCGACGGGACGCAACCGGTTGCGGGTCGCCGCCGGACCACCGGCTTGCAGATCCTCCAGGCACTGGATCAGGGCGGGGCCCAAGGCATCGTCGCCGCGGGAAGGATTGCCATAGCCGAAGACCAGGACCGGAGCCGGAGCTGGATCCATTGTCCGGTCAGGCCCCTCCCCCTACCAGGGCCCCGTCGGCGCCCTCCACCAGCCGCTCCACCCGGCCATCCGGCCCCTTGTAGAGTCGGTCGAGACAACACCCCGCCGCGTCCACCAATTCCAGTTCCAGTGGCATCCGGCCCATGGCGTGGGTCGCGCAGGACAGGCAGGGGTCATAGGCGCGGATGGCGACCTCGATGTGGTTGAGCAAGGGCTCGGTAAGCTCATGGCCATCCAGGTAGTGGGCGGCCACCTGGCGGATGGAGGCGTTCATGGCCTGGTTGTTGTTGGTGGTGGAGACGATGAGATTGGCCTTGCGCACCAGGCCGTCCTCGTCGATCTCATAGTGGTGGAAGAGGGTGCCGCGAGGGGCCTCCACCACGCCGATGCCCCGGGACCGCCGCTCGCCGGAGACCAGCAGGTCGGTCCCCAACAGGTCCGGATCATGGAGCAGTTCCTGGATGCCCTCGGCGCAATAGAGCAGTTCGATGAGTCGCGCCCAGTGGGTGGCCAGGGCCGCCTGGAGGGGCCGCCCCTCCCCCGCCGCGCGAAAGTCCTCCCGCTCCTGCTCCGCCAGGGGGGTGGCGAAGCGCTCGCAATTGTTGACCCGGGCCAGGGGACCGACCCGGTACCAGCCCCTCGCCGGTCCCAGGCTGGCGATGAAGGGGAATTTCATGTAGCTCCAGGGCTTGATCTCCTCCCGCAGGAGTTCCTCGTACTGGCGGTAATCCTGATAGTCGAAGATCTCGCCCCCGTCCGGGTCCCGGGCGCGCAGGCCACCGTGGTAGAGCTCGAAGGCCCCGTCCGGACCCACCAGGCTGAGGGTGTTGGCATCCACGGCGCCAAAGCGGTAGTGATAATCGGCGTTACTCAAAAAGACACGCTTCATGAGCTGGACTGCCGTCTCGCCCCAGGCGATCATCTGCTCGACATCGGCGAGCAGATAGTCCCGCTCCGCCGCCGTCAGGGCCTTGTTGACCCCGCCGGGGATGGCGCCAGTGCCATGGATGCGCTTGCCCGAGGTGACGCGGATCACCTCCTGGCCATACTTGCGCAGCAGCACCCCCTGCTTGGCGATCTCCGGGTGGTCCTGGATGACGCCGACGATATTGCGATGGGCGACGGCATCGTCAAAACCGAAGAGCAGGTCCGGCGATGAGAGGTGGAAGAAGTGCAGGGCATGGGACTGGAGGGTCTGGCCCAGGTGCATGAGGCGCCGCACCTTCTCCGCCGTGGGCGTGAGCTGGTCCACGCCGACGAGCTGGTCGGTGGCCTTGGCCGCGGCGAGGTGATGACTTACCGGGCAGATACCGCACAGGCGCTGCACCATCACCGGCAGTTCCCAGTAGGGCCGGCCCTGGATGAACTTCTCGAAGCCGCGGAATTCGACGATGTGCAGGCGCGCCTGCTGGATGCGGTGCTCGGCGTCCTGCAGCAGGGTGACCTTGCCGTGCCCCTCGACCCGGGTCAGGGGATCAATGGCGATGCGCTTGAGGCCGGCGGGCTGGGGGGCCGTTTCCAGGCGGGCGACTTCCGGATGGCGGTGCATGGCAATCTCCTCGAATGGGCGCGGGGACGCGGGGCGGATCAGGGCCGGCCACCGGGCCGATGACACGCCTCAGTCATAATGCAACTGGGTGTAGGGCAGGCTGATGGCTTGTCCCGCCAGCAGTTCGGTGAGAAAGGTCCAGATGGCGTCCCCGGAGGGTGGGCAGCCAGGCAGGAAGTAGTCCACCTTGACCACCTCGTGGATGGGATGGACCTTGTTCAGCAGCAGCGGGATCTCCGGGTCGTTGGGCACGCCCGGATTGTGGATGCCGATGCCGCCGACATAGGACTCCGTCAGGCAATCCGCCAGGGGGAAGGCATTGCGCATGGCGGGGATACCGCCGTTGACCGCGCAGGCGCCCAGGGCCACCAGGACCTTGCACTGACGGCGAAATTCCCGCAGGACCTCGACATTTTCCGCATTGGCGACCCCCCCCTCCACCAGGCCCAGGTCACAGGGGCCAAGCTGTTTGATGTCGGTGATCGGGGAACGGTCGAATTCCACCAGATCCACCAGGTCGAGGATGCGCTCGTCGATGTCCAGAAAGGACATGTGGCAGCCGAAGCAGCCGGCCAGGGAGGTGGTCGCGACCCGGATCTTGGGCGAATCACTCATGACCGGGCCCTCCCCTCGTTGGCCGCCACGTCCCCCACCTGGCTGATGGGCTCGCGATCGTACAGGCGCTGACCGATGGGGACGCTATAGGCGCCGCGTTTGGGCAGGATGGCCCCCACCGGACAGACATGGGCCGCCCGATCCGTGGCGGCGAAGGCGCTGTCACCCAGCTTGCCCGTGGGGGACTCGATGACCAGCCGGCTGTCGATGCCCCGGCCGCTGATGGCGAAGACGTGCTTGCCGTCCAGGTCGCGGCTGGCGCGCACGCACAGCTCGCAGAGAATGCAGCGGTTGAAGTCGATGACGTAGTCCGGGTGGGAGGCATCCACATCGCGCCGCGGGAAGAAGTGGGTGAAATGGGGTTCCAGCATGCCGACGTAATAGGCCACCGCCTGGAGCTGACAGGCCCCGGTCTTCTCGCAGGCCGGGCAGATGTGATTCCCCTCGACGAAGAGCATCTGCAGGATGGCCCGCCGGCTGGCCTGGATGTCCGGCGTGTCCGAGGCCACCTCCAACCCCGCCGCCGCCGGGGCGGTGCAGGCGGACACCAGGCGCCCGCCGACCCGCACCACGCACACCCGGCAACTGCCGTGGGGGGCCAGCTCCGGGTTGTGACATAGATGGGGGATGTAAGCCCCCGCCGCGAGGGCGGCGTCCATGAGGGTCTGACCCGGTTGGAAGGGGATCTCCCGTCCGTCGAGCCGGAAGGAATTCGCCAGGTTCATGCCTCCTCCAGATGCGCGCCCGCATCGTTGCGCCCGGTGATGGCCCGCGCCGCCGCGAGGGCGGCGTCCAGGTCGAAGGCGGGGGTGAAGTCGCTGCCAGGTCGCAACCGGCGCTGGAAGGTATCCGGAAACTTATCGAGGATATCGCGGACATGGTTGGCGGCCGTCGTGCCCAGGCCACAATAACTGGCCTGACGCATCAGGTTGCCAATCTGGCGCATCTCTTCCAGGTCATAGGCCGAGGCCTTGCCCGCCGCCACCTTTTCGACCAGGGCCTCCAGCAACCGGTTGCCGACCCGGCAGGGGGTGCAGAAGCCGCAGCTTTCATGGGCGAAGAAGCGGGCGAAGTTGCGGGTCATGTCCATCAGGTCCCGGTCGGGGCCCAGGACCATGAAGGAGCCCGAGGTCGGCAGGTCCTCGAAGGAGAGGGTGCGGGAAAACTCGCTTGGGGCGAGGGTCACCCCCGCCGCGCCGGAGACCTGCACCGCCTGGGCCCCGGTGCCACCGCAATCCTCCAGCACCCGGCTGACCGGGGTCCCGAAGGGATATTCGTAGATGCCCGGCCGCGCCACATCGCCACTCACGCTGAGGATCTTGCTCCCGGCGGATTGCTGGGTCCCCTCGCCCCGGAACCAGTGACCGCCCCATTCGACGATGCGCGCGGCGGCGAGGAAGGTCTCCACGTTGTTGACGACCGTCGGCCGCCCCTGGAAGCCGCTGACCACCGGATAGGGGGGACGCTTGCGCACCACGCCGCGCTTGCCCTCCAGGGACTCGATGAGGGCCGACTCCTCCCCGCAGACATAGGCCCCGGCGCCGAGGTGGATTTCGATATCGAAGTCGAAGCCGGGTTGACCGCAGATATCCCACCCCAATAGTCCCTGCTCCCGGCGGCGGGACAGGACCCACTCCAGCCGGGGCAGCATGTGGCGGTATTCGCCACGCAAATAGAGATAGCCCTTGCGCGCGCCAATGATCCCGGCGCAGAGGGTCATGCCCTTGAAGACCAGATCGGGGTAACGGGCGAGCAGGACCCGGTCCTTGAAGGTGCCGGGTTCGCCCTCGTCGGCGTTGCAGACGACGAAGCGTTCGTCCCCGGGGCTATCGCGGCAGATCCGCCATTTGAGGGCCGTCGTAAACCCGGCCCCACCCCGGCCACGCAACACCGAGGCCTCCAGTTCCCCCAGGGCGGCCTGGGGACCCAGGTCCAGAAAGCGTTGCAGGCCGGCGCTCATCTTTTCGGCATTGCTCAGCAGGTCACCGGCCCGGTGGATATGGTCCTCGACGACGAAAAACTTGGCCGGCCAATGCTCCAGGGGCACCCCCGCCTCCACCAGTTCGCCAATGCGCTCGATACGCTTCGGGGTCAGGGCCGTGACCGCCAGCCCGTTGACCAACATGGCTGGCCCCTGATCACACATGCCAGTGCAGGAGGTCAGACTCACGGTGACCCGTCCATCCCCCCGGGTCTGATCGAGTCTGACGCCGAGGCGTTTGGTCAATTGTTGGCGGAGGGCCTCGCTACCGGCCATGCGGTCGGTGATGTTGTCACTGAACAGGACGTCATAATCTCCCCGGGGACGGGCATGCAGAAAGGCGTAAAAGTCGACACAGGCGCGGATACGGGAGCGCGTCACCCCCAGGACCGAAGAGAGGACCTCGACGGCAATCTCCGGCACATAGGAATAGGCCAGCTGAATCGCGATCAGGTGCTGCAGGAGGAGGTCGGGCTCATGGCCGCGGGCGGTCAGCAACCCGGTGACCATGCGCTTAACCGTATCATGAGAGGATAGAGGCATTGCCGACTCCTCGTAGTGAGATGAAGCCTGATCACCCAAGGCCACGGATGAGCGGCTTGGGGAGGTGCAGGAAAGATCGATTCCGGATTGATGGGCCTGGTTCGATGGGTCCTGATGCGACGGGTCCTGGCTCACCGGTCAGGGTCGCCAGGATAGGCCCCTGGCGGCCAGGACCATGGTGAGCGTAGCCGGATACCGCCGTATCCTCCTTAAGAAAAATCAATCAATCAAGGGGTATATCCCCGTAAAGGCCGTATTCAATCAATTGTTCTCTTCAATCCTCCCGGTGATACCCCGGGTTCCAAAGGGAACAATAGCCGATGCGCTCAAAGGTAACCCCTTGCTGCAACCCGGACGACTCCCTGATACCCGAGGTATACGCATCGCATTTCAGTGTTCGGCATCATGCAAGGGAGGGTCGGGTGACGTTTGGTGGGAGTGTCGACCGCAAGGAGGCGGTCGTCAAACCTCCAGGGACGGATTCACGGCGTCCCCCGCCAGACGCCACCCAACCCGGGAAAACCACTCTGGGCACGCAAGCAATGGACCCGCCGGCCTGACCCCGGACTGACCGGGGGCGGATAGGCACGGGCGCATTCCGGGGTGGCCTCCGGGCAGCGGGGGTGAAAATGACAGCCGGCGGGGGGATGAGCGGGAGAAGGCAGATCACCCTCCAGGCGGATCAGTTCCCGGCGACTGGCCTGATCGATGACCGGCACCGCCGACAGCAGGGCCCGGGTGTAGGGGTGGCGCGGGTCCGTCAGCACCGCCGCGACCGGCCCAAACTCGACGATCCGCCCCAGGTACATGACCGCGACCTCGTGGGCCAGATAGGAGACCACGGCGAGGTTGTGGGTGATAAAGAGGTAGGCGAGCCCTTTACGCGCCTGGAGCTCCTTGAGCAGATTGAGGATTTGGGCCTGGACCGAGACATCCAGGGCGCTGGTGGGTTCGTCGCAGACCAGTACCCGTGGCTCCACGGCCAGGGCCCGGGCGATACAGACGCGCTGGCGCTGGCCCCCGGAGAACTCATGGGGATAGCGGTCGGCCGCTTCGGCGGGGAGCCCGACCTCCTCCAGCAGGGCCAGGACCCGGGCGCGGCGCGCGGCCCGCCCCGGGGCCAGGCCCAGGGCCAGGAGGCCTTCACCGATGATCTCCCCCACCCGCAGGCGGGGGTTCATGGCGGCGAAGGGGTCCTGGAAGATGATCTGCAAGTCCTTGCGATAGGGGCGCAGGGCGCCATGGCTCATCCCGACCAGGTCATGCCCCTGGTAGCGGACGGCGCCGCTATCCGGACGGATGAGTTGCAAGAGTCCCTTGCCGGCGGTGGTCTTACCACACCCCGACTCACCCACCAGGGCCAGGGTCTGTCCGGCCCGCAAGGTGAAATCGATGCCGTCGACCGCCCGCACCTGACCGACGGTCCGGCGCCAGAAGCCCTTGCGGATGGGGAAATGGACCTTGAGCCCGGCGACGGCGAGCAGGGTCTCCCCCAGGTTGGCCGGGTTGCCGATAACCTCACCGACCTGCCCCCCACCGTCTGCCTCTCTCGCCCTCCCTACCTCTTCCACACCCCTGTCGATGCCCGTACCCAGGTCCAAAGGCGCATCCGGGGGGATGGCCTGGTCAGCCTCTTCCAGGCGTCGAGATGATCCAACCCCTGCCACCGTAGCGGTCGTTGGCGCGAGATGGCACCGTACCCAGTGGTCTGGCCCACGGGCTCCCCAGGGGGGCGGCTCAGCCCGGCAGAGGGCCACCGCCCGGTCGCAGCGATCGGCGAAACGGCAGCCCGGCACGACCTGATCCAGGGGGGGGACCCGCCCCGGGATGACCGCCAGCCGACCCTGGCGCTTCTCCGGGGCGGGGAGGCTCTCGCGCAGCATCTGGCTGTAGGGATGGGCGGCATGGGCGAAGAAGTCGGTGCTGGTGGCGGTTTCGACGATCTGACCGGCATACATGACGGCCAGGCGGTCCGCCGTCTCCGCCACCACCCCCAGGTCGTGGGTGATGAGCAGGACGGCCAGGCCGGTCTCCGCCTGCAACCGCTTGAGCAGACGCAGCACCTGGGCCTGGATGGTGACGTCCAGGGCCGTGGTCGGCTCATCGGCGATCAAGAGTTCGGGATCGCCGGCGAGGGCCATGGCGATCATCACCCGCTGCTTCATGCCGCCGGAGAGTTGATGCGGATATTCCCCCAGCCGCCGCTCCGGATCGGGAATCCCCACGGCTGTTAGCAATTCGAGGCACCGGCTCCTGACCTCCCGCCGTCTGCCTATACCCGCGCGAGTGCCGGGGTAAGTCCCCGGGCGAGTCCCCGCGTGGGCCGTCACGGCCTCGGCAATCTGCTGGCCGACCCGCAAAACCGGGTTGAGGGAGGTCTGGGGTTCCTGGAAGATCATCCCCATGCGCCCCCCGCGGACCTGGCGCATGGCCTGCTCCGGCAGTCCCAGCAACTCGGTCCCGCCCAGCCAGACGCGACCGGCCACGAGGCGACCCGTGGGCGGCAGCAGCCGCATCAGCGACAGGGCGGTCATGGACTTGCCGCACCCCGATTCACCCAGCAGGGCAAAGGTCTCGCCCGGCCACAGATCTAGGTCCAGACCATCCACCACCCGCAGGGGCCTCGCCGGCGAACCGAGATGGGTCTCCAAACCGCTGACCCGCAGCAGTGGCTTAGGGATCTCTGGGGCGGGAGAGGCCTTAGGCTCCGCCATCCCGGGCTGTAAATTCCCTCCCGACAAGGTTGATCCGGACATATAATCTTGACGTTTTCCCATTCAGCGCTCCCTCGGGGCGATTTTCAGACAATCCTCACTCAGGAGAAATCACTTGGATATCACCCATAGCCAGCACGGTTCCGTCCGGATCATCGCGCTCAAGGGACGGATGGATGCGGTCACCGCTCCCCTGTTCGACAAGGCCTTCGCCGAGGCCGCGACCCCGGACGCCTCGGACTTCGTCATCCAGCTCGATGGCCTGGAGTACATCAGCAGCGCCGGCCTGCGCAGCATCCTGATGGTCGCCAAGCAGGTCAAGGCCAAAAATGGCCGTCTGATCCTCACCGGTCTGACCGACGAGGTGCGCGAGGTCTTCCATCTTTCCGGCTTCCACACCATCCTGCGCATCTGTGACACCAAGGAAGCCGCCCTCGCTGAACTGGCCTGACCGCATCCCTTACCCGGCAGGGACCGGGATCGGTTGGTCAGCGCGCGGGAGCGACCGACAGGGCACCGCCCTTTTCGGTATTCCCGGATCGGGTGGCGGATGGCGGGGTACCACCTGAAGACCTCCCGGTCGGCTTGACGACCGCAGCCTTGCGGTCGACACCCCCGCCTAGCGCCCCCCCGATCCGCTCCCTCACTGCCGAAAACCGCAGGCTTCTTCTACATCATCCCCCATCCGCATGATCCGGGTCGAACATCTCTCCAAACGCTTCGGCACCCTGGAAGTCCTCAAGGACATCAACGCCGAGATCCAGCAGGGCGAGGTCATCTCCATCATCGGCCCCTCGGGTACCGGTAAGAGCACCTTCCTGCGCTGTCTCAACCTGCTGGACCAACCAAGTGGTGGCCGGATCGAGATCGACGGCGAGGACATCCTGGCCCCGCAGGCCAATGTCCCCGCCCTGCGGCGGCGCATGGGCATGGTCTTCCAGTCCTTCAATCTCTTCGCCCACCTGACGGTCCTGGAAAACCTCACCATCGGCCCGATTCGCCTGCTGGAGAAACCCCCGGCGCAGGCGGCCAACACCGGGCTGGAACTGCTGCGGATGGTCGGCCTGGCGGAGAAGGCCCACGCCTTCCCCGACGAACTCTCCGGCGGCCAGAAACAGCGCGTGGCCATCGCCCGCTGCCTGTCCATGGAGCCGGAGATCATCCTCTTCGACGAGCCCACCTCGGCCCTGGACCCGACCATGGTCAGCGAGGTCCTGGCGGTCATTCGCCGCCTGGCCAAACAGGGCATGACCATGGCCATCGTCACCCACGAAATGGAATTCGCCCGCGACGTCTCCACCCGGGTCTTTTACATGGACGAGGGGCTCATCTATGAGGAAGGACCACCGGAACAGATCTTCGACCACCCCCAGCGCCAGCGTACCCGGGATTTCATCGGCAAGGTCCGCAGCCTGAGCTTCACCGTCACCAGCGCCGATTACGACCTCTACGCCCTGGTGGGCAAGATCGAGGGCTTCTGCGAGAAGCACCTGATCCCGGCCCGCGCCGCCCACGCCGCGCAACTGCTGGCGGAGGAGGTGCTCGGGGTGCTGCTGTCCGGTCCCGGCCCCGCGGCGGGCGCCCACGACATCGAACTGACCCTGGCCTACTCGGAAAGGCAGCGCCAACTGGAATTGCGCCTGGACAGCGCCGGTCCCCCCGGTAATCCCCTGGACACGACCGCGCTCCCCGATGACCTGGCCCTGACCCTGATCCGCAACTATGCCGACGAAATCGCTTACGCCCGGGTCGATGGGCGCAATCGCTTACAACTGCGCGTCAGGCAGGGATGACTCCATACCAATCAAGCCCGACTCAGACACAAGCCGCGACGCCCGGGGCCTGGGACCGGGCCAGGCGCTGACGATCCTGGGCGAAGGGCTCCTGGGCCTGACAACCCTGGCCAAGGGCGACGAGGACCTCAATCGCCCAGGGCGGCAGGTCCGGATGGAGCCGGTAGTGAATCCAGAGCCCGGCCCGGCGGTCCCGCAGGATGCCGGTCTCCCGCAACACGGCGAGGTGGCGGGAGATCTTGGGTTGCGGTAGTTCCAGGGCTTGAGTCAGTTCGCAGACGCAGCGCTCCTCCCCCGGGGGGAGGAGCATCAGAATGCGCAGCCGGGTCAGGTCGGCGAGGGCACGGGTCAGGTTTTCCGGGTGCAGGGCCATAGTCCAAGCCTGAGAGGGGTGAGTGCCGGTCGGTGATCAACCGGGTTGATTCCGGAATTGTGCCATGCCCGGGAGTCAGTCCCCAGTATTTTGCGCCTTGGGTTGCTCATCATCTTATTCCGCCGGCCACAACCGCCCTACCCCGCCGTGCAATCACTGCCTCCCCTTAGAGTTAGCGGGGAAGACACGGCATAAGTATTCGCTTTGGAGGGTGTGGCGCGCTCCCTTATGACAGTGAGCCCGGCTTTCCCTCCAGCCTGGCCCCTATTTCCTCCGGACTGGCTCACCCTCCGCACCCTTTGGTCGGACGCGCCGCGGGACCATCGTCCCGCGGCGCGAGATCGGGGCTCCCGGTAACGATCAGCCCCCCGCCAGCATCATGTTCATCATCAGCTTGTTGAGCCGGCCGACGAAGGCCGCCGGGTCGTCGAGCTGGCCACCCTCGGCCAACTGCGCCTGGTCGAACAGGATCAGGGCCAGGTCGCCGAAGCGGCCCTCCTCCTGCTCGCTCTCCAGGCGCTTGACCAGCAGGTGGTCGAGATTGACCTCCAGGGTCGGCTTGGCGCTGGGGGCGGACTGACCCACGGCCTTGAGGACCCGGGCCAGGTTGGCGCTCATGTCGTATTCCCCGACCACCAGACAGGCGGGGGAGTCCACCAGGCGGGTACTGGCGCGGACCTGGTCGACCTTGTCGCCCAGGGCCTCCTTCAGCCGCTTGAGCAGATCGCCGTGTTGCTCGGCGGCCTTCTCCAGTTGCTCCTTCTCCTCCTTGTCCGCCAGCCCGCCCAGATCCAGGTCGCCCTTGGTGACCGACTGGAGGTGCTTACCCTTGTACTCGGTGAGGGAGGACACCAGCCACTCGTCCACCCGGTCGGAGAGCAACAGCACCTCCACGCCCTTCTTGCGGAAGACCTCCAGGTGGGGGCTGTGGCGGGCGGCGGCGGGGCTGTCGGCGGTGATGAAGTAGATCTTGTCCTGGCCCTCCTTCATGCGCTCGATATAGGCGTCCAGGGACTCGGTCTGGTCATCCTGGTCGTTGTGGGTGGTGGCGAAGCGGATGAGGCCGGCGATGCGCTCGCGGTTGGCGAAGTCCTCGCCCGGTCCTTCCTTGATGACCTTGCCGAACTCCTTCCAGAAGTCCTGGTACTTTTCCGCCTCGTCCTTGGCCATGGTCTCCAATTGGCCGAGGATGCGCTTGACGTTGGCGCCGCGGATGGTGTCGATCTTGCGGTTGTGCTGGAGGATCTCGCGGGAGACGTTCAGTGGCAGGTCGTCGGAGTCCACCACGCCCTTGACGAAGCGCAGGTAGTGGGGCATGAGCTTCTCGGCCTCGTCCATGATGAAGACCCGGCGGACGTAGAGCTTGACGCCGTGCTTCTGGTCGCGGTCCCAGAGGTCCCAGGGGGCGCGCTTGGGGATGAACAGCAGGGCGCTGTACTCGTTGGTACCCTCCACCCGGTTGTGGACCCAGGCCAGGGGCTCCTCGAAGTCGTGGGAGATGTGCTTGTAGAACTCCTTGTACTCGTCATCGGTCACGTCGGCCTTGTTGCGCATCCAGAGGGCGGTGCCCTGGTTGACGCGCTCCCACTCGGGGGCCTTGGCCTCTTGCTTTTCCTCCTCTTCTTCTTTTTCCTCGCCGTAGGTCTCCTTCAGCATCTCCACCGGCAGGGCGATATGGTCGGAAAACTTGCCGATGATGCCGCGCAGGCGCCAGGGCTGGAGGAACTCCTGCTCGTCCTCCTTGAGGTGCAGGGTGACTCGGGTGCCACGTTCCGGCACCTCGAGGGTCTCGATGTCGTACTGGCCGCGGCCATCGGAGGACCAGCGCACCCCATGCTCAGCGCCCAGGCCAGCGCGGCGGGTATGGATGGTGACCTTGTCGGCGACGATGTAAGAGGAATAGAAGCCAACGCCGAACTGGCCGATGAGGGCGCTGTCCTTGGTCTGGTCGCCGGTCATGGCCTCCAGGAAACGGCGGGTACCGGAGCTGGCGATACTGCCGATGGTGTCCATGACCTCCTGGCGGCTCATGCCGATGCCATTGTCACTGACGGTCAGGGTGCCGGCGTCCTTGTCGACCTCGACGCGAATGCGCAGCTCAGGGTCGTTCTCCAGCAGGCCGTCGTCGGAGAGGGCCTCGAAACGCAGCTTCTCGGCGGCGTCCGAGGCGTTGGACACTAGCTCGCGGAGGAAGATCTCCTTGTTGGAATAGAGGGAGCGGATGACCAGGTCGAGTATCTGGCTGACCTCCGCCTTGAATTCCAGGGTTTCCTTATGGGCCTCTACAGTCATGGGTTAACTACCTTCTGGTTGCGATCAGGGTCAAGATAAATGTGAACCATCATCCCGCGGCCCTCACTGAGAGGACTGGGGCAAGGATGATGGGGTTGGGGGTTCAGTCGACGTCTGGACTGGTCCCGGGCCAACCGGGCCATCCCATCGGCCCGCCAAAAAACCATGCAGCCGGACCTGGGCGGCACGCGCGCCATCGGGAAGCCATGTCCGCCGATGGTCGGCGGCTCGCGCCCAGCGGCAAGATGTAGATCCGCATATTTAGCACCAGTGGCGCTAAAATAGTTACGGCCGGAGACGTCCCTGAACACCTGGGTCAGGGCGCCGGTATAGGGTCGCTTCCAACAACTTCAAGGGGTCATCCGCCATGGAGCCGAAAGTCGTCGTCACTCAGCCCTTCCCGGGTCAGCGTCCGGGGACCTCCGGGCTACGCAAGAAGGTCAAGGTGTTCCAGGAACCCGGTTATCTGGAAAACTTCGTCCAGGCCATCTTCGATACCCAGAAAGAGCTGGGCGGGGGCGTCCTGGTCGTTGGCGGTGACGGTCGCTATTATAACCGCACGGCGATCCAGACCATCCTGCGCCAGGCCGCGGCCAACGGTATCGCCAAGGTCCTGGTCGGGCGTGGCGGCATCCTCTCGACCCCGGCCTGCTCCCATGCCATCCGCAAGCATGGCGCCCAGGGCGGTATCGTCCTCTCCGCCAGCCACAACCCCGGCGGGCCGGACGAGGACTTCGGCATCAAATTCAATGCCGCCAACGGCGGCCCGGCCCCGGAGTCCGTCACCGAGGCCATCTATCAGCGCACCCAGAAGATCGACCGCTACCGCACCCTGGAGGCCGGCGACCTGGACCTGGACCACCTGGGTGCCAGCCAACTGGGCAAGATGGCGGTGCAGGTCATCGACCCGGTGGCGGATTACGCCGATCTCATGGGCACCCTCTTCGACTTCGAGGCCATCCGGCATCTCTTCGCCGGGGGCCAGTTCCGCATGAAGTTCGACGCCATGAGCGCCGTCACCGGCCCCTATGCCGTCGAGATCATCGAGAACCGCCTGGGCGCGCCCCCTGGCACCGTCATGAACGGCACCCCCCTGGAGGACTTCGGCGGCCACCACCCGGACCCCAACCTGGCCCATGCCCAGGAACTGGTCGCCCTGTGCCAGGGTACGGAGGGCCTGGACTTTGGCGCCGCCTCCGACGGGGATGGCGACCGCAACATGATCCTGGGCCGGGACTTCTTCGTCACCCCCAGCGACAGCCTGGCGGTGATGGCCGCCAACGCCCACCTCATCCCCGGCTATGCCGAGGGCATCGTCGGCGTCGCCCGTTCCATGCCCACCAGTCAGGCCGCCGACCGGGTGGCCGAGCGCCTGGGGATCGGCTGCTACGAGACCCCCACCGGCTGGAAGTTCTTCGGCAACCTGCTCGACGCCGGGCGCATCACCCTGTGCGGCGAGGAGAGTTTCGGCTCCGGCTCCGACCATGTGCGGGAGAAGGACGGCCTCTGGGCCGTCCTCTTCTGGCTCAACCTGCTGGCGGCGCGGCAGGAATCCGTCGGCGACATCGTCCGCGACCACTGGCGCCGCTACGGGCGCAACTTCTACACCCGCCACGATTACGAGGCGGTGGACGCCCAGGCCGCCGCGGGCCTGATGGACCATCTGCGCGTCCTGCTGCCCACCCTGACGGGCACGCGCCTGGGGGCCTACAAGGTCAGCTATGCCGATGACTTCGCCTACATCGATCCGGTGGACGCCAGCCGCTCCGAGGGCCAGGGCATTCGCATCGGTCTGGAGGGTGGTTCGCGCCTGGTCTTCCGCCTGTCCGGCACCGGGACCCAGGGCGCCACCCTGCGGCTCTATCTGGAGTCGTACGAGGCAGACCCGGCCCGCCATGACCAGGAGACCCAGGCCGCCCTGGCGCCACTCATCCTGATCGCCAACGATCTGGCGCAGATCCAGGAGCGCACCGGGCGGGCCCAACCGGACGTCATCACCTGAAGTCCGGTTTGTCGACCACGGCAATCCATTGTATAAAAATCTTAATTCAGTTTTCAGCAGCGACAGGGAGGGTCGGGAAAACCGAAAATTGAGGTACGATGACTATATTCCCATTCAGCCAGGAGATAGCCCCCCAATGAGCCCCAACCCTAGTCGCCGTGATTTCCTGCGTCATCTGGCCCTTGGCGCCACGGGCTATCTGTTGGCGCCCCTGGCCCTGATCCCCATCCCTCCCGCCCTCGCCGCCGGTGGCACCCTCCAGACCCGCGTCGCCAATCACATCGCCAGCCTGCGTGCCCAGGGGCTGATCGGGGCCAAGGACCGGGTCTCCTGGTCGGTCTATGACTTCACCACGCGCCAAAAGCTGGTGGCCATCAACGAGGATGTCCCCCGCCAGGCGGCCAGCATGATCAAGCCCTTTGTATGTCAGGCCTGGTTTTACCAGGCCAACCAGTCGAAAAAGCTCAGCTATACCCCCGAGATCCGCAAGACCATGGAGCGGATGATCCGCTCCAGTTGCAACGACTCCACCAACCGGATCATGAAGCTGGTGAGCCAGAACGCCGCCGGCAAGGGCCCGGCTGATGTCGAACGGGTCCTGAAACGTTATGGGCCCGGCATCTTTCAGGACACCCGCATCGTCGAGTACATCCCCAAGGGCGGCCGGACCTACCGCAACCTGGCCTCCGCCGGCGACTATCATCGCTTTCTGGAGGCCATGTGGCTAAGCAAGTTGCCCTATGCGGACGAGATGCGCGACCTGCTCGCCCTCAACAATCGCGACCGCATGGTCGATGGCGTGGCCACCATGCCCGCTAACGTGCGGGTCTATGACAAGACCGGTTCCACCGCCATGCTCTGCGGTGACATGGGCATCATCGTCGCCCCCGGAGAATTGGGTGGCAGCTACCCTTACACCTTCGTCGCCATCATCGAGAGCCCGGTCCGCATCAAGGCCTACGCCGCCTGGATGAAAAGACGCGGCGACGCCATCCGCTCCGTCTCCGACCTGGTCTATCAGGACATGAAGGCCCGCCACGCGCTAGCCTGAGGACCCGGGGCAACCCCAAATTGAGGCGCGATGACCAGAGGCCGGCAGTGACCCGCTGCCCTGAACATCCAGGCCTCAGGACTCCCAGTCCCCCCCGTCTTCCAGAAGCGCGAGGGGGTCGCTCAGGGCCGGTGGCCGCTCACTGAACCCCTGCCGCAAAAAGCAGTGCCAGAGGGCAAACTGGACGATGGCCCAGAGCATGGCGCTGCCCTTGGGGACTTCCCGGCAACGGCCGATCAGCTCCCGCACCCCCTCCGGCCGGAACCAGGGGCCCAAGGCCGGATGCTCAGGCAGCACCCGGGCCAACCGGCCCAGCAGGTCCGCATCCTGCCAGTCGCCCAGGGGGACGTGAAAGCCCCGTTTGCGGGCGAAGAGATAATCCTCGGGGATCTCCCGCGCCGCCCAGTGCTTGAGGAAGAGCTTGCCCACGCCGCCGGCGACCTTGAGCCGATCCGGCAGGCCCAAGCCGAATTCCACCAGCCGGTGATCGAGGAAGGGCACCCGCCCCTCCAGCGCCCAGGCCATGAGCATGCGGTCGGCCTTCACCAGGAGGTTGTCGGGCAGGGCCTGGGTGAGGTCGATGGCCTGCATGCGCTGCAAGTCGCTCCAGGCGGCGGGTGCCTGTTGCCAGGCAGCGACCACCGGCTGCCGCACCGCGGGCAGTTGCGCCAGCAGGGCCGGGGTAAAGAGGGTGCGCGGCCAGGGACCGCGGAAGGTGCCCCGGGTGCGAAAGCCCCGGGAACCCGGCGCCAGCAGGCCCTTGAACCAGCGCTCCAGGGGTGAGCTGTGATACCGGCCATAGCCGGCGAAGACCTCGTCCCCGCCCTCGCCCGAAAAGACCACCTTGAGTTCCTGGCTGGCGGCCTGGGCAAGCAGGGCCGTGGGCAGATTGGCGTTATCGCGCATCAGCTCATCCGCCGCCCAGATGGAGAGGGGCAGGCTGTGGAGAATATCGCGAGCCTGGGGCTGGATCTCCCGATGGTGGCTACCGAAGCGCCGCGCCATCTGCTGGGCCAGGGGTAGCTCATCCGCGACCGAGGTCCCGGGAAAGCCGACGGAGAAGGTGCGGATGGGTTCGTCCGCGTGTCGGCTCAGCGCTGCCAGGAGCACGGCGGAATCCACCCCACCGGAGAGGAAGAGGCCAAAGGGGACATCGGCGCGCATGTGCTGGGTGATGACCAGGTCCATCAGGTCATCGAAGCGCGCGGCGGCCTCCGCGAAGCCGATATCCAGGGGCGGGACCTGCCAGGGGGACCAGTAACGCTGGCGGCGCACCACCTGGCCGTGCTCGATCCACAGGGCCTCGCCGGGTAGGACGCGCTCGATCCCCTGGAGGAGGGTCCGGGACCCGGTGGCGAACTGGTTTTGCAGGTAGGCGGCCAGGCCGAGAGGATCGATGGGCGGTTGCTCATCCAGGAGGGGCAGCAGACCCTTGATCTCGGAGGCGAAGGCCAGGCCGCTGGCCTGAGGGGCGAAGAAAAGGGGCTTGATGCCGAGGCGATCCCGTCCGAGGATCAGGCGTTGCCGGGGGGCGTCGTACAAGGCGAAGGCGAACATGCCCAGGATATGGGTCAGAAAGCCCTCGCCATATTCCCGATAGGCGTGGAGGATGACCTCGGAGTCGGAATGGGTGCGAAAGCGGTGCCCCCGGGCCTCGAGGTCGGCGCGCAGCTCGACGAAGTTGTAGATCTCGCCGTTGGCGATCAGGGTCAGTTGAGCATCCGCCGTTTGCAGCGGTTGATGCCCCCCGGACAGGTCGATGATCGACAGCCGGGTGTGCCCCAGGCCGCAGGGGCCGGAGACGAAGGTCCCGCGGTCATCGGGACCGCGATGGGCCAGGCGCGCCACCCCCGCCTCCAGGGCCTTTACATCCACCGGGGCCTGGCGCTTGAAGAGCCCGACGATACCGCACATGTGGTGTTCTCGCTTTATAAGCAGTTTTTCCCCAGCTCTACCCCGGCTGACGCGGAGGCAAGGCCAGGGCCTTGACGTAGGCGCTGGTGGCGTGTTCGATCTCGTAGGGCCGGGCGGCCTCTTGCAACCTTGCCCTGGGGAGTGGTTGGCGCAGGGTGGCCAGCATGGCGGCCGCCAGGGCCTGGTGGTCGCCGACGGGGACCAGAGGGCCGTACTTGCCATCCTGGAGGATCTCCCGGGGACCACTGGGGCAGTCCGTGGACACCACCGGAACACCCACCGCCAGGGCCTCGATGAGGGCAAAGCCCAGGCCTTCCAGGGTCGAGGTGAAGGCGAAGAGGCTGGCCCGGGCCAGATAATCCAGGGGATTGGGGACGAAGCCCGGCAGGGCCAGGGCCTCGGCAACCCCCAGGTCCTGCCCCAGGGCCAGCAGGCGGTCGCGGTCCTTGCCCCGCCCGAGGATCATGAGCCGCGCCGGCACCTTCCGCCGCAGCAGGGCGAAGGCGCGGATCAGGGTGGCGAAGTCCTTGCGCCCGCTGAGCTCGCCCAGGCCCATGATGAGCGGCGGGGGATCGACCTCCTGGAACCAGGGGTGATCCGGCACCGGGAAGTCACCGGCAAAGACCCCGGCGTCGACCACCGGGCAGGGCACCACCTCGATCAGGTTGCGATCCAGACCAGTGTAGGCCGCCATGTCGTCCGCCACCCCGCGGGAGGTGACGATGACATTGTCGGCCAGGGGATAGAGTTGGCCGGTCGAGAAACGGGTCTTGGCCGCATGCGGCCAACCCCGCTCCGCGCAGTCCAGGGACAGGGTGGTTCCCGTCCCGACCGCCAGATAGGTGCCCGGTGCCTTCAGCCCCTGGGCCAGGGCCCGGGCGAGGATGGCGGTATGGTTGAGCCGGTCCTTGTCGCAATAGAGGCTTCCCGGCCGCTCCTGGCGCAGGTAACGGATCAGCGCCGGCAGGCTGGTGTAGACGTGGGCGCTACCCAGATCGATGAGGCGCACGCCTGGGGGGACCTGGGTGAACTGGGGCCCATGGCCGCGCACCTGGAGCACGTCCACCGCATAGCCCCGACGCGCCAGGGCCGGGACCAGGTTTTGGGCCAGGCGATCCACGCCGCTGTGGCCGGAGGTGGCGAAGAAGAGGGCGAGGTCGGGGGTCATGGGTGAGGAGATAGGCTCAGAGAAGGATGCGCTGGGATAGCTGAGGAAGTGCTTGGAAAGCCACGGAAGATTTCTGGTGTCGTTCTATCCGACGGCTTCCCGATCGTTCCTGGTTCTTCCGGGTTTTTCATGGCAAATAAGGGCATCAATTCTGGTACTTGACCTTGTTCGGCTGGTGCCCGCCCTTGACATGGAGGCGATAGAGATCCCCCAGCCAGCGGATGGCGCCCGCCGGCAGCAGCAGATACCAGAGCAGGGCCTGATCGATCAGCCGCGCCTGCTCCCGAAGACCAGAACCACTGTGCAGGGCATAACGGATGAAGTCGATCATGCTCCGCCGCCGCTGGCGCCGGCTCAGCCAGGGGCGGAACAGGGTCACCTCCTCCAGACAGCAGAGGCCAAAGCCCCGGGGACTGCCCATGCGGATGGCGAAACGGTTGGAGGTCAGGCCATCCGGCTGGTACTCGACCTGCTGAAAGGACTCGTTGACGCAGCGGAAGACGTAGCGCAGGGCCATGCGGTTCCAGGTCAGGGAGTCGCGGATGTTCTTCTCCCCGGGGAACAGGGGATAGGGGTAGGCCTTGAGGATCTCAGTCCGGATGAAGCGCTTCTTGTCCCCGCCGACCCCCAGCCGGTACTGGAGATCGAGAAAGCTCACATCCAGGGGGCTTTGTGGATAAGGGTGCGTCAGAAGTCGTTGCCCATCCAGGCTCTCAATTAGGCCCTCGACCCCCGCAAAGCGCTGGCGTTCGGCGGGCGGAATCGTCTCCCAGTGATAGAGGAGACGTTCCAGGGTCTGGGGCAACAGGCGGTCATCGGAATCGAGCAGGAAGAAAAAGCGCCCCCGCCCCAGCTCGACCCCCAGGTTGTGGGCGGCGTATTTACCCTGGTTCTCCTGCCAGCGATAGACGACGGGAAAATCCACCCGCCGCTGCCAATCCTGGATCAGATCCGCGGTGCCATCCGTCGAACCGTCATCGACGATGACCACCTCGAAATCCCGACAGGTCTGCGCCTCGATACTCGCCAGGGCCCGCGGCAGGAGGTGGGCGCGATTGAAGGTGGGAATGAAGAGGGTGAAGAGTGGCGGCTCGACCTCCCCCTCCCTCTGCCGGGAGGCGGAAGGGCTAGCTGTGCCAGGGGCCACGGGATGTTCTTGGGCACTGACCATCCTCAGCTCCCGGTCCCCGCCCCTGGAGCAGTGTCCCCATCAGCCGGGGCGTTGACCGCTTCGGTCTCCAGGGCCGGTACCTCCAGCGCGGCCACCTTGCCCTTGCCAACCGCCGTACCCACCCCGACACCCTTCCCCGCCGCGACCAGATTATCCTTACCGACCCAACTGCCCGGCGCCACGCCGATTTGCGTCACGGTCATGGCCTCATCGAGGGAGCGCTCGATCCGCGCCATGATGTCCCAGAAGGCCAGCCGATCCTGAGCCTGGATCTCCCGCCGCGCCGTCAGGACCCGGGGCAAGAGCCCCAGGGCACCGGCCAGGGCGCCGAAATACCGCCAGTCCAGGCGCAGGAGTCGTCCCAGGGCCTGGAGCACATAGCCGGGCACCAGGGATCGCCAGAGATCGTGGCGGGGGACATGGAGCCACTCCAGCAGCAGCCGGTTGCGCAAGCGGATACGCCGCACGAAGGCCTGGGCGACCTGGGTACTGTTGGCGGAACCCACGTGATCGTGAATCACGCGGCTGGCCGGTTCAAAGAGGGTGGGCCAACCCCGGCGCCAGGCCCGCAGGCCGAGATCGGTGTCCTCGGAATAGAAGGGCTGGAAGAGCGGCAGAAAGCCGCCCAGTTCGTTGAAACGGGTCTTGGTGACCGCCATGGAACCGCCGGAGGCGAAGAGGGTCTCCACGGGGCTGGGTGGAATCCGCGCCCCCCAGTCCCGCAGTCGCAGGCGGCCGCGCCGTAGACGATAGCAGCGCCAGGATTCCTCCCCGGGCCGTTCCTGGGCGTCCACCACCAACGGCGTGACGGCGAAGACCTCCGGGTCCGCCAGGTGCCGGACCAGGGGCCGGATGAAGTCGGGATCGGGTCGCACGTCGGAATTGAGCAGGATCAGGCAGTCATGGGCCGCCGCCGTCACGCCGGAATGCACCGCGGCGGCGAAGCCCTGGTTACGCTCATGGACGATCGGGGTCACTTGGGGAAATTCCCTCGCCAGCACCTCCAGACTCGCGTCCCGGGAGGCGTCGTCCACCACCAGGACCTCCCAGGCCCCGCCGTGATGCTCCGCCGCCGCCAAGACCGACGGCAGGTTCTTGCGCAGCAGGTCCGCCCCGTTGAAGTTGGGAATGATGAGGCTGACCGGCGGCAAGGGCACTTCAGTCATGTTTCTCACGGGTGGCGATGTAGCGCAGACTGATCCCCAGCAGCACGCTGACCGGGAACAGGTTGTGGCGGGCGAAAAAGGGCATGGTAAAGAAACCCAGCGCGGCTTGCGCGGTGATCAGGCTCAGGAGCAGCATGCCCTGCCGTCGTTGGTCCTCCGTCACGCTGTGGTTGATCCCCCTGATCAGCCCCCACAGCCACAAGCCATAGCCCAGGCACAGAAGCAGGACGCCAATGAAGCCATGGCTGTAGAGCAACTCCAGAAAATAATTGTGCGGTGAGGCAAAGTCGAAATAGGGCTCTACCCGCTGGGCGTGGAAGCTGGATACGGGCATGTAGTCATTGAGGAACTGGCCAAAGCCATGACCAAGCAGCCACTGCCACCCGGTACTCTCCTGTTGCAGTATCCAGAATTCCCGCCACAAGACCCAACGTTCATCGCTGGCGAGGTAAATCCAAGCGGTTTTCATGCCGTCGGACAGGTCAATCCATCCGGACAGGTGCATACCCACCAACGGCAGGAGGGACAAGGCCAGGATCGTCACCGCCTTCCGGCACGGTGCATACGGCAGTAGTACCAGGGCGCCAGCCACCAGGCCAAGCCAGGCTGGCAGGGAGCGGGAGAGGATCAGGAGCAGGACATCCAGCACCAGGACCGCTCCCAACAGCCAGCCTCGCCAGCCCCGGTAAAAGTCGATCAGGTAGATCAGCAAGCCCAGGGCCATAAGCGCGTAAAGCGCCAGGTAATGCGGATTGCTGAAGACCCCCAGAAAGCGCCCATCCATGTAGGGCTGGGTCCGCCAGAACCAGGCCCCGACCTGGACCAGGACGAACACCACCGTGATGACCGCCAGCAGTGACCGATGGTCGCCACGCGGGCCAACCCGCGCCGGTACCAGGGTGATCAGGATCGCCGCGAACAGGCTCCAGCCCAAGACCTCATGATGCCCCCCCTCGATCGGACCCATCGCCATCGCCAGGCCCTGCAGGAACAAGAGGCCCCCCAGGCCCAGCAGCCACCAGAGGGGTTCCGACCAGGGCAAGGTGCCCCGCCCCTGGTACAGCATCCAGGCGAAGGGCAGCAGGCTGGCATGCAGAAAGCTACGGTAGCCGCCCAACTGGAAGGCCAGGGAAATGCCGAAACCGTAAACGCCCAACAGCAGGATCACCGGGCTCAAGCGGCGCAGCGACAGGTCTCGCAAGTACTTTGTCATGAGTCGGCAAGATGCCATCCAGGGGCTTTGACCAAGGGCCTATTGTCCCATCGAGTTACCCCTTGGCGCTTGGTTTTCCAGCCCAACCCGCATACCGAGCCGAAAGGGCCGACCCCGGGTTTTGATCTGGCACCTGACCGCCTTCCCATTGGCCGTCAGGAGCTCCGGGCACCCTTATCCCGCGCCCTTTTGCCCTCCTCCTCTCGACCAGACCTAACCGTTCTGTCAACCTATGCCCCAGACCCAGACCATTGGCCTCCCCACCGCATCGAGCCGCCTGCCCCTCCGCCCGACCGTATGAACATTGCACCCTTCACCAACCTCAATCTCGAAACCCTGGACCAGGCGGTGGACCTGGTCCGAGTCAACAAACTGGCCACTGGCTCGCGGGAAACAGCCTTTCTGCGCGCTTATCCCGCCCTGCTGGCGGCAATCAGGGTGACCGACCGGGACGCCGATGCCTTCTTGTTGGCGGCCACCTTCGCCTACGGCTGGCTGCCCGGACGGCTGCACATCGAACCCCAGAGCCTGGACGCGGCGGTGCGTGCTTTCGGCCGGGCCCGCGCCCCTGAGGCCGCCTTTGCCGAGGCGGACGCGATGGCCGTGGCCACCTGCCTCCAGTCCCTAGTCGCCGCCTCCCAGGTGCTGCACTTCGCCAACCCCGCCGTCTACCCCACCTGGGATGCCCGGATCGAGGGCTTCCGCCGCGGCCAGAAGCCCACCCCCTACCACATGACCCAGACCATCAATTACGCTGCCTATGTCATGGACATCCAGGGCGTGAAGCGCCAGGAAGGCTTCCCGGGCTTCCACTTCGATTTCTGCATGAACTATCAGGAGCGCCTGCGCCATTTGTCCATTCCCCCCTTCCCCCTGACCGACATGAAGGTCATCGAATCGGCGGTGGGCGAGATTCTCCTGGCCCAGGGGGGGCGTTTCTGACCTGCAAGCCCCCCTGGGTTGACTCCCGCCGACGCAACTCTCCCTTCATCCCCGCCCAGCCCGAGATACCCCCAAGTCGCTCGACCCCACGGTACCGATGACGTATTCGACCCGCCCCCGGACCCTGAACGACCCGCCGCGCCCACCATGGCAGCGCCGTTAGATCCTCTAGCGACATGGCCACAGACGATGCCAGCTCCAGGCCTTCCCCTCTCTAAGTAGCCGGTAATTTCGGCATCCTCGTTCAGCCTGCGCGGCCCCCATGCAATTCCGGCCCAGTATCAATGCCCTCAGGGCGATCGCGGTGATCTGCGTCGTCCTCTTTCATTTTCGCGTACCTGGCTTTGCGGGCGGCTATATCGGCGTCGACATCTTTTTCGTCATTTCCGGTTATCTGATGACCGGTATCATCCTCGGCGGCCGCGATCGGGACCAATTTTCCCTCCGGTCCTTTTATGCCTCCCGGGCGCGCAGGATCATTCCCGCCCTCTTGTGCCTGGGCCTGGCCCTCGGTCTGTTCGGCTTCCTGTATCTGCCAGGAGATGATTACCGCTCCCTGCTGCGGGATATCTCTTCCAGCCTCCTCTTCGTCTCCAACTTCTCCCTGGCAAAAAGCGGTAACTATTTCGAGGCCGCACCTCAGGAGAACTGGCTACTGCATACTTGGTCACTATCCCTGGAGTGGCAATTCTACCTGCTGTACCCCTTGCTACTGCTGGGATGTCGCCATTACTTCGGCCCAAGCCGGAACCTGACCGCCACCCTCATCCTCGCCCTCGCCTTCTTCTCTTTCCTGGCCTCCGCCCTGCTCACGCCCTCCTTCCAGGCATTCGCCTTTTATCTTTTACCAACCCGCGCCTGGGAGCTCTTGATCGGCGGGATTCTCTTTCTCTATCCACTCAGGCCAACCGAGCCATTCCGCCTTAGTCTCGAAGCGGCTGGCCTGGCCTGTATCGGCCTCGCATTGTTCTGGCTCAATGAGCAAGCCCCCTGGCCTGGCGTCCTGGCCCTGATCCCGGTGGCGGGCGCGGCCCTGGTTATCCTGGCCAATGCCGATTCCCCCCTGAGTCGCAATGCCCCGCTGCAATTCATCGGGAGAATCTCTTATTCCCTCTATCTCTGGCATTGGCCCGTGGTGGTGTTTCTCTATCTGTGCGGCCTGTTGGGGGACTCCTGGGCCCTTCTTGCCGGACTAACGTCAACCTTCTTTCTGGGGAGCCTCTCCTATTTCTTCATCGAACGCCCGGCCAGCGCCCGCCTGCCCGGGAACCGGCTGAAACCCTTCCTGATGCCAGTCGCCCTAGTCGTTGTCAGCGCCCAAGGGATGGCGGAGCTGCTCAAGGTCGTCCCGGGCGTCCGGTTTCACTTCCATGAGCCAACTCGCCCGGCCTACGAAAGCCAGATCGTCGTCAAGGAATGCCTGCCCAATGAATTCAATGCCGTCGACTGCCGACTAGGCACGGGGGAGATTGCCGTCATCCTGCTTGGGGACAGCCATGCCCAGGCAACGGCTGCCGCCGTCCAATCCGTCAATCCCGGTTCGGCCCTGCTTTGGGCCCTCGGCGGTTGTCCGACCCTCAGGCAGTTCTCCATGCGCGACGGTGAGCTGGCCGCCAATTGTCGCGCCTTCAACGAGTCCCGGCTAAAACTCCTCCGGGAAACCTACCCCGGGGTCCCGGTACTGCTTTTCAGCCGTACCGCCCTTTATCTGGATCGCAATAGCGGCAACCGCTTCCGGGTCCATTTCGACCTGGAGCCCCAGACCGGTTCCCCTTCCCTCGACGACGCCTTCGCCAGCGAATACGCGCATACGGTCTGCGCCATCGCCCAAACCAATCCGGTCTGGATCGTCAAACCCCTGCCCGAGATGCCATTTAACATTTACAAAGGCTTGCACCTGAGATCCCGCTTTTTTTCCCCAGGGTCCGATATCGCCATCCCGATTTCGACTTATCTTGCGCGCAATAAGGTGGCCTTGGACACCATTGCCAGAACCGAGGCAAGGTGTGGCGTCCAGTCACTGGACCCCACGCCTTATCTTTGTCCCGAGGGTCTTTGTCTGGGTACCAAGAACGGGGTACCCCTCTATTTCGATGACAATCATCTCGTCGACGCGGGAAATCTGCTGTTACGGGATCTGTTCAGCGGCCTATTCCCCCGGCGCTAATGCGGCCTGGGACTTTGGATCCAGGATGGATTCAAACAAGGGACGCACCCGATCTGCCCCGGTCAAACTCAGATGGGCATCGTCGTAATACCAGGGTTGGCCCTGGCTATAAAAGCGACACTACCCTTCGGGACAAAAGACCTCATGGGGATAGAGGCGGATCAGACCGTCAGCAGCGGGAATATGGTTGAGGAGGGCGAAGACGCCCTGGTGGCTGGCCAGAAATTCGGCTAAAGGACGGCGTACCCGATCGGGATCCTCGCCCGCGAGGATGGCGTCAGCCAGCCGGTTGGGGACATGGGCGCCAAGCCTGGGCACCGGGTAGGCCAGGGCAACGATCTTGCCAGCGGAGAGGAGTCGTGCGATGGCCCCCCGTAAGGCGGCGGGCAAGGCTACCGCTCCCTCGTCATGCAGATAGTCATGGAAGTTGGCGGATAGGATCACGGTATGAATGCCGGGCGTTGCGACGAGTCGTTCCAGGGCAATGTTCTGAAAGCGCCGGCAGGCATCCCGCCAGGACTGTCCCACGGGTTGCCAATCCACAGCGGGGGGACAGGCGGCCATGGTCAGACTCAAGAGGGAGCCCCCCTGCCCCCTCGCCACTTCCCCGAGGACCGGGGCATAAACCGCGGCGAAGCTATCGCCCCATAGGGCCAGAACGGGCGGGGCCTGTAAGTCGCCATATTGGCAACCCTTCGCATCCTCGCTTGTGCTCAAGCACTCGCCCTGCCGCGGGTCCCGATTATCGTAGGGGGCGGCGAGAATGGTGGCGAGTTCAGGCGGATAACGTCCCAGCCACCCCCCCGTCTTTTCCCCATGCAAGCCGATGCCGACGATGGTCAGGCCCGCCAAACCGGCGAGGGCAAAGATCCGCTTTCCCGGCAGGATGCCCGATCGACCACGAAAGGGACGCTCGACGAAGCGCCAGGACAGGACGGCCAGGGTCAGGCTGATCCCGATCAGGAGCCATGCCTGACCAAGCCCTGGAGCGGCCCCAATCCAGATCCGCCCGTAGACGAAGACCGGCCAATGCCACAGATAGAGGGAATAGGAGATCAGGCCAAGGATGACCAGGGGTCGCCAGGACAGGAAGCGCCCCACGACCGAAGGGCGCCTCTGGCCGCCGAGTAGGATCAGGGCGGCGCCACCGCAGGGCAACAGGGCGGCCACCCCGGGAAAGACCGTGTTGGACGAATAGAAAAAGACGGGAAAGGCGATCATGGCGAGGCCAACCAGAGACAAGAGGTTGGCGAAGGCAGGGAATTGGGGCAAGCGCCAGGGGTTCAATGCCACCAGCACGCCGATCATGAGTTCCCAGGCTCGAAAAGGGGGCAGATAGAATGCCGCTGACGAGCCCGGGTCCGCCCCTAAGGCCAAGGTCGCGCCGCTGAGAGACAATACCCCGATGACCAATACCCACCCAAAGGCTTGGCGGCGGCAATGGCGCCAGAGCAGCAGCATCAGGGGAGGAAAAAAGATGTAGAAGATTTCCTCGACGGATAGGGACCAGGTATGCAACAGGGGCTGGCGCTCGGCCTCCAGGTCGAAATACCCACTTTTTTGATAAAAAAAGATGCTGGAGAAGAACAGGGTTGCCGCCACCAGAGAGCGGGCATAATCCTTGGCCTCCCGCGGGTAGAGCATGAGGGAAGCCAGCAGGGCCGTGGCTAACAGCGTCACGAAGAGGGCCGGCAGGATGCGGCGGACCCTGCGCTCGTAGAAATTCATCAACGAGAAGCTACCGGTGTCCAGTTCGCGCACGATGATCGAGGTGATCAGATAACCCGAGATGACGAAAAAGACATCGACGCCAACATAGCCTCCGCCAAAACCGGGAACATCGGCATGGAAGAGGACTACCGGCAGGATGGCCAGGGCGCGCAAGCCATCGATATCGGCCCGGTAAGGGTGCGATTCGATCATTAGGGGCGGGAAAGAAAACGGCCAGTCAGCGCCCCCCGCAGCCGCCGGATCGAATCCGGGGGAAGGCGCCGGCCCAGGACAGCGCCCCGGGCCATGGCCGGTTTTTCCACCAGATGCCAGGAACAGAAGGCCAACACCAGACAGATGGCCAAAGAGGCAAGCTGATTGAACAGAATCCCATGGGCGCCAAAAAATTGGGCCATGACTTGTTGCACCGGGAACCCCCACAAATAGACGCCGTAGGACAGGTCCGACCCAGGCCTCAGGCGCAGCATCCAGGACTGGCTGGCGACGAAAAGGATGCTGGCGAACAGGGCCAGATAAAAAAGGTAAAAATTGACCAGCGCATGGCGAAAAAGAGCGAAGAGGATCCAGAGTGTCAGGACGACCCATCCATTGATGATGAGGTGGCGCTTATAGAAAGCCAGAGTGGCGCCGATGGCAAAACAGGCTATGAGCAGGGAAACCTCTGGACTCTCATCGGGGAAGAGCAATGGCACGGCGAGAATGGTGGCCAGCACCGCCAAGGGCAACCAGCACCGCTGGAAGGTGCCGAGCAGGTACAGAACCAACAGCCCGAGATAGGCCGCGATTTCATGAGGAATGGTCCAGAGGGAACCATTCACGGCACTCAGGGCGTTGTCCTGAAAGACACCAGGCAGTGGGAACCGAATCCGAAACACCAGATTCCGGTAGATATATTTGCCAGTCTCCGGGTGCAGAAAATACTCCCCCAACGGGAGGCTGGTGAGCAGGGGCCCCAGGACCAGGGCACATAGCAGCACCGTGACCGCCAGGGCCGGCCAGAGGCGGAAAAAGCGGGCGATCAGGAACTGGAGGGGTTGTCGCTTTTCCAGCAGGCTGTTGGTGACCACCAACCCGCTGAGCAGAAAGAAGACCTTGACCGCCAGGGAGCCCGAGGAATCAAAGCCCAACCACTGCGCCAGCGGATCGGACTGGCCCGAAACCGGGACCAAGGCATAGGCATGGCCGAAAATGACCATGGCCGCGGCGATGATCCGGAACAAATCCAGATTGTTCGCGCCCCGCGGCAGGATCTCGGCCAATCTCATCCAGGGGGCAGACCGGGGGGCAGACCACCGTCAGCCTGCTTGCCCAGCCGCGGAAGACGCAGATGGAGGCCAGTCTTGCCCAGCAAATGCCCGGAGACGGGAGCGGTGATGAAGAGGAACAGGGTGACCAGAACCTCATGCAGGCTCAGGCCCTCGCCCTGGGTGCTGAAGTGGATGGCGGAGGCGATCAGCAGGCTGCCGACCCCCAGGGTGGTCGCCTTGGTCGGGGCATGGAGGCGGGTGAAGAAGTCTGGCAGGCGCGCTAGCCCCAGGGAGCCGATGAAGGTAAAGAGGGCCCCGGCAAGGATGAGCAGGGATAGCAGGGCTTCCAGCATGGGGGCGATCTCCCGGTCAATGCCTATTCGATGATGTCACCGCGGAGCAGGTACTTGCACAGGGCCAGGGTACCCACGAAGCCGATGACGGCGATCAACAAGGCCGCCTCGAAATAGAGGTTGGAATTCAGGCGCAGCCCCAACAGGATGAGCAGGGCGATGGTATTGATGTACAGGGTGTCCAAGGCCAGGATGCGGTCCGGCGCGCTGGGCCCGATCAACAGCCGCCAGAAACTGAGGGCGATGGCGGCCGCCACCAGGGCCAGGGCGAGGGTCACGGCCAGGGCCATCATGGTTCGAACACCTCCTTCAAGGGGGCCTCGTAGCGCAGCTTGATCTCGGCGCACGTCGCCGCCGGGTCCGGGACATCCATGCCATGGACGAAGAGGGTGCGGCGATCCGGACTGAGCTCCACGGACAAGGTCCCCGGGGTCAGGCTGACGGTATTGGCCAGCAGGCTGATGGCCAGCTCAGTCTCCAGATCGAGGGGGATCGCGAAGAAGCCCGGGCGCAGCCGTTCTGGCTTGCCGAGGATGAGCTGGGCGACATTGAGGTTGGCGACCAGGATGTCCCACAGCACCCGCCCGATGAAACGCAACAAGGCCAGGGGGTGATGAAAATGGACGGTATCCGGCCAGAAACGCAAGCTGAGGAGGGGAATCAGCCAGCCCAATACCAGCCCCAACAGGACATGACCTGGGGACAGGGTGTTGTTTAGCAGCAGCCAGACCAACGTCAGGACCGTGGTCAGCCAGGGATGGGGCAGCAGGCGCCGGATCGGCCTCATGGCGTCCCTCCCAACACGGCCTGGATATAGTTTCGCGGTTGCAGCAGCTCATCGGCGATCGCTGTTGTCCATTCCAGCCACTCCCCCGCCCAGAGGGTCAGCCCCAGGGTCAGGAGGAGCAAGGCCGCCGCGGGCAGCAGCGCGCGCCTTTCCCCGGTCTGGGCGGGCCTCCTCTCCCCGGCGACGGCCGCCGAGCGGAAAAAGAGCAGGCTACCGGAACGCGCCAGGGCGATCAGGCCCAAGAGACTGGCCATCAGGATCATGGCGAGGATCCAGGGCCAGCCGGGATGATCCAGCGCCGCCCGCAGGAGTAGGAACTTGCCGAGGAAACCGGAGAGGGGGGGCAGACCCGCCAGCAGGATGGCGCAGAGGAAGAACAGGGCGCCGACCAGGGGCGCATGGGGCACGTCCGGTCCCGGCCGGAAATGGTCCCCCACCGGCCCCCGCCCGGCGGTGATGACCCCCGCCAGCAGAAAGAACGCCGCGGCGGACAGGGTCGAGTGGGGCAGATAGTAGAGGCCCGTGGCCAGGGCCTCCCGGCCCCCCAGGCCAAAGGCAATCATCAGGGTCCCCACCGAGGCGATGACTAGATAGGCGGCCTGCCGACCCAGGGAACGGGCGGCCAGGGCGCCCAGCATCCCCACGACCAGGGTCGCCAGGGCCAGGGGCAGCAGCCAGCCCTCATAGAGACCGGCCAGCTCCCCCGCCGGGGGGCCCAGCAAAAGCGTCGAAACCCGCAGGATGGCATAGGCGCCGACCTTGGTCATGATGGCGAAGAGGGCGGCGACCGGGGCGATCGCGCTGGCATAGGTCGCTGGCAGCCAGAGGTACAGGGGCAGGAGGGCGGCCTTGAGGGCGAAGACCCCCAGGAGCAGCAACAGGGCCGCCCGGGCCGGACCCAGATTGTCCACGGGCACCGTGGTCAGCAACTGGGCCAGATGGGCCAGGTTCAGGGTCCCGAAGAGGCCATAGATCAGCCCGGCGGCGATCAGGAACAGCGCGGAGCCAGCCAGGTTGACGACCATGTAGTGCAAACCGGCCCGAGTCCGCGCCTGACCGCCGCCATGGAGGGCCAGGCCATAGGAGGCGATCAGCAAGACCTCGAAAAAGACGAAGAGATTGAACAGGTCCCCGGTGAGAAAGGCGCCGTTGAGCCCGAACAACTGCAACTGGAAGAGGACGTGAAAATGGCGGCCCGCGCGGTCCAGGCCCTGGCAGGCCTGCCAGAGGGCAAAGCCGGCCACCAGGCTCGTGATCAGCAGCAGCCAGGCCGCCAGCCGGTCCGCCACCAGCACGATGCCATAGGGCGCGGGCCAGTCGCCCAGGCTGTAGGTCAGGATGTCGCCGCGCTGGGTAGCGGCCAACAAGCCCAGGGCCAGCCCGATCTGGACCACCACCGCCACCTGGCTGAAGGCCCGCCGCCCGCCTAATTCCCGCGCCCGGAAGAGGAGCAGGAGGATGCCCGCCAGCAAGGGGACGAGCAGGGGGGCAATGACCAGGGTGGACGATGGCATGTCAGAGAGCACCGTCACCGGGGGGCGTCCGGTACCCGGCAGGGGGGTGGGGGTGGCGGATCAAGGGCGCTCTTCCCCCGTGGGATCCCCGTGGGGCTCGCCCTGGGCGTCCACCTCATCGCTACCCAGTTCGGCCCGGGCCTTGAGGGCGAGCATGATGACGAAGGCCGTCATGGCAAAGCCGATAACGATGGCGGTCAACACCAGGGCCTGGGGCAAGGGGTCGGCATAGCCGGTCTGGCCGGCGGCAATGATCGGCGGCCGACCCTCCACCAGGCGGCCGCTGGCGAAGAGAAAGAGATTGACGGCGTAGGACAGGAGGGTCAGGCCGAGGACCACGGGAAAGGTCTGGGCGCGCAACAGGAGATAGACCCCGCACGCGGTGAGGACGCCGATGGCCAGGCTGAGCAGGATCTCCATCAGCAACCCGGCCCCGGGGGCGAGTCCCCGGCGGAACGCCCAGCGCCGGATCCCCTGACGGGCGTGCCGGGGGCCAGGCCATCACGACTGGCGTCGGACATCAGCCCGAGGTGGATGAGGATCAGGAGGGTCGAGCCCACCACCACCAACCAGACCCCGAGATCGAAGAGCATGGCGGAGGCCACTTCGAACTCACCCACCAGGGGCCAGTGGACATGGCCGAAGGTCGAGGTCAGGAAGGGGTGACCGAAGAGCAGGCTCGCCAGGCCAGTGAGGGTGGCCAGGAGCAGGCCGGCGCCAATGACGGGGTGGGTCTTGTCCGGCAGACGCGCATGGGTCCAGGCGACGCCGTTGGCCAGGTAAAGCATGATGAGGGCGATGGCGGTGATCAGCCCAGCGATGAAGCCGCCCCCCGGCAGATTATGGCCCCGCATCAGGATGAAGACGGCCACCAGCAGGGCCAGGGGCAGGAGAAGACGGACCAGGGAGGCGACGATGAGGGGATGCCGGTCCCAGTGCCAGGCAGTGGCGGGCCCGGCGACCCTCTGGCCGCTCAGCCGCAGCTTATCCAGCAGGGCGAAGATGGCCAGGCCGGCCAGGGCCAGCACCGTGATCTCGCCCAGGGTATCGAAGCCGCGGAAATCCACCAGGATGACATTGACCACATTCCGCCCGCCCCCACCCGGCACGCTCCGCTCCAGGAAGAAACCGGCGATGCTCTCGTAGGGCCGGGTGAGGATGGCCCAGGTCAGGATGCTCATGCCCAGACCGGCGAGGACGGCCAGGACGGCATCTCCCCAGCGGCGCGGCGAGGGGGGGTCTTCCGGGGTGGTCTGGGGCAGGAAGAAGAGGGCCAGCAGGAGCAGGATGACCGTCACCACCTCCACGGACAACTGGGTCAAGGCCAGATCGGGGGCGGAGAACTTGGCGAAAACCAGCGCGACCATCAGCCCCACGGCACCTACCAGGATCAGCGCTGTAAAGCGCTGGCGGTGCCAGACCAGGGTGGCGATGGCCGCCAGGACCAGGGCGAGCCCGGTGCTCAGGCTGACGGCGTCCAGGGGCAGGAGCGTCAGGGGACCCGTCAGGGGCGAACCCGATCCCCACCAGCCCGCCAGCCCCAGGATCAGGGCCACCGCCACGAACAGGCGCAGCAACCGCGGCATGGAGCCCTGATCCAGCCAGAGCGTGACGCGCCCCGCCAGGGTCAGCAGGCCCTGAAGCAGGCGTTCGTAGGCCCGGCGGAAATCGACGCGTCCGCCCTGCGTGTCCCACCAGCCATAGATGGGCTTGCGAACGGAGTAAATGATGACCCCGCCGCTCATGGCCAGGATGCTCATCAGGACCGCGGGACTGAAGCCGTGCCAGATGGCCAGATCGTGAACCGGCGGCGGCCCCTGGAGGACGGCGCTGACCGCCAGATGCAGGATGGGCTCCACCGTCAGGGCGGGGAGCATGCCCACCAGCAGGCAGATGACCACCAGGATCTCCACCGGCACCCGCATCCAGCGCGGCGGCTCATGGGGATGCCTGGGCAGATCGACGGGTTCGCCGTTGAAGAAGACATCATGGACGAAGCGTAGGGAATAGGCGACGGCAAAGGCCCCGGCGAGGGTCGCCGCCACCGGCAGCAGCCAGCCCAGGGCCATGGCGTTGGCCACCCCGACCGCCTCGCCAAAGAACATCTCCTTGGACAGGAAGCCGTTGAAGAGGGGTACCCCGGCCATGGCCGAGGCCGCCACCATGGCCAGGGTGCCGGTATAGGGCATGGCCCTCCAGAGCCCGTTGATGCGGCGCATGTCGCGGGTGCCGGTCTCGTGGTCGATGATGCCGGCGGCCATGAAGAGCCCGGCCTTGAAGGTGGCGTGGTTGATGATGTGGAAGATACCCGCCACGGCCGCCAGGGGAGTGCCGATACCAAAAAGGACGGTGATCAGACCTAGGTGGCTGATAGTCGAATAGGCCAGCAGCCCCTTGAGGTCATGCTGGAAGAGGGCGATGACGGCCCCGGTGATCAGGGTCAGCATGCCAAAGCCCGCCACCAGGTGGTTCCATTCCCAGGTGCCGGCCAGGGCCGGAAAGAGGCGCGCCAGGAGAAAGACCCCCGCCTTGACCATGGTGGCGGAGTGCAGGTAGCTCGAGACGGGGGTCGGCGCCGCCATGGCATGGGGCAGCCAGAAATGGAAGGGGAACTGGGCCGACTTGGTGAAGATCCCCAGCAGGATCAGCAGCAGGGTGGGGACATAGAGGGGATGGGCGCGGATCAGGTCCCCGGAGGCGAGCACGATGCTCAGGTCATAACTGCCGGTCATCCGGCCCAGGAGGAGGATGCCACCCAGCAGGGCCAAACCCCCGGCCCCGGTGACCGCCAGGGCCATGCGCGCCCCGGTCCGGGCATCCTCCCGCTGGCGCCAGTAGCCGATGAGCAGGAAGGAGCTCAGGCTGGTCAGTTCCCAGAACATCAGCATCTGGATCAGGTTTTCAGACAGCACCACCCCGAGCATGGCGCCCATGAAGAGCAGCAGATAGGCATAGAGGCGCCCCAGGTTGTCCTCCGCGGCGAGGTAATAGCGGGCATAGAGGATGACCAGGGCCCCGATCCCCAGGATGAGCCCGGCGAAGAGGAGCCCCAGCCCATCCAGGCGAAAGGCGATATTCAGGCCCGCCGCCGGGAGCCAGGCGAAATGTTCGAGGTGCGTCTCTCCCGCCACCAGGGGGTCGAGGAGGGAGAGGATGAGGATGGCCGGCATCAGCACGACCAGCAGGGCGAGCAGGATCGCCGTCGGACGGCCCAGCCGGCTGCCCCAGGCTACTCCCGCCGCCCCCAGGAACGGCAGCAGCACGGCCAAGGTCAGGGTCATGCTCATGTGGCCACCCTGACTGTCATGGGCGAGTCACTACAGGCCTGAAAGGGAAAGACGATGCCGTGTTTTTCACGCTAACCATCATGGGAGGATGCGCCACCCCCCATAAATGAGAGCCTTTGTCGTGCCTTTCACGCCAACCGCACCACCGGTCTGAAAGGGCAGCTGTCATACACTCAGGGACGGGCCGGGGGGGCTGGAGGCGCCGCCGGGCCAGGCTCGGGGGGGGGCATTCCAGGGGCCGGGGGGTAGACATAACCCTGAAAATCCGGATTGCGCCAGCCCGGAGGACCCAGGCGCTCGGCGGGGGGACGCAGACGCGAGGTGAAATCCAGGACCGCCAGTTCTTCCCGGGGTGAAAACCCCTTGATCTGCTCGACCATCTTGGGATCGGAATTCTTGCGTCGCCCGTCGCGAATGGCCTGGAACTGGCGCACCAGGTAATTGAAATGCTGCCCCGCGATGGCAGGCAGGTGTTCCTGCTCGTCACCCAGTCCCTGATCGCCATGGCATTTCACGCAATTTTCCTTATAAACCCTGGCGCCCAACTCCAGATCGGTGCCCGGCCCCACCCCGTTCTGGGGATTCATCGGCAGTTGGGCGAGGTAAGCCGCCACGTCGGCGACATTCTGGGGACCACCGAGAATGCGCGGCAGGGAGAAGGGATACATCAAGGGATTATCGCGATTGCGCGCCCGGATGTCGGCCAACTGCTTGATGATGACCGACCGCAACTGCCCCGCGATTTGGGGATAGGTCCCGTCGGGGGTACCCCAGCCCTCGGGCCGATGACAGACGGCGCAGGTGATGTAGACCTTTCGCCCGTTGTCGATATCCGGGGTGAGGGCCATGACCTCTTCGTACTCGGCATGGGCGATCTCGGCGGGGCTGGACGCCAGCGCCGGTCCCATGCCCAGGGGTAGCCAGAGGCAGAGCCCTGCCCAGGCCAGGCCAGGCCAGGTGCCCTTGGGAGCAAACCGCGTCTTCATGTATGCCTCCTCAGTTGGCAGGAATCCGGTCCGCGGGGGGCTTACTGGGTTTTCAGCGTACCCGCCACATTGGCGTGATAGATGGCCTTGTGCACGTCACCCAGGCTCAGCACTCCCACCAGGATACCGTTCTCGGCCACGGGAATGCGCCGGAAGCGATTGCGCACCATGATGGTGGTCGCCCGCAACACATGCATGTCCGGGGTGACGGCGATGGGGTTGCGGGTCATCAGGTCCGACACCGAGAGACTGAGCACCTCCGCGTAACGCCCCATCTCCATGTCGAGATCGACGTTACCCAGGCCCTCCTCCATCAGACGTTCGAAGGTGGGAAAGAGGCAATGCAGCAAATCCTTCTCGGCGATGAAGCCAACCAGGGTCCCATCCTCTTCGGTGACCGGCAGGCCGTGATAGCGGTATAGACACATCAGGGAGGCGACTTCCAGGACCTTGGTGTCCGGGCGCACCGTACGCACCGACTTGTTCATGACGTCTCTGACTTGCATGGCTCAGTTCTCCGTTGTTTTTCGACTTTCGCGCGATTGGGCGCCGGGTGTCCGCCACCCGCCGCCCTCCATCGACTTGGGCCGGATTATACCCATGCCGTAGGCATCGTGCGTCGTTGCGCGTGCTCAACATCACCGCCATTGTCCGGCCCGCCGCCACCCGGAGGGCTCGCATGGATGTCCACAGGCGGCGGCGCCCTCCAGGCCGCGCCAAAGCGTGCTTGCCCGCCGCTTAAGGGGCCGGCACCCCATGATTTTGCACCCGCAAGCCACAGTCCTTTCCACAGCCTTATCCACAACCCAGTCCCCTATTCCACAATATCTAGTGGTTGATGCGCCAGCTTGACACCGGATATTGTGCCGACCCTGTTTTCCGGTCGACAGGTTCCCGCCCTTGGGCAGCGACCCTGACAGTGTCCTTGCCCGACCCGATCACCCCTGACCACCCACTGCCCACTCCCCCACTAGAGGTGCACCATGGCCCCCACCCAGCTCCCTGACGAGGCCCTTTCCGCCGCCGACCCGGCGCGCCAGCCGCAGAGCGCCCAGGCAGAGGGCGAGGTCAAGGCCCCGCCTGCCCCGGTGACCCCGACCACCAGCAAGGTCCAGGTCATACGTCGCAACGGCCAGGTGACCGGGTTCGACGCCACCAAGATCATGGTCGCCATGACCAAGGCCTTCCTCGCCGTGGAAGGGGGTAACGCCGCGGCCTCCAGCCGGGTCCACGAGCGGGTCCGGGACCTCACCGACCAAGTGGTCGCCGCCCTCCTCCGCCGCCTGCCCACGGGGGGCACGGTCCACATCGAGGACATTCAGGATCAGGTCGAGCTGGCCCTGATGCGCGCCGGCGAGCACAAGGTGGCCCGCGACTATGTCCTCTACCGCGAGGAACGCGCCCGGGAACGTGCCGCACGAGCCGCCGCCGCGGCCGCCGCGGCGCAGCCCCCGGAAACCGCCCCCCCGGGGCTCAGCGTCACCCTCCCCGATGGCAGCCGCCGCCCCCTGGACATCGCCCGCCTGCGCCGCCTCCTCGCCGAGGCCTGCCGGGACCTGGACGGCGTCGACAGCGAGGCCATCCTCAGCGACACCTGCCGCACCCTGTTCGACGGGGTGCGGGAGACCGAGGTCGCCCAGGCCCTGGTCATGAGCGCCCGCGCCCGCATCGAAAAGGAGCCCGATTACAGCCGCGCCGCCGCGCGCCTGCTGCTGGACATCCTGCGCCGGGAGGCCCTGGGTTTCCTCGACCTGGGCCTGGGGGTCGAAACCCAGGCCGACCTGGCCGAGCGCTACCCCGACTATTTCAGCGCCTACATCCGCCAGGCGGGGGACCTGGAGCTGGTGGACCGCCGGCTCGCCCAGTTCGATCTGGAGCGCCTGGGCGCCGCCCTCAAGCCCGAGCGCGATCTCCAGTTCACCTACCTGGGGCTCCAGACCCTCTATGACCGCTACTTCATCCATACCGCCACGGGCACGCGCTTCGAGCTGCCCCAGGCCTTCTTCATGCGCGTCGCCATGGGCCTGGCCATCAACGAGATCGACCGCGAGGAGCGGGCCATCCAGTTTTACGAGCTCCTATCCAGCTTCGACTTCATGAGCTCGACCCCGACCCTGTTCAACTCCGGCACCCTGCGGCCCCAGCTCTCCTCCTGCTACCTGACCACGGTCCCCGACGACTTAGACGGCATCTACGGCGCCATCAAGGACAACGCCCTCCTGTCCAAATTCGCCGGCGGCCTGGGCAACGACTGGTCCCGGGTGCGCGGCATGGGCGCCCACATCAAGGGCACCAACGGCAAGAGCCAGGGCGTGGTGCCCTTCCTCAAGGTCGCCAACGACACCGCGGTAGCCGTCAATCAGGGCGGCAAGCGCAAGGGTGCCGTCTGCGCCTACCTGGAGACCTGGCACATCGACATCGAGGAATTCCTAGAACTGCGCAAGAACGTCGGCGACGAGCGTCGCCGGACCCACGACATGAACACCGCCAACTGGGTGCCGGACCTGTTCATGAAGCGTGTCGCCGCGGAGGGGGACTGGTCCCTCTTCTCCCCCGACGAGACCCCGGACCTCCACGATCTCACCGGCCAGGCCTTCGAGGCCGCCTATACCGCCTACGAGGAACGGGCCGCCCGCGGCGAGCTCAAGGTCCACAAGCGACTCAAGGCTGTCGACCTGTGGCGCAAGATGCTGGCCATGCTCTTCGAGACCGGCCATCCCTGGATCGCCTTCAAGGACCCCTGCAACCTGCGCTACACCAACCAGCACGCCGGCCGGGTGCACAGCTCCAACCTCTGCACCGAGATCACCCTGCACACCAACGACCAGGAGATCGCCGTCTGCAACCTGGGCTCGGTCAACCTGGCCGCCCACGTCACGGACCAGGGCCTGGACCTGGCCAAGCTCCAGCGCACCGTGGCCACCGCCATGCGCATGCTGGACAACGTCATCGACTACAACTTCTACAACGTCCCCCAGGCGCGACGTTCCAACCTGCGTCACCGCCCGGTGGGCCTGGGCCTCATGGGCTTCCAGGACGCCCTCTACCGACTGCGCCTGCCCTACGCCAGCCAAGCGGCGGTGCAGTTCGCCGACCAGAGCATGGAGGCCATCGCCTACCATGCCATCCAGGCCTCCACAGACTTGGCCGAGGAGCGCGGCCGTTACGCCAGCTTCGAGGGCAGCCTCTGGAGCCAGGGCATCCTGCCCCTGGATTCCATCGCCCTGCTGGAGCAGGGCCGCGGCGATTTCCTGCAGATGGACCAGGGCGCCACCCTGGACTGGGACGCCCTGCGCGCCCGGGTGCAAGGGGTGGGCATGCGCAACTCCAACTGCATGGCCATCGCCCCCACCGCGACCATCTCCAATATCGTCGGCGTCAGCCAGTCCATCGAACCCACCTACCAGAACCTGTTCGTCAAATCGAATCTGTCCGGGGAGTTCACCGTGGTCAACCCCCATCTGGTGCGCGACCTCAAGGCCCTGGGCCTCTGGGACCCGGTCATGGTCAACGACCTCAAGTACTTCGACGGCTCGGTCCAGCCTATCGAGCGTGTCCCCCAGGAGCTCAAGGACCTCTACGCCACCGCCTTCGAGATCGACCCCCGCTGGCTGGTAGAGGCCGGCAGCCGCCGCCAGAAGTGGCTCGACCAGGCCCAAAGCCTCAACCTCTACATGAAGGAGCCCAACGGCAAGAAGCTGGACAACCTCTACAAACTGGCCTGGGTGCGGGGGCTCAAGACCACCTACTACCTGCGCTCCATGGGCGCCACCCATGTCGAGAAGTCGACCATGGCCGACCCCGGCAAGGGCCAGCGCCCCGGTCCCAT
>JAHDND010000110.1 GCA_018435665.1 Candidatus Thiosymbion sp. | reverse complement strand
CTGACCCCCGAGCAGTACCGCATCTGCCGGGAAAAGGGCACCGAGCGGGCCTTCACCGGCCGCTACCATGCCCTCAAGGACCCAGGTGTCTATCGCTGCGCCGGATGCGGCGCGCCCCTCTTCGACTCGGCCTACAAATACGATTCCGGCAGTGGCTGGCCCAGCTTCTGGCAGCCCCTGACCGGCGCCCCGGTGGCCAGCGAACGCGATAACAGCCTGGGCATGATCCGCGTCGAGGTCCATTGCGAGCGGTGTGGGTCCCACCTGGGCCATGTCTTTGAGGACGGGCCCCGCCCGACGGGCCTCCGCTATTGCATCAACTCGGCCTCACTGGACTTCACCCCGGCCACCGCGGCGGGCGAGAATGTATGACCGGTCCGGAGAAGAGCGCTTGAAACCTTCGCGGCTCTTCGTCGATGGCGGCTGGCGCCCGAGCTTGCCCGTAGCGGCCCTCCTCGCCGCGGTCGCGGGGGCCTTCGCCGTGCTGGCCTTTCCCCCCTTCGGTCTGGCGCCGATATTGGTGGTGGCCCTCGCGATTCTTTATGGCCTCCTGGCCGCCCGGCGACCCTGGGAGGGATTCCTCATCGGCTGGGGTTTCGGCATCGGCCTGCTGGGTTTCGGCATCTTCTGGATCCGTATCAGTCTCAACGAGTTTGGCAACATGGGGGTCTGGCTGGCCCATGCCCTGACCCTGGTCTTCATCCTCGCCATGGCCCTCTACCATGGCCTCCTGGGCGCCATGACGGCCTGGCTGACGGGACTGTTAATGGGAGGTCCAATGGTCAGGAGGGGGTGCAGCCCTCCCCCTGACAATCAAGGGCAGCCGGAAGCCCACCGCCCGCCTGTCATGCCCAAGGGAGCTCTGGCGGCATGGGCCGGTCCGCTCTTGGTCTTCCCCGCGCTCTGGGTCCTGCTGGAGTGGTTGCGGGGCTGGTTGCTCACTGGTTTTCCCTGGCTCAATGCCGGCGACTCCCAGGTGGACGGTCCCCTGGCCGGCTATGTCCCCCTCCTCGGCGTCTATGGCGTCAGTCTGCTCGTCGCCCTGTCCGCCGGTCTCCTCTGGCGCCTGGTGGCCGCTCGGGACCCGAGTGCCGGCCCGAGTCGCGCTCAGTCTCCTCGACCGCGCCGATCTCCCGAACGCTGGGGGCTGGCCGGGGCCCTGGCCCTGATCTGGCTGACCGGCCTGGGCCTGGCGCGGCTCGACTGGACG
>JAHDND010000085.1 GCA_018435665.1 Candidatus Thiosymbion sp. | reverse complement strand
TTTTCAGCCTGGCTAATTGTGTGGTTGCGCTTATGGGTGTGATGGACCTTCACCAGGGCGCCACCTTCAGACACAAAAAAAGCCCGACACAGGGCCGGGCTTGGTGAGGTGATGGCGGGTGAGATCAGGCGGGCTTGCCCAGGGCTTCCCGGGCCTGGTCGATCCATGCCGCACGCCACGCGGCGGGGGTCTCTGCCTGTATCAGCAGGGCCTGCTCGAGGGTCTGGGTCAGCAGGGCCTGGGTCTCGCACGGGGCCGCGTGCCCCCAGGGGCCGGACCTCCTCCTGTCGATGGCCAAAGACTTCCCAGAGGCGGCGGGCCTCATAAAGGCGCCTTGAATAGGTTTCAGCGAAATTCGCCGAAACCCACTTCCCAAACCGAGCATCCGGGTTCGGCCAACAAAAAGCCCGACCAGGGCCGGGCTTGGTGGGTGATGGTGGTGTCGAGATCAGGCGGCGGGGGCCTGCTCCTCCCGCACAAACATCGGCGCTTCCCAGATATGGGCGTCGTCCATCGCGATGATGGCCTCCTCCACCGATCGGGTGAGCGATAGCAGGGCGGCGGACAGGCCATGCAGGCGCTCGCGCTCTTTGCGGTCCATGGGTGCCAGTCCAATCATGTCATCCACGGTGAAAGCCAGGGCGGTCAGGCCAGTTGCCGATAGGGTTAGGCGATGCCACGCTTCGCGGGTGAAAGCGGGTTCAGACATGGCGCGAGACCTCCAGCAGCTTGACGGTGGTCCGGGCGCGACGGACCAGGGCCTGTAGCGGCGCGGTCCCGACACGGCGGGCGAGGTAGCGCGCAATGATGCCGACCTCGCGGGCGTCGGAATCAAAGTGCCATGCCAAGGCAAAATCCAGGCGCCGGTTCAGTTGCCGGATGGAGTCGCTCAAGTCGAGAGTCGGGGAAGGGTTGACGAGGATCGTCATGGTGTCGGTCTCCAGTTTGGGGATGGATGACCGACCGCTGGGGGCGGGGTGGGCGCAGACATGGCAGGTTGTGCCATACTTCTGTTGCCGGTGCCTTGGCCGTTGACGCGGTCGGGGCTTTGTCGCTGGGGTGTGCTTGGTCGTTCACCTCAGCGGACGGCTTCAATCATCCGCCCTCCCGCGCTGCGTCGTCAATCCCTCCCCTCGCTGATCTTCCATGGCCAAGGAAAAGGTCGGGCATGGGGGGTGGGAAGGGCTTTTTGTCAGCCAAAAGCATGGGTCGGATGAGGTCAAAATTGTTGGTTTTGTTCTGGAGCTTCCAGACGTTGTAGATCGGCGGGTCAAAAGAGGTCCAATTTCTCGATTCTTCAGAATCTGAATTTTTGAGAAATCCGTCAGGCCCTGCTTGAAGACCAGGGCGAACGGTTCAAATCGGAAGTCTGAAGGGGGCGTGAACTTCCGATCTCTCGCCCGCGCGCGCGTTGTTTGGTTAGATGGGGAGAGCGGTTCTCCCCATCTAACCTCTCGCCCGCGCGCGCGGGGGGCACC
>JAHDND010000200.1 GCA_018435665.1 Candidatus Thiosymbion sp. | reverse complement strand
TTCACCCGCATCCGCGCCAATACCCTGGTCGCCATCAATCGCGCCGACCAGGACCCCGCCACCCGAGGCCAGAAGGCCTTCTATCGGCTCTTGTATGGCGATCATCCCTACGCCAGCGATCCCGCTGGCACCCCCGCGTCCCTGGCGACGCTTACCCCGGAGGACCTCGTCGCATTTCATGCCCGCCATTATGTGGCACGTCAGGCGGTCATCGCGCTGGTGGGGGCCATTTCCCGTCCCCAGGCCGAGGCCATTGCCGAGAGCATCACCGCGGATTTGCCACCCGGAGAACCCGCCACCCCCCTGCCACCGCTCCCCTCCAACCTCAGCGCCACCCTGGAGCGGATCGATTTCCCTTCCACCCAGACCCACGTCTTCACCGGCCAGGCGGGCATGACCCGCACGGACCCCGATTACTTTCCGCTTTACGTCGGTAACCATATCCTGGGCGGGAGCGGGCTGGTATCCCTGCTCATGGAGGAGGTGCGTGAGAAGCGGGGTCTTTCCTATAGTGTCTACAGTTATTTTCTACCCCTGGCCGAGCGCGGGCCCTTTATCGCCGGACTCGCCACCAAGAATGACCAGGGCCAGCACGCCCGTGAGGTCCTGATGGCGACCATCCAGCGTTTCCGGGACGAAGGGCCCAGCCAGGAAGAGCTTGAGGCAGCGGTGAAAAACATCACGGGCGGCTTCCCCCTGCGCCTGGCCGGCAACCGTAAAATTGCCCAATATCTCGCCGTCATTGGCTTTTATGGCTTGCCCCTGGATTACCTTGACCGCTTCAACGAGCGCGTCCGGGCCGTGACCGTTGAAACCATTCGTGACGCCTTCCAGCGACGGATGGACCCGGATCGCTTCACCACCGTTGTCGTGGGACCTACAACGGATAACCAGGGCGACTAGGAGTCTGTCGGACTTAGCGTGAAAGCCACGGCAAAGTCTCTCATTTTCTGGGGCGTGGGGCGTCCCATCATGACAGTTAGAGGGTCGTCGCTTTCCTGCGCGAAATCTGACCAGTATTTTGGCCTGATTTTCATGCTAACCGTAGATGAGTGATACCTTCGGTACGCGGTTAAGCCGGGACAGGGTCAATAAGGCCAAACAGTGCCCACAACCCGCCCTGGGTCGACGGGTTGCGATGAATTCGGGTGGACTGCGCATCATCGGCGGTGTTTGGCGGGGGCGTCGGTTGTCCGTGGTGGACGAGCCGGGGTTGCGGCCGACGCCCGACCGGGTACGGGAGACCCTGTTCAACTGGTTAGCCCCCCTGATTGAGGGCAGTCGGTGCCTGGATCTTTTTGCCGGGAGCGGCGCGCTGGGTTTCGAGGCCGCTTCCCGAGGCGCCGCCCAAGTGGTCATGGTTGAGCGCACCGCCCGCGTCCGACAAGCCTTGGAGGCCAGCCGCCGAGCCCTTAGCGCGGAGCGCCAGATCGAAATCATTCATGCCGATGCCCTGGCGTGGTTGCGAACGGCCGCGCCGGCGCCCTTCGATCTGGTTTTTCTCGATCCCCCTTATGATGCCCACCTGCTCACGCCCTGCTGCGCGGCCCTGCAGCAGGGGGGCTGGCTTAACCCAGGGGCCAGGATTTATCTGGAAAACGCCACCCGCGGCGGATTTCCTGACCTCCCGTCAGAATGGAACCTGATCCGGGACCGCCAGGCGGGGCAGGTGCGATTTGGCCTGGCGGCGACAGGCGATTAAGGGCCTGCTATCCTCTTTCCCCGATCCTCTCACCATCAGGAAGCCACCCATGCGCAGGGTCGTCTACCCGGGAACCTTTGATCCCATCACGAATGGACACATCGATCTGATCGGACGGGCCGCGTGCCTTTTCGATCAGGTGGTGGTGGCCGTGGCAGCGGACACCCACAAGCACCCGACCTTCGATCTTGAGGAGCGCTTGGCCTTGGCCCGTGGGACCGTGGCCCATCTGACCAATGTCCAGGTTACGGCCTTCAGTGGCCTGCTAGTCTCCTTTGCCGAGGCGGCGGGTATCAACGTCATCATGCGCGGCTTGCGTGCCGTGTCGGACTTCGAGTTCGAATTCCAGCTGGCGAGCATGAATCGCCGGATGTCCCCCCACATCGAGACCCTGTTCCTGACACCTGCCGAACAATATGCCTTTATCTCCTCCTCCCTGGTGCGCGAGGTCTCACGCCTGGGTGGCGATGTATCCGCCTTCGTCCCCCCCGAGGTCCGTGCTGCATTGCGGGAGCGCTTTGGGTAAGATGGGGGTTATGGGCAGTCGGGTGCCAAGCGGGCATCCCTCCCACTCTCCAGCCCTTCTTCCTTTCGCTTTTCACCTGCCCCAGGAGTTTTACCATGGCGCTTTACATCACTGACGAATGCATCAACTGCGATGTGTGCGAGCCCGAGTGCCCCAACGGCGCCATTAGCCAAGGCGATGAGATCTATGTGATCGATCCCGAGCTCTGCACGGAGTGCGTGGGGCACTACGAGACCTCCCAGTGTGTCGAGGTTTGCCCTGTGGATTGCATCCTCAAGGATCCCAATCATGAGGAGTCCGAGGACCAACTGATGGAGAAGTTTAAGCGCATTACCGCTTGATTTTGGTCCCTAGCCCCTACCTCCCCTCAGCCGCCGCCATCCGCCAGGAGTTAACTGACTCCTCCGGCGGTTGACGGCCTGTCAGCCAAAGCAGTCCTTTCCCCACTCCGCTGTCTGATCCCGGACCACTGCTCAGGATCTGGTTGCAGCTGATCGAGACATCTTTATCGGATCTCGCCCCCCTGTTTCCTGGCTAACTGTCATGAGGGGACGCGCCACACCCCTGAAGATGAAAGCCTTTGCCGTGACTTTCACGCTAACGACCTGTACACGCCAGAATTTGAGTCGCACCCTGAACTATCCCTCTCCCGAACTATCCCTCTATTAGGATGATCTTGGTTGTACTGATGGTTGGGGACCTTAGATCCTTAGTAGCACCTTACAACCCAAGGCTAACGACGCGATGATCGTTATGAACAAGTTCATCTCCCGCCTCACCGACTCTTTGAGGACGCCCATGAAAAATCTGCTCACCTTTGCCTTTGCTTTCCTGACCGTTACGCTGCTAGCCATGCCCATTGCCGAGGCCAAGCGCCTCGGTGGTGGTTCAAATCTGGGCAAGCAATACAGTTCGCCCCCTGCTTCCGCGTCCACCCAACAGGCCAGATCCAGCAGCGCGCCTGCCAACCAGGCAAGTGGGCGGGCTCAGGCTCCCCGCTCCACCGGAGCGAGTCGCTGGCTGGGTCCTTTGGCTGGGCTTGCCGCCGGTGGACTGCTCGCCTCCCTGTTCTTCGGCGATGCCTTTGAAGGTTTACAGGTGATGGATTTCCTGCTGATGGCAGCGCTGATCATCGGTGGCATTCTGCTGTTCCGCATGTTGCGTCGCGGCACCTCTCCCAACCCTGTTCCGGCCAGCGCCTCTCCAGGCCCTTTGGGTGGCGGTCAGGCGCCCCCGGTGTATTCACGCCAATCCCAAGCCGCTTCAGCGGCGGGCAGGTTTTCCCCTTCCGCATCGGCCGCGACTAATCAGGCGCCCTCGTGGTTCGATCCTCAAGCCTTTACCGCCGGTGCAAAAACCCATTTTCTGCGCCTGCAATCCGCCTGGGACAAGGCCGACTTCGACGATATACGCACTTATACCACGCCCGAACTCTTCGCCGAATTGCATCGAGAACGCCAGTCCCTAGGGTCTGGCCCGCAGTTCACCGAGGTCGTCACGCTGGATGTCAGCCTGGTTAGCGTCCGACGGGAAGACAGCCTTGTGGTGGCAAGCATGGAATTTTCGGGCCTGATCCGGGAGGATCAGCAGGGTCCCGCCAACGCCTTCCGCGAGTTCTGGCACATCCAGCATGAATGGAACAGGCCGGACGGCGACTGGTTCATTACCGGGATTCAGCAGGTCGATTAGTCGTTTATTTTTGAGCCCCCTTCTCCTCAACCCCCCTACCCTGGCAGGGTTGGGAGCGTGAGAAATCAGCAGCTTGTATTACCGAAGCCACATTGGGCCATGGAGGTAGTAACGCATACGAATAGTCTCCCTCCCAATGGGATGCCTTACCGGGGGACTTTTAGCTCGCTGCCCTTCCTAGTCTCCGTAACACCGGAACCCCCATGATTTCCACTCATGGGTAATTCATTCGACCTTTGTTTGACAGTGTGGACAGAAAAAACTTGACCGTTGACCTATCCTGACTTGCTGGATAGGTGTCCCGCACATAAGACAGGGTTGTCCTTCCCGACCATAGACACGAAGTTGACGGGCAAAATAGCCCGGATGACCATCCTCTCCGACAAAATCTCGGAGACTGGTACCGCCAGCGGTAATGGAAGCTGACAGAACCCTGCGAATGGTGTGCGCCAGTTGTTCATACTCCTGTTCCTTCACCGCTCCCGCCGGACTATCTGGTCGGATGCCAGCGAGAAACAGGGATTCGCTCGCATAGATGTTACCTACGCCGACGACCACCTTTGCATCCATGATGAAAGGTTTGATTGCGAGTTGACGTCCACGAGAGCGGCTAAATAGGTAACAGCCATCAAACCCTTCGTCAAGAGGCTCAGGTCCCAAATTCCGCAGGAGGGGATGCTGTTCCGGCGGATCCCCCGTCCAGAGAAAGAGTCCGAAGCGCCGTGGATCCCGTAGGCGAAGACATTGACCATCATCCAGGATCAGGTCTAGATGGTCATGCGTCCCTGGGGGCGAGGTTTCGGGCAGCACCCGAAGGCTTCCGGACATTCCCAAATGCAGGAGGAGGGTCCCATTGCCTTCCAGTTCCAGCAGCAGGTATTTGCCTCGCCGCCTCATGCAACTAATCACTTCACCCGCCACCTTGGCTGCCGTTCCCTCCGCCACCGGCAGACGCAAGCGGCGTTCCCTGACCTCCAGTTTCATGATTCGCCGACCCACCAGATGAGGAGTCAGGCCCCGGAGGGCAGTTTCTACTTCCGGTAATTCAGGCATTTACCTGCTAATTTTCCTTTCTATTGCAGCGGAACTCGACGCCCCTTTTAGAAGACCATAAGTTGGATTCTGGCCAGATCAATCAGCTCTGTGCACATTCAGTTCCCCCTGCTGATTTGGAAATAACTGTGGGCATTGCACATCAACTTTCGATTTTTCAGGGTTGTATGGCGTTTGGCGGGGGTCTATCCTGGATACATTCATGTAAGCTTGACGACCACCTACTTGCTGTCGACTCCCCCGCCAGTCGTCCCCTCCGACTGCCCCCATCAATGTCCCGATAAGTCTAACGTGATGCCTGTTGAAAGTCAGAGAAAGCTCACCTAAAACTTTCCACCCAATCCTTTCATGCGTGAGCGAAACTCATTAGTAACCATTTCCGCATCCTGATCGCTGGCAATGATTTTAGGTGTCAATATTACTAGCAGTTCTCTTCTGGAAGCACGCTTATTGTTATCGCTGAACAGGGCGCCGAGTACCGGAACATTTGACAGGCCAGGGACGCCACCCTTGCCATCTTCATCCTGATTTTCGATCAAGCCGCCCAGGACAACCGCTTGGCCAGATCTGACGGCTACATTGCTCGTTATCTGGCGAATGATAAAGGTCGGTGAGTTGATATCTGAAGAATCAGTCTTCGACTGAGTACTAACTTGCTGGTCCACATCCATTTGTACCATCCCCCCCGGGGTAACGCGGGGTTTGACATCTAGCATAACACCTGTGTCCTTATAGGAGATTGAGTTCAGGACGTTGCTATTAGTTTGAGTACTTTGCTGTTGCTGCGTCAGGATTGGGACCTGTTGTCCTACCTGGATGTGGGCCACCTGATTATCCCTGACCATCACCGAGGGTGATGACAAGACGTTCAATAGTCCTTGAGCCGCATAAAGATTTAAATTAGCCCTGACCAGTGACTCTGAGGTAATAACTGTCCAGTTAAATCCTGGAACTTTTGGGCTGATTGGGGTTATTGGTATGGTTGTCTCATTTTCCCCAATTTTTATGGTCTGAAGCGATTTGGCTGTTGTCAATGATGCATTGGAAAAATCATCACCAATCTTCCCTGTAAGATGCCACTGCACACCGTACTGTAAATCTCCACTCAGGGTTATTTCTACGAAAGTCGCCTCAATCAGCACTTGCAATGGCACAATATCCAATTGCTTGAGCGCGTCCAGAATTTTCTTATAATCCCGCGGACTGGACTTGATCAGTAGGGAGTTGTTGGTCACATCGGCGACGACACTGACAGTAGATGTCATCTCCATGGTGCCCGAAACCCCCTGACCGGAACCCTGGCCTGAACCCAGTCCTGATTGCCTGCTGCCAAATTTGCTGGACCCTTGCTTACCGGTACCCAGCGCACCGCCAGAGGTGTTCCCGGTCGCGCCGGTCAATTGAAAGGTGCCAGGCGTCGCGGATGAGGATTTGCCGCTGGACATACCCAAACCTGGGGCTACGGACCCTACGGTCTTTTTCATGCCCTGATTGCCATCGCCGGAAAACAGGCCGATCAGGCTGCTGGCCATCAGTTCGGCGTCACCATGTTTGACGCGATAAACGTAAAGCCGCTCATCGTCGTCACCGGCAGCGGCGGCTGCATCCAGTCGCTCGATCCAGACCCGGGCCTGAGCGAGGTATTTTTCCTGCGGCGACACGACCAATACACTCCTGGCGCTATCCACGGGCACGAAGCGGAAGATGCCCTTCATGGGGTTGCCGGACTCATCGGAGAGCAGGGCGTCCAACTGTCCGACCAAATCCTTGGGATTGGCATATTCCAGGCTGAAGAATCCCACGGAGAGTCCAGCCATCCAATCCACGTCGAAGACCTGGATCGTATCCAGCATATTTCTGATTTCCGGCCCAGTACCGGCGAGTATCAGGAGATTGCGCGTATTGTCGGCGCGGATAATGCTGCCTTCCGGGGCGAGGGGTTCGAGGATCTTGCTCATTTCCTCCGACCCGACATATCGGAGGGGTATCACCTGCACGTTATATCCCGCCGGCAGAGCCTTGGAGGTCTCGCCAAGTTGGGGCACCACACGCCCACGAATAGCATTGGTCAGAGGCACCACTTCATAGGTGCCGGCATTTTGCACCAGCGCGGCATTATTCATGCGCAGCAGGGTTTCCAGCGTGGGGATTAGGGCATTCCGGGACAGAGGGCGCCCCGTTTCTAAGGAGGCCGTTCCCGTGACCCCGGGATCCAGGACATAGTTAACCCCCAGGATGTCGCCCAAGATGACCTTCACCACCTCGCGGATATCCGTGCCATCGAAATTCAGGGTAATGTCACCTGGGGTGGTGTCGACGGTTGGCCGATCTACCTTGTTTACGAAAGTTCCCGTACCCCGCATGACTTTATTTTTGATTGCCGGGGGTGTCTTGCCGTCGTCGCCCAAGCGGATCCCTGTGGTCTCAACCGTTCCCGCATCTTCCCTGGCCTCTCGGCCCAACACGGGAGTGAGTACATCACCTTGGGTGGCATTGACCTTGACGGTTGGGTCCCAGAAGGAGCGCTCACAGCCGGACAGAAGCATCAACGCCAGGGCAGCCAGAGCCAACACGAAGCGTGATTTCTTTCCAAGATTGAGATTATGCCGTACTCGGCTAGCCATAAATGTAAATCCGATCAGTGAGGGCTCCAGGAGCCTGTGTAACGAGAAAGTAGCCGTCACTGGCCGTTCCGCGCCTGGTTAGGCCCTAATTTTGAAGGGCTTTTTGACTTACTTGGAGCAGGTGGAGGTATCTGCTGCCGCTGCTTGCTAGTGACGGAGGGTCGACTGTTAAGAGGAGTGGGACGATTTCTCCTCTCTGTTCGTAGCGGCGATTTGGCGACTGATTGCCCGCTTTGGCTAAAGTTACGCAACACCAAACTGTCGGCTCCACTTTGCCCTTCCATCTCTATTTCATCGTTAGAGATATTTTTGACCTTCCACCCTTCTAGTTCATCACCAACCTGAACTTTTTGTGGCTTCGGCTCACTGGGCGTAGTCACCCAGGCAATGGCCCCTGCTGGGGTTATGATGACTGCACTGAGGTCAAAATTGTTCAAGGGTGTCTCCGGGGCTGGCGCCTCTAGTCCTGCTAAATCTAGAGGGGCTTCACCTTCGAGTGGGCGTCGGCTGGATAGGAACAGTGGGCGATCGATCACCGAGGCATAATCCTCCTTGTTAAGAGGCGGCAACAGAAAGCGTCGTGTTTCCGTTGGCTGGGAAGCAAGTGATTCCCCAGTGTCCTCGGCGATGTTAGGGGGGAAATCTCCACGGGGTGGTGGCCAGGTCCGCCATTGCCAGAAAATTATGGCACCCAAGGCCAGGCAGATGAGCCCCAGCAATCGCTTCACTAGGTCCCCCCCAGGGCATAGCCAAAGACATCAACCCGAATCGTCAACTCCTGTTGGATCTGGGGCTGAGGATCTCTGCGATTTTGCCGCCGATCGCGGCGGGTAGTTGATCGTACAGAGAGTTGATCGACGAATAGGAAAGGCCTTGCGTGCTCGATATCGTAAAGGATGTCCAGCAAGGCGTTGGTATCGCCCTGAATCTGAGCCCGCAACCCGACCCGGGGAGGCTGATCTTTCGCTTCAGCAGGCAAAAACTGAGAGTTCAATAACTTGGCCCCAGCACTCTGTACCATTCCCTGAATTGTGCTTTGTAACTGAGCGCCAGCCAACGCCTCCGTCGGCGCATCAAAATAGTAGGCCTTGACCTCTTCGTTGTTGCGTTCTCGCTCCAATTCAGCCCGTAATCGGGGGATGCTTGCCAGCAAGCGCTGATAACGCCGTATCTGCTCGTCAGCCCCCTCAATCTGACTATCCAGATCCGTCATGCGCTGATACCAGGGAAGCCCGATGCCCAACGTCACTCCCAGGGGAACGAGGAGAAAGACCAACCAGACCAGCGCGCATCTGGCCCAATTGGCTATGTAGCTGGCCTTCTTGGTGTCGGTGGTCATGAGCCCTCCGGTACCTGGCTGAAGGTGAATCCGATGTGGAAACGCTCTCTCTCACTATTTCGTCCCTGAGTCACGGGAGACCTGAAACTGACGCCGGAAAAGGCTGGTGCATTTTCCAAGAGGCCAATAAGGGCGGCCGACTGGGTGGATTCTCCGCGAATCTGTACTTCATTGCCCTGGAATTCGAGGTTTTCCACCCAAGTGCCATCTGGGAGGCGATCGGTGAGTTCCCGTAGCAGATCGATCATCGCAGCCTGACTCGACTTACGTTCCAGCACAGCGACACTACCCTTGTGAGCCGCATCAATGGCCTCGCGTAACTTATTGACTTCAGTTGCTTGTCCTTTAAGACGGTTGAGTTCCCTGTCCAGTTCGGCGTGAGTTTCCGTTTTTTGCCAGACCGGCCCGACCAGGGTAACGGCCGTCAATATCAGTGCTGTCAATGTCAGAAGGGATCCAAAACTGACCAGGCGTCCCCCTCGCCGGGGGCGCAACTCCTCCGGGAGGAGATTAGCCAGTGGCCATGCCTTTGGCCAGGCGATCCGCTCGACTGGGATTCCTGCTGCCTTCAAGGACCCCAGCCAGCGCTGAAGCGGTTCACGGCGACACAAGACCAATTCCATATGAAGACGGTCACTTTTACCCCCCTCGAACAAACGGTAGTCATAGTAGACCTGATCGGGATTGAAGGGGGTAAGACGGTCCATCTCATACCTGATTACCTGGCGGAGATTACTGCGAGCCTGACTAGGAAGAGAGAGATTACGCGTTACGATCCACTCCGGGGGCAATTGGATACGGAAACGAAGGGCTTCCTCGCGCATGCCCCGCAGGAAGGGTTCCAGGTCTGGAAAGGCTAATTCCTCCGCGGCGGCCAGAGAACGCCGCTCCACACCTTCGTTCAGATACAGTAGCGCCTTGTCGCCCTTAAGAACCAGATTCAAGTACCGCTCCTGCGCAGCGATAGCCCTAGCCAGCCGCTCAGGCAGACAGCTTCCGAATACAGATTGCCACCAGGTTTCCCCATCAGCCGAAAAAAATTTCTGGCTCAGGGCTTGTAGGGTTGGCAGGGACAAGGATAAGGAAGAAGGCATCAGTGGCAATAATGAAATGAAAACGACAGAAGCCAGGGAAACTATCGGCAGCGAGATACTCTCATCAAAGAGAGAGAGTCTAAACAGGTTATGTTATCGGCCGGGAAACTACTCACGCCTGCCCTATCCTTTCCTTCTTACGGGTCGTGGTCAGACGGTTTCATTGACATTATCCCTCATAGTCGATCAGGCTGCATGATCCTAATTCACAACCCTGCCTAATGCATAGCGTCGCCATAGGACTTGCAGTGAAGGCTGCCCCCCAAGCTCTATTTTTGCCAGTGCCTCCATTGAGCGGTAGGCCTCCCCTGATGCTTGCCAACGCACCTGAATTCGATAGAGCGGACCACCTCGGCCCGAAACAGTAGAAGACTCGCCGAGAACCTTGGCCTCTTGAGCCAACCTTTCCTCCAACTCCCCCAGCCCGATACCCTGTAGAGCGGCTTGAACCAAAGGTGGGGCAAATTCCACAACCGGGCTTGCCTGTCCTGAAGATACCGTAAAAGCTGGCGCCAAGGCCTGATAAAGGTCCCGGTCGAAACCCATCACCTGGCCCAGTTCTTCGACGCTGTCGAAAGGTCCATCCTTGGCACCATAAGGCAGGCCGGCAGCGGCATATTGCTCATCCTCGGCACCGTTGGCGAGATGGAGTTCGTCCAAGTCGCGCCAATCAAGGATGGCATCCACCAGAGGAGCCGGATCCTGCACCCCTGCCGCCTTCATCAGACCCATCAAAAGGTTTGGCTCAGCCAGATTGAGATCAATCAGGGATGTCTCATTGATGATGCGGATTTCGAGTGCCTTTTCTCCCCATTGCCATAAACGGGGTTCACCATCCGGTAGCCAGAAGCCCTGGCTATCCATAGAGTTTTTATCTGCTAGCGCCTCGATGGGCGGCTGAGTAAGAAGATTCAGTGCCGTGAAGTTAATGGCCGCTTCAGCCTGAGCACGGAAGGTGGCATCCAAAACCTGATTGGCGGCCAGTGCGCTCTCCGTTCGTTGGGTAGTCGTTAATCCCACGGCGATTATTGTCAGGAGGGTAATGATCCACAGTACCAGCATCAGGGCTACACCTTGCTCAATGGCGATTTCACCTCCCCTTAGCGGGCAGAGCCATGGGCCATGATTGAGCGGGAATTTCATCGGGGGACAACCACGCCCATGCCCACTTCCGTGCCAGGAACGCCCTTACCCAACTCAACAATTAGATCGGGCCAAACACGCTGTGCCTTGGTCAGATGGATGCGCACAGCCTGAGGCAGAATTGGAAGATTTTGCCAGATTGCCTGCCACTCAGGCTGAGCATCGATGTTAAGGACGGTACCATCACCTTCAGGAAAGCCAAAATAGCTGATCTCAAATTCCTCGATCCCCTCCATCAGCAAACTGACACCGTAAGCCCCGGCAGCAACATCTTGATCCTCCATGACACCAGAGAAACTTGGTCCGTTCCCCAAGGGTTGCCAGGCTGGCACCTCGCGCCCCCCCGCCAGAACCTCCGGATTCAGCAGCCAGCGTTTCAGGACAAGTGTTGAACCCAAGCCCGTATTTTCTAGCCCAAGGCGCAGTAGGTACAGCCCAGGGATCCCAACCTGCTCGGAGAGGGGGGCGACAAATTCCACTTGCTGTCTGTTCCCGGCAAAAACGAGATAGGGTTCAGCCTCCACCAGTAAGGTCACTGGTCGGGCCTGACTCAGGATCCGGCGCAGGAAGTCACGGGTGAGGCGCAACTCGGTGTTGATTTCTGCGGCCGACTCCACCGCACCCCAGGCTCGAATTCCGACCCTCAAGCCGGAAAACAGCAGCAAACTGATGAGCGCGACCATTACAAAGGCGATGAGCAGTTCCACCAGGGTGAAACCGCTAACCCCCAGCCGTTGGCGCGACTTGGTATTCATGAGCTTAGCCTTCAGGGACGGTATCTCCCAAGCGCAGGGTGGCAAGGTTGACACGACGAACCCCTCGCACCGACTCCCAGGTCACCTCGGAGCTAACAAGATATACCGGCAGGGACGATTCTCCGAGGAGGAGATCGGCCATCGATACCTCCGTTACCTGCACGCGCCAGTGGAGCCCATCCTCGGTTTCACCGCTCTGTAGCCCAGGTTCCAGAGGGATGTCGATGCCTACCAAATCCATGCCGGCCTCTGCCAGCGCGGTAGCCCTACCGTAGGTGCCGCTGAGGGTGGCGGCATTGAGTGCCTGGGAGAAAACCTGCATTAGTACCCCCAGACTCAGCGCCAGAATGGTGAAAGCTACCAGGACTTCCAGCAGGGAGAAGCCGCGCTCAGCCAGATACCGATGACTGGACCGACTAGCAGCCCTCCTCCTGCCTAAGACCAGACAGGGAACGATTCTCACGGCTCCCCCCAAGGGGCGATCTCGACTCGACCGGTTAGCCATTGGGCCCCAACCTGCCAGCCAGAGCCATTACGGGCAAGCGTGATGCGCCCTCCGGTAGAACCTCCGTCGGGAAAGAAGCGGATTGCTCCTCGCTGGTCATTGCCCATTTCGGTATCGGCGACCACCAGGCTTAGTTCCACCCCCTTTGGCAGCGCGACCCGGCGAAAGGGACCATCGACTTGGTAGCTGTGGTCTTCCAGATCGAGGGTCAGTGCTACATCACGCCCATGACGAATCGCTTCTTCCCGTGCCAGGCGCAGGCCAGCGGCAACCTTGCGCGCCGAAGCCTTGAGTTCCACCCCGGGTATGGCTGCGGAGATGAGGGGGGGAACCAAGGCGATGAGTAGGGTGGCCAAGGCGAGGACAACTAATAACTCGAGTAAGGTAAATCCCCCCCCCAAACTCCGATGACGAAGGGGACTCAGCGTGCCCAAAATTACTGGACTCCTGTGATTCACACCTTGCGTGAGAGTCTCGGCCAAGTATTTAGTATTCAGAGGAGGGGTGGCGCACCCCCTCATGAAGATTATGCAGGATCACTCCCAGCCAAGAACATCCTGATTCTCCCCGTCTCCACCTTCGCGGTTGTCAGCGCCCAGAGCCCAAAGGTCAAAGCTACCATTCTGGCCCGGAGACCGATATTGATAATCGAAGCCCCAGGGATCTTTAGGAACTTGACTTTTCTTTAGGTAAGGACCGTTCCAGTTCGGAACTCCGGCGGTATTCTCAACCAGGGCCTGAAGCCCATCATTGGTTGTTGGGTAGCGGCCCACCTCCAGGCGATAAATATCCAGGGCGGCCGAAAGGTCTTCGATCTGGAGCCGCGCCGTCTTGGTCTTGGAGCTGCCGAGGGTTTTCATCACCTGGGGACCCACTAACCCGACGAGTAGACCCAAAATGGCTAGAACGACCAAGAGTTCGACAAGGGTAAAGCCTCGTCTCTGGCGGTCGGTCCTGTTCTTTCCCCCACATGGGGCAATCCTGGGTGTGATGGATGCAATGACGTTCATTGGGAAGCCTTTCAACTGTAAATCTTACGATAACGCCCGAGATTCATTCTACCCCAGGTCAGCCGCGTATCCCGGTGGTGCCGGAAAGGATGCGCATTTTTTACATGACCAACTCGTTGGCCCCCAAGATTGGGACGATGATAGAAATGATAATACCGGCGACGACGATGCCCAGGCCGATGATCAGGGCTGGTTCGAGCAGCGTCAGCAACCGCTTAACGCTGGCCTGGGTTTCCTTGTCATAAATACTGGCCACCTTGGCCAGCATGGTATCCAGGGCGCCGGATTCCTCGCCGACGCGAATCATCTGCAGGGCCATTTGCGGCAGGATTTCACGCTGGGTGAAGGGCTGAGCCAAGCCGCGACCATGCTTCAGATCTTCGCCGGCCTCGGTCATCAAGGCCGCCAGTTTGCGGTTATTAACGACCTCCTTGGCCAGATTAAGGGCACTGAGCAGGGTCAGACCATTCTTAAGCAAGGTCGCCAGGGTGTGGCAGAATCGGGCCGTCTCCAGCTTCCAGATCAGATCGCCAAAGAGGGGCAAGCGTAGAATGCGGTTATCGAACCGGTCGCGCACCTCCGGTTTGGCAAGCGCCTTCTCGACCAGAACGGCAATGATCGCGAGCAGGACCAGTAGGACCCACCAGAAGTCGCGGAAGAAATCACCCACCCCCATGACGATTCGGGTCGGCAAGGGTAGAGCAGCGCCCATGTCCTGGAAGAGGACCGCAAACTGCGGCACGACAAACACCAGCAACAGGATCACCGACAAGCCGGCGACAACCAGCAGGATCAAGGGATAGACCAGCGCGGAGATGACCGTATCCCGCAGGTCGGCCGTCTTCTCCAGATACTCCGCCAAGCGCCCCAGCACCGCATCCAGTGCACCACTCGACTCCCCCGCCCGCACCATATTGATATAGAGACGCGGAAAATTCCCTCCCTGCTGCTCCAGGGCAGCGGAAAAAGTCGCCCCGCCTCGGACCCGGCCCTGCAGGTCCTCCAATACCCGGGTAACACGCTCTTCGTCGCCCAATTCGATCAAAATTTGCAGGGAGCGATCCAGCGTTAGCCCCGCCTCTAGCAGCGTCGACAGTTCCCGGGTCAGGGTGCCGATCTCCTTGGGGGTCAGATTCTGACGCCGGCGACGGGTAAAGATCTGGTCACGGACCCCGCCAGCACGGCGGGTGGAGAGGGGAATGAGGCCCTCCTGTTGGAGATGGCGGATAACCGCGGCCTCATCGAGGGCCTCCATTTGCCCTTCCAACGCCTCGCCATCCATGCGCACGGCCTTGTAGAAGAAACTGGCCATGAGGCTAGGTTTCCTGGCAAAACAGCCTGTCACAGGACAGGAGGAGGTGCCTGGTTCTGCTCCTGATTCTGGTTTGTAAAGCCAGGCAGGTGAGGGGGATCGGCAGCGTGCTCAACACCTTCATCCTAACGGTCATGAGTTGACGCGCCACGTCCCTCAAAATGAAATATCTTGCCATGACGTTCACGCTAATGCTCCTCGGCCACACGCAATACCTCTTCCAGGGTCGTGCGTCCGTCCAGGCACTTGCGCAGACCATCCTGATACATGGTATCCATTCCCTCCTGGATGGCGATACGTAAAATCTCGGTCGCGGTGGCATGGTCAAGCACCGCCCGGCGAATGGCATCCGACATACGCAGCACCTCGGTGATGACCAGGCGCCCATGATAGCCGGTGGCGTTGCACCGCTCGCAACCGGGTGCCCGGTAGAGTCGGGTGGCATCCACCTCCTCCCCCAAGGCCTTGCGGATCTTGGCGCTGACCTCCGGCAAGGGCGCATAGGATTCGCGGCAAGCGGGGCAGAGCCGTCGCACCAGACGCTGCGCAAGGATGCCATTGATGGTGGAGGTCAGCAGGTAATCTTCCACCCCCATGTCGAGCAAGCGGGTGACGCCACTGGCGGCATCGTTGGTATGCAGGGTCGAGAGAACCAGGTGACCGGTGAGGGCGGACTGGACGGCGATACTGGCCGTCTCCAGGTCACGCATCTCGCCCACCATGATGATATCCGGGTCCTGGCGGACGATGGACCTCAGGGCCCCGGAAAAGGTCATGCCGATGGCCGGCTTGACCTGGATCTGGTTGATGCCGGGGATCTGGTATTCCACTGGATCCTCGACGGTGATGATCTTGCGCTCCTGGGTATTGAGCCGGCCAAGAATGGTATAAAGGGTAGTACTTTTCCCACTGCCTGTTGGGCCGGTGACCAGGAGGATACCGTAGGGGATATCCATGATGACATCGAGACGGGCCCGGGGACCCCCATCGAAACCCAGGGCATCCAGGTCGAAACGGACGCTCTCTTTATCCAGCAAGCGCATGACCACGCTCTCGCCAAACATGGTGGGCACGGTGGAGACGCGCAGGTCCAGCTCCTTGCCCTGCACCCGCAGGGGGATGCGGCCATCCTGGGGGAGACGGCGCTCGGCGATATTGAGCTTGGCCATGATCTTGACGCGGGAGATGATGGCTGCGGTGGAGCGTACCGGGGGGGAGGGCACTTCGTGGAGGATGCCGTCCACCCGGTAGCGGACCTTGAGTTCTTCGGCAAAGGGTTCGATGTGGATGTCCGAGGCGCGGGATTCCACGGCCTTCTGGATCAGTTGATTGACCAGGCGGATGACCGGGGCCTCGCTGGCCAGATCCTTGAGGTGTTCGATATCGTCCTCGGAGACCTCACCCAGATCGGCAGTAAGATCATCGCCTTGATCCCCGGCCTTGGGCGCGCTCAATCGTTCCAGCGCTGTCTCGATCTCGGTCGGCAGCGCTACCCGCTGCATGATGGGCTTACCGGCGGCCAAGGCCACCACATCGACGACGAACCGTTCGGTGGGATCGGCGAAGGCAACCTCCAATTGCCCCTCCTCCTCGCGCAGTGGGAGGACCTTACTGTCCTTGAGGAAGCGCAAACTCAGGGTCTCGCTGGCGACGGATTCGGTGGGAAAGGCCTCCGGTTCCACCACCTCCAACTCCAGCACCTTCCCCATGGCCTCGGCCATGTCGCGTTCGGAGACCAGGCCAAGCCGGACCAGCATCCGGATCAGGGAATCGGTACCCTCCTCCGCCAGGCGCCGGGCACGCTGGAGATCGTTGTGATTCAATCGGCCACTGAGCTGAAGGTGCGCGATCACCCGATCGGCGGCCGTCGAGGGAGGGACAGGAACCAGACCCTCGGGCGGACCCACGGCTGACGTTGCCTGGCTATCCCTTTCATCCGCTGACTGGTCTCCAGAGGCATCAACCTCTGCAACCTCGTCGACCGGTACCGAGCCAACTTGGACAACCCCTGCCTGCGGGGTACCGAGTTGGCCCTCTGGGGCGCCAGGATCCCCGCCAAGCAGGCTCTCACCATTGGCCTTCCCTTCACTCGTTCCGGCGGGGGTATCACTCCCTGGAGATTCCAGGTTCAGGACGGGTTCTCCCTCATCCCGGTCCGAGGCAACCGCCCAATCTCCAGGCCGCGATTCTCCGGGTTCAGCCTCATGAACAGCTTCTCGGACGTAGGTCCTGCCGCCAGTGCCGTCTGGTAGCCAGGGGGTAAACTTGCGAATCCAGGTGAGAAGGGAAAGCCCAGACATGATTGGAAATCTCCGGCGTCGCTATGCCCTGATGCCCTGAGCGGTGAAGAGGGAAAGTCGAAATAGAATAGAGCCTTTGAGCCCTTTTCTACCAGCGGCAACCTGTCCCAGTCTTATATCCATCTGGTGGCACGCGAATGACATCCTTTAGCGTTAATGTCACGATAAAGTCTTTCATACTTACAGCCGTGACGTGCCGCCTCGTGATAGTTAGGCCAACGGTTCATGACCCGCGGCGCTCCTCCGGAATCCAGGCAAGCCGTTCCGCCAGCTCGACGCGATAACCGATCGCCCCGTAAATAGCCCCCCAAGCGGCGAGGAGCAGCCATTGGTCAGCGATCGGCAGGCGTGGGGCCAGGATAGCGCAGACGGCGCAGGCAGCCATCAGGATCCAGGCCCGGACCATCACGCGGCGTTGGCTCCAACCCGCCAGGACCAGGCGCTGGTAATGATGGGAACGATGGGCCTCCCAAAGGCGCTCGCCCCGGAGGCCGCGGCGGATCAAGGTGACGGTGGCATCCAGGATAAAGGGTGAGAAGACCAGGCCAGCGACCCAGAGCGGAAAGAGCCCTCGGGCGTTGCCGAGCAGGGCGAGGCTGACCGCCAGCAGGCCCAGGCTGGTAGACCCCAGATCGCCCAGGAAGAGCCGCGCTGGCGGGACATTGGCGGTCAAAAAGCCGGCCGCGGCCGCGGCGATGCTGGCGCCGGCCAGGGCGAAGCTGGGGTCACCTGCTCGCCAGCCCAGAACGGCCAGGGCGCCGAAGCCGAACACGGCCATTCCCCCGGCAAGGCCATCCATGCCGTCCATGAAGTTATAGAGATTGGTCATCCAGACCACCAGCAGCAGCGTCAGGGGCACGGCGAACACGGGATCCAGCGCCAGGGTCAGGCCTGGCAGTTCCAGGTGCGTCCAGCCCAGTCCCCCGGCGTACAGGACGCCGCCAGCTGTGAGATGCGCTAAAAACCGGTAGCGCGGCCGCACCCCCCCTCGGTCATCGAGCAGGGAGACCAACGCCACCGGTAGCAGGGCAGCCAAAAGCCAGGGCCAGGCATCGGCTTCAGCGCGAGCGCCCGGGCTCTCTCCCGACTCGGCCCAAGCTCCCAGAGCCAGGGCGATTGCCAAGGCGACCAGGATGCCGAACAACAGGGCCAGGCCGCCAGTGCGCGGGATGACGCCGGCATGCAGGGAACGGGCGTTGGGTTCGTCCATCATGGCCCCCAACCAGCCGGGATAGCGCGCGAGCAACTGACTGGCCAGCGCCGCCAGGACGAAGGCCAGCAGGGGCGGGGCAAGCAGACGGGCGCTGATCAGAGTTCCCTCACCAGGGCCAGCTCGACCTCATCCCGTGTGGCCTTGCCCTCCAGACACTCGATGAGTTGCAGGGCGAAGTCCAGGGCGGTCCCAGGTCCACGGGAAGTGATGATGCGGCCATCCACCACCACCGGCGCGGTGAGCAGGTCCAGTTCCGGAAAGTCGCCGATCGCCACGGCGCCGGGATAAGCGGTGGCGGATTTACCCTTAAGCAGACCGGCGTTGGCCAGCACCCGGGGAGCGGCGCAGATGGCGGCGATGAAGCGATCCTCCGCATGGTGGCGGGCCAGGAGTTGATGGATCCGGGGGTCGCGGTCCAGGTTGGTCGAGCCCGGGAGCCCACCGGGGAGGATGATCATGTCGAAGTCATCGTCCATGACCCGGTCCAGGGGCTGATCAGGCATCAAGCGGGTGCCATGGCTGGCCTGGATGACGCCCGCTTCAAGACCCGCGGTGACGACCTCGATACCCGCTCGGCGTAACAGGTCGATCAGGGTGACGGCTTCAAGCTCCTCGAAGCCGGGAGCCAGGGGGATCAGTACACGAGTCATGGTCAGTCCTCACTTCCTAGGGTTGCTGAGGTCCCCCGGGGGCCGCCGGGTTGGCGTGCGGGGCGGTGAAAAGGGTCAGGGCCCGCAGGACGTTGAGGGCCTCGTAGAGTTGATAGTCGGCCACCGCGAGGTGCGGCTTTTTGGCCGCCGCAGGACCGCCGGCATCCTCTCCTTCCCGGTCAGTCGCGCCGTCCTCCTTACCCTGGCCGTCCCCGGCAGGTTCTTCAGCTGCCGGCGTGGCGGCATCCGTTGGCTTCTCAGGTAGCGGTTGCTCTTCGCCCCGATTACCTGGCTTGTCCTCGCCATTGGTCAGATGACGCACCAGATCGGCCTCTTTGACGTTGCCCAAGGCGGGGGGCTCACTCAGTTCCAGACGGCCCCGTTCCAGGGGAATATCCGGAATGATGCCCTCCGCCTGGATGGAACGACCCGCGGGGGTATAGTAGAGCGCCGTGGTAAGTTTCAGGGCACTGGCATCGTCGATGGGGATGATGGTCTGGACCGACCCCTTACCGAATGTCTGGGCGCCCATGATGATGGCCCGCCGGTGGTCCTGCAAGGCACCGGCGACGATCTCGGATGCCGAGGCGGAGCCGCCATTGACCAATACCACCAGGGGGGCGCCGGCGAGCACGTCGTCGGGGCCCGCCTTGAACTCCAGGGCCGAGTCGGCGACCCGCCCCTTGGTGTAGACGATCAGTCCCTCGGTCAGGAAGGCATCGCTGATGGCAACGGCGCTGTTGAGGACGCCGCCCGGGTTGTTGCGCAGATCCAGCACCAGCCCCTTGAGGTCGCCGCCATTCTCGCCCTTGAGCCTGGCGAGGGCATCAAGCAGATCCTCGGTGGTGCGGGACTGGAAGTTGGAGATCCGCACATAGCCAAAGCCTGGGGCCAGGAGGCGGCTTTTGACACTCTGGACGTGGATGACGTCGCGCACCAGCTCGACCTTGAAGGGCTGATCCGTTCCGGCGCGCAGAATGCTGAGCTCGATCGGGGTACCCACCTTGCCCCGCATGAGCTTGACCGCCTCCTCCAGCCCCATCCCTTTCACCGGGCGGTTGTCGATCCGCACGATCAGGTCCCCGGCCTGGAGCCCGGCCCTTTGGGCGGGGGTGTCGTCGATGGGCGCGATGACCTTGATCAGGCCATCCTCCACACCCACCTCGATGCCCAGCCCACCGAACTCGCCACTGGTGCCGACCTGCAGATCCTGATATTCCTCACCATCGAGATAAGCGGAGTGGGGATCCAGCCAGGAGAGCATGCCCCGGATGGCCCCCTTGAGCAGGGCCCGGTCCTCCACGGCATCCACATAATCGCTTTTGATGCGGCCAAAGATCTCCGCGAAGGTGTAGAGCTCATCCAGGGGCAGGACTTCAGTCGCGGTCTCCGCGCCGGCATCGGCGGTGGTCGGGCCCAACGGGACTTGCACTGAGCCGCCGTTGTCGACAGGTAGCTGCCCAGGCGCTGGCTGGGTGTCTGGGGTTGGTTGAACCTCGGACCCCTCGGGGGGCACTGCTGGTGCGGTGCTAGAGCCGGGAACAGGCTGGTCGGGGTTCTGGACCTGTGCCGCGGTCGGCGAGTTCCGCTGGTTCGGGAGCGGCATCGCGGGCACGACCCGCTCCGGCGATAGGCCCACAGCCGTGGTGGCCGCATCGCCTATCCCGCTCGGTCGGGGATCCCCCGCCCAACCAGGAGCAGCTAAGGCCAATGCCAGGGACAGGCCCAAGCCCAGGCCCGGTCGTATCAATGGCGGAAAAAAAGCGGGTGCGCTTGTAGTCCCATGTTTCATCATCTGATCCAAGTGTTCGGTGCTGTGCAGAATTATGCGCTGAATCTGGTCGCTTGGCTCACGAACGACTGGCAGCGTTGAGCGGCTCGCACCAGGCCTCCGGATTCTCAGGTTGGCTGTCATGGCGAATGGCGAAATACAGCGCCGCAGTCTTACGGCCGCCACTCGCCCCGCTGAGGGCAATCACCTCTCCCATGCCCACCCATTCGCCGGCTTCCTTGAGCAAACTTTGATTGTGGCCATAAAGGCTCATGTACCCCTCGTCATGGTCGATGATGATCAGCTGGCCAAAACCTCGCAGCCAGTCGGCATAAACCACCCGGCCGTGGTGGATGGCTCGCACCTCAGAACCCTCCCGGACACTCATCAGGACGCCATCTTGCGCTTTGGTTCCCTCAGCTGACCGTTCCCCGAACCGGCTCAGCAATATCCCACCCTTCGCCACGGGCCAGGGGAGGTGGCCACGGCGACTGGCAAGAGGCTGGGGATCGAGATTGACCTCCGGCATGATCATGGCCTGGCGTTCGAGTTGGGTAACCAGGGCACGCAGATGCTCCGTATCCTCCCGCAAGATCTGGGCCTGCTCCGCACCCCCGGCAATCTCCTTTTCCAGTTCGTTCAGCAGGGCGGAACGCTGGGACTGGGTGTGCGCCAACCGCTCCCGCATCTCCTTCTGCCGCCCCGCCAGCGTGGCCAGGCGCTGGGTTTCCTCCGCCGTCTCGGCGCGGAGGCGCTCGAAATTTTCCGCCCGGGCCGCGAAACTGTCGAGCCGACCCAGCCGGTAGCGGTTTAAATAGCCGTAATAGGACATCAGCCGACCCAGCCTGGCAATATCTTGCTGATCGAGGAGAAGACGGAGATTTTCGTGATTGCCCAGGGTATGGGCGGAGCGGATCAGGGCGGCCAGAGACCGGCGCTCCCGGTCCAGTGCGTCCCGTTCCGCGTCCAGATCCTGCTGCAGTCGGGCCTGAACCTTGACCTGATCCCGGATCAGGGCCTCAAGTTGACGGCTGCCATTGGTCAATTGGGCGATGTCGCGTTCGTAGATCTCCAGTTCCGCCACCAGCGCCTCCCGACCACGGCGACGCGCGTCCAGGCCACGTTCCAGGTCGGTGAGTTCTGACTCCATCTGCGTCAGGGCCTCCCGCTGAGGCGCGAGAGGATCTGGCTCCAGGGCGGTGCCAAGCACCCCAGGCGCCTGGACGAGCAGCAGGAAGGCAAGCGAGCGGCGAGGCGTCATGCTGTGTTTACTGTGGTGAAAATGGCCAGGGCGACCATTCGGCGCCCAAGCCCGGTCCGGGGCCCCTTCAAGGGTGAACCTCCCGAGAGCCCGCACCCTGGGGACCGTCAGCAATCGTGTCGTAGGGGAGGAGCATGGGCCATGGGTCGGAGTAAACGGTGATCTTTCCGTTGGGGATTATACGGCGATTGTTCCCTGGCCCGTGCTGGCTTGCCTGGAATCATCAGCCAGCCCTTCGCAATAACCAGCAAAAAAGCTTATTATTAAATTGTTATAGCCTGAACCGAGTCACCTTCATGGTAGGCCGCATCGACACCCCCGATTACACTCTCAGCCACGACACCGACCCCGCCCTCGAACTCTTTGCTGACGATGGTGACATAGATCGTGCCTCGCGCTCACTGAAGGCGATGTCTCACCCCTTGCGGCTAAAGATTCTCTGCACCCTGGGGGACCGCGAGGTCAGCGTTCAGGACATCGTCGACGACGTGGGGACCTCCCAGAGCAACATCTCCCAGCACCTCGCCATCCTGCGTGACAAGGGGATTCTTGCCACCCGCAAGGACGCCAATCGCGTCTATTACCGGGTGGGTGACATCCGCACCCTGCAGTTAATCAGCATGATGCGCCAGGTTTTTTGTCAACAAGGCCATTAACACGCCTGACCCTCGGTCGCATCTGGCCTCCGCGATTCCTGCCGAGCCGGCATCAACCCCAACCGTCGGCCATCAGCCCTTCGTCATCACGCTTGGCAGGGATGACGCTTCCGACCCCCGAAGGCTATACTTATGGATTCCAGCCAGGCCTGCCCTTACTGACCTTTGGCCAGCTTTTTCCCAGGCTCATGCCTGACGGTGATGCAATTTACCATGGCCCTGCAGAACATCCCTGAATTTATCTTCAACCACTGGTTCTTGTTCCTGGTTCTGGTCGCGACCCTGGCGTTGCTGGCGCACAACCTCATCCAGGGCAACAAGGGCACGGTGGATCCCTTGGGTGCGACCGATCTCATGAATCGGCGGGAGGCCGTGGTCATCGACGTGCGTCCCCTAGCGGACTTCGCTCAGGGACATATTCTCAACGCCGTCAACCTCCCCATGAACGGGTTCAAAAATCAGATCACCAGCCTGCACAAACACAAGGGCAAGCCCATCATCGTTAACTGCCGCTCGGGTTCTCAGTCCGCCATGGCCTGCAACCTGCTCCGCAAGGAGGGCTTTGAGGAGGTTTACAATCTGCGGGGTGGTATTCTAGCCTGGCAGAGCGCCAATCTCCCCGTCACGCGCAAGCGTCGCTAACAGTCATGCGGGAGCGTGCCACGCCCCCTGAAAATAAAAGACTTTGCCGTGACTTTCATGCTTAGCCCTTAAACCGCCCTCCCCCCTCCCCTTCCGCCTTCCCAGGATAACGCCACGATGACCGACAACACTCAGGACCAATCCCAGCCCCAGGCCAAAGCTCAGGACGAGCGGATGTTCCAACTGCACCGCATCTATATCAAGGATTTATCCTTCGAATCCCCCAAGTCACCTCACATCTTTCTCGGCGAATGGCAGCCGAAGCATGAGCTCAGCCTCAACACCCAGGTTAACCGCATCGATGACGTGACCTTCGAGGTCATCCTGACGGTTACCGTCACGACCCATATCGGCGACCAGACCGCCTTCATCGTCGAGGTCCAGCAAGCAGGCCTGGTGGGCGTCAAGGGCTTTGCAGAACCGGAGCTTGGCCCCTTGCTGGGCGCCTACTGCCCCAACCTCCTCTTTCCCTATGCCCGTGAAGCCATTTCCGACCTGGTTGCCAAGGGCAGTTTCCCACAATTAGTCCTGCAACCAGTCAATTTTGAAGTGCTTTACGCTCAGCGCCAACGGCAAATGATGGAAGAGATGCAAAAACAGGCGGGTGGTACTCCAAGTCCCACCATCAACTGATAACGATTGGCTGACGACCGCCCCCCATGAGTCGCGTCTCCGCACCCGTTGCAGTCCTGGGAGCTGGGTCATGGGGCACGGCCCTGGCCCTGGTGATTGCCCGCAATGGTCGGCGGGTCAAGCTCTGGGACCTGTGGACCGCACAGATCGAGGCCCTGATCAGCGAGCGGGAAAACCGCCGCTACCTCCCAGGCTTTCCCCTCCCCGACCTCATCGAGCCTACCTGCGATCTGGATCAGGCCCTCGATGGGGTCCAGGAAGTTCTGATCGTCGTGCCCAGCCATGGCTTCGCAAGCTTGCTTCGCGCCATGCCTCCCTTGGGCCCGGAGGTGGGGTTGGCGTGGGCCACCAAGGGCCTGGAGCCTGGGACCAACCGATTGCTGCATGAGGTCGCGGGAGATATCCTGGGAAAACGCGATCTTGCCGTGGTTTCAGGCCCCAGTTTCGCCTCTGAAGTTGCCCGGGGATTGCCGACGGCGGTCACCGTCGCCTCGCCGGACCTGATTCAGGCGCGCCGGGTCGCGGCTTATCTTCATGGCGAGCGTTTCCGCACCTACACCAGTCATGACCTCGTGGGCGTCCAGGTGGGCGGAGCGGCCAAGAATGTCCTGGCCATCGCCACCGGAATCGCCGACGGTCTGGGTTTTGGCGCCAATACCCGCGCTGCTCTCATCACCCGGGGCCTGGCGGAACTGACGCGCCTGGGTACGGCACTCGGCGGACGACCAGAGACCTTCATGGGCCTGGCGGGGTTGGGTGACCTGGTTTTGACCTGTACCGATGACCAGTCTCGTAACCGCCGCCTGGGCCTGGCCCTAGCGCGCGGCGTCAGCCTCGATCAGGCACGCCAGGACATCGGCCAGGAGGTGGAGGGGGTTCTGACCAGCCGCGCAGTCCACAGTTTGGCTCAACGCTTTGGTATCGAGATGCCCATCAGTGCCGAGGTCCATGGCGTGCTTTACGCGGGGACCACTCCAGAAGAGGCTACGCATAATCTCCTGACGCGGGAAGGTAAGTCCGAAATGGATTGAGGCCGAAGCGGGCAAGCCCCGGATCAACTGCTTCGGCAGCGGGGAACGCGCTCTCGGCCCAATTTCCGGCTGCTCTCCCAGGCAGGGCCTTACCCAGGGACCCCGCTGGTGGCACATGGGTACCGCGTCCGCCCATCGCACGCACTCAGGTTCGCTGGGCCCCAGTAAAACCCTGTTGACGCCAAGCCTCGTAAAGAATGACTGCGACAGCATTCGACAGATTCAGACTGCGATTTCCGGGATGCATGGGGATAAACAGGCGTTGATCCGGTGGCAGGGCCGCGATCAAATCCTGAGGAAGACCGCGTGTTTCGGGACCGAACAGCAAGGCGTCACCCGGCTGAAAGGCCACGGCCCCATAGGCGATGGCACCGCGGGTGGTGCAGGCCAGCACCCGCGTCGGGGTTCGGCAGCGCAGATAGGTGGCTAAGTTGGCATGGACCTGGACGTCCGCCCACTCGCGGTAATCCAGCCCCGCGCGACGCAGGCGGCGGTCGTCGAGGACAAAGCCCAAGGGCTCGATCAGGTGCAACCTGACGCCGGCGTTGGCGCACAAGCGCATGATATTGCCGGTATTGGGCGGAATCTCGGGCTGGAAAAGGACGACATCGAACATCGTTATCAGCAGGCCGGCCCCAGGGCATTACCGGTTTGGGAGCATCATCAGACATGACAGTGGACAGCAACCTCGACCCCCGACTGAGCGTCGACTTTTGCGGTCTGAACTTCGCAACCCCGCTGGTACTCCTGTCCGGCTGCGTGGGTTTTGGTGAGGAGTATACCCGCATCCACGGCTTCTCCAACCGCCAGGCAGGGGCCGTGTGCCTCAAGGGGACGACCCTGTCCCCCCGCTTGGGCAACGCGCCGCATCGGATCTGTGAGACGCCGGGGGGCATGATCAACGCCATCGGTCTGCAAAATCCCGGCGTGGATCGCGTCATCCGGGACATTCTCCCCACCCTGGACTTCAGTGAGACCCGATTCATCGCCAACGTCTCGGGATCGAGTATCGAGGAGTACTACGAAGTTACCCGGCGCTTCGATGACAGTCCCATCGACGCCATCGAGATCAATATCTCCTGCCCTAACGTCAAGGAGGGTGGGGTAGCCTTCGGCAACGATGTGCGGATGTCGGCTCAGGTGGTTGCCGCCTGCCGCCGCGCCACCCGTAAGCCCCTCATCACCAAGCTCTCGCCCAACCAGACGGACATCGCCGCCAATGCCCGTGCCTGCCTGGAGGCGGGTGCCGATGCCTTCGCGGCCATCAACACCCTGATGGGCATGGCCATTGATATCGAACAGCGGATGCCGGTGATTGGCAACAACCAGGGCGGTCTCTCCGGACCCGCCATCAAACCCATCGCCCTGCTCAAGGTGCATCAAATTTATCAAGTTTGCCGTGACCATGGGATTCCCATCATCGGTCAAGGAGGTATCGCCAGTGCGGTGGACGCCCTGGAGTTCCTGATTGCCGGCGCGAGCGCCGTTGGCATCGGCACGGCCCTGTTCTACGACCCCCTGATCCTCACCCAGATCAATCAGGGCATTCTCGACTACCTCGACCGCCATGACCTGGCGAATGTCGCCCAGATCACCGGCTCCCTGTGCCTGCACGGCCCCTCCCTGCCGGCTTGTGGCTGTGAATCGGCCTGAAGGGAGAGGGCTGCTACCACTGAAGAGATATCAGGATGATTTCGTTTGGCCCCGCCTCGGTGCCCCATGCTATATTAAGATTTCGGCATACACTAAAAAGGTTCGTGTGAGTTCAAGCTCCACGGGCCCTTGGGAGAGAGATTCATGAGCGACATCGCGGCGTTGAAGAAAGAGAAGCAAGAGCTGATCGACAAGATGTTGGGCATGCAGCAGCAGTTCATTGCTCACGAGCATGCGCATGGCGTCACCGGCAAGGATTACTGGGCCTCTGAAGAGGGTCTCCTCGCTAACTACCGTCACGAGTATGCCGAAATGGCGACGCGTGTCGTGGACTTGGCGCACCAGATCGTGGGTTCATCTCGTAACTGAGGCCCCCCTTGGGCCACGTGAACGCCCTGGCCCATCCTAGCCCCGGTACCCCGCACTGAGCTTTTTCCGGTGCACCCGCAGCGAATCCCGTAAACCCGCGTCTGACGCGGGTTTTTTGACAATTAGGGGCTTGGCGATTTCGGCGGGGGCCTGATCAGGCCTCCAGGCGTGGCAACCGATAGAGGTTGGGCCCCACCAGATCGACACCGCATTCCAAGCCAGCCAACCAGTCCAGGAACTCATCCACCACCTGGCGGCCCTGTAGATACCTGCCATGCTGCGGTACCAGGGTATCGACTTCCAGTTCGCGGACCATCTCCGCCCAATACCGGCAGACCTTGCCCGAGGCCATGTAGCGGTGGTGGAACGGGGCCATCACCGGCAGGATCTCGGCCAGAGTCGAGACGGGTTGGGGTAAGACCGAGTGGGGAAAATTGGCCCCGATGTCCCCGGAGAAGAGGATACGACTGGTAGGATCGTAGAAGGAAAAGTTGCCTTCCGCATGCAGGAAGTGCGCGGGTAACAGGCTAAGCTCACCGTCACCCAGGCTCAGGATCAGCCCCTGGTCGGGGACGGAAATGACCCGGTCCTCCAGCCGACCGGCGTGGGTGAAGTGGGGAATGAAGCGTTCCCAGACCGCGGGAATCACGATCTTGCAAGAGGTTTCCGTCAGCCAGAGATCCAGTGAGGAGATGATGTCCGGATCCTGGTGGGAGGCCAGGACATAATCGAGACCCTCGGGCTCCAGGTAAGCGCTCAGCGCCCGCCGTAACGGGCCAAAGGTCATCTCCCCGCCGGGGTCCAGTAGGGCAGCCTGCCCTTGGTCTAGAATGATCACCTGATTGGCCTGCACCGCCTCGCCTGTCACCAGATTCTGGAACAGGAGGCAGTGGTGAGTACCATCGTTGTAGAGTTCCAGCGCCATCTTCACTTCGTCCATCATGACGGGATTGGGGTTGAAGCGGCGATCTTCCCCGACCCGACCGACCGACGCAACTCTAAAACCCGACAAGATGGCCTGATCGGTGATGTGGATGAAGATGGAGGGTGATACTTTCTGGCCGAACCAGGCGGCCGCAGCCCGCGCCCTCCAGGAGCAGCTACGTCATCAGGTGATCCGCCACGACGAGCTCGGCCTGGTTCGGCGGGTGGCGGGACTTGATGTCGGCTTTGAAGCCGGCGGGACCCTGACGCGGGCGGCGGTGGTCGTCCTGTCATTTCCTGAACTCCAGCCCCTCGACCAAGCACTAGCCCGGCAGCCGACCACTTTCCCCTATGTCCCGGGGCTGCTGTCCTTTCGCGAGGTGCCCGCCCTCCTTGCCGCCCTGGCGGGTCTGTCCGTTTCCCCGGACCTGCTGCTCTGTGATGGCCAGGGTCTGGCTCACCCGCGCCGCTGTGGCCTGGCCTGTCACCTGGGGGTCCTGACCGGCATACCCAGTATCGGCGTCGCCAAATCCCGACTCATCGGCACCCATGGCCCCCTGGGCCCAGACAAGGGCGATCATACCTGGCTCTGGGACCGGGAGGAGATCATCGGGGCGGTGTTACGGACCCGGCCGTCGGTCCAACCCCTGTACGTCTCCCTGGGACACAAGATCAGCCTGGACACCGCCATCCACTTCGTCCTGGCCTGCACGACCCGCTACCGTTTGCCGGAAACCACGCGCCGGGCTCACCACCTGGCATCACAGGCCAAGGACGCAATCCGTCTTTGATCTTTAGGCGCGATAGTCAGGGAAAAGCCTTTGATTTTCGTGGGCGTGGCGCGCCGCCTCACGACAGTTCGTCGGGGCGGAGGTGCTCGATATATTTGGCCACGTCCTCCATCTCGAGGCGGATGGCGGAACCTCTGGCCCGAAGCCGGTATACCGAACCCTGAAAGCCCAGGTCGCAACCGACACGGCCACGACTCTTCAGGGGCAAGGGGAGCATATCCCGATAGGTAAAGACATTATCTTCGATATCCCCGCCCGCGCAGATCAGGGGTCCCCCGGGCAGATCTTCTCCCTCCACCGCCAACTCGGCCTCCTCCAGGACCAGATCACCCGCCTGCCACCAGCGGGTACGCTCTCTGGAGCCCGTCATGGTTTTGATGATGATGGCATGGGCGAAATGAATGCGCAGGGTGCCATCGTCGCCGCAGTGGATGGTGGTAATTTCGGAACCCGGTAATTCGATGCTGGCGCTGTCCATGGGCATTCACTGGCGTAACTGTTGAAGGTTGTCCCGAGATTGGGCTCCGGGCACGGCGTTCAAGGTGCCACTAGCCCCGGCTCCGGCGATATGCTGGTAATTTCCCTGGAAATTCAGACGTCATCATCCCCCTGTCCCTCCGCTACTTCCATCCGCAATTCCTTGATTTTACGGGTCAAGGTATTTCGGCCCCAGCCCAGGAGACGGGCTGCATCCTGGCGACGCCCCACGGTCTGCTCCAGTGCGGTCTCGATGAGGATACGTTCGACGGCTGGCAGAGCCAGATCCAACAGGCCACTGGGACGACCTGCCTTGAGGTGGTCGCGCGCCCAGCGCCGCAGGGCAGCCTGCCACAGCTCCTCACTGCCCTGATCTTCGCCGGGCATGGCCAGTTCCGGTGGCAAGTCCTCGCTGTGGATCTCCTTGCCCGCCGCCATAACGGTCAGCCAACGCGCGGTATTCTCCAGTTGGCGAACATTGCCCGGCCAATCCAGGCGGGCGAGGTGTTCCGCCGCGGCTGGGGTGAGCACCTTAGGCTCACAGCGCAATTCCGTGGCGGCAGCGGCCAGGAAGTGGCGCATCAGCAGGGGGATATCCTCCCGCCGCTCCCGCAGGGCTGGAAGATGGATGCGAATGACATTGAGGCGGTGGAAGAGGTCTTCGCGAAAGCGCCCTTGCTTGACCAAGGCCTCCAAATGCTGGTGGGTGGCGGCAATGATGCGGGTGTCAACCTTGACGGGTGCCAGCCCCCCGACCCGGTAGAACTCCCCATCGGCCAGAACGCGCAGCAGGCGGGTCTGGAGGTCCGCCGGCATGTCGCCGATTTCGTCGAGGAACAGGGTACCGCCATTGGCCTGCTCGAAGCGCCCTTCGCGCCGCGTCTGGGCGCCAGTGAAGGCGCCGCGCTCGTGGCCGAACAGCTCGGACTCCAGCAGATCGTGGGGGATGGCCGCCATGTTCAAGGCGATGAAGGGCTTATTGGTGCGCGGACTATGGCGGTGCAAGGCCCGGGCCACCAGTTCCTTGCCGGTACCCGACTCACCATTGATCAGCACCGTGATCTGGGAGCGGGCCAGGCGGCCGATGGCCCGGAAGACCTCCTGCATGGCCGGGGCCTCACCGATGATCTCGGCGCCTCGGGGCATGGGTTCCGCTGTGGTGGTAGTCTCCCGGGCCTGATGGCGGCAAGCGCGGCGGACCTGAGCGACAGCCTCATCGAGATCGAAGGGTTTGGGCAGATACTCGAAGGCACCGCCATGAAAGGCGGATACGGCACTGTCCAGGTCCGAATGAGCGGTCATGATGATGACGGGCAGATGGGGATAGTGCGCCGTGATCTGTCCGAGCAGTTCCAAGCCATCAATGCCGGGCATCCTTACATCCGAGAGGATGACGTCAGGTCGGTCCCGCTCCAGGGCCGCCATGACGCCACCACCGTCGGTGAAGCTGGTGACTTCCATTTCGGCCTTGCGCAAGGCCCGCTCCAGGACCCAGCGAATCGAACGATCATCGTCGATGACCCAGACCTTGGGCGTCTCAGTCATGCCGGGTCTCCAAGGGCAGATAGACAAAAAAGCGCGCCTCCCCCGGCCGGCTTTCGCATTCGATCAGTCCTCCGTGCTGGTTGACCAACTCCTGGGCAATGGGCAGGCCCAGACCCGTCCCGCCGGGTTGGCCGGTCACCATGGGAAAAAAGATGCGCTCCTGGAGCTCCGGCGGGACTCCGGGACCGTTGTCCTGGATCTCGACCCGTAAAACCAGCCGGTGCCGTTTCCCGCCCATGGTGAACTGTCGCAGGACGCGGGTCCGCAGGACGATATGCCCCCCCTCGCCAGCGGCATTGACCGCATTACGGACCAGGTTGAGGAGGGCCTGTAACAAGCGGTCCGGATCGGCACGAAACTCTGGGATACTGGGATCATAGTCTCGGTCGATGACTGTTCCCGTCGGGTGTTCCGCCAGGATCAGACCGCGCACCCGCTCCAGTAGGAAATGAATGTTGACATGACGGGGATTGGGCAGACGATTGGGCCCCAGCATGCGGTCCATGAGGGTCTGGAGACGATCGGCCTCTTCGATGATGATGCGGGTATATTCCCGCAGGGCCGGGTCGGGCAGTTCCTGTTCCAAGAGTTGGGCGGCGCCACGCAACCCACCCAGGGGATTCTTGATCTCATGGGCCAGACCGCGAATCAGGGCCTGGGTAGCCTGATGCTGGGAGAGCAGATGTTCCTCACGGTTAATGCGTAACTGCCGATCAACCTGATGTAATTCGACCAAGAGCTCCACCTCGGCACCAAACTGGTGGATGGGCAAAACCGTGCAATTGACCCGGATATTGCGACCATCGGCCAGCAGGATATTGATCTCCCGCTCGGTAAAAGGCTGCCGGGTCTGTGCCGCCTGGCGCAGCCGGTTGTCTACGCTATCATCGGGACAGACCAGCAAATCCGCGGCCTTGGCGCCACTGACGTAGCGAGCGCTGACATCGAACAGCATCTCGCCTGCCGGATTGATGTGGATAAGGCGCAGATCCTTGTCGAAGAGGAGAACGGCAGTATTCAGGTTATCGAGAATCTTTTTCTCGTGACTGGTCTTGCGGATAGTGAGCGTCTTCATGAACTGAGCCCGGTCATTGGGTGCCAGGGGAATCCGCAGGAGAGGCAACAGCGCCGACGGCGGTTTTTCGCCGGGCTGATCAGGGGATAAATCGGACCTACCAGGAGATGGAAGCGATAAACTGATGCCCCGTATCCTTTGCGCCACTGCACCGTACCTACCATCCTGGGTATGGCACCTTCAGCAGTCGCGGTAACGAGAAGGCTTTAGGCTGGCGCCTTTGCTTCGGACCAAGAGGCTTGCTAACGCCCCTCGCAGGGCGTTAGCGGTGCGGTCTCATCAGGAAACGGGGCAGCGGCTTCCGCCACTGGTCCCGGCAGCGGATCAGAGGCTGTAGTAAAGATCAAACTCGATGGGATGGGTCGTCATGCGCAACAGGGTCACCTCCTGCATCTTCAGGGCAATGTAGGCATCGATCAGGTCGTTGGTAAAAACTCCGCCCGCCGTCAGGAACTCGCGATCCTTATCCAAGGAATCCAAGGCCTGGTCCAGGGCGTGGCAGACGGTGGGGATCGCCTTTTCTTCCTCCGGAGGCAGATCGTAGAGATCCTTGTCCATGGGGTCACCGGGGTGGATCTTGTTCTGAATACCATCCAGACCGGCCATCATCATGGCGGCGAAGGCGAGATAAGGATTGCCGGTGGCATCCGGGAACCGCACCTCGATACGGCGACCTTTGGGGTTACTGACATGGGGGATGCGGATAGAAGCGGAGCGGTTGCGGGCGGAATAGGCCAGCATGACCGGTGCCTCGAAGCCCGGCACCAGACGTTTGTACGAGTTGGTGGAGGCGTTGGTGAAGGCATTCAGGGCCCGGGCATGCTTGATGATGCCACCAATGTAGTAGAGGGCGATGTCTGACAAACCGCCGTACTTATCACCGGAGAAGAGGTTTTGACCCTCCTTGGCCAGGGACATGTGGCAATGCATGCCGCTACCATTGTCACCCACCAGTGGCTTGGGCATGAAAGTCACGGTCTTGCCGTAGGCATGGGCCACATTCCAGATCGCATACTTTTGGATCTGAACCCAGTCGGCGCGTTGCACCAGGGTATTGAACTTGGTGCCAATCTCGCACTGGCCTGCGGTTGCCACCTCGTGATGGTGGACCTCGACGGGTACCCCCATCTCTTCCAGCGCCAAACACATGGCCGCACGCAGATCATTCAGGGAGTCCACCGGGGGGACCGGGAAATACCCCCCCTTGATGCCGGGGCGATGGCCAAAGTTGCCATCTTCATAGGCCTTCTCCGAGTTCCATTCCGCCTCTTGAGAGTCTACTTTGTAAAAGCACCCTCCCATGCTGGCGCCCCAGCGGACATCGTCGAGAATGAAGAATTCCGGCTCAGGCCCGAAGAAGGCCGAATCCGCGATCCCCGTGGACTTGAGATAGGCCTCAGCGCGCTTACCCAGGGAGCGGGGATCGCGCTCATAGCCCTGCATGGTGTTTGGTTCGAGAATATCGCAGCGCAGAATCAGGGTTTTTTCGTCGGCGAAGGGATCCATTACGGCCGTGGCCGCCTCGGGCATGAGCACCATGTCGGATTCCTGGATGCCTTTCCAACCGGCGATGGAGGACCCGTCGAACATCTTGCCCTCGGTGAAGAAGTCGTCATCCACCAGACCGACGGGCATGGAGACATGCTGCTCCTTGCCGCGGGTATCGGTAAAGCGCAGGTCGACGAACTTTACTTCGTGATCCTTGATCATTTTCATTACGTTGGAAGGCATGTGCGATCTCCGGTCGAGGGCAAGGATATAAGGGGTAGGGCTGAATGCTGCTGCGAGACTCGGCTCGCGGGGGTCGGCGAAAATCCTGAGCGTGCCGCGGTGGCGGACCTGGCTGAAGTTATGCAGATCATATGCCAAGAAGAATCCTGATTTCTTGACTCCGGCACCAGAGGGAGTTACCCACCCCCGGTGGCCGGGGAACAGGGGCGAAGGTACGCATATGCCTTCCAGCGCGGCCGTGGCGGCCTGAGGGCTCTGGGCAATGTCGAAGCCCCCCATTGGGAGTCACGCCACCCTTTAGGGCATGCCGAAAGTTTAGCGCACTAAAACGGTGCGCGTTAGTGAAAACAGGCCGTCACCCGCCCGAAATCGGCGTCATCGCTGACTGCCGCCTGCAAACGTTCCCCCAGAATCCGGGGCTGTTCCGGATCCCCTTCAACGATGGCTAGCGGCAGCATGACCTCGACCTCGATCCGGCCGCCGAGATAGTGCAGGGTTACCCCGGTGCGATGATTTGCCGCGGCGATGCCCGCCCAGTGGCGATCCAATCTGCCCAGGGCCTCGGCACGAAGGGGCAACCCCATGGTCGGCGGAGCCGCATCGTCATCCTCGGGGTCGATGTGGACGGTGACATCGGTGATCTCGTCGATTTCATGCTTAAGGCGTTGTTCGACCATGACCGCGATGGCGTGTCCCTCGGAGACGCTGATGCGTGGGTCCACCAGCAGATGGACATCCGCCGAGGCCTGACCTCCGTGCTTGCGCGTCCGCAGCATATGGAGATCACGCACCCCGCCGACGGTGGCGATGGTGGCCCGAATCGCCGCCACCCGTTCCTCCTCCAGGCCGGTATCGATCAACTCCTTCACGGCCTCGAAACCCAGATCCCAGCCCACCTTGGCAATCATGACCGCAACCAGGGCGGCGGCGATGGCATCGAGATAGGTCAAACCGGCCATCGTCCCACCTAGCCCGACAAACACCACGATCGAAGAGATAGCATCGGTACGGTGGTGCCAGGCATTCGCCCGCAGCATGTCGGAACGGACCCGCTTGGCATAATGCAGGGTGTACCAGAACAGCCACTCCTTGACCAGGATCGAGGCGCCAGCCGCCCATAGGGCCAACATGCCCGGCTGGGGGAGTTCCGCCGGGTGGAAGAGTCTGTCAGTTGCATCCCAGCCGATACCCACCCCTACCCCGATAAGCAGGACGCCGAGGATCAGGGTGGCCAGGGTCTCCAGACGGCCATGCCCGTAGGGATGCTCCTCATCCGGGGCCTGGGTGGCGTGGCGTCCGGCGACCCACACCAGGAGGTCGGACAGCAGGTCCGACAATGAATGAATCCCGTCGGCGATCAGGGCTTGGGAGTTGGCGAATAAGCCAACCACGACTTTGACCATCGTCAGGACCAGGTTTACCACGGCGCTAACGACCGAGGTACGGGTCACGGCTCCCATGCGATCATGACGCTGTTGATGATCAATCATGGTTTATCTCCCCCAAAATGACACACAGGCTCTCACAGTTCATACCTTCCAGTGGCCATTCGCTTAGTAGCTTGTTTCATTTTTATTTTACACAAGTAGACCATTGAGTGATTGCGACAGTGCCGGTCTTGATTAGGTGGCCGAAACGGTGATCAAGGGCAGGTAGCCATGAACTCATGCTTGATATGAACTTTCTCTGTTGGCCCTCGGTCAGGGTTTATCACCGAAGCGATTATTGCTGAGGAATTGCCAGGTACGGGTGATATCGAGAAAGTCCGTCTCCTGGCGGATGTCCGGCGGGAACGGGGCAAAGGGTGCAGCAAGGTGCACGATGCGCACGGCGGCCTCGTCCAGGAGGGTCGAGCCGGAGGAGCGCAGCACCCGGACCTCCTCCAGGGTGCCGTCGGCGCGCACCCCGACCTGGAGGATGAGGTTGCCATAGAGCTTGCGCCGTCGGGCCTCCTCGGGGTAGTTGAGGTTGCCGATGGCCTCGACCTTGCGCCGCCAGGCCTCCAGATAGCTGGCGTATCGGTATTCCTGGGTGCTGGCGCTGATGGCCTTACGCCGTGAGCGACTGGCAAAGGCGGCGGTGTCGGCCACGAGCTTGGCGTTGAGTCGGGCGATCTCCTCGCCGCGGCTGGCCAGGATCGTCGCGGCGGACAGTGGGGGGTCGGGCCTGGCGGGGGAAGCCAGCGCCAACCGAGGGTCGGCCGAGGGCGTGTCGAGCGTTGGGTGGGGCGTCTTGTCGGGAGATGGAGGGACAGCCATGTCGGGGGGGAGGGGGTTATCGAGCGCCAAGGTTGTGTTGGCCTCGCCGGCAAGGTCCGGAGCTGGCGCGGGGGATGTGGCGTCCCGATTAGCAACCCGATTAGCTTCAGTGTTGGTTTCCGGATTGGCTTCAGGATTAACGTCTGGAGTGGCGTCTGGAAACAGAGGGACGTCAGCCATTGCCGAGGTGCCGGTTGGGACCCTGGCTCGTGCCGGCGTCTGACCAGGGGCTACAGCATTGGAGCCATCTTCTAGGCCTTCCCGAGGCGCATTGGCCAAGGCCAAGGGACGGTCGGACCCCGCCCCCGGGGCGTCCCCCGGGCGCAGGATCAGTACCTCCAGGGCCGGCAGCGGGGTTGGCAGGGCGCGCGGAGGCTTGAAGCCCAGGGCATAGATCAGCAGGGCATGGCTGATCAGGGCCAGCAGCAGGGCGGGCCAGAAGGGATTGCGCCGGTGAAGTGGCCCGGGCCTGGCGGAGGCGGTGAGCAGGTGTGTAGACGAGGATGGGGTAACCCCAGGATGCGGGGGTAGGGGGGCACCACCGGCGAGCGGGCTGGCGGTCATGGTCCCGGCAGGCTCGCGCCACCCGGGGTCAGGGGCTGTGCCTCGATGACCTCGGCGTTGCGGTCCAGCAGTTCCACCCGTCGGGCCATGGTGGGATCCAGGTGGATGCGCCCCTGGGCGTCGACCAGCAGAACGCTGCGAACCCCGAGGGCCCGGGCCGTCTCGTACCAGCGCTCCGGGCCGGCGATCAGCAAGGCATGGGCGGCGGCATCGGCGGTGGTGGCGTCGTCATGCAGGACGGTGACCAGACGCGCCCCGGTGGCCGGCCAACCCGTGCGGGGGTCCAGGACATGGTGATAGGTCTTGCCCTTGTAGGTGAAATTGCGCTCGTAATCGCCCGCGGTGAAGACGCTCTCGTTGCCGGAGACCTGGATGATGCCCAGGACCCCGCCGCCACTGGGGTTGCGCACGGCCACCGGCCAGGGCTGGCCGCTCCGGGTGCCGATGGCGCGCAGGCTGCCGCCGATGGTGAGGATGGCGTTGTGAATGCCCAGTTCCTGCAAGTGCTCGATGACCCGATCGATGGCATACCCGGTCTGAATGGCGCCGAAATCCAGCCGGAGGGCGGCATTCCCGGTCCGCAGGAGGATGTCATCGACCTGGAGGTCGCTCATCAGGGGCTTGGCCTTTACCAGGGCCTCGATACTGGCCTTGTCCGGCGGCTGGCGGCGCCCAGTGGATACCGCCTGGAAGCCCCACAAGGCGTTGAGCTTGCCCAGGGCCGGATTGAACAGGTGCCCGCTGCGCTCCGCCAGGTCCTGGCTCGCCCGGATCAGGGGCAGGAGGGCCGGCGGGGCGGCGAAGGCCCTAGCCGTGGGCAGCAACTGGTTGACCCGGCCCAGGCAGCCCAGGTCTGGGTCCCCCCAGGCGTCCGTCATGAACCGCAGGTCCCCCTCGACCAGCCGTGAAACCCGCTCCGCCTCGTCCCGCTTGATACCCACGATGCTCAGATCGACGGGGGCGCCGAAGGCCTCGAAATGGGCGTTGTGGACCGGGCTCTCGTCGCGACAACCGGCCAGGGCCAGCGTTAAAAGGGACAAAATCCACAGGAGGTGGCCGCGACCGCTGGGCCAGGCGATCGTGACGTTAGCGCTCATCAAGGTGCTGGGCCAGGCGATCAAGCAGGGTGCCGGCGATGTCCATGCCATACTGGGTGTCCAACTCGCGTATGCAGGTTGGGCTGGTGACGTTGATTTCGGTCAGCCAGTCACCGATGACGTCCAGACCGGCGAACCAAATGCCCCGCCGGCGCAACTCCGGG
>JAHDND010000046.1 GCA_018435665.1 Candidatus Thiosymbion sp. | reverse complement strand
TCCAGCGCCAGATGGACCTGGTCAAGGAGGGCGCCAGCCGCACCCTCGACTCGCGCCACCTCACCGGCCACGCCATCGACGTCGCCGCCCTCGTCGACGGCCAGGTCACCTGGGACTGGCCGGCCTTCGAGCGCATCGCCCTGGCCTTCAAGTCCGCCGCCACCGACCTCGGCATCGCCCTGGTCTGGGGCGGGGACTGGAAAGGCTTCCGCGATGGCCCGCACTTCGAGCTCAACCGCAAGGTCTACCCGGCGCCCGTGGCCAAGGCCCACCCGGGACCCTGAACCATGGGCGCCCTGCAACGCACCAAAGGCGCCACCGCCGAACGGGTGGTCGCCAAGCTCATCCGCGACTGGCTGGGCCTGGATGTCCGCCGCAACTGGCAGGCGCAATCGGCCGAGGGCGGGGCGGATCTCACCGGCATCCCCGGCTGGTCGATCGAGATCAAGCGCGCGAAAGAATTCCGCCACGACTGGTGGCGCCAGGCCGAGGAGCAAGCCAGCGCCGACAACACCACCCCGGCCCTGATCTACCTCCTCGACCACACCCGCCGCGGCCAGGCGCTCATCGACCGCTGGCGGGTCATCCTGCCCCTCGCCGCCTTCAGCCGCTTCGACGTCGACCCCGGCCTGACCGCGGAGATCTCCCTGCGCGCCTGGATTCAGCTCGCGCGGGAATCCCTGCCCACCCCCACCCCGCTCCCGGAGTGACCCCCATGCGCGACGACGACGCCCCGGACGACCGCTACACCGACCTCCTGGCCCAGCTCCTGGCGGAGCTCGACACCCTGGACCGCCAACGCGGTCAACTCAGCCAGGCCCGCACCCTGGCCGTCAACCAGCTCCTGTCTCATCTCGGGGTGAGCCGCCAGGCCCTGGCCGCCTTCCTCGCCCGCCGCAAGCTGGGCGAGGAGGCCCGCGCCCACTACGACGCCAGCCTGGACGAACTGTGCAGCCTGAGCGCCACGCCCCTGCAACCGAGCCTCTTCGACCTGGCCAGCGTGCGCGAGGAGGCCCCCGAGCTCCTCCCCGCCAGCCCGAGCCACTAAACCACCCCCACGCCCCGCAACCCGCACCCGAGACCCATCCACAGGAGACCCCCCATGCCTCGCGTCACCGGACCCCTCTTCTCCGCCGGCGCCTCCGGCGACTTCGGCGGCCTCATGGAATTTCGCATGGTCGGCAACAAGGCCGTCGTCACCGCCCCCAAGCACGTCAGCAAGGCGCAAGGCCCCGCCCAGCAGGCCAACGCCGAACGCTTCAAGGTGGCCATCGGCGCCTGGAAGACCCTGGACGCGGCCACCAAGACCAACTGGAAGAATCGCGCCCTGCTCCTCAAGCTGACCGGCTATCAGCTCTATCTGCGGGAATACCTCCGGCAAAACATCGCCCCGCCCTACCACCCGGTCATTCCCGCCTGACCGCGTCGTGATCCCGCAACTCAAGCTCCTCCCCGACGGGCGCTATTACGAGGAACTCCACGCCCGCCTGACCGCGGCCCGCCGGCGCGTGTACGTCAGCATGTTCCTCTTCAGCCCGCGCTGGTACGACAAGACCGTGAATCTGCTGGCGGACTTCACCGCCGCCAGCCAACGCGGTCTCCAGTGCCGCATGGTCATGTCGGCGGCGCCGATCAAGATCGGCAAGCGCCGGCCGAATCAGGAGACCGCCCAGCGCCTGCTGAACGCCGGCTGGCAGGTGCGGGTGATGACCGGCCACCGCACCCTGCACGAGAAGCTGATCCTGATCGACTACGAGACCGTGATCTTCGGCAGCCACAACCTGGCCTGGTCGAGTATCTCCAGCAACTGCGAGCTGTCGGTCTGCGTCGAGGACGCGGACCTCGCCCAACAGGCCGAGGCCCTGTTCTGGCAGCGCTGGAAGCTGGCCAGCAACCCGGACCCCAATACCTGGGAACTGGTCACGCCGCTGGCCTTGCCCTTCGTGCCCTGAGCAACGGGAGGTAACGTCTTGTCATCCCGCTGCTGGGTCACTGGCGCACGGCACATCAAGACAGTTGAGGCCACGACATGATCGAAATCAGCGAACGGATCGGGGCCTGGTAATATATGCCCGTATCGGGTACGCTTTGGAGGTTGAGATGACGGGCATCCTCAAACGGAAAGACTTTGCGCGGTGGCAGGTGGGTGAAAAGCTGTCCGATACCGCCTTGTGCATAGCGGTACAGGAGATGGAAAACGGGCTGATTGACGCGGACTTGGGCGGCTTCCTCTACAAGAAGCGGGTTGCCCGCCCCGGCGGCGGCAAGCGCGGCGGCTACCGCACGCTGCTGTCGGCCAGGCTCGGCAACCGCTACGTGTTCCTGCATGGGTTCCCCAAAAGCGACAAAGCGAACATCACGCAGGACGAAAAGAAGGCACTGCAATTTGCCGGCAAGGTGTTCTTGGAACTGTCCGCCGACGCTTTGTCGAAGGCATTGCTGTCGGGCGTGTTACTGGAGGTGCATGGTGAGCAAGATCATTGAATCGCTGCGTGGCGACCTTGCCGCGCTTCACGACGCGGGAGCGATCGGCAAGGTGACGATGCGCCAGTTCGATACCCTCTGCCCGCCACCGGTGCGGGAGTTCGGCGCCGCTGACATCAAGCGCCTGCGTGAAACCTTGAAGTTCAGCCAGCCGGTGTTTGCGCTCCACCTGCACACCACCGCCTCGACGGTACGCAAGTGGGAGCAAGGCGAGACTCGCCCAGCCGGCCCCGCACTCAAGCTGCTCAATGTCATTGCAGACAAGGGCCTACAGGCCATCATCTGATGCCTGGCAGCGGCGCCCTCCGGCCTCCTTCCCGTTGACCTTGCCCCACCGCCGCCCGCAGTCGCCGATCCGGCTTTGGTGCCTCGGGTGACTGTGGCGCTGCCTTCCATGGCACTGGATTTCGGCTTCCCGGCCGGAATGACGTTGCTTTTGTCGTCCCGGCCAGAATGACGCTGCTTCCGTCGTCCCGGCCGGGAAGCCGGGACCCAGGCCAGGGAGGGTGACCGTACGGGCCACTTTGGCGCCGATGGTGACTGCGAGGTTGCTCTCCCTGCCCAGGATTCCGGCTTCCCGGCCGGAATGACGGGAGGAACGGCGGCGTTGGCTTTCCCTGCCCTGGCTTCCGGCCTCCCGGCCGGAATGACGAGGGAAACGGCGACCTGGCTTTTCCTGTAGCTTTCCCTGCCCTAGATTCCGGCTTCCTGCCCTGGATTCCGGCTTCCTGGCCGGAATGACGGCGGGGTTCCCCTGGCCCCGCCACCGCACCACCCAGCGGTGAAATCCATGGGGCGTCAAGCGCGCGATCAGCGGCACAGAAAGGGCCGATCCTCGAACCTGTCCGTCAGATGGCCACCTTCCACGCCCGCAGCAGACCAACTGTTTGCGTGAGGCCTTGCTTGAGCAGCGTGTCCAGGTACTCGTCGGCCGTCTTCGGCGGATGCTTGAGCGACCGGCGGTGATTGGCGGCCGCCTCGCACACCTGACCCGGGTGCAGGTCGAACAGGTCGAAGATGAAGTCGTCGGGATGCTGGGCAGCTAAGTTGTAACGCGTAAGCTGCTCTGGCGGGAAGTCCTTCAGATTGAACGTCACGATCAGGCTCGCACCGCTGTGGATGGCGGCGGCTACTACATGACGGTCGTCCTCGTCCGGTAGCATCACGGACGGGATCAGATGCTCGAAACCGGTGACGAGGCAGTCCCGCACGTGGGCATTCATCAGCGTGCGGGTGCGCATCAGGATGTCGGGCTTCAAGTCCGGCCGCTGGGCCAGGAGGTTTTTTATCCACTCATCGTGGATCATGTCGCTCCAGCGCGCCCGGAACAGATCCGTCAGCGCCAAGCGCATCAGGAAGTCGCGCAGCGGCGCAGGGTAGAGCACGCACGCATCGTAGACGACGGTGAAGTGCGAGCTCATGCATAGCCCATCTTGAGCGCCTGGGCCTGCTCCGCCAAGGCATCGAGCGCCTTGCCGCGCTCGGCGTCGATGCGCTCCTTGTAGGCGACCACGTCCTGGTAGCGGACGCGACGATGGGTGCCGATCTTGTGGAACGTGATCTCGCCCCGCTCCAGCAGTTGCACCAGGAACGGGCGCGAGACATTGAGCACGTCCGCGGCTTCCTGCGTCGTGAGTTCGGCATGGATCGGGATGATACTGACCGCGTTGCCCTCGCCAATCTCGGTCAGGACATCCACGAGCAGACGCAGCGCCGACACCGGCATGCGCACCGCATGGGCTGAGCCCTGGTCGTCGAAGATCTCGATCCGCTGCGTCTCGGCGCGGGTTTGCAGATGGGCCGACAGTGCCCGGCCGCTCTCCCGGGCGAGCGCGACCTCTTCTGCCGTCGGCAGCGGGCGGGTGGGTGACAGAGTGGTCATGGCAGCCTCCTAGGTGCTTCAAACAGCGTCATGGGCGGACATATAACCGAAATAAACGAAAGAGACAATACCCTCTCCGCGCCGGTCGATTAGCCCGGCTGGCGCCATGCTACCACCCACAACACCCGCCACCAGGCCAAACCCGGGACCCGATTCACCACCCGCTTGTAGAGCCAGCCGAGGAGATCGGTCGGCGCCGCAAACCGCGGGTACGCCGGCCGGCCTTCGATCAAGTCGACCCGCACCATCTCCAGCCCCGCCCCGGCTGCCAGCGCGCGCGGATCCCCGGGAGTATTCGCCCGGTAACGGGTCGGAATGACGGCGCTCTGCCGTCATCCCGGCCGGAATGACGAAGCATTGCCAGACCAACATCTGCAAGTGGGACCGGGGCTTCTCCACGCCCACCGTGGATCAGCTCCTGGTGCTCGCCTCGGCCCTGGGCACCACGCCCGGAGAACTGGTCAGTGGCCTTACTCTCCTACCCAAGACCCCGACGCCGCCCGCCTGCGCCGCGCCTTCCTCGCCCTCGCCGGCAGCGCCCGCCGCTGGCCCAGCCCCGCCGACCTGCTCGACCACCTCCCGGCCAAGCCCCAGCCCCCGGCCCTGCCCGCGCCCCCCCGCGGCCGCACCGGCGCCGCACACCTGCAAGTCATGAAAGACCTCATCGCCCGGGCCACCAAGACCCTGCCCGGCACCACCCCCCGGAGCAAACAGCCATGACCTTCACCTTCTCCGCCCGCAGCTACCGCAACCTCCACGGCGTGCGCCCGGAACTCATCGCCGTCGCCACCTTAGCGCTCGCGCGCAGCGAGATCGACTTCGTCGTCACGGAGGGCCTGCGCCCCCTCCAGCGCCAGATGGACCTGGTCAAGGAGGGCGCCAGCCGCACCCTCGACTCGCGCCACCTCACCGGCCACGCCATCGACGTCGCCGCCCTCGTCGACGGCCAGGTCACCTGGGACTG
>JAHDND010000135.1 GCA_018435665.1 Candidatus Thiosymbion sp. | reverse complement strand
GGGGTGGGCCGAGCGTGGCGGGCGGCGGGCTGGGGATGCCACCCGGTCGGGGGCATCCCACGGCGCGCCTCAGGCCTGAGCCTTGGCCGCGTGATAGGCCTGGGTGGTGCGGAACAACAGCCAGAGGCCCATCAGGGTGGCCAGGACCTCCGCCGCCATGACCATGACCAAAGCAAACAGGCTGGCCATGTCGATGGCGGAGACGAAGGTGCCCCCACCCATTTGCACGGTGGGCACGCCGCCCTGGGGGGCGGTCAGGAAGTAGAAGAAGATCTGGCCGACATCGAAGAGCATGACCAGGATGGAGAAGACGATACCCAGGGTGCTGGCCACCAGACCGGTCCAGACCCGGCCAACGACCGCCTCGGCCTCGGGCCGGGTGGCGGGATCAGCGATCTCCCGCCCCAGGCGGCGGTAGCCGCTGAACCACCAGGTGGTGAACACCAGGACCAGGATGTTGGCGTAGGTCAGCCATTCGATGACGCTCGATCCGGAGCGGGTGCCGGCGAGGTTGCCCGCGAAGAAGAGGACGAAGACCATCACCGCGATGGGAAAGGTGGCGAGCCAGAATTGGGACCAGAAACCCACGCGGCCGGCACGCTGGAAGGTGATGGCCAGGGTCTCGAGTTTGGCGAACTGGGGATCATCCAGGGTCTTTTTATTGATCATGAGCTTCCTCGACCGCCAGGGGCGGGGTGTTGAGCGGGAGTGAAGAGGTTGCCGGGTTGAGGCCGGAGCCAGGCGGTTCCGGCCGCGTTAGTATGAAGAATGGGGACTCGGGAGTGCCAGTCGGGACAGTAGCCGCGGGAGTGGTCGCCTCTGGTGGCGGGATGTTAGCCCGCCCCTGGGCTTCCGGCAAGACAGCCCCGGCGCTGGGGTTGAACAGGGCCGTGAGGGTCAGGACGCTGGCCAGGGTGAGCAGCGGGAGGCCATCGAGGACCTGGTCACGAGGGGCCTCAAAAACCTGGGATCGGCTGGTCGAGGAGGTCATTGAGGGCGACGCCGATGCCGATGGCGTTCTGGCTCCAGTTGTAGTCGATCATGCTGTCGCCGTAGCCGGTAAAGCCCTGGACATAGCCGCGCAAGGGGCCGAGGAAGGGGGGCGAGGTCCAGGACAGGAGGGCCGCCCCCTTGCCGGTGCTGGGGTTGCCGCGGCCCATGAGGGTGAAGCTGTGCCCGCCCCATTTGTAGATGGCGGTGATATCCCCGTAGCCCAGGTAGTCCTCGATGTCCGGGTTGTCGTCATCCTCGTCGTTTTCGGCAATGCGGATCCAGGGCCGGATCAGCAGGGCCAGGTTGCCCCGCTCGATGCCAAAGGTGGCGATGACCCGATCCCAACTGCGTGAGAGGACATCGGTGCGACCGTTGGATTGATGATTGAGGCCGAAGTTGAATAGGCGCCAGTGGAAGCCGGCGCCAAGCTCCAGGTCGGGGTTGTAGCTGACCATCAACTCCGGTTCGTAGTTGGTCTCGCGGAAGGGCTTCGACATGTCATCGTTGTAGAGTTGCCACTGGTTCTGCTGGGTGTAGGCCGCCCAGACCCCGAAGCGCCGGTCATCCGTCGCCCAGAGGCGGAATTTGAAGCTGAGCTGGAACCGGGCCTCGATCTCGTCGACGGTGAGATCCTCCGGGGGGAAGATCGGGGTGAAGGGATGCTCGTTGGGATTGTCGGAATAACGGGCGAAGAGGAGGTAGTTGGGCCGGTACAGATTGATGCCGTAGCGCGCCGAGTCCGGGTTCAGGGCCCAGGCCGTGGTCAGGAGCGAGCTGACGGGCTGGTCGGCCGCGGGGGCCACCGATGCCGCCACCCTTCCCTCCCGCGGCGTGGAGGCGACCGGGGTCGCTGGCAGGGTCATGGGTTGGCTGGGGGCGGTTGCCGCTGGCCGCTGGGCGGTCGGCGGCGCGGCCAGGGCGGCGGCGCGGTCGTAACAGGCCAGGCGCTCCCGGTCACCGGGAATGGCGGCGCAGGAG
>JAHDND010000205.1 GCA_018435665.1 Candidatus Thiosymbion sp. | reverse complement strand
GGCGGTGGCGCCGTAGTTGCGGGTCACCGTCACCGCGACGCCATCGGGGATGAAGGTGCCATCGAGCTGGGCAAAGCGATCGATGACGCGCTCGGCCACCTCGACGGCATTGATCCCTTCCTGCTTGGCCACGGCGATGGTGACCGCCGGCGTGGTGCCGGCCAGGCTGACGCCGCTGTGCGCGCTGCTAGGTCCGGCGCCCAGCCAAACATAGGAGCGCGGCGGTTCCGGGCCGCGCTCGATGGTCGCGACGTCGCGCAGAAAGACCGGCCGGCCGCCATGGAGGCCAACCACCAGGTCGCCGACCTCCTCCACCGTCATCAGCAGGGTGCCGGCCTGGACCAGGATCTCGGCATTGTCGTGGGTGATGGCGATGTCGTCGCGGGTGTGGTTGGCGGCCTGGAGGGCCTGACGCAGGGTGTCGAGGTCGACGTTGAAACCGGCCAGGGCCTGGGGGTCGAGGACGACCCGCGCCACCTGCGCGGGGGCGCCGACCGTGTAAACATCCCGGGTACCGGGTACCCGCTTGATCTCCTGTTCGATGGCGTGGGCGATCTTGCCCAACTCGAAGGCCCCCTGGGTCTCGTCCCGCGACCAGAGGGTGGCGGTGATGATGGGCACGTCGTCGATGCCCTTGGGCTTGATCAGCGGCTGGCCGACGCCCAGGTTCGGGGGCAGCCAGTCCTGGTTGGAGTAGATCTTGGAATAGAGGCGGACGATGGCGTCCGTCTGATCCTCGCCGACCTGGAACTGAACGGTGACCACCGCCAGGCCGGGCCGCGAGACCGAATAGACATGCTTGATGCCCTTCATCTCCGAAAGCACCTGTTCCGCCGGCCCGGCGACCAGTTGCTCCACCTCGCTGGCGGAGGCACCCGGGAAGGGGATGAAGACGTCGGCGAAGGTGACGTTGATCTGGGGTTCTTCCTCCCGGGGGGTGACCAGGATGGCGAAGAGGCCCAGCAGCAGCCCCACCAGTGCCAACAGGGGGGTGATGGCCGAGGCCTGGAAGCGCTCCGTGATTCGCCCGGAGATGCCGAGTTGCTCAGCCATCGTGGCGCTCCCCGCCTTGGGGGGACTGGGCCTTCAGGGTAGCGCCGGCGGCGATGGGGTCCAGGGCCACCCGTTCGCCCTCGGTCAGACCGGAGAGGACGACCAGGGCATCCCCCAGATCGCGCCCCACCCGGATTTGGCGGAAGCGGACCTTGCCGTCGCCAAGGACATAGACCCCGGTGACCTCGGAGCGCTGGACCACCGCAGCCTTGGGGATCGTCAGTTCCCGTTTCTCGCCGGTGAGGAAGCCCGCCTTGACGAACATGCCGGGATAGAGGTTGGGAAGCCCGGCCGGTAGATCAAGCCGGACCTTGAAGGTGTTGGAGCCCTGATCCGCGAAGGGAAAGACGGTCATGCCGGCGGCGGCGACCACATGGTTGCCGGGCAGGTGGATGCGCGCCCCCTGGCCCGCCCGCACGGCGGGGATCAGGTTCTGCGGCACATCAACGGTGACCCGAAGATGGTCGAGGGAGATGCCGGTCATGAGCGGTTGTCCCGGATTCGCCATCTCCCCGACCTGGACGTGACGCTGGGTTACCAGGCCGGCATAGGGGGCACGCACCTGGGTATAGGCCAGTTGCTCGTTGGCCTGTTCCAGGGCGGCCGCCGCGGCCTCGACCCGGGCCTGGGCATTCTTGACGTTGGCGATGGCCTGGTCCATGGCGGATTCGGAGGCCGCCTGCTTATTGAATAGTCCCTTGATGCGGTCGAATTCCTCACGGGCATGGTTGAGGGTGGCGTTGGACGAATCCAGTTCCGCCGCCGCCTGGGTGACCCGGGCTCGATGTTCGGTGTCCTTGATCCGGGCGATGATGCTGCCCGCCTCCACGAAGTCATCGACATCGAAGAGGACCTCCCTGACCTGACCCTGGGTCTGGGCGGAGACCGTGGCCTGGTTGACGGCCTCGATGACGCCATCGAGCTGGTACTCTCGCGGGATCTCGCGGTAGCTTGCCGTGGCGCTGGCCAGCTTGGCCGGGTCCAGATCCGCCGCCGAGGTCGCGACCAGGGCGGAGAGGAAGGGTATCAGGGAGGCAAGGCTCATGGGTGGAGGACCTCGGGATGAAATATCAGATTTGTTGCGGGATTCGGGTTGGCCGCCCTGGGGTTACAGGAAGCCGGCCCGCGCACCGGTCAATCCTGGACCTCAGGCTTGGCGACGGCAATGCCTTCCGTCAATAAGGGGCGGATGGCGTGCAGGATGTTGGTGAAGAGGTGCGGGTGTTGGGCCTCCTCCCGCGCCAGCAGGGTCTTCATGTGTTCGCGGCGGGTCGGGGCGGAGAAGCAGGCGGGGCAGGAATCCGCCACCACGGGGAGACCCGCGGCACGGGCGAAGTCCGCCGTCTGCCGCTCCCGGCAGTAGGCCAGGGGCCGGATGACGCGCACGTCGCCGGCATCGTTGAGGTAGTGGGCCTTCATGGTCCGCAACTGCCCCCCGTGAAAGAGGGACAGCAGCAGGCTCTCCGCCAGATCATCCAGGTGCTGGGCCAGGGCCAGGACGTTGTAGCCGTGCTCGCGACACAGCCGGTACATGATGCCGCGCTTCATCCGCGAACAATAGGCACAAAAGGAATCCCCATCCATGTGGGTCTGGGCCTGATCCATGATCGGTTGCCGTTCGTAGTACCAGGCCAATCCCAGGTCGGCGTAATAGGCTTGCAGTGGCGCGGGCTCGAAGCCCGGGACTTCCGGGTCCACCGTCAGCACCGCCAGGTCGAACCGGACCGGGGCATGACGTTGCAGATGCCGAAGGATGTGCAGCAGGGACAAGGAGTCCTTGCCGCCAGAGACCCCAAGGAGGATCCGATCCCCCTCGCGGATCATCCCGTAATCCCCGATCGCCCGTCCCACCTGGCGCAAAAGGGACTTGGGTGGCTTGGTAGGCGTGGCGTTCATGGAGGCTAGTTTAGCAGTTCCCCCCTGAAGGTCGGGCCCACCAGGGGGAGGGAGGTCGTGCCCACGAAGGGAAAGTCTGGGTGTGTCTGGGAGGGCCGTGAATCCAAGCCATCAGTTATCAGTTCGCCGGCCAGTCAGCGGTCGCGATGCCCTCCCCGAGGTCAGCCGCGATCAAGCGTTCGCGGACGGTCAGCAGTTTTTTTAGCAGGAGTGGTTCGAAGGCGGCATAGGCGGCGGCGTCGGGAACACGCTTCACCACCACCCCAAGCAATTCGGTGATGGCGTTGCCGATGGAGTTCTGGCTGATGGTGACCAACAGTTTTCCGGCGTCGTTGCGGTAGATGAGCTGCTTGAAGGCCGGCTGCCAGCGGATGGCATTGGCATAGGCCGGGTCCGTGATGCAGCGCTCCCGCACCCGGCGGGCGGTGCCGAGGAATTCGTTGTCGAACAACAATACTCGCTCCACGGCATCGGGGTAGTGGAGGTCGGGCAGCGGGGGGGCGTTGCGGCTGGAGACCTGGGAGAAGAAGGTGCGGTAGAAATCCAGAAACCCTTCCAGGATGGCGTCGTATTCGCGCCAGAAGCGGATGTCCTTCAGGGCCTCCGCCCCGCCTTGGATCTCCCAGCAGGGCAGGCCCTCCGGGTAACCGGTCAAGGCCAGTTGCGACTCCGCGCTGTGGATGGTGCGCAGGATGCGCAAGTCCAGGGCCTCGGCAAAAAAGCGGCGGTAGACGTCGCGCATGTGGGCCTGGAACAGGCTATGCTGCCCGCCGTCAGTCAGGTTGGGGTTGGCCGGGTCCGCCTGGGCTGCCTGCCGCAGCTGGTCCATGGGAAAGACGATAAAATGATTGTGCAGCATGCGGATGCTGGGCACACCCGGGGAGGTCAGGGGCCAGGTGGCATCCAGGCTGGCCTCCCCCGCCAGGACCAGGGCCTCCGCCGGGTCGGGATAGGTCTCCAGCATGTAGCTGACGAGGATCTGGTTCATCCGGTTCCAGGCGTGCTTGACCCCCGCCGGCACCTGAGTGCGGCGCACCGGCCGACCTAGGGGGTTGAGGATGGTCTGGGAGGTGTTATAAATGATGGAGCAGTCAAACTCGCTTGAGTGCCCCAAGGCCTTGCGGTAGAGCAGCAGGTTCTCGGGGTTGACCAGCAGGCCGTTGTTGTTGACTAGGTCGTTGAGATTCTCCGTGCTGTTGAAGAACTCGTTGGGTTTCATGCCCTCCGGAACCTCCAAGGGGATGGGACGGAAGGGGGTGACGATTTCGCGTGGACCTGGGGTCATGGCGGGGGTACCTCTGGGATGACACTCGAGGGCGGCAGAGAGGGCAGGGGGTAAAGGGAAAAGTGTAAAGGGTAAGGAGTGTGGAATTCAGATGCTTGGCGAAATTATGCCGTGAACCGAGGTACCAAGTATGATCAACCGGCGTGATAGGCACCCCCGGATGGTTCGTCCAGCGCCGAAAAGGCCATAAGAAGTCATATGCACTTATCGCGGACCAATGTTCGTACTGCTTTGTAAATGGACGTGATTTCAACTCCCTCGGCAGCCTGGCCCTATCGCTCTATCCTTCCCGTGTCATGAACCAGTTTAAACGCCGACTGATCTTTGAACGACTCCGAGCCGCCAATCCAGCCCCGCGGACGGAACTCCAATATACCAGCCCCTTCGAATTGCTGGTTGCCGTCATCCTCTCCGCCCAAGCCACCGACAAAGGGGTCAACAAGGCCACTGCCAGCCTCTTCCCCATCGCCAATGCCCCCGCGGCAATGCTGGCTTTGGGGGAAGAAGGTCTCAAGGGGCACATCCGTACCCTGGGCCTCTTCAACGCCAAGGCCGCCAACATCATCAAGACCTGCGCGTTACTGTTAGAGCACCATGGTGGCGAGGTCCCCCATGACCGCGTCGCCCTCGAGGCGCTGCCCGGGGTGGGCCGCAAGACTGCCAATGTCATCCTGAACACGGCCTTCGGTGAACCCACCCTCGCGGTGGACACCCACATCTTCCGCGTCGCCAATCGTACCGGCCTGGCCATTGGTAAGAACCCCCTCGAGGTCGAACAAAAGCTTATCCGCTTTATACCCAAGGAATTTCTGCGGGATGCCCATCACTGGCTGATCCTGCATGGACGCTATGTGTGCGTCGCCCGCAGGCCGCACTGCTGGGAGTGTCTGATCCAGGATCTGTGTGATTATCGAGAAAAGACAGCCATTTAGGATATGGGGCCTAGCTGACTTCTGCTCCTTGCATCAGGATTTTCGCCACCCCCATGGACGATGAAAGTTAAAGAAGCTATCCTAAGCATCAGGGGATTTCATCGTCCGTGTCCCTCCGACCCTCAAGCGCCTGTAGCTCAGTGGATAGAGTACTGCCCTCCGAAGGCAGGGGTCACTGGTTCGAGTCCAGTCAGGCGCGCCAAAATTTCCGCTCTCCTTAGGGAAACGCTGATTAATTCCGGATTCCGGGCGAATGGGCCTTGCAATGCCTTGATTCGGTTGCGTAGGTCTCAACGGCTCTCGAATTAATCAGTGTCTCCTTAGATGAGTATGCCTGTACTCTATCGATTCTTAGGGGCCAGGAAGAAATAAGCTGGGCATCACCACCAGGGATTGCCTCCGATCCTTGGTTTCCAGCAGTTGTCCGGTCAAATTCGAGGCCGCAGGTGGCGCCTTCACCAGCGGCTGCTCGCCCGTGTCCATCATCAGACTTCTCGCAGCGGTAGGCGAATGATCCAGTACGGCCATGATGCCCGGCTGTGCCATACCTGCCAGGTCTTGCTTCGCGGGACTCAAGGATTGCCCCCGCTTGAAATCATAGCAACACCCTTTCAATCCCTCCCTGGCGGACCTGGTCAAGAAATTGCCGTTGCCAACCTTGGCCTAATCGCCGCGTTGCCAGTTCGTTGACGATGTAATCGGTCATGAGACCGGTATCGTCGGAAAATTTGGCGAGTCCCTGCAGGCAGGCCGGGCAGGAGGTCAACAGCTTGACCCTGCTTGAAGCCTGGTCTTGACCAGTCAAATGGCGAATACCTTCCATCAGGGATTCCTGCTTACGAAAGCGCAACTGATTGGCGATGTCGGGTCTGGCGGTCCCTAAGGTACCCGCCTCACCACAACAGCGGTCGGTCAGGGTGACGGGCTGACCCAACAGGCGAGCAGCGACCTGAAGGGGCGGATGGCTCTTCATGGGGCTGTGGCAGGGATCATGGTACAGATAGTGCGTTTCAAATTGATCGGCCCATTTCCCGACTAACAAATTTTGAAAAGAACCTGTCTTGTCTGGGATCACGCCTGGTTCGCTGACTTGGTTGGTCGGAGCCTTTTCCATCAGATACTCGTGGATGTCTAGCAGTCGGCAACCCGGAAAGATGCGCTCAAACTCGTAATGCATGAGCTGATCCATGCAGGTACCGCAAGAGACAATGACGGTCCGAATATCTAGGTAATTGAGTGTATTGGCGACGCGGTGAAAGAGCACGCGGTTTTCCATGGTCAATCTTTTGCCCTGATCCTCTAAGCCGGTGGCGCTTTGGGGATAGCCACAGCAGAGATAACCCGGCGGAAGCACGGTCTGCACGCCCTGGTGGTAAAGCAGGGCCAAGGTGGCCAGCCCGATCTCCGAAAAGAGCCTTTCCGAGCCGCAGCCGGGAAAGTAAAAAACCGCCTCCACCTCCTCTATGCCGCGGTTCGGGTCCCGGATGATGGGGATCTGGGTCGTATCCTCCAGAGCCAGCACTTGTCGGAAAGACAGTTTGGGCACCTCCACGCGGATAGGACGGCGCACCATCTCCTTGGCCAGGGTCAGGCTCTTGGGGGCGCCGGTAGTCGCGGCGGGACGTCCTTCCTGTGCATACAGGCCTAAACGACGGGCAACTCCACTGGTGAGGCTAAGGGCGCGAAAGCCCCAGCGGCCCAGCCCGGTACGCAGCAATCGGATGGCACGGGGATCCTTGGCACCGAGAAAGCGCATAGCCGCCCAGGCCCCGGGACTGAAGCGCTTGCGGCGCCGGTCGACCAGGATGCGACGTAGGCGGGTCGTCACCTCCCCAAAATCGATCTTGACCGGGCAGGGGGGCTGGCACTTGTGGCAGATGGTGCAGTGGTCCGCCAGGTCGTTCATCTCGGCGAAGTGGCGACGGGAGAGGCCGCGGCGGGTCTGCTCCTCGTAAAGGAAGGCCTCGATGATGAGGCCGGTAGCCAGGATCTTGTTGCGCGGTGAATAGAGGAGATTGGCGCGGGGGACGTGGGTCATGCAGACCGGCTTGCATTTGCCGCAGCGCAGGCAGTGTTTGATGTCGTCGTTGAGGGCGCCTAGTTCCGTCTCTTCCAGGATGATGGCCTCCTGGCTGACCAGGCGCAGGGAAGGGGTGTAAGCGACATCCAGCCCTGAGCCGGCCAGGAGTTTTCCGGGGTTGAAGTGTCCCTGGGGATCGACTTCGGCCTTATAACTCGCGAAGGCCTCCACCTTATCGGTTTCCAGAAACTGGATCTTGGTCAGGCCTATGCCGTGTTCGCCGGAGATGACGCCACCTAGCGCGGTGGCCAGGGCCATGATGCGGGCCACCACCTTGTCGGCGTCATGCAGCATGACATAGTCAGAAGAGTGGACCGGAATATTGGTGTGGACATTCCCATCGCCCGCATGCATGTGCAGGGCCACGAAAACCCGGCTGTCCCGCACGCGAGCATGGATGGCGGCCAGGCGCTCCCGCACCGCCGCCATGTCCTGACCGCTGAAGATTTCATCCAGACCCTGCCGAACCTCCCGTTTGAGGGACTGACGTAGGTCCCGCCGCAGCATCAGGTCCAGCAACTGATCGCCCGGTTGAATGACCTCCTGCTCCGGCGCGCGCAGGAGGTCAGTCCTCTCGTCAGCCCGGGCATCGAGTTGTTCCAGGATGGCTTGCCAGCGGCGATGCGCCTCCTGGAGCACCACCCGAGCGGCCTGGCATTTGGCCGACAGGATGGCGCGGGATTCCGCGGAATCCTCATAACCCTGCCAGGACTTGGCCTCTGGCATATCGCCCCCGACGTACTCCAGCCAAGCCTCCAGAATCCTGAGCTTGTTGGCGATGGACTGCTCGATGTTGATCCGTTCGATGCCACGGGAATAATCCGCCAGCCGTTCGAGGGGGATAACGACGTCTTCGTTGATCTTGAAGGCATTGGTGTGACGCGAGATAGCCGCGGTCCGGGCACGATCGAGCCAGAAACGGCGGCGAGCCTCGGGACTGGCCGCGATGAAGCCCTCGCCGTGGCGGGCCTGCGTCAGGGCGACAACCTCCCTGGCGGCCGCTTCGACCTCGTCCTCCTGATCGCTGACCAGGTCCGCCAGGAGCACCATTTTGGGCAACTCGGCCCGGGGGGCCTTGGTTGAATAATCCAGCGCGCGCAAGTAACGCTCATCCAGATGCTCCAGACCGGCGATCTGGACACCAGGCAAGGCCTCGATATAGTTCCTGACCTCCAGGATGGCCGGTACCGCGAGGGAGAGGTCGGCCCCGAAGAACTCCATGCACACCGTGCGGGTGAAAGCGGGCATCCGGTGGAGCAGGAACCGGGCGGAAGTGATGAGCCCGTCGCAGCCCTCTTTCTGCACCCCGGGGAGACCGGAGAGGAACTTGTCGGTGACGTCCTTACCGAGTCCCGCCTTGCGAAAGGCTTGGCCGGGCAGGGACAGGATCGCCGGCTCACCTTTGGCGGTGATCCCGTCGGGCCCAAAGCGGGCAATCCGAAAGCGCACCTCCTCCAGGTCGTGAATCTTGCCGAGGTTGTGATCGAGGCGCTCTACCTCCAGCCAGTCCGCCTCCGGCGTCACCATGCGCCAGGAAACGAGGTTGTCCAGGGCCGTACCCCAGAGGACGGCCTTCTTGCCGCCCGCGTTCATCGCGATGTTACCGCCAATGGTGGACGCATCCTGGGAGGTGGGATCGACGGCGAACACCAAGCCGGCAGCCTCGGCGATTTCCGCGACCCGCCGGGTGATGGCGCCGGCACCGCAGAGGACCGTGGGGAATGCCCCCGACCGGCCCGGCAGGGAATGCCTGACCACCGCGGCGATGCTGTCCAGCTTTTCCGTGTTGATGACGGCGCACCAAGGATTCAGGGGTACCGCCGAACCCGTATAGCCAGTACCCCCCCCACGTGGGATCAGGCTGAGACCGGACTGGATGCAGGCGCGGACGATGGGGGCTACCTCGGCCTCCGTGTCCGGGGTGATGACGACAAAAGGCATGTCCACGCGCCAGTCGGTGGCATCCGTGGCATGGGATACCCGGGCCAGACCGCCAAAGTCGAGATTGTCCGCGCGCGTGATGCCACCAAGGGCCTTGCCTACTTCAGCGCGGCGCCGGCTGATATCGTTAAGCCAGTTGCCGAACTGCCCCACCGCCATTCGGGCCGCATGCAGGAGTCGCTCGGCGCGACGATTCTGGTTCAGCCGCAGTTCAAATTGATCAAGACGGTGCTGCAAGGCAGCCAGCAAAAGTCCCCGGCGCTTGCGGTTGTTCAAGAGGTCATCTTGCAGATAGGGGTTGCGGGTGACTACCCACATGTCGCCCAATACCTCATACAGCATGCGCGCCGAACGGCCGGTTCGGCGACTACCCCGCAGTTCCTCGATCAGGTTCCATATCTCCAGACCAAGAAAGCGGATGACGATCTCCCGATCGGAAAATGAAGTATAATTGTATGGTATTTCGCGAATGCGCTGATACTGAGACGTCGGCATGAGGCTATGATGACTGAAACCATGAAGCCAGGGGAGTGCCAAATTATACTGAATTTCGGCGCTTCAGGCGTTTTTTTAGCGTGGTTCGATAACAACTTAAAGGCTGAGTTATTGTGACTGAAGGTGGCTTAAGAACACGAGGTGTTCAGAAATGCGCATCCCCTGGATTGCCGCTGATTTCGATCATCACCGTCGTATACAATGGCGCCCCCCATCTTGAGCAAGCTATAAACAGCATCCTGGGCCAAAGCTACTCCAATATTGAATATGTGATCATAGACGGAGGCTCATTCGACGAATCGCTTGAGATCATCAAACGGTACGATGAATTCATCGATTACTGGATTGCCGAACCTGACAAGGGGATTTATGACGCATTAAATAAGGGTCTCTCGCTGGTTAAGGGTGACGTAATAGGCTTGCTGAGCGCGGACGATTATTATGAGCCCGATGCATTGCTGCTGGTGGCGAACGCATTTGCTTACGCTGGCGAGCCCGGAATCTTTTATGGAAACAGTCACATTTTGCAGGAGGATTTGGATCTGCGCTATCTGTCAGTTGGCAAGCTTGAACTTTGGCGGGGGATGTCTTTTAAGCACCAAGCCATGTTTGTACCCCGGCAGATACATCAGCGCATAGGGCAATATGATACCTCCTATCGCATCGCGGGCGATTACGAATTCGTGCTGAGAGCCATGAAAAGCAAAATCCCATTTATTTATATCGATCGCGCCTTGGTGAACTATCGTAATACGGGGCTAAGCGGTATGAATCCATGCGCGAGTCTGATGGAGGTAATGAGAATTAATATGAGTTTTTACGGAGCCCTAAGTCGCGAGTTCGCTGTTTTTGTGATGCTATTTATAAGAAGCTGCACTTTTACCTATGCGGGGAAGATGATTTCATTAATTTTCGGGACGCAGGCGCTGACACGCATAAGATTTTTCTATACTAAAAAAATGTTTGCAAAATAGTTTTAATTATTAATTTTCAATACCGAAAAAAGTGAAGTTTTTATTTTGGGACCCATCACGGTCGAGCGTCATGAGTAGTTCTTTTCTCCGTTTGGCTTTGTTGGCTCTCCATGTGTTACGCACCGAAGGCCCACGGGTGCTGCTGAGGAAGGTTCATCGACGAATACGGGTCGTAGCATTCAGGCCCCAAAAGCCAAAATTCATTCCCATGTCGGACCACTTTTGTCCCATTGCATTTTCCGCACCAGTAAGTAAACCCAGGGTATCCATCATTATTCCAACCTTTGGTAAATATATCTACACCCATTTTTGTTTAGCAGCCCTCAGCAAATGTGAGGATCAAACATCTTTTGAGGTGATTGTAATTGACGATGATCCGACAAGCGACACGGCGGTCCACCTTCGGGAATATGGCAATATCAGATTAGTACGCAATGACCGGAATTTAGGCTTTATCCACTCATGCAATCGTGGCGCGTCATTAGCTATCGGCGATTATTTGGTGTTCTTAAATAACGATACCCAGGTACAATCGGGGTGGCTTGATGCCTTAATATGGACCTTCGAGCACCAACCAAATCCCGGCCTTGTGGGAAGTCGGCTGATTTATCCCGATGGCAGGCAGCAGGAAGCGGGTGGGATCGTATTCAGGGATGGTTCAGCTTGGAACTATGGACATCTGGATGATCCTTATCGCCCTGAGTATAGTTATTTGCGCGAACCGGACTATGTGTCAGGAGCCGCCCTGGCCATTCCTCGTGATCTGTTCGAGACGATGGGGGGGTTTAACCCTACTCACGCCCCCGGGTATTACGAGGACACGGATCTTGCCTTTCGAGTCCGCGCCGCGGGCTATCGAATTTATTATCAACCCTCGTCGCGAGTGCTGCATTTTGAAGGCGTAAGCGCGGGTAGAGACGAAACCTCACCTAGGGGTATGAAGCGCTTCCAGGCGGTCAATCGGGAAAAGTTTTCCCAGCGTTGGGGTAAGGAGTTAGAAGGCCACGGGGAACGAGGTGAAGATCTCGAGCGCCAAAAGGAGCGCCAAATTCGCAGGCGCGCATTTATCGTCGACATTTATTTACCAACACCAGACAGGGAATCCGGTTCGTTGCGGCTGGTCAACCTCTTTGCCCTGCTCAGAGAATTAGGATTTAAAATCACCTTTGCCGCTGCGAATTTGGAGGCATCAGAGCCATATCTTTCCTATTTACAACGTCAGGGGGTCGAAGTTATCTACCGACCCTATGTCAAATCCATTCCAAAATATCTCAAGTTCAAAGGAAGCGAATACGATGTGGTCATTCTCAGTCGTGCTGATGCCGCCGTTGAATTGATGGAAGTAGCGCGACGGAATTGTCCTAATGCGCACTTGATCTATGATACGGTAGATTTACATTTCCTTCGCGAACAACGGTTAGCGACATTAACCGGTGACCCCGCTACCCGGCGTCTGGCCGCCTACCGGCAGCGTGAAGAACTGGGGCTAATCGCCCAGGCGGATACAACTCTTGTCGTTAGCCACGTAGAGCGCGATATATTGGCGAGGCTGGCCCCAGGGGCCAACGTTCGCGTTCTTAGTAACATTCACCACGTGCCAGGGTCCAAAACCCCATTTTCAGACCGATGCGACATTTTTTTCATTGGCGCCTTTGCCCACCCACCTAACAGCGATGCGGTATTGTGGTTCTGTCGTGATATTTTCCCCATCGTTATTAGTGAACTCCCTGGTCTGTGTATTTCGATCATTGGCGGCGATCCGCCGGCGGAAATCCGTTCCCTTGCGTCAAAGCATGTTCGCATTCTCGGCCATGTGCCTGACCTCAATCCTTACCTGGAGGGCTATCGTCTGTCGGTGGCCCCAATGCGTTATGGTGCAGGAGTCAAGGGTAAGATCAACCAGAGCCTCGCGTATGGTGTTCCAGTGGTAGGGACGAGCGTCGCGGTGGAGGGCATGCATTTGGAACATGACCAATCGGTTTTGATTGCGGATACTGCCGAGGATTTTGCCAAGGCCGTGGTCAGGCTATATCAGGATAAGAAATTATGGGAAAATCTCTCGCAATCTGGAATCAGGGTCATGGAGACACATTTCAGCTTCAACGCCGCCCGCCAGGCATTGGATGATTTACTAATTAACTGAGGAATTAATTGTTTTAAGATGGGCGTCTATACCAAAAAAAGAATAAATCGGTGCAGGATGGAGTTCAGGATAAATGTGGTTATCAATCTAGCGGGTTAAGGAAACGTTGATTAATCCCGGATTCTGGGAAAAGTACCTAGCAATGCCTTGATTCAGTTACGTCGGTCGCAGCGGATCCCGAATTAATCAGCGTTTCCTTAATGGTTGGACTAAATTATTTCCCCAAAATCTTTAAATGATTTGCTCTTGGTTTTCTCGGTGGGCTGAATTACGTGAGGTGATATTGATGAATATCTCAAGTGCAATAAAAAAATTAGCAATGAAACTGCCGCAAGTAAGAAAAATTGTTTCCAGTCGCGACCAATACCTCAAGGAATTATTACAAGTGAAAGAGGAATATGAAAAAAAAGACAACGAACTTGATAAAATGAGGTCACAATATGAAGAAATAAAATTAGAAAAAATAGATCTTAAAGCCGAAGTCGTTGCCGTGGAAAGAGAATTATTTAAAAATGAACTGGAGAATTTTAGACTAACAAACAAGATGTTAGTGCTTACGCTAGAACGGGATAGGCTGCGAAACACGATTAAGAATTCCAAGAAAGACAGAACTGCGGGTTATTGTCATTGTTGCAGAGAGGAGACTTATTTTGAGATACAGGGCAACTGGTTGAGAGATGGTTACCTATGTTCCAACTGTTTTTCAATACCCCGGCAGCGTCACCTACAGTACATTCTTGATCAATATTTTTCAGGATGGGAAGAAAAGAAAATCCACGAATCATCACCATCAAATTATCATTTATCCCAGTATTGCCGCGACTATTCGATTTCCCAATATTTCCCAGACATACCGTTGGGCTCTGATTTTAATGAAATCCGTTGCGAAAATTTGGAGTCACTCACATTCGATGACGATACGTTTGATATATTTATTACACAGGATGTGCTAGAACATGTCTTTAATCCCAAGAATGCGGCTAAGGAAATAATCAGGGTATTAAAGCCAGGAGGAGTGCATATTTTTACAGCGCCGCGTCATAAAAAATTGATAAAAAGTTATCCTCGGGCGGCAATTGTAGAGTCGGGAATTGAGTATTATAAGCCAGCGGTATATCATGGTAATCCAATAGGTGATGGAAAAACCCTAGTCACATGGGACTATGGCGACGATTTTGAATATTTGCTACAAGAGTGGACTGGGAAGCCGGTCACTACTTTTCTAACAAAAGATAGAGGTATTGGGCTAGATGGTGAATATCTGGAAGTATTTGTAGTGCGTAAATTATGAATTAAATCCAACCAAAAATTTCCAAAATTCCTGCCGAATAACGTTATATCATGGCTTTATAACTGGAGTGTATAAGATGAAATTTGATAGTTCGGCGGGGAGCTTCTCGTATATCGTTCCAATATATGATATATCCTTACTGATTGCCACAAGATCAAATTTATTTAAAGGATCGAAATCAATAATAGTTTTTTGTTCGGTTAATATAAAATAAGGTGGTTGTGTAAATCCCATCATAAAATTAGAAGTAGGTCCGTATCTTTCATTGGAAACTATCAGTACTTTGGCGGCAGGATTGATGGTGTTGCTCGCTGCGCGTCCCTCGGAATACAAATTGAATGAATTTTTCGAAGTTTCATACTGCCAAGGGGATGCGGCTATATAAGAAGCAAAAAATAATGCTGACATCTGCGCGAAATAGGCTATGAATGAAACGCGCGAATTTGAAAATAAGGAAAAAGAGTATGCAATAACAAATAAACCAATCAAATATGGAAGTAATGGGGCCGGCGGAATATATTCCCAGTTGCTAGTTTTTTGATACAGACCAAAAAAATCAGGAGCATCCCAAGGGTAAATAGAGGCATATTTTACGGTTACTAAGAAAAATAAGGCCAAGGATGCGATTGTCAGTAAAAACGAAAGAAAAATAAACATTTTTGCCCTATAATTTAAGCTTATCGTTGTAATTATTATTAATGCAGGGATTGCATACCAATAATACCTTTCATGAATTCTTCCATATTCAAACGGATTGTCGATTCCTGTAAATGTGGAAAAAATCGCAATCATTAATAAATGAAATATTAGATTTAAAATCCAAAATAAAATGAGTATTTTAGTGTTTGGAGAAATGGAGACAAGGTTTGAATGATGTCTATTGGTCAATATGGATTTTGTTAAATTACTGACCAGCAAAATTGAGTAGATAATTCCAGCCGAGAAAAAAACGAGAAGAAGGTTGACATGTAAAGCGATATAAAATAAAGTTTGGTAAATAAACTCAGTAATTTCAATATTTTTATTAAATATCCCCAAGTAGAATGAACCAACTGCTCCACTTGTTTCCTGATTCGGAATCTTATTGCTATAACAAATAAGGATGAACCATCGTATAAATGTGAAAGTGGTCGCGAATGAAAAAATATTAATCAGGCTATATTTAACTTTTTCTTTCCTGAGTAAACTACCATGCTGTATAAACGGAAGAGCGATTACTGTAAATGCTGCTGCTGCAGCAAATGCTAAAGAATGTATCTTGATGAATATCCAAATGGAGCAAATTGCACCCAAAAGAATACTCAGATGAACCGAATATTTATGATTGCTTGTTAGCTTGATTATTAACCAACTTGCGATCCAGAACCCCATGCCAAGAAATATTTCGGGCATGATTGATCTGGTATAATTTGAAAATGGCATCATTGAAGCCAAAATTATAGGGGCATATCTCCAATAGTTAAAAAAAATATTTTTGCTTATGTCATAAATTAAGAATAATATTGTTATCCATGCGAACCATTGAACAATTCCAATTGCGGTGAGATTACCTCGGGTGAATGATAAAAGGTGATAGATAACAGTCTGATACAGGAAATTATTGACCTTCTGCAGCAATGGATCGCGCGAGTCAAGATCTATAATGGCCTGATCTGAATATTGCATATTTATGGCATGACGCCAATAAGCATACTCATCTGGTGTATAGATGGGAGCAGGCAAAGTAAAAGTTCGAACAAATGGGATTGAAATAAAAAGTATAAATAATAGAGCAACTAATTTAGTTTCTATTTTCATTTTTGTTGTTTATTTCCAATAACTGGCCGAGGGGTTTAGCGGCATGGATATCTATATGGTTTTTAAGTAGGCTTATTTCCTGAATGAGCAGGCGGTTCTCGCGTTCTAACTTATGACACGTAACAATGAGTTGGTGGCAAATTATAAATAGGATTAAAAATAAAGCACTAAAAAGCAGAATGTAGGGAACACTGATGCCGGTCAGCACGGCCAGCTTGAAACCGAGTTTTGGGAAAAATATAAACGCCGATGGTAGAAGTGCAACAGTTGAAAGCATTAAGAAATCGAATAGGTCGATTTTTGCTGCCAACAGTTTTTTTACAATGTAAGTTATATAAATGCTTGTAAATCCAGCAAGTATAATGATACTTTGCCAACTGGGTGAGGTTGTAAGTGTCGACATAGACTTACCGTGCTTCGATAAATTATTAAATGCCTATTATCGGCTACAGAGGTTGCAAATAATTTTAAATTTCCAATCGGGCATAAAGCTTACAATTATTTCAATTATTGCTGTTTGGCAATGAAAAATTGTTCTTTTGAAAAATTGAGATCAGTAAATATCCGATCACTCTAAGCATGTAGTTAAAGCTCTTCCTGACCCCCTTTAAAGAACTAACTCCAGTCGTGCGATGACGCATATAAGCAGGAATCTCAGCAACCTTCATGTCGATTTTAAAGGCCCATGCGAGTGATATTGGTTCCGGATAATCGGCGGGATAGTGGCAAGAAAAAAAAGCCATTGCGCGACGATTTATCAAGCGCATCCCACTAGTAGGATCAGTGACGCGAACTTTGTTATGAACAATAGAAAGAGCTTTACTAATCAAGCTGCTCCCCAGTCGTCGCATGAGAGTGGATTTAAAGGATGTTAAACCCGCGTATCTTGACCCAATGATGATATCAGGATGTTCGTTGATGGCGACTGTGATCAATTTCAGGTATTCGGAAGGGGGATGCTGACCATCGCCATCCATTTGTGCGCAATAATCATATCCATTTCGGTAGGCGAATTTGATTCCAGTCTGGACTGCGCCACCGATACCGAGATTGGAGAGATGACGAACCACTGGTGAGTAGGCTACTGCTTGATGATAAGTTTGATCTGTTGACGCGTCATCAACTACAAGCGTGTCAAATCCAGCATCAAGTTCGTGGATTTCATTTAGAAGACGCGTTATTGAGCCTTCCTCGTTATAACAAGGTATGATGAGCAAGCACCGAATCCCATCAGGAACTCTCATTATCGACTGCATATCACAATCCCAATTATAATCAAGCTGATTCCAACCCAATATTCCATTTTTATTTGTTCTTGGTACAAGTAGCTAGCGGCGATAGGTACGAGAACGAAATTAATAGCCATAATGGGGTAGGCCTTACTAAGATCCACGAAGCGCAACAAGAAAACCCAAAGTATGGTTGTTAATCCGTAAATAAGGACGGCAACCATCAATGCCTTATTTGTAATAAGGCCTACAATTATATTTCCATTGCTCACCCATTGGGATGCAGCCATTTTAAATAATATCTGACCTGCTGTCATTCCAGCAACGCACAAAAGAATACCTAGAAATACCATCATCGACATTTTAAGATCTCGGTAATCATGTGGTTATAAATTTCTTAACGCCTGATTCTAAAATTAAGCGGAAATCATTATCTGACATGCTGGTCAATGGCTGTAGATATGCTGGTGATATTGACACCAGGATCATGAATTGCATTCATTGGTTTTGAGTCCCGGGAAACCATTCTTTATTTAGAAATTTATGAATATCGATAGGGCATTCACGTGGGAAGTTCGTTGGGTCTATATCAGCAGAATGCGCGGCCGCATCCAATTGAATGGGGTAAGCATCATTCAATGTATTAGAAATTGAATCATATAAAGAAGGATCTGAGTCGATAGCTAACAAAAGCATATCCCTGGTCCGGTTAATTATTTCTCGATTCACTATCGTTCGCTCTTCGCTTATGAAATGCCAAAGAAAAAGATTTTTAACAAGATCTTTAACAAGTTCACTTACGTCAAAGGAGGAACCAGATGGGAAGGTCGCTTCTCCCAGTGAGGGTGATGGCTGGGTTGCAAGTTGCTCAAGCTCAAAGATGAGTCGCTCAAGATTTACTTCATTCCAGCGCTTTTTCTTTAAGAGAGAAGCCGTTTTTTTTGCCCAGCGAGCGGAATTCTCTGTGGTAAAGCCACTCAATGGATCAGCAAATCGAGGGGCTGTGTTGGTATTCTCAGCTAGTTGGCTAGGGGAATTGACGACGGGCCCAGCCCGCTCGCCGCCTAGGTTTAATAACAGACGGTACTCCTCAAGTACATCCTCCGTTGCTCCAGATCCAATAACTCGACCGTGCTCCATCAGCAAGGCATTGTTGCACATTTGCCTGATCAGGAACTCGGAATGAGACGAAAGGACGATGATGGAAACTTGCTCGGTAAACGCCCTTAAGCGTTCACTGGCTTTTTGTAGGAAGGATGCATCACCAGCCCCAATACCCTCGTCAAGGAGTAGGATATCGGGTGGTACTGCCGTCGAGATCGCGAAGGCGAGTCGCATCTGCATGCCCGCGGAATAAGTACGAATGGGTAAGTCGAGGAAATCTCCCAGCTCGGTGAAATCGGCGATATCGTCAATGTGCGCGCTGATTTGCTTGCGGGTCAAACCTAGATAAAGCCCACGCAGCAAAATGTTCTCATATCCCGTGCTTTCCGGATCCATACCGAGACGTATATCAAATAGGGGTGCGGTTTTTCCAATAATGGACACACTACCCTCGTTAGGTTCATAAATATTGGCCAAAACCCTTAATAGAGTCGTTTTTCCTGCTCCATTGTGGCCGACAAGTCCGATCCGATCGCCAGTTTTTAAATCGAGATTGATATCCTGTAAGGCTTCCACCACCGTGATCCTGTTGGTCCCGGATCCTGTATGTATTTGGCCGCCGGTGGCGCTGTGCATCAGGCGGTTTTTGATTGAGCGGGTTGCGGAGGCATAGACTGGAAATGACACCGAGACATGATCGAGTTTGATCGTTGCCATGACGATGCCCTCAGACCCAATAGGCAATTCGCCATCGGTAGGCGGAGTAGAATAATAGTGCTATCAAACAGCCGAATACAGTTATCAGGATCACAGGGAACCAGTTATCCCATGATGATGGGTGACCTAGCAAAGGACCCCGCATAATTTCAACCATATGGTAAAACGGATTCAATTCTAGGAAGATGGCTCGGTCAGGCAGCATTGTTGGTTGCCAGATGACGGGTGTCAGAAAGAACAGCACCTGGACAACACTACCGACAATGAGAGGCACATCACGAAAACGTGCGCTCAGGAGCCCAAAAAAGATCACCATCCAAAACCCATTGATCAGTATCACTAGTGTCGCCGGAATCAACCAGATGGTTTCCCAGGATGGAGTTACGCCATACCACAGGGCCGCCACGACAAAGACCCAGATGTTGTGACCGAAAGCGATTAACCCAGTCCAAACTTCCCGGAAGGCATAAATGGACAAGGGGGCATTGAGTTGGCGAATCATGCCTTCGGAAGCGATGAAGGCCTGACAGCCACCAAGGATCAGGCCTGAGATCAGGCCCCATATCACGAAGCCCGCCGCTAAAAAAGGCATGTACTCGTCCAGTACCTGACCGAATATTTGACCGTAGAGGATACCCAAGGCAAACACCATTATGCCCATGGAGAGGGTGATCCAAAATGGGCCTAAAGTCGAGCGACGGTAGCGCTGGCGGATGTCATGAAGGCCAAGGGTCCCCCAGAGCGCGCGATGCTGCCAGCCCTTATAAATATCTTGTAGGGCTCGCCGTAATTGATGCGGCTTCAACCCGTGATGGATTTGCTGGCGGAAGGGGGATGTGGTGGCTTTGGCGTTGGCTAGCATTCATTTCACCGGTAACATGCGTCGGGAAGGTGTAACGCCAATCGAATCAGAGTAGACATCATTTTACCAGAGAAACCACTAACGGCTGGCTTCAGGCCAGACCATCAGATCATCAGATGATCGGTAGTCAGATCATCCCGCGTACAGGAACTCTTAAAGAGTCACGTCGTAGCCCATGCGGCTGGCAAAGGCCATATCCTCCGGATCGAAGTCCTGAGTTCCGTGCTGTTTGAAGCGCCCTAGAGACGCCGGGGGGTGGAGATTGCTGATGAGTTGACTCTGCCTTGCCTGTGAAATATCCAGCCCCACAAACGCCAACAGGCGCCTAAGTCCTTCCGTGGGGCTGAGACAGAATTGGTCAAAATCCAGCAAGAGTAAATCTTCCCCCATGTCCAGCCCCAGGGACAAGATTCGCTCATGGACAAGGCGCCAGTACTTCAGCGAGTAGCGTGGCGTGACTTCGATCTTGTCGCCGATCAACCAAGCCCCCCAGAACCGAAGCTGAGTCTGGTTGCTGCTGTAGGCCATATCCAGGCCGTTGCGCATGACATGCAGATACTTCAACCCGGGCAGACACTGGCGTAACTGGGGGATAAGGATATGGGTGTTAGGTTCCTTCCAGCCCCAAGCTGAAGGAGTGGCAGTCGTTCTGGCGGATGTTAGAGATATGACCCGCGCCTGAAACCACTCCACGGGGAATTCCGGTGGCCTGGGTTCAAGCGCCATCTGGTCAAGTAATTGCCTATCCGCTTCATCAAGGAGTGGGTTACCGGTCATGCCTCCAACGAAGATCCGCGCCAGACGGTTGAATTCATCAGGCGAAGCCTCCAGGATGGCGGGCCGTTTGAACAAGAGCGTGAACCATAAGTTGTCCAGGGACTCATTCAGGTCGGGACCCAGAAAATAACCCAGTTCCATGAGCAGCCTTGCCAACAAGCGGGTGCCGCTCCCGCCGATTCCGCCAACGGCGATGGGGGAGGCGCCAAAGCACATCGGATTCGTCTTCATGCGTTGTGTAGGCGGGGATGACACACCTGGTTAGGTTCTCGCCATGCCCCGTCCCCTGGCCTAATCGGCGACCGATCCCTTTGCGCCATTGACCACGCCATCTTGGCCATGATCTCGGGTCGCAGACGGCCCACATAGAGGGGCTCGATGTCCGGTGGCTGGTAGGACTGCCCCCGAAGGCGGCGGTATTCCGCGTCGAAAACGGCAAACATGGGCTGGTCCGCGTTGGTCGCGATGCCACCATGGAGTTGGTGAAAGGTTCCCTCCCCCAGCAGGATGATGACCTGGCTGTCAGGCGCCGTGCAGGCGCGGCGCCAGAGATCGAGATTGGCCAGCCCGCCACCCGGCATTTGAAAGCCTTCATCATACCCACCCAGTTCCCGCCATTGGGCGCGGGACATGAAGAGGGCGTTGCTTTCCCCCATGGGCCCGAACCAACCCTGGGCCGAGGAGCCGCCAAAACTGGCGATTTCAAACAGTCGGTAGCCATGCTGCGTCCAGTCTACGTCCTCTAGGAGAGCATCTTCCCGGGCCTGGTCGTAACCGGCCTTGATGGACCGACGCTGAATATCCGGTCCTAGGTGCAAATTGACCGTGCCAATCACCGGGCGGGGATGGAGCCGCGCGGCCTCCAGGGCGCCGCGCAGGATGCCGGGCGAGGCCAACCGGGCGCCATCGATCCAGGCCCCGATCAGCTCCCCTTGGGCAAATTGCAGCCCCAGATTCATCGCCGTCACCGGGGAGGGTGAAGGATGGGCTACCCGGTGCAGGCGCAGGTTAGGATGGGCATCCTGGCAGACGGCAAGATCGACGGGCGGTAGCGAGCCGTTGTCGATAACGATCAGTTCATAATCCGCGGCAGGGATTCCCCGCTGCTGGGGCGGGGTCAGGGATTGGAGGGTCCGGGGGAGTTCCCGAGCCATGTTATAGGCCGCGATAATGACGGAGACCAGGGGCAGGGACATGGTAAATGGGGGACGGTCAATAACCGGTAAGAGAGAGATAGCTGCCTCAGGGGTCAGGCCTGGTCGCGGCGCAGGCACGCCCAGGCTGCTTGGACGGCTGGCAACGGGGCATCTTGCCGTCCTAATTCCCCCACAATTCGGATCAGGTCCTCCACGATGGGTGAGTCAGGGTCATGGGCCCCTTGCCGGTTTAGAATCCTCGCTGGAGGGGTCTCGGGTAAATCCCGGCCATAGCGATTGACTAGGGGATTATATTCTTCCCACAACCCCCGATGGGTGTTGTCGAGACCGGCAATCAGCAGCAGACCCGTCGGGCGTGTGTCCAGGGGCAGAAGGATGAGGTCGGGCCGCTCCTGAGACAAGCAGACAAAAAGTTTCCATACATCACCGGTCCAGACACGGCTACGGCGTACCCGACAGGCTTGCACCGGATGATTGGGGAAGATGTCATCGATGATCACCAAGGTCGAAGGCTTGGCATGGCGCTCCACGTTCATGAAATCGCGCAAGGCGTACACAAAGAGGTGCATGCCATCGATGAACACCAGATCAGGGGCAGGCTGAAAAAGTCTCTCGGCCCCAAATTCGAAAAAATCGTCACTGGTGGCCTGGAGAATTCGGGTCGAGGCCGGCAAAGGGCGATCGATGGCGGGAGCGGGGTCAATTCCCAGCGCATCCCCCTGGGCAAGCGCCAGGCTAGCGCCGTGACGGATGCCGATTTCCAGGTAAAACCCTGGTTGCAACTTCTCATGTACATGCTGGAGAAGCGTCAAGTAATCCTGCTGGCCCTGAATCAGGTTCTCATCAGGTCCGTCTGGGTAATCAGGGTTGCCGGTCGGGGGTGGCGAATGGTCCGCTACCCAATCAGGTCCAGGAATTGGCTCCATGGGGGGGGGTAGGGGCTTGGCTTCGGGCGGCAAGGGGGTCTTGCGAAATACCCCGACCAAGTCATGCCATGGGCCTCGTTCATCGCGCCAGCATGCCTCCAGATGGCAATGGGCATAGCGCGCCAAGGCGGCATAGGCGTCCGGATAAAATCGGTAGCAATCGACAGGGTAACGATGGATAGGTCCGGCACTGGGGGCGATCAGAAAGATAACGCCGTCAGGCTTCAGCAGGCGGACCATTTCTTGAAAGGCCAGCCAAAAAAATTCGCAATGCTCGAGCATCTGTCCGCTGATGACGATATCCACGCTACCATCCGGCAGGGGGATTTCATAGGGATCTCTTAAACTGATGTCTACACCACTAGTGGCAATATCTGCAGTTTGATAGCAATAAAAAGGGGAGGGAAACAATGAACGGTAACTGCCATTGATGTCAGCCCCCCCAATGTCTAGGACAAGGAGGGAACTATTTCCGAGATCATCCTTCTTTGGCGCATGATGTTCAATGCATCTGCGCATGTTTTCCATTGATGTTGGGTGCATGGTATGTGGTCGCCAAGCAATTAAACGACGGGCCCTACAATGTTATTTCTAGACAAAGAAAAGGCGCCACAAGGGCGCCTCAACAGTCTGTCATTAGGTAACCAGCTTAAATGGGCTAGGATACTCTAACGTGGAAATAATTATTTAGAAGCTCTATCTATGAGAGCAATACATCAGTCGGCGTTTTCGCGGACCAATTCACGAAGAGAACCGTTATTCACAGCAGCATCATCGGTGGAACGCACGATCCAGAGCAAGCCTTGTGTTGCGGCACCATCGTACGTGTTATTGACATGGGTCGGTACCACTGCATTGGGCTGCCAAACAATAGGCTGTGTAATCCAACCACGAACAGGATCAGAGGGGATGTACTCAAAGGTTCTCACCTCCCTACGAGCCTCAGTCTGAATCAGAGAAGACTCAAATGCTTGTCCAGCCATGGCATAGGTGAACACGTTGGTTTCGTTGCAGTTACCATATAGCGGCTGGCTGCTGGGGGAGGGACGAGAAGGTACACCCTCTTCGGCGTCAAAAGCGTCCACGGTAGTGGTTCCCATGCACTTATCATGGCCGCCCGGACCGAATGGGGAAGGAGTCTGACAGAACGGGTAGGGACCAACAAGTTTATCGCCAAGATTGCCGTCTTCGTCAGGAACTTTATCCCCGTCGCAATCATCAAGATATACGTACTTTGTGGGGTAGGTAGCGATCCAGTCATAACCAACGGAGTTAGCCGGGTTGTTGGACCAGTCACCACGCAAAGCAAGGGCGGTCAAGGCGCCGTCAATATTGGCTACAACGCTTCTGTCGCCTGGGTTGGCGACCACCCAGTTGACATCACCCAAATGGGGATGATCCTCTTCCTTGCCGTCCCATGAATAGAGTTGGAAGCAATCGGTAAGGTCTTGATTGGTTCCATCAAAATCCGCCGGGATACCAGCGCACGGCTCAGGAGACTGGGCTGCATACACGGCACGTCGGAAGGTATTTTTGACTTCGATAGGATTGTCACCACCTTCAATGCCGGCAGCGCCAGCCGTAACAACATAAGCACCAATGAGGGCATTGGGCGCATCGCCGGCATTCGTGATTTGGTTTACATTTAAGCGGCTTTCAAATGCCTTGTAAATGGGGTTGCAGTTGGTTGGGACACCTTGTTCGTCATGTTTGGCGGCGACGGCTAGGGAATAACCCTCGAATGAGGATCTTGAGAGATCCATCATGCCGATGATCTCAACATGTCCTACCGTTGAGTCGCCGCCGGGCAGATCGACTAGAGGCAGGGTTTTCGTCCCGCCGCTCTCTTGAAGCTTGCCGACGACACATGAGTTGTCATTCCAAAAGACGGCGGGTTTACCGCCATTGTTAATATCCGGGGCCACCCAGAAATCGAATTTGTCATCAGGTGAGAGGACGACAATAAAGTCCCTAACATCCTGGGAATTTATTTGCTCGCGGAATCGCACCTTGGCGGCAATCGTGGCTTCTGAAGTGTTGGAAACCGAAAAACTGGAACTGGTGCCATTGGCGGTTGAGTAGAAGGGGAAAAGCAGGCTATCGCCGCCACCGTCAGCCACAATTTGACCACCGGGCACATTGGCGTTGACGGAGTAGGCATGGCCAACTGCCGGAACCAAGGCAACGGACCCGAGCGCAACACCGAGTGCCAAGCTCAGGCTGGATTTACGATAGGATTTCATCATGTATTCTCCTGGGTTGTTGATGGGGAGATCGGATAGCCGCACCCACGCGACTGGCAAAAAAACGGGGAAACGGGGGAAATAGGTCGTTATGGTTACTTGTTTGCATTCACGGATTTGAACGGGCGTCGAAGTGGTATCAAGCTCATGCTCGGCTTCCAAGATCCAAAATCTGTTGCAAAAAAGCATCAAAAATTCGGAAATGCCTGCATACTACCATGGCCCGATAAGATGTAACAACTCATACTGTGAACAAGCAGTTAAGCCGAGCATCGTTGGCATGGTTTTTCGCCCGAGCATGTTGGTGTAAAAATACAACAATCAACTCCTCGTTTCGTAAAGACAACATAGCAGAACCCTCTTGTGGCGTCAACGCCAAAAACGATTTTTTTAGAGCGGTCTCGGCTGTGGTTTCGCTGGGCCAGGATCGAGGCCCATCGAGGGCCTGCTGAGTCATGGCGGGGTTGTATCTGAAAAATAATTATGAAAAACAATTACTTAACAAAATGTAGGGCAATCGGTAAGCCGGGCTGCTTGTGCTAGCATCCCCTCGACCATGTGCGAGAACAAGGGATGGGCTTGTTCGTGTCTGTTGCATTTTTAGCAAAATGCCGTGAGATGATCCTGGCTGCGATGCCCTGTTCACTTGAGTGCTGGCTCTTGACTTGCCCCAATGCTTGGGGGGCGCGCGCCCTTCAGCCCTAACTGCCTTTCGATCTAGGGGGGATCCGTTAGCCCTCATGGCGTTGCAACCACTCCCAATACCCCTGGCAGCCCTCACGTAGGGGGACTTGGGGCTGCCAACCCAGGGTCCGGCGGGCCTTGGTAATGTCCAGGACCAGGTGGCGAACATCGAAGCCGCGGGGAGGGAGGTACTCCAGCTTGAGGGGCTTCCGGGTGATCTGGGCAAACAGTTCTAGTAGTTGGGTGAGGGAGGTGCCCATACCGCTGCCGACATTGAACGTGCCGGTCGCCCCCTGGGTGATCGCGGCGGTGATGAACGTCATCAGGTCCGAGATGTGCAGGTAATCTCGGGTGGCGGAGCCATCGCCCCAGATCTTGAGCGGCTCGCCGTCAAGGATACGGCGGCAGATGGTGGGGATGACCCCCTGCACGCCGACGTGCCCCTGTCGTGGTCCATATAGATTGGAGACGCGCAGGATGAGGAACTGGAAGCCGGCCAGGCCGCCGTACATGGCGATGTAGTTCTCGATGGCCGCCTTGACGATGCCATAAGATGACAAGGGGTCGCGGGGATGCGTCTCGGGGATGGGTCTGTTGGGGGAATCGCCGTACACCGTCCCGCCGGAGGAGAGGTAGATCAGCTTGGGCACCCCGGCATTCCGCAGCTTTTGTAGCAGCCGGACCGTGCCGATGAGATTGCCGTCGATGTCCGCGATGGGATCCTGGTTGGCGGTGCCCGGGACCGTGGTACTAATCAGATGAATCACCAGGTCCATGTCCGCCAAGGCCTCGGTCAGGGCCGGTAGATCGGCTAGGTCCGCGTAGCGGTAGTCAACGCCGATCATGGGCGGGGTCTTGAGGCTCCCGGAGCGGTCGAGGACGCGCACCCTGGCGCCGCCCGCCAGGAGCGATTCCACCAGATGGGACCCGACAAAGCCATTGCCGCCCAGGACCAGGATTTTGGTGGCCATGGTCAGCCTAGCGGGTGATACCGGGGACGTTGCAAAGCCGGAACTCATACCCCGCCTGGCGGGCAATGCTGGGGAGGAGCCGTTCAAGGGCATGGAGCAGGGTGCCGTCATAGGCCAGAGGTTCCACGGGATAATCCTCCCATTGCAGTCCCAGACCGAAGAGGGGGGCCAGGGCCGCCGTCCTGGCCCAGAACATGCTGCCGACCGGGAAGAAGAAATACTCCTCCGGCAATGCCTTCAGTCCCAGCCGAGAGGCCAGGCGAACGGCCTCGGGCCGATTGCGCGTCCAGCCTACCACATAGGGATCGTCGGGAAAGACCAGTCCCAGCCGAGGGTCGGCGTGCAAGGCGTGGAGGATGCTGGTGGCCATGGCCTGCTGGCTGCCCAGGAGGTTTTCAAGCAGGAAGTTTAACCAGGTCTTGCCCACCCGGGCGTCGCCGGCGTCCTTTGACTGCTTGGTATGGACATGGCCGATGTAGTCATAGTCCCGGATCAGCCGCTCGCCATACAGGGTCAGGAGCGGACCCAGGTCGCGGCCGCGATTGGGGACCAGGTCCAGGGCGACCAAGTGATGCCGGGACTGGCGGGCACGGTCCTCGATCGCGTGCATCGCCTTGACGGATGTGACGCTGATCAGCAGGTCGAGATCGAGGTCCTGCGCTTCCAGGGGGTCGAGAATGGCGGCGAAAAGTTGCGGGTAATGGACGTGGATATGCAGGGCGAAGCGCCCAGGGAGGGGGCTTTGGGGTACTGGTTGCTGGGGTGTGATGACCTCGCACATCCAGGGCCCCGCGGGCCGGCCCTGCTGGATGAAGTCGGCCAGTGGATTACGCCCGGGCTGGGACACCCCATGGAGATGCCGGTAAAGACCAGGGTGAAAACCGGGGAAGGGTTTACGTAGGTCGACCCCGGAGGCCCAGGAACGAACAAAGGCACGTATCGTCTGGCCATGGGAGAGGGGGGGCCAGGCGGGGTGAGGGCAGAAGTCCAGGCGCAAGGCTTGGGCCGCGGCGATGATCCGGCCATCGTCCTGTTCCGTGGCCTGTGCCTTGACGGCGTCCGCCGCGAGGGCGGTCAAGGAGGCCACGTATCTCTCCATGTTGAAGCAGCGCGCGGCCAGGGCTTGGGATTGTTCGCCGACCCGTTGACGAAGGGCGGGCTGTTCAATCAGTCGCACCAGGCAGTGGGCGGCCGCTTCCACGTCCAGATAAGGGGCAACACAGTCCTCGGCCAGCCCCCCCTCGGCCAGGGTCTGGGCGATGCCGGTAGCCTGGTCGAAACAGACCACCGGCCTGGCGAGGGCCATGGCATCGATGGCGACATTCGGCAGGGGATCCAGCCGGGAGCTGAGGAAGAAGATGTCCGTCAAGGCGTAGGCCGCATCGATGTCCGCGATCTCTCCAATAAAGGTGACATGGTTCTCCAGGCCGGCACGGGTGAGTTGATCCTGCAGATAGACGGAATAGCCGGCATCGCCCTCCGGGTCAAAACCCGGTCCCACCCAAACGAACCGGACCGGGGAGGTCGGGGAAAGCTGGCGCACCCGGGCCGCGGCGGCTAGAAAGAGATCAACGCCTTTGCGCAAGTGAACGGTACCGGCACCCAAGATCACCAGGGTGCGGGGGTCGAGGGAGAAGGGGCGAATCAGGCCCCTGATCCGCGCCCTTTCAAATTCCTGCTCATGGGCACTGGTGTCCGCGGGCGGCGGGGTAGGCCGGCCTTGGGGGAGAATCAGCGGGGGGGGCTGCAAGAGGGCATGGCATTCATGCTGGGCGCTTGCCGCGACGAGGGGGGCGGAGAACACCGGTTGGGAAGCCCAGAGGACCATCTCGGTGATGGCGCGCCGGGGTCGGGTGTAGGCGGCGAATTCGTGAATCAGGACGATGCTGGGAATGAAAAGGTCGGCAAGAAGCGGGAGGACGCCGCGCGACTCGATGCTATTGACGAGGGCGTACTCAAATTTGACCCCGCACAGCAAGGGCGCCAGCGATCGGGTGGCGATATGCGGGATGCGCGATTGCTCGACCGGGCCGATGACGACGTCTGCCTGGGCCTGAAATTCGGCCAGGAGTGATCCTCCCCCCAGCAGGAGGGTCACGATGTTGTGACGCGTCTTCAGATGTTGCAACAGATTCAGGGCCAGGATCGGCGCCCCGGTCCGTGAGGCGTCATGGCTGACGATCAGCAGGGTTGACCGCAGGGGGTCAAGGTCGTCAAGCTGGCCGTAAAGCGGGGGAATGGGTGGCTTGCCGATGCGTCCTTCTTTCACCCCGGTCGTCACATAGTGTTCATAGGGGTCCAGTTCCGAGGTGGCGACGTCCGGATAGGCGGCGACATAAAACTCGGCGTCAAAGTCCAGCCCATTCGGGGTGATGCCCTGGGTCCCCAGAAGGCTGGGAGGCGGAAGGAGAGGCGGGTTGGCGTGCCCCGCCACTCTCTTTTTCTCCAGTATGGCGTCAGGTTCTAAGGGCCGTTCCAGGGCCATGCGGGTTGGCGTCATGAGCCAGTGTCTGATGCTCTGGAACAATCTCAGTTTGAAATGACCCAAGTGGCGCAGGGGTGCGCTGGCCCGCCAGGAAGTGGAACAATAAACATCGGATAAAGTTTTATTGGCATGGGCCAAGTCTTCCTTGATACGAGCCATAGCTTCCTTTGCTAAGGATAAAGATCGGCGGAGTTCCGCGATTTTGTCTTTGTTGTGGTTCAACGCTGCCGTCAGCGATGCGATCCGGGCGTCGCGGGTGACCAGGGTCTGGTGGTGTTCGTCGAGCAGGCGTTGTAGACCCGAGGCGGCGATCACCAGGTCGGCGTGGGCCCGTTGCTCGGCACTGAGGATGGGACCCAGGGTGACGCTGGCACGATCGAACTCCCCGCGCACGAGGTCGAGTCGGTGCAGGGCCTTGGCCTCTTCAGGGAGGGTTCGCAAGGCGTCAAAGGTTTCACTAATCCATGCCGGTAGCGCCGCATGGCCGGGCATCGGTCGCTCAGGGCCACGATGGTGGCGATGGCGCTGGTCAAGAAATTGGTCGATGGCCGGGGCGACGGCCGCGATGTCCTTGGGCCACACCATACCCAGGCACTGGGTGAGGTCGGCGATGCTTCCCCGCCAATCCGCCAGCAGCTCGTCATAGGCCACGAATGCCTGGCGCAACCCTCTGGAGCCATGCTCGGCCTCGAGGCTGTAGCGAAGCCAGAGCAGTTCCGTACGGCGGGGATCCAGACCATCGCGCTTTTCAAGAGAGGCGGCCACCGCGCTGGGGTGGCGAAGGGTCAGGATGCATCTGGGCTCGGTAGCGAAATCATGCAGCACCGCGAGCCAAAACGGCAGCAGCCGGCATATGCGGGGGTCCTTGAGGACAAAGAGCCGGGATTGGCTGAAATCTTCGTCCAGTAAGGCAAGTGCGCGTGCCTTGAACGTCTCGGCGGTTTCGGAGCGAAACCACACAGGGTCAAGGGGCCACCAGTCATCCCAGGCCGAGCCGGCACTGGCTAGGATCTCATCGTTGAGGCGGTAGATCTCCTCCGACTCCCAGAAGCCGGCCTCGTTGTTGCCCCGCATCGGCGGCAGCAAGCGGGACGGCAAATCCGCGCCAAGGAGATTGATGACGCGCGTCAGTGCCGAGGTGCCACTCCGATGCATGCCCAGGACCAGGATGGCGATGCGCCCTGTCCGCTGAGCACCAGCGTTAGGCGACTTGGCGGCCGCCGGGCCTTGGGCTGACAAGTTGGGTACCTTGGGTAGGGCGGGCTGGTTGTTCTCTGGCATGTCCATCGTCACAACAGGTAGAGCTTTTCCAAACGGCGGCGGTAGCGCGCCCCCACGGCCGCGAAACTGTGATGGCGGCGAATCGTGGCAGCGCCGGCCTGGCCTATTTCCATGGCCAGCCCGGGGTCTCCGGCTAGGGTGCGCATCCAGTCAGCGGCCATGCCGAGATCAGGTTCGGCCCAGCACTGGCCCAAGCCGTAGGGATACTCGTGCTCGCCAACCGGAATCAAACGGTAATCCACCAGGCAAGAATTGTCGGGATGCATGAAGTCCAGATTACCCGAGTAACCGGTGGCAATGACCGGCTTACCCATGAACATGGCCTCGGCCAGACCCCGCCCGAAGCCCTCGGCGCGATGCAGGGAGACAAAGCAGTCGCAATGGTTGACGAGGGACTTGATCTCCCGGTCGTCCATCACGCGATCCATGAGGATGAGGCGTGGGTCACCCAATAAGGGTGACCGCAGGAATTCCTGGTAGGCGGTCTGACTCTCCTCCATGCCGTTGGTCTTGATCACCAGTCCCACTCGCGGGTCAGATCGGGAAAAGGCCTGGGAAAAGGCCTGGATGACGGCCCAAGGGTTCTTGCGAGCCAGGTAAGAACGGAAATCGAAGAAAAACAGAAACAGAAATCGTGCGTCCGGCAGACCCAGGTCGGCGCGACTACCCGGCGCGGCCAAGGTCGGCTCCACGGCGAGGGGCATCCAGGTGACGGGCAGAGCGGTTTTCTCGGCGATCGCCTGCTGGATGAACCGGGATGGGGCCCAGATCTCGTCCAGGAGGGTCAAGGCGGGTAGCCAGGCGTCGGGAAAGCGGCTCAGTTCCCAGGCCCAGTAGCCGATGTTGTAGGGGCCCCGGAACAGGGCTTCCCCCTGGTGTTGCCAGGCCATCGCCATTTCGTTGGCGTTGAGGAAGTGGATGTTGGCACGGAAGCGGGAGGTGGCGTCGATGCGATCCAGCAGGGGGAAGTCGGGGTGCAGATGGGTCCATTGGCGGCCGTAGTCGCCCAGGACATTGCGCATGGCGAAAGGCACTTGAGCCCGTTTCAGGGCGGTAGCGGCGGTGCGGATGTCCTCCGCGCGCCCCAGGATGGCGTAGGGGTGACCCACCAGGAGTGCCCCCGGTGGCAGGCGGGAGCGGGTTTGAGTGACTTCCGTTGGGTTGGCCCGGAAATGGGCCAGGGACGCCGTCGTTAGCTCGGTCAGGTCGCCCCGATTACCCCGTATCAGGTGTCGCCACCGGTAGCGCAATCCTCCCCAGCCCTCGCTGACCAGAATGCGAGCCAGCTGGCGGGTTAATGCGCCAAAGCCACCGTGCCGCCGCAGCACCTGGCGGGCACGTTGGGCGAGGTCAACAGTCAAGATCCATCCCCCGCGTCGGCCAATTCCGCCACCTTGGAAAGCGGGAGCCCTTCACCAAGACCCACCGGCAGCAAGTCGCCCAGGGCCTGGCGGGTCGCCTCCAGATAGCCGTGGCCATGTTGCTGATCGGGTTCGAGATGATTACCTTCGGCCCATTCATTCCAGGCGTTGATAAAGACGATACGCTCCCCAGGGGGGTGGAGGCGGCGTGTTTGGGCGACCAGGTGGGCCAGCCAGGCACCGTAGGCCTCAGGGGAGGAGTTGATGAAGATATGGCCGTGGTTTTGGCGCCGGGCGGTATTGTCCCAGTTGGGCATGGCGGTACGGAAGAAGGGGAAAGGCGGCCGGGGGCGATGCATGAAATTCCTGGCCGTCGCCGGATAATCGAAGACCATGCCCTGGAAATCCGGGTTGGTCATCCCAGGCTGGGGTTGCGCCGGCACGGCCCGCTCGTGGGGCGGGAACTCGACGCTCGCATCGAAGCCGTAGGACTTAGGGTCAGAGGCACCGGCGAAGCTTTGGACGTTGGCGAGATAGAGCTCGCCGATACCGCATTGCCGGCAATGCTCCCGCCAGATGGCCGCCGTCCTCGCGGCATCCGGCAGCAGCTCGATGCGATAGATCAAGAGCAGCGGCCGACCCTGGACGCGAATGTAGCGTCTATCCCGCAGCAGGGGCTCGACTTGGCGGATGAAGGCCTCGTCATCCCCGTCCGAATACTGCTGACCGATCAGGATATCGGACTCGCGTCCGTCCCAGCGGCGACTCCAGTTTTCATTGGCCCAGCAGATGCAGAACGGAAAATCAGGCTGTCCGGAGCTCAGGACCTCGTCCAAGGGGCGATGGAGGAGGCGTTTGCCGCCAAACCAGTAGTAGTAATAGCAGAAGCCATAAACCCCATAGCGGGCGGCCAGCTCGGCCTGAGCCTGGCGCGCCTCCGGAAGACGCAGGTCGTAGAAGCCCAGATCCGCGGGCAACCGCGGTTGGTAATGGCCATCGAAGTTCGGCTTGGCGCGGGTGACGTTGGTCCACTCGGTAAAGCCCTTGCCCCACCAACGGTCATTCTCCGGGATGGGGTGGAACTGAGGGAGGTAGAAGGCGATAAGACGAACTGCATCGAGGTCATCGAGGGTGGACTGCCAGCGACCGAGGTAAGTACCCGTGTTGGCGGAAATGCGCGCCAGCTTGTCCTCCGCTTGGGCGTTCGTTGTCACGCTGAGGTGGTGCACCACCACCGACCTGGGTTCATAGATCACCGCGCGCCCAGTCGCCTGGACGCGCAAGGACAGGTCGCAGTCTTCGAAATAGGCCGGCGCGTAGATTTCATCCAGACCGCCCAGCTGCTGGAACAGGGCGGCTTCGATCAGCACGCTCGCACCGGAGCAATGATCGACCCGGCGCCGTTGGTTGAAGGCGGGAGCGGCGGGATGGGCATTGAGACCGATCAATTCCACGCTCCCGTCCCGTTTCAGGGCCGCGCCCGCTTCCTGCAAGTGGCCAGAGGGATAGATCAGCTTGGAACCGACCAGGCCCGCGTCGGGCACCTCCCGGCAGACGGCCACCAGGGCGTCGAGCCAGCCGGGCTGGACCTGAGTATCGTTGTTGAGTAAATGCAGATAGCGGCCCCGGGCAAGGGAGGCACCCCGGTTGATACTGCGGAGAAAGCCGAGGTTGTGATCGTTGCGCAGGTAGCGGATACCCTTGACCAGGGGCAAGAGGTCACGGGTCTCATCGCGGGAGGCGTCGTCGATGACGAGGACCTCAATGCTGACACTGGGTGGGGCGGCGGCAATCGCCGCCAGGCAGCAGAGGGAATAAGCGACCTGCTCGTAAACCGGGATGAGGATGCTGACCTCAGGCACCGCATTCTCGGGCACCCCAGGCAAGACCAGGCGGTTGGCCATGTCCGCCAGCCCCGCGGCGGGTAGGGTGACGAGGTTGATGGGACGAATCGGCTCAACAGCCGCGGCGGCCCCCTTGGCCTCGCCATCCACATCTTCCCCTTCCGGCGCATGGCAGCCGCGCCAATGCCGATAGCTGGCGGTGTGATTGATCAGCGGGCCCAGCCGGCGATAGAAAAAGGATTTGATCCGCCACCGGCCATGATCATCCAGGGGCAGCACATGAAACAAGCTGCGCAAGCCTTTGGAGAAGGGATTAGGTGCCATGGCGGGTACTGGCGCCTTGGTGTCATCGAAGGGGGCCATGGTCGCTGGTCAGACCTGCGGGCACAGGCGCCGATCGGCTTGGCCATCAGCGCAAACCAGCTGTTCGATCAGACCCAACTCCTCGAAACGTTGGCGGTAACGCCGGCCGATGGCCTCAAAGCTGAGGTCACGACGCACGTCCCGCGCCGCCCTGGCGCCTTTTTCCCGGGCCAGGACCGGGTCGACGACCAGCGCACGCATGTACCCGGCGGCCATGTCGATGTTCGCCTCAGCCCAGTACTGACCCTGACCGAAGGGATAATCGTTTTCGGCCACGGGAACCAGGGTGTAATCAACCAGACAACTATTGGTGGGGGTCATGAAGTCCAGGTTACCCGAGTAGGCGGTCGCGATCACCGGTTTACCCAGGTACATGGCCTCCGCCAGACCCCGACCGAAACCCTCGGAGCGGTGCAGGGAGACGAAGGCGTCGCATTGATTCATCAGGCCCTTGAGTTCCCGATCATCCATCACGCGATCAATCAGGTGGACACGCGGATCTCGGGTCAGGGCTTGGTCCTTGAAGGCTTGATAGGCCTCGGGACATTCTTCCATGCCGTTGGTCTTGATCACCAGACCAACCCGGTCGTCGTTCGCGGCGAAGGCCTGCTGGAAGGCGGTCATGACGGCCTGGGGATTCTTGCGGCTGACAAAAGAACGAAAATCAAAGAAAAACAGGAAGAGGAAACGACGTTCCGGTAGACCCAGCGACGCGCGTGGCAGGGGCGGTATCTCACCTGGCTCCACGGCCAGGGGCATCCAGGTCACGGGCAGATCGGTCTTGGCGCTGACCGCCTGCTGAATGAATCGTGAGGGCGCCCAGATCTCGTCCAGCCCCGCCAGGGCCGGCAGCCAGGCATCGGGAAAACCGCTCAATTCCCAAGCCCAATAGCCGATATTGTAATGGCCCGCCATGAAATCCTTGCCCAATTGCTGGGGTACGGAGGCCATCTCGTTGGCGTTGAGCACGAACAGGTTGGCACGATAGCTGGCGTGGGGATCCAATCGATCCATCAAGGGGAAGTCTTGGTGGAGATCAGCCCATTGACGGCCATAGTCACCGAAGAGATTACGCATTGCAAAGGGGATGGTTGCCGCGTCGCAGGCGCGGGCGGCGGTGCGAACGTCCTCCGCCCGGCCGAGCACCGCGTAGGGATGTCCAACCAGCAAGACGCCTTGCGGGGCCGCCATGAGGGTGGGGCTGAGTTTGGGACGGGCGCGGCTCGTGGGGTCTACCCGCTGGATGTCCCCGGGGGCCCGCGATTGGTTGATCCCCTCGCCAAAGCCGCTGGGGTTCATGTCCCCCAAGGCCCGCCGGCTGGCTTCCAGGTAGCCATGACCAAACCGCTGATCCGGTTCCAGATGGTTGCCCTCGGCCCATTCGTTCCAGGCATTGATAAAGACAAATCTCTCCCCGGGGGCTTTGAGGGTTCGGGTCTCCTGGATAAGGGTCGTCAGCCAGTCTTCGAAGGACTCTGGGTTGGCATTGAAGAAGATATGACTCGTATCCTGGCGCCGGGCCGTGTTGTCCCAGGATGGCATGGCGGTGCGGAAGAGGGGATAGTCTGGCAGGGATCGTCCCTTGAAGTTGTTCGCTGTCGCCGGATAGTCGTACACCAGTCCATCAAAATGGGGGTTGGTCATGTGTGGTTGGGGGTCTACCAGGACAGCGCGTTCATGGGGAGGAAACTCCACGGCGGCATCAAAGCCGAAGTCCCGGGGATCCGCGGTGGTGCCAAAGCTTTCGACGCTGGTGAGAAAGATCTCGCCGATGCCCACCTCCCGGCAATAGTCACGCCAGATGGCGGCAGTACGGGCGGGGTCTGGCAGGAGCTCGATCCGGTAGACCAGCAACAGAGGCCGGCCATTGAGACGAATGTAACGTCGATCACGCAGCCAGGGATCGAGGTGGCGGATGTAGGCCAGGTTGTCCGCCTCGGAATAATCCTGACCAATCAGGATTTCCTCATCCTTGCCATCCCAACGCCGAGTCCAGTTTTCATTGGCCCAACAGATGCAGAACGGAAAATCCGGCTCGCCGGAGGCCAGGATGGCATCGATGGGCTGATGAAGCAGGCGATGACCATTGAACCAATAGTTGTAATAGCAGAATCCATAGATGCCGTAGCGGCGAGCGAGGTCCGCCTGGGCCTGGCGAACCTCGGGCAGGCGCAGATCGTAAAAGCCCAGGTCTGCTGGCAGTTGGGGCTGTTCATGGCCTTCGAAATTGGGCTTGGCCCGGCTGACATTGGTCCATTCGGTGAAGCCCTTGCCCCACCAGCGATCGTTCTCCGGGATGGGGTGGAATTGGGGCAGGAAAAAGGCGATGAGATGCACCGCGTCCAGGTCTTTCAGAGTGGATTGCCAACGGTCCAGGTAGCGGGTGGTGTTTATGGCGATGCGGGCCATTTTTTCGCCCGGCTGGACCCCGGTCGTAACGCTGAGATGATGGACCACCACCGAAGCGGGTTCATAGACGACCTCCCGGCCCAGGGCTCGCACCCTTAGGGATAGGTCACTGTCCTCGCAGTAGGCCGGGGCATAGGCCTCATCGAGTCCGCCCAGGCTGTCAAATAGGGCCTTTTCGATCAGAATGCTGGCCCCAGAGCAGTGGTCGACACGCCGGCGACGGTTGTAAGCCGGCAGTTCGGGATGCTGATTGAGCCCGATCAACTCCACCCGGCCATCCCGTTTCAGCGCCGCGCCCGCCTCCTGCAGATGGCCACTGGGATAAATCAACTTGGAACCGGCGATACCGGTGGTGGGGGCATCATGGAAGACGCCCAGCAGGGCATCCAGCCATCCTGGTTCGACCTGGGTATCGTTGTTGAGCAGATGGAGATAGCGGCCCCGCGCCATCACGGCCCCACGGTTGACACTGCGCAGGAAGCCCAGGTTGGATTCGTTGCGAACATGGCGGATGCCCTGGACCTGCGCGAGCAGGCGAGGGGTGTCGTCGGTCGAGGCATCGTCAATGACGATGATCTCGAAGGTTGCCCGTGGGGGGTGGGCCGCTATCGAACCGAGACAAGCCAAGGAATAGCGAACCTGGTTGTAGACCGGAATCAGGATGCTGATTTCCGGGTCATCCAGCGTCTCAAAGACGAGGGTGCGAGCGGCCCTGTCCAACTCATCGTCTGGCCAATCAATCAGCGGACGGGGAGTGATATCCGGGATAGGCGATGATGTGTCTGGCGCAGGAAGCCCGAAATCCCGGGGCTCCTCGATGAGTAGCCGGATATGCCGGCTCAATTCCGACCCCAGGCGAGTCCGCACCTGGATGGTCAAGGTGTGCTCGCCGGCCGTGAAGGCGGTTAGTTCCAGTTGCAGGTCGAATCCGCATTTCGAGGCATCGGCCACATCGGGATATTTGGCAAAGACGTCGGGCCGCTCCAACGTGCGGGTTAAAGTCGCGTAAGCCTGGCCATCGATCAATATCCTCGCCTGCTCGATCCCGCTCCAGGCAATCAGCCAGCCTTTGAGGAAGACCCGATGACTGGCCTGCAGCATCTCGCCGTTCAGGGATTCAAGGTTCATCAACACATTGTCATGGCCACCTCGGATTTGTGCTGGTACTTGGAATCCGGCTAAGGCGCCTGATACAACGGGGGTCTCGCTTTGGAAGATCGAAGGATGGGGAATCCGGCCCTCACGCTGTCCGTACTCGACAAAATGGATGAGGGGATTGATGCCGGACGCGGCGACATCCGGATATTGCTCCAGGTACCAGCGAAGGTCGAACTGGGGATGGGGCGAGCGTCCCTCGCGCGCCCCTTGTTGAATGAAATGGCAGAGAGGGTTGATACCTTGGTGTGCGACATCCGGGTTTTGCTGAAGATACCAATCCGAATCGAACCAGGGATGCGGATCCCGGCCTTCCCGACCACCCATTTCCAGATAATGCAGTAGGGGGTTGATGTTCGCCTGGTCGACATCCGGGTTCTGCGCGAGATACCAGTGGGTGGAGAAAAGGGAGTGCGGATCATAACCTTGCTTCCAGCCAAGGCTCAGCCAGTGGTAGATCGGTAGATAACCGGCAAACAGGACTTCCGGATATTTCTGCAGGTACCAGGCGGGTTCGAAGAGGCCGGTGGCGAGCAGACGCTGGCTGAGGGTACGCCGCCGCCAAGCCGAAGGCAGGCGGAAACTCAGCGTCCAGCCGATTAATCGGACAGATTCGAGTAGAAGTCCCGCGATGCGGTTCGATACATCACCCCCCCGGAACAGCCGGGTAAAGACCGGCCAGAAGGGGCTTTGCTGGAGTTGGTAAAGCTGGAAAAATTCCTCGCGTCGCCGGACTTCATGGGCCTGGACGCAGGTTTCCGAGTCGGACAACCGATTTTCGACTATGCCGATCTTCTCCAACAAATGGGAAGAAACCCTTTCCAAGGTTTCAGCACGCTCATGCTGGGCGCGTGACTCGCTTTGGGCCATGGCGTGCCGTGATTCGGTATCCTGCAGGGCCTCCTCCACATGCCTGACATGGTCCTGTGTCATAACCAACAGGGACTTGGACTCGTCCAAGGCCTTTTCGTGGGCAAGGGCGTTCTTGTGCCAGGTATCCAGTTCAAGCTGCTTCTGCTCCAGGATTTTTTGGACGGTGGCTTTGATACCCGCATCGGTTGGCAAAAAAGCCCTCAATTCACCCAAATCCAGATGGAGATGTGCCATACCGGACTTGATCTGCGCGATCAGGTAGTTCTGGCGGGCCAAGATAGCGGCGGCACTTTCGACGGGAGGGGCATGATTCGTCGCGTAACGGGCAATGGCGATGACTTGGTCAAGGGTCCAGAGTTGCCGCCATTTGGCAAAAAAATGACTCAGGCTTCGCAAAATGGGCGCCTCGTCCCTGACTACCCCGAAACCAGAGGCGGCGCCGATGCGATATATCGCCGAGATACGATCGATGTGCACAAAGTCGGTCTTCTGACTCAGTTGGACCCAGAAGTCCCAGTCTTCGTAGACATGCAGGGATTCATCGAACCGCAGGTCCGGGCCAAACAGACTCCGTTCGAATAGGACGGCGTGCATGGGCAGATAATTTTGAATTAGCAGTCGAATGGGGTCGTGGGGACTGTTAAAGACGTGCAGCAATTTCCACTGACCGGCCTCATCACGCTGTCGGCACTCGACCCCGGCATAGGCGGCACAGAATCCCCCATGGTCTTGCAGGGCTGAGACGAGGGTGTTGATATGATCAGGCAGGAACCAGTCGTCATCGTCCAGAAAGACGGCGTACACCCCGCTTGCAGCGGTCAGTCCGACATTGGCGGCGGTGCCGCGCGCCAGGTGCTGGCCTGTTGAAGCCAGTTTGATGGGAAAAGGGCCGCAGAGCGGTCCGGGATTCAACTTGGCGAGGCCCTCGACATCGGCAATCACCACCTCGATTGCCGGATAAGTCTGCAGGGCAATCGAATCCAGGGCATCGGTCAATTCGGGCCGGTTGGCGCTGCGGATGATGACCGAGACCATGGGGCGTTCGTCATCACCGCCTGCCGGCCGCCCAGGCCAATGCCGGGCGATTCCGGCCAGGGGCAGTGTCAGGGAGCTCGGGGAGACGAGGGAAAACTCCACTGCCATGCCGGTGGGCTTGGGGGGGGATAATAATGTCGTCCCAGTCCCCGACTCCTCCGCTGGATCCGTTTCAAGGGGGTCTGGGAGATTGGGTATGCCCAGCGGGAAGGTCGCGGCCGAAGGGGGGGGCGGTTCAGCCTCGGAGGCCTCAGCCAGGACCCCTGTGGTGGGAGTGGCCTCCGGAGAACCGTCGCTGGCGCCCAGGGCTGACGGGTGTAGGGAGACCGGTCCTGGTTCATTCCGCTGCGGTGCTGTCGGCAGCAAGGGAGCTAGGGGGGTGGTTTCCAGGGGAGGGGTATGACCAGCCTGAGCAGGTTCCGCAACCCGGTAGAGCACCAGAATACAGTCATGCCGCGTTCGACGGACCGCCTCCCGCGTCGCCAAAGCCAGCGTGGCGCGCAGGGGGTCCGGATCGAATGGCCAAGGGGCGTAGACTAATCGATAGCCAGCGTTGGCGATCGAACTGCAGATCTGCTCGATCAGTTCCTCCCCATAGACAATGTTGGTTGCGCGCTGTCCCCAGTAGGTGACCAGGAGGCAGCCGGAGGGGGGTGGCTGCGTGGGGCTCTCCGCGGCTAGTGGTTCCTCGCAGGACGGACCCGTGGGGGTATCCTGTCCTGATGATCCTGTACCACCTGCGATCACTGTCAGGGTGACATCGTCACTGGCTGCATCCTGATGGCGCCTGGCAACGCTGTAACCCAGCTCTAAATCCGCTGAGGTGGTTAACAGGACCAGGGTCCGACCGTGGCCGCAAACATAATCGGGTGAGGGGGTGAAATGGGCGTGATCGGGGGTGGTCATATCAGATTTGAGTGATGCCTAAGGCACAAGGGTCGCTCGGCCGATCGTTTTCCTGATCCCTTGACAGAGATCAGGACCACTTCCTCGGTGACGGCCTGGGCGGAGGCAACGATATCCATATCCTTTTGCGTAAGCCCGCTTTCCGGGGTATGGGCGGATCGCCTAAGAGGTGGTGGAAGCGCTCGTTGGTCATCATCAGGATGGTACAGAAGCCAAAGTAGCGCAAATCCAAGGCGATGTAACCTACATAAATCATTAAGATGTATTTGGATTCAGCTGCGGGTATCCCTAAAATCTCAGCCTGACTGTGCGTGAGAGACTAGGAGGAACGGATGCTATCTCCGGGAAAAGGCCAACACGAGCGCACCTAGCCCGATCAGGGTCAGGGCCAGGACATGGGTGGCCAAAGGGGCTAGCCAGGGGCCCGGACCACCGATCAGTACCAGGATACCCCCCAGAATCAGACTGCCGCCGGTGAGGAGGCTCTGCACGCGGGCCTGATGTTGCCGGATCTCCAGCCGCAGCCGTTCCAGTTCCTCCGAGCGCCAGCGGATGGGCAGGGTCTGGCGTTCCAGCCCCTGGAGGACGCGATAGGCCAGGAGCGGCAGTTCCGGGATCTGCTCCGAATAGGGCCCCAGGTTGCGCCGAAGCCGCGCCAGCAGGGCGCGGGGGCCGACCTGGGCCTTCATCCATTCCTCCATGAAGGGCTTGGCGGTGGTCCAGAGGTCCAGTTCGGGATAGAGCTGACGCCCCAAGCCCTCGATATTGAGCAGGGTCTTCTGCAAGAGGACGAGCTGGGGCTGGACCTGCATGTCGAACCGCCGGGCGGTCTGGAAGAGGTGCAGCAGGAAATAGCCGAAGGAGATCTCCGCCAGGGGCTTGCCGAAGATGGGTTCGCAGACGGTGCGGATGGCGGATTCGAACTCGTCGACCCGGGTCTCGGGGGGCACCCAGCCGGAGGCGATGTGCAGTTCGGCCACCCGGCGGTAGTCATGCTGGAAAAAGGCCAGCAGGTTCTCCGCCAGGTAGCGCTGATCCTCGGTGGTCAGGGAGCCGACGATGCCGAAGTCCACGGCGATGTAGCGGCCGTTGGGCTCGACGAAGATATTGCCCGGGTGCATGTCGGCGTGAAAAAAGTTGTCGCGGAAGACTTGGGTGAAGAAGATCTCCACCCCGCGCTCGCCCAGCAGCCTCATGCTGATACCCTGGGCCTTGAGCCGCTCGACCTCGCCAACGGGGGTGCCGTAGATGCGCTCCATGACCAGGACGCTGGGGTGGCACAGGTCCCAGTGGACCTCGGGGACGTACAGCGCTGGGCTGCCGAGAAAGTTCTTGCGCAACTGGCTGGCATTGGCGGCCTCGCGCTGCAGGTCGAGCTCGTCGAGGATGGTCTTGCGATAGTCGTCGACCACCTCCACCGGGCGCAGGCGGCGACCGTCCCGCCAGTAACGCTGGGCCAGTTCGGCGATGATCCGCAGCAGGCCCAGGTCGCGGCGGATGACCGGCTCGATGCCGGGGCGCACTACCTTGACCACCACCTGGCGGCCGTCCTTGAGGCGACCGGTGTGGACCTGGGCGATGGAGGCCGAGGCCAGGGGCTGCTCGTCGAAGTCGTCCAGGACCGCCTCGATGGGTTTGCCCCAGGCCTTCTCGATGATGGCCCGGGCCTGGGCGCCGGGGAAGGGCGGCACCCGATCCTGGAGCTGGGCCAGCTCATCGGCCAGGTCCTGAGGCAGCAGGTCACGGCGGGTGGAAAGGATCTGGCCGAACTTGACGAAGATGGGCCCCAGTTCGATGAGGGCCTCGCGGATGCGCGCCGGCCAGGGCTTGGGATGGGCGCGGCGGTACCAGTACCAGGGGGAGAGGTAGGACAGGAAATAGAGGGGCCGGAAGAGGTGAGTGGCGAGTAGGACCTCGTCGAGGCCATGGCGCACCAGCACCAGGCTGATGTGGATCAGCCGCCAGAGGCGAAAGGCCTTGGTCAGCATGGGGGCCTCATCCAGCCTGCAAAGGGGGCTCGGTGGTGTGGACCGAGGTGAGGGCGCAAGGCCTGGGTCAGCATGATGGCCTCATCCAGCGCGGCTACGTTTCGCCGGTGCCTGGCTGCAGCCGGCGGCGCAGGCGCGCGACCCGCGCGGCCAGGCGCTCGCCATCGTCGCGAAGGCGGTCGACCGCGGCCAGGAAGTCCTCGATCTCATAGCGGCTGGGCAGCAGCCGGCCCTCTTCCTGGAGGTACTCCTTCAGGTCCTGGCCCAGGGTATCGACGGCGCCTTCGCCCCAGCGCCCGAGGCTGCGTGCCCGCTGACCCAGGGCATGGGCGAGGGGATCGCCGGTCAGCCGGGCGAGTTGCTCCTCCCAGTCGATCTCCAGACCGGCCAAGGCGGCACCGAAGCGGTGGGCGAGGGCGGTGTCACCCACGATTTCCACCCGACCCATGAAGAGGGCGTCCTCCTGGCGGCGGCTCAGGCCCAGGGTCGCCAGGGCCAGGGGGCTACCGCGCAGCAGACAGTCGGGGGCGGCGGCGTAGGCGGCGAAGAGTTGCAGGCCACCATCGCCGGGAATGAAATAGACCCGGTTGCCAAACCCCTTGAACTCGAGGGCGATGATGCGTCCGGCCAGGGGCTCCAGGCGGGCCGCGCCCTCCGGGTCCAGGGCCAGCAGCCGGTTGATCAGGGTCTCCAGGGCCACCAGGGCGGCGGAGGAGAGGGGTGGGCCTGGCGTGTCCGGTGGCGGGTCCGGTGTGATAGCCGGGGCGTCCAGGCCTGATGCCGGGGTCGCCGCGCTCACAGCTTATAGCCCCGGTGGATGGCGACGATGCCGAAACTGAGGTTGAAGTAGTCGCAACGCTCGAAGCCGGCGGCCACCATCATGCCGCGCAGGGTCTCCTGATCCGGGTGCATGCGGATGGACTCGGCCAGGTAGCGATAGCTGTCGGCATCGCTGGTGATCAGGCGCCCCAGGGTCGGCAGGACGGTGAAGGAGTAGAGGTCGTAGAGCTTGGACAGGGCCTGGCTGGTGGGGTGGGAAAACTCCAGCACCAGGGCGCGGCCGCCCGGCCTGAGCACCCGGAACATCTCCTCCAGCGCCCGCTGCTTGTGGGTGACATTGCGCAGCCCGAAGCCAATGGTCACGCAGTCGAAGTGGTTGTCCGGAAACGGCTGGGACTCGGCGTTGACCTGGGCGAAGAGCAGGTTGCCCGTCAGGCCCTGGTCCAGCAGACGGTCGCGGCCGGTGGTGAGCATGGCGGCGTTGATATCAGTCAGGACCACCTGGCCCTCGGCCCCGGTGATGCGGGCGAAGCGGGCGGCCAGGTCGCCGGTGCCCCCCGCCAGGTCCAGGACCCGCTGGCCGCGGCGCACCCCGGCCAATTCGATGGTGGTGCGTTTCCACAGCCGATGGATGCCCAGGGACATGAGGTCGTTCATCAAGTCATAGCGCGAGGCGACGGAGTCGAAGACCGCGCGCACATGATTGGCTTTCTCCTCGACCGGCACCTGCTGGTAACCGAAGTGGGTGGTCTTGTCGTCGGACATGGGACAGGCCTCGGGTGAACGATGCGCGGATTCTACCATGAGCGGCGCGAGGTTCTGGACACCAAGGGTGAAAACTGCAAGATAGACCCCTTCGTCAAGACAGCATCCCACGCAAAATAAGATAATAAAGGCCATGTCTGCGTTAAGTGTTGGTC
>JAHDND010000050.1 GCA_018435665.1 Candidatus Thiosymbion sp. | reverse complement strand
GCCACCCTGATGGGCCTCTGGCTGTTGTTCCGCACCACCCAGGCCTATCACGCGGCCAAGGCTCAGGCCTGAGGCGCGCCGTGGGATGCCCCCGACCGGGTGGCATCCCCAGCCCGCCGCCCGCCACGCTCGGCCCACCCCACGCCATGGTCCCGGATGATGGGTGGCATGGCCTCCATCGGCGGGACCCCGGGCCAGGGGCGCCGTTCCAACCAGAGGGTTTGGATCAGCCGGCCCCGTTGAATCCTTCGAACCCGTCGCCTGGCGGGGCCAGGTCCCTGGTCCTGATCCATGGCCTGGACGAGCCCGGCGACATCTGGGATGACCTGGCGCCGGCCCTGATGGCGGCGGGTTATGCCGTCTGGGAATATCGCTATCCAAACGACCAGGGCATCGATCGCAGTGCCGACTGGCTGGCCGAGCGCTGGCCGACCCTTCCCAGCGGCGGTGCCGTTCTTCATCGCCGGCCACCCTGACGGCCACGCCGGAAGCCCTCACCGCCAACCCCTGGTCCTGGCGACAGACCCAAATGAACGATGGGGAACGGATTCGCCCGGCCAACCCCAGCCAGTACCAGGCGCGCTTCCACCCGGACGGTAGCCTGGCCATTCAGGCGGATTGCAATCACGCCCGGGCCGAATACCGCCTGGAGGATAACCGTCTTCAGCTCGACCTGGGGCCAACGACCCTCATGGCCTGTGGCGAGGACTCCTTGGGCAGTCGCTTCCTGACCCTGTTAGGCGTCGCCAACCTGATCTTCTTTCAGGACGACAACCTCTTCATCGATCTGAAGTTTGATAGCGGCACCATGCAATTCAGCCCCCTGCCGGAGCTGTCGGGGTGGAAGATGAATGCGCTGGGTGGATAGGTGAATCGCTGGTTGATAGTTGGTTTCGGCGACGAAGGTCAACGCTCTGCTTCTCTCTCGGATGCACTTGCGCGGGGTGAAGAAGATATTGGCGTCGCGGAATTATTCATACTCAAGCTGATCGCGTCCAATAACGACCGTACCATGGTAACTTGACCCTTTTTCATGGGTTTTCTGGAATGCGCTGTCTATAATCAGTCACGAATCCCTGGCCAGAGCTGACTCCCCCTTCCCCAGCATCGCATGACTTGTCTTTCGCACCTCCGCTCCCCGCGCCCCCTCCGCGGGGCTCTGTCCCCGGTCCTTGCCGGTTTCCCGGGCGTGGGCGAGGCAGGCCATGTTGCCGGCGCTTGATTTGGACGCCGACTGGCTAGCCCCTGTGCGCGGTTTCATCCGGCTGGTCAGGGGCATCCTCGCTGACTTTACCCGGGGTGAGCTGAGTCACCGCGCCCTGAGTCTGGCCTATACCACCCTGCTATCCGTCGTGCCGCTCCTCGCCGTTACCTTTTCGGTACTCAAGGGCTTTGGCGTACACACCAGCATCGAGCCCTGGCTCATCGAGGCCCTGGTGCCCCTGGGTGAGACGGGGGAGGCCATCGGCGGCCAACTCATCCTTTTGGTGGATAACACCCAGGTCGCCATGCTGGGCACGCTCGGCATGCTGATGCTCATCTATACCTCCTTCACCCTGTTACGGAAAACCGAAGACAGTTTCGACCAGATCTGGCGAGTGAAGCGGCCACGCTCCCTGGCAGCCCGCTTTCGCAACTATCTGGCCGGCCTAGTTTTGGTCCCCATGCTGTTGATACTGGCTTCCGGACTATCGGGCTGGGTTTTGACCCGGAGGCCGGAAGGGGACTGGCCAGGCCCCTGGCTGGCCGGCCTGCTGGTCCTCGGGGACTGGGTTCCCTCCTTTTTGTTCCTGATCCTCGGCTTTACCTTCCTTTACTGGGCCTTGCCCAATAGCCGGGTTCGTTTCCGCTATGCCCTGCTGGGGGGGCTGCTGGCCGCGAGTCTGTGGCGGCTGACGGGATGGGGCTTTTCGACCTTCATGGCGGGCTCGACCCATCTCACCGCCATCTACTCGGGATTCGCCATTCCCATGCTGTTCATGGTCTGGGTCCAATTCGCCTGGCTGATCCTGCTGGTGGGGGCCAGTCTGACCTGCTATCTCCAATACCCGGAGCGTCTGGTTGACCCCAGGCCCGAGGCTGCAGTGGGCGATGGAGGCCAGATTCGCCTGCTGCTGGCGGTAGCCAGCGCCATCGTCCGTCGCCATCATGAGTCTCGGGATCCCTGGGATGCGTACGGTATGGCGCAAACCTTGGGTCAACCGGTCCCCAGGGTGCAAGCCGTGCTGGAGCGACTGGTGGCCGGTGGGGTCCTGTACGCCGTGGGGGATGCGCCGCGTCGCTACCTCCCGGCTCGCGCCCCCGAGATCATTCCCCTTCAGGCCCTGCTGGACCTGGCCTGGGACGGCGGCGAAGCGGTTGCGGACTCGCCGCCGGCTGATGGCGGCGTCAGTGCCCTGATGGGACGTCTCAATGCCGCTCAGACTCAGGCCCTCGCGGGCCTGAGCCTCAAGGATCTCATAGCACAGTCCGGGCCAGCGCTCGACCCTGGACCTTGACAGCTTTCTCGACTGAACATGGATCACAGCTGGTTGAAGCGCGGGACCGATTGGCGCGGGCGGGCGATCCTGGGCACGGGCCTGGCGGTAAGCCTGGCCCTGCTCGCCCACGGCCCCATCCCCCAGGATGCCGGCTACCACGCCTTCGCCGACCAACGCAGCTATGGGGATATCCCGAATACCGTCGACACCCTGTCGAACCTCGCCTTTCTCCTCGTCGGGTTGGCCGGTCTTCATGCCTTGCGCCGCGGGGTACCCCTGGGCGGCCTGGCTAGCCTACGTCCGGCCTATGCCCTCTTTTTTGCCGGGGCGGCACTGCTGTTTCCCACCTCGGGCTACTATCACCTCTGGCCGGCCAACACCACCCTGGCGTGGGATCGGCTGGCGATGACGATCTCCTTCATGGCCTTTTTCGCCAGCATCCTTGGCGAACATATCTCCCCCCGCCTGGGCCTGCGCCTGCTCTGGCCACTGATCCTGCTGGGTATCTTCTCCGTGGTCTACTGGCGCCTCAGCGATGGCGGGGACGGCGGCGACCTGCGGCCTTACCTGCTGGTGCAATTCCTGCCCATGCTGCTGGTGCCCTTTATCCTCCTGACCTATCCCTCCCGGCTGAGGCCGACGGGCTACCTGTGGGCGGTCATCGGCTGGTACGGCCTGGCCAAGGTACTCGAGAACCTGGACGAGCCCATCCTGCGCCTCACGGGCCTAGTCAGCGGGCATAGCCTCAAGCACCTGGCCGCCGCTCTGGGCATCGCCTGCTTCCTCGTCGCCCTCTACCGGCGACGACCATATCGGGGGGACTGAAGCCGACAGGGACTCAAAGTTGATGTGCCATGGCTATACACGCAACTTGGTTATCGGCTTGACCGAGTGAACGGATTGGACGCCTTCCTCGGGGTATCGCGATACTATAAAACCAACCTTTCAACTCATCTGAGGCAACCATGAGCAATTTCTGGGACATCCTGTATCTGATCATCTCGACCTTTCTCTTCGTGACCTATCTGATCATCCTCTTCCACGTCGTGGTCGATCTGTTCCGCGACGCCGAATTGAATGGCTTTTTCAAGGTCATCTGGCT
>JAHDND010000033.1 GCA_018435665.1 Candidatus Thiosymbion sp. | reverse complement strand
TGGCGGCGCTGAACAAGAAAGGCGAGCCAACCGGCCGGCGTGAGCCTTTTCTGTCCCGCCATGACCAGCGCCTCCATCTGCGGCTCGAAGGTCAGGCGCACCCGATTTATCTGGACCGCTATCTGGATCACAGCATCCTGTCGCTGCCCCACTATCCACCCCACTATCCGCATCTGGTGGCCGCTCGCCAGGAGTTGGGTAGTTGGCTGTTCTTCTATTTCGAGCCAAGGGAGCGCATGCGGGCCGCCAATCCGGTGCGGGAGGTGCGCCACATTGGCCTCATGGGCGAGGAATTGCCGGCCTATCTCAATACCCTTAAGGCACTGGAACCACGCCAATTCAGCGCCGTGGAAAAGGCCCTGAAGACCATCCTGCCCCAGATCGAGGGGATCGAGGTCAGCGTCAACGACCTGGGTGAGGTCGAACTCAGGCTCATGGAAAACGGTCTGTCAATGCCCGCACGGGTCCTGTCCGAGGGCACCCTGCGGGTGCTGGGCATGCTGGCCCTCACGGGTGCCAAGGAGCCGTCGTCCCTGGTAGGGTTCGAGGAACCGGAGAACGGCATCCACCCTCGCCGTATCCAACTCGTCGCGGAGATGTTGAAGACGCGGGCCCTGCTGGGCCAGACGCAATATATCGTCACGACCCACTCCCCCATCCTGCCGGATCTGCTCGGCGACGAGGCCCTGTTCGTCGTCAGTAAGGATCAGGCGGGGACCCGCATCGACCCCTTCGCCAGTTGGGGGCCCCTCGCGCGCCGTAACCACATCGATCGCGCCCTGGCCGATCAGGGCGAGGAGCGATTGTCGGTCTCTGAGCGGCTGTTACGCGGGGATTTCGATGGCTAAGCTCATTGCCGCCTTTGTCGAGGATTTCGCCCATCGCCAGGTCATCGGCGCCCTGATCCGGCGTCTGGCCACGGAGACGGGGATCGAGGTCCGGATCGACTGGCGCAATGCCCGCCGTGGCCATGGCTAGGTGGTGAAGGAGATCAAGGAGTATCTGCGGGACATCGTCCGCCAGGGCCCTCTGCCCGACCTGATCGTGATCGGCACCGATGCCAACTGCAAGGGCCTGGCTGAACGCAGCCGGGAGATCCCGGCCGGCGAGAGCCCCGTACCCATGGTTTTGGCCATTCCCGATCCCCATGTCGAGCGTTGGTTGCTTCTCGATGGGGCGGCGTTCAAGGCGGCACTGGGGCAAGGGTGTCGGGCCCCCGACCAGAAATGCGCCCGCGACCGCTACAAGGAGGCCCTCATCAGGGCGGTCATGGCAGCGGGGGTGGTGCCCAGCCTGGGTGGTATCGAATTCGCCGATGACATCCTGGCGGCCATGGACCAGGAGCGGGCCGCGAAGGCGGACCCATCCCTGCGGCGGTTTCTTGACGACCTCCGTCAGGCGCTGCGGCAGAATGGGCCATGAGCGACACAAATCTATCCCTATGGCTTCTTGTATCGTTCTCCACGACGAGGTGACGCATGACGATTGAGCCACGTGGTGGCCATCAAGGTGGTGGCCACGACCACCCTGATCCGGGTCATCGGCCGGAGGGGAATCGATCGCTTGACCAGGGCCACCCCCATGCCGGTGGCCACCCCTCTGGCCACCCCCATCCCCAGTCTGCCCTGACCCCCCAGGCCCGCGCCGCCCGCCAGGCGGAGCTGGTGTCCGGGCTGCTGGGCATCCTGCCCACGGCCCAGGTGCTGCACGAGACCGAGGACCTGCACCCCTACGAGTGCGACGGCCTCTCCGCCTACCGCCAGTTGCCATTGGCGGTGGCCCTGCCCGACACCGCGGACCAGGTCCAGGCCATCCTGCGGCTCTGTCACCGATTGCAGATCCCCGTGGTTGCCCGGGGGGCGGGTACCGGTCTATCCGCCGGGGCCTTGCCGCACCCGGAGGGCCTGCTGCTGTCCCTGGCGCGGCTCAAGGCCATCCTCCACATCGACCCCCTGGCGCGCACCGCCCGCGTCCAGCCGGGGGTGCGCAACCTGGCCATCTCCGAAGCGGCGCGGCCCCATGGCCTCTACTATGCCCCGGACCCTTCATCCCAGATCGCCTGCACCATCGGCGGTAACGTCGCGGAGAACTCCGGCGGGGTACATTGCCTCAAGTACGGCCTGACGGTGCACAACCTGCTGCGCCTGGAGGTCATCACCATGGACGGCGAGCGCCTGACCCTCGGCGCCGAGGCCCTGGACGCGCCGGGTTATGACCTGATGGCCCTGATGACCGGCTCCGAGGGCCTGCTTGGGGTGGTGGTGGAGATCACCGTGCGACTGCTGCCCCTGCCGGAGCGCGCCCAGGTGCTACTCGCCGCCTACGACGACATCGGCCAGGCCGGGGCGGCGGTGGGGGCGATCATCGCCGCGGGCATCATCCCCGCTGGCCTGGAGATGATGGACAACCCCGCCATCCGTGCCGCCGAGGCCTTCGTCCATGCCGGCTACCCCACCCAGGCGGCCGCCATCCTGCTGTGCGAGCTGGATGGCGCCAACGAGGAGGTGTCCCAGGAGATCCTGCGGGTGCGCCAGATCCTGCTCGACAGCGGCGCCACCGAGGTGCGCACCGCCCGCGACGAGGCCGAGCGGCTGCTGTTCTGGAAGGGTCGCAAGGCCGCCTTCCCCGCCGTCGGGCGCCTGTCGCCGGACTATTACTGCATGGACGGCACCATCCCGCGTCGCCGTCTGCCCGAGGTGCTGGCGCGCATCGCCGCGATGTCCACCGACTATGGCCTGCCGGTGGCCAATGTTTTCCACGCCGGGGACGGCAATCTCCACCCCCTGATCCTCTACGACGCCAACCGCCCCGGCGAGCTGGAGCGCACCGAGGAACTGGGCGGCAAGATCCTGGAGTTGTGCGTCGAGGTCGGCGGCACCATAACGGGGGAACATGGGGTGGGCACGGAAAAGATCGACCAAATGTGCGTCCAGTTCCATCCCCTGGAGTTGACCCAGTTTCACGCCGTCAAGGCCGCCTTCGACCCGGCCGGGCTGCTCAACCCCGCTAAGGCCGTGCCGACCCTGCACCGCTGCGCCGAGTTCGGGGCCATGCACGTCCATGCCAATCAGCTCAAGTTTCCCGAACTGCCGCGGTTTTGAGCGCGATGACGAAACCGCGGCGAGGCATCCCGAACAGGGGAGAAGCATGAATCAGGACCTTACCCAAACGTTGGCGGCGCGGGTGGCCTCGGCCCAGGCCGAGGGTCGCCCCCTGCGCATCCAGGGCGGCGGCACCAAGACCTGGCTGGGGCGGGCGGTGGCGGGCGAGCCTCTGGCGGTGGTCGATCATCGCGGCATCCTCAGCTACGAGCCCACCGAGCTGGTCATCACCGCCCGCGCCGGCACCCCGCTGGTGGAGATCGAGGCCGCCCTGGCGGAGCGGGGGCAGTGGCTGGCCTTCGAGCCGCCCCATTTCAGCCAGTCCCAATTCAGCACGTCCCATGTCAGCCCTGGCCAAATCAGTTATGGCCATATCAGTGCTGGCCATATCAGTACCCCCGATAGCCAGGGTGCTAGCCAAGGTGCTATTCAGGGTGATAACCCCCTCCCCGCCGATCCCAAGGGTCTGCCTGGCGCCGCCACCCTGGGCGGCACCATCGCCTGTGGCCTCTCCGGTCCCGCCCGGCCCTATGCCGGGGCGGCGCGGGACTTCGTCCTCGGCGTGCGGATCATCAATGGCAAGGGCGAGGTGCTGCGTTTCGGCGGCGAGGTGATGAAGAACGTCGCTGGTTACGACCTGTCGCGCCTCATGGCCGGGGCCCAGGGCACCCTGGGTGTCCTCTTGGAGGTCAGCCTGAAGGTATTGCCGCGCCCGCTGGCCGAGCTGACCCTGACCTTTGAGCTGTCTCCCGCGGAGGCGATCCGTCGCTTCAATGACTGGGCGGGCCAGCCGTTGCCGCTCAGCGCCGCCTGCCACGATGGCGAGCGGGCCTATATCCGTCTCGCCGGCAACGAGGCGGCGGTGCGCGCCGCCCAGGCCCGGCTGGGGGGTGAGGTCCTTGGCGCTCAGGCGCCGGCTGGCGAGGATCGGGATGCCGCCGATTTCTGGCGGGCGGTACGTGAATTAGGACACCCTTTCTTTCGCCAGGGAGCGGCGCCCCTCTGGCGGTTGTCCCTGCCGCCCACGGCCCCTCTTGACTCGCGCCTGGGGTCCCAATTCATCGATTGGGGCGGCGCCCAGCGCTGGGTCCACGGCGAGCATCCCCTTTGGCCGGTTGCCCAGGCCGCCGGCGGCCATGCCACTTGTCATGGCCTGAAATTCGGCCGCGTCGCCCACCCGGACAGTGCAGAAGCCCACCTAGGCCCTGCGGTCAGCACGGCTGACGCCGTCAATGCGGGGCATGCCCCACCACGTGCGGTCAGCCCCGGGAGTCGGGAACGGGAGCCGGCAGCCATCCCTGAGGCTGAGGTCTTCCAGCCCCTCCCGCTCGCTTTGCTCGCCCTGCACCGGCGCCTCAAGGCCGCCCTTGACCCGCGGGGTATCCTCAATCCCGGGCGGATCTATCCGGAGCTCTAGGCATGCAGACCCGACTGGCCGATTTCATCCGCGACAGCCATGAGGGCCAGGAGGCCGATGCCATCCTGCGCACCTGCGTCCACTGTGGCTTCTGCACCGCGACCTGTCCGACCTATCAACTCCTGGGCGACGAACTGGACGGCCCCCGCGGGCGCATCTATCTGATCAAGCAGGTGCTGGAGGGCCAGGCCCCCAGTCGCAAGACCCAGCTCCATCTGGATCGCTGCCTGACCTGCCGCTCCTGCGAAACCACCTGCCCCTCCGGCGTCCGCTATGGCCGCCTGGTGGACATCGGCCGCGCCACGGTCGAGGTGGCCGTCCCGCGTCCCACGGGTGAGCGGCTGGCCCGCCGCCTGCTGCGCTGGCTGGTGCCTTACCCGCGCCGCTTCGGTCCCCTGCTGCGGCTGGGACAGACTTTCCGCCCCTTGCTCCCCGGGACCCTGCGCGCGAAGGTACCGCCCCGCCGTGTCGCCGGCCCCTGGCCAGACCGCTCGCATCCGCGGACCCTGGTCGCCCTGGCCGGCTGCGCCCAATCCCTGATGACCCCGGACACCAACGCCGCCGCGGCGCGCATCCTCGACCGGCTGGGTATCCGCCTGGTCGAGGCCCCCCAGGCCGGCTGCTGTGGCGCCCTTTCGCATCACCTGGCGGCCGAGGACGAGGCCCTGGCCATGGTTCGGCGCAACATCGATGCCTGGTGGCCGCTGATCGAGTCGGGGGCCGAGGCCATCCTGGTCACCGCCAGCGGGTGCGGGACCATGGTCAAGGACTACGGCACCCTGCTCGCCCAGGACCCGGCCTATGCGGACAAGGCGGCGCGCATCGCCGCCCTGGCCCGCGATCCCGGAGAGGTGCTGGCGGTGGAACTGGCCCGTCCCGAGGCGGCTACCCTCCTGGTGGCAGCCTGCCCCCGCAGCCGTCGGATCGCCTTTCATTCCCCGTGCAGCTTGCAGCATGGTCAAAAACTCCCCGGGCTGGTGGAGGGCCTGCTGGTCAAGCTGGGCTTCGAATTGACCCCCGTGACGGATGGTCATCTGTGCTGCGGTTCGGCGGGCAGCTACTCGTTGTTGCAACCCGAACTTTCGCGTCTTCTGCGGGACAACAAGCTGGCCGGTCTGACCACTGGAACTCCCGAGTGCATCGTCACCGCCAACGTCGGCTGTCAGCTGCATCTGGACGCCGGCTCCTCGGTCCCGGTGCGCCATTGGTTGGAACTTGTGGACGAGGCCCTGTCTGGCTCAGGTGTGCCGGAGAGCGCCGCAACTTACTGAACCGAAACAAGTGCTTCTCCGGCACCTTCCCAAAACGTAAACGTTCAGCCCTCTTTCCCCAACCCTCCCCCGCCAGGTGGGATGGGGTATGTGAATCAGCGGTTTGTCCTAACGAGGCCAGCCCAGGCAGCAGGTAGGGCTGAACGCTTACCCCAAAATCACCTCCCTGCGGCCATTCACTGTGGGCACCGGATCGGTGCGTTTACGACCGTTCGTCACTCCCTGGGCCGCGCGGGAAGTATCACCCGCAGGAAATCTTCGGTCGGCTCGAAGCGGGCATCCGCCCCCGAAAAGGCCCGGATCAGGGGCACGATCTTGCGGCGCACGCCCATCCCCCGGGCATCGACGTAGCCGTAGTCGCGCAGCACGCCGACGATGATGGGATTCCGTGGCGAGCGTTGTCCGGCCAGCATCTTGGCGACCGTCATCGAGTTTTGCAGTCCACCGGGGCTGGTGACCGTCAACCGATCGCGATAGCGCACCACCTCGACCTCCAGCGGCCGCGTCCAGTCGCGGTGCGCGATGGCGTTGACGACGCCCTCGCGCAAGGCGTCGGGGGGATACTCCCAGCGCCGTTCACGGCGCAGGTGCTCGGCCAGTTCCGCCGATTCGCTGGAGACGAAGGGCTGTGCCCGCTCCATGAACAGCTCGATCAACCCCGGTTGGGCACGGAACACCTCACCACTGCCGGCGACCGCCCACAGGCCGACCAGGGGGGCATCCAGCAGCAGGTCATCGAGGGCCTGGTAGTCCATGTCGTCACCCGCGAACGCCATCCAGCGCAGGCCCGCCTGTCGCAGCAAGCGGCGGGGACGATGGGCGAACAACACCACCCCGGCGATGGTGCAGACCGGCGGCGCGCCTACCCGCTCGGTCATGAAACCAAGGCCGCACAGTCGCTCGAGCCAAGCCGTCGCGTCCTGTGGCACCTCATCGACCAGGACGCGGCCCAGATAATCCGCGAGGCGTGCCGGGTCGAGATCGGCCAGGGTACTGCCGGAAACCGGCAGGGTTTCGGCGTGCAGCAAGCCGCCCGAGGCGAAGAGCGCGGCCTGTTGTTCGCGGGTGGCGAGCTGCGAGGTACTGCCCACGCGCACATAGATGTCCTCGCGCTGATGGTGGCGAACCACGTAGGGCTTGGCGGTCCCCGCCAGCACCGTGACCACCGCCACGCGCAAGTCGGCGTCGAGCAGCACCTCTTCGTAGTAGGGCAGAAGTTGCGGGTGGACGCGGCGGCCAAACACGCTATCCATGATCCAACGTTCCAGCCCTTCGCGCTGCATGCCGCTGACCGTTCCGTCGTCATCGACACCGATGAGTATCCGCCCGCCCTGAAAGTTGGCGAACGCCACGACCTCACGCGCCAGTTGTTCCGGGCGCAGGTCGTCGCGCTTGAATTCAACGCCGGAGTTTTCACCCTGGCGAATCAGTTCAGTTAGCTCTGCTGGATTCATTTGGTCGGTGGTTTCCTCGGGTTTCAGGCTGCGATGGTTGAGTTATCACGAACAACTGTCAAGCAACGCCTGTTCTCACCAGGGGTTCTAATTTTAAAGCTTTGCGAATTTAAAGGTTATTATTCAGAACTTACCGGAGACTCCGATCGTCCTCAAGCCCAAGACTGAGATTGCTCTCGAACCAACCTTCGGGAGGCTCTCGTCCAAGCCCAAGGGGCCACGATGAGGTAGATCGCGCTTGCTCCTATTTGTCTCTGACTCCCACCCGGTCAACCTAGGGCTGATCAGCGATACGGCGCCCCCTCCGGCTTCTCCGCGCCAGGTTCAATCCGGCACGGTGACAGGCTTCGAGCACCGCCATCCTTGAACCAGCCGGTCCAAGACACGACTTAAGGGGCTCATGAGGCTCAGCCAGAGCCATCCCTCCTTCCCCCCCATATCACTCACTCAACATCAGTCGCGGAGGTCAGCCAGTGGACGTTCTGGAACGTATCGATCAGCAAGTCAAGGGCAATCCCATCGTCATCTTCATGAAGGGCACGCCCCAGTTTCCCCAGTGCGGCTTCTCCATGCGCGCCACCCAGGCCCTGAAGGAGTGTGGCGTACCCTTTGCCTACGTCAATGTCCTCCAGGATCCGGAGATCTTCCAGAACCTGCCGCGCTATGCCGAATGGCCGACCTTTCCTCAAATCTATATCGACGGTGAACTGGTGGGCGGCTGCGACATCACACTGGAGTTGCACGCCACCGGTGAGCTCAAGACCCTGATGGAGGAGGCCGTGGCCAAGGCGGGCGGCGCCTGAGGTTGATCGGGCATCTCCGCTGCCCAAACTTACACAGCCCAGCCTAGCCCACCCCAGTTATTCCCAGCTCGGCCCAGCTAAACCCATCCCCTGTAAAACAGGTGAGACCATGACCGAAACCGCCCGCTACTCCCTGGCGCAGCGTCTGCTGCATTGGCTCATTGCGATCCTCGCGATCCCGGCCCTGGGGGTGGGCCTGACTCTCGGCTGGCTGGGGTTCGAGGGGGCGCGGGACAGCTTCGGCAGTGACGTGACCAATGCCCTCTACGCGGGCCATAAAACGGTGGGGGTCCTGCTCCTGGTGCTCATGACCCTGCGCCTGATCGTGCGCCTGGTCCGGGGCACCCCACCGCCGGCGCCGACCCTGACCCCCTTCGAGCGCATCGCCAGCCGGGCGGTTCACGATCTGCTCTACCTGATCCTGCTGGCCCTGCCGATCGTCGGCTGGCTGGCGACGGCGGCCGGCGGCTACCCGGTACAGTTTTTCGCCTGGACCCTGCCGGGGTTGATCGCCAAAGACCCGGCCCTGAGTGAGACCCTGTTCCAACTGCATGGCGCCTTGGGCTGGGTCCTCCTGGCCCTGCTGGCCTTGCACATCGCCGGCGCCCTGATGCACTGGCTGATCAAGCGCGACGGGGTCATGCGGCGCATGAGCCTGCTGAGCTGACCGTCCGGTGGAGTCCGCGGCCAGCCGTCAGTCCCCGCCCGGGCTGCCGGTCCCCGACCTGACGCCGGCGGAGGACCAGGCCTGGTCCGCCCTGCTGTTCGCCCGGCGGTGGTCCCGGGGAGCAACCGCTCCGCTGGCCTCCGCCACCCCGGTCCCCGACCCCCTGATGGCCACCGAGGGCCTCATCGCCAGGTCCGAGGCGACGGGCTGGGGGGTGCCCCCCGCCGCCACGGGCGAGGTCCGCACCCTGCTGGAATTATATCTGCCCCTGCTCCCGCGCCAGCCGATGGCAACCCTGACCCTCGGCCACCTGGGGCAGAGCCTGGATGGTTATATCGCCACTGCCCGCGGCGAGTCCTGCTATGTCACCGGGCCGGCGAACATCCGCCATCTCCATTGCCTGCGCGCCCTGGCCGATGCCGTGCTGGTCGGGGCCGAGACCGTGGCCGCCGATGATCCGCGCCTGACCACGCGCCTGGTGCCGGGCGACAACCCCACGCGGGTGATTCTCGACCCCCGACGGCGGCTGCCGGTGGCGCGGCAGGTCTTTCAGGATGGGGCGGCGCCGACTCTGCTAGTGTGCGCCGCGGGGGAGGGACTACCCCACCGCTGGGGTCAGGCCGAGGTGCTGGCGGTGCCCACGGCCGAGGACGGCCGCCTGCGGTTGGAGGCCCTGGTTGGGGAACTGCATCGGCGGGGCCTCCGTCACCTCTTCGTCGAGGGCGGCGGACTGACGGTGTCGCGCTTCCTGGCCGCCGGTCTGCTCGATCGCCTCCACCTGGCGGTGGCGCCTCTGGTGATCGGTGAGGGCCGCCGCGGGCTGAGTCTTCCCGCCAGCCCCGCCCTGGGTGACTGTCTGCGTCCGAGCTGCCGGGTCTTCCGCCTGGGCGCGGACCTCCTCTTCGATTGCGAGACCAGGCCGGACCCCGGTGAGGTAGGAGCCAGGGCGGTGACGGCGCAGCGGGGGGATAATGCCGTAGGGGCGCCGGTCCTGTCCCGAGTCTAATGAGAGTTTGCGATGTCTGGGATGCGAAGCCTTGGCATGGCTCGCAGCACAAAGACCTGTTCGCCTGGCGTCGAAAGATTCATAGAATCGCCAAACTCAGCCTCCCATTCTTCATCTGTCAGAGTCCCCCCTTTTCTTCTGTCCGACCCACTGTCGGATTGTGCGGAATGATATCTCTCAAAACTAAACAATAAAACATCCGGACAGTCTTGGGGTCTAAGTATGAATCATTATTATCCATTGTTAATATCTCATATTTCTAGGTCAATTCCGTTTCGTTTTATGCGGCTAACGTTCGCCATAACCGGCGTGCAAAAGCAGAGCGAAGCGGCACTTTTGCACGTCCGAGTTGATGGCGTTGTTAGGGTTCATACTGACTTGGCTCCCCACGGGTACATGCGGGGCACTACGACCGTAAACACTGTTGCAACCAATACGGAAATAGCTGTCCCATACAGAAAGACAGAGCATGTAGTTGGCTTTAGCGCACCCAAAGCAATTATCAGGAACAGCATGGGAAGGTCTAAATAATGTGTAAATGTAGGAATGAGTTTTGCCCGTTCTGTTTCCAGTTCTAGTGTTACCTCTCCCTTATCTAGAGCAACCTTTGTAATCCGCATTAGTTTCATGAAATACAGCCTTGTTATTGTATTTCCCTCGATGAATTCAAACGCGAACAAAATGATCATTCCACCAAGCCAAGGTACTTTGAGAAAATCCCAGCCGCCATAAAACTGAACGGTAAACCATGTACCCGAAACCAGAAGAATAATGGCCCCTGGTACCACAATGCCGTCGTAGAACACGGCAATGTAGCGAACAGCCTCAGAGAAGCGGATTAAATCTCGATGTTGTCTTGAACGAAGATCAGTCAGCCACACGCCTATCAGGCCAGCCCCCATCAGGACAGCACCAAGTATGTGGAAGTATTTCAGTAATAAGTATTCCATCGGGCGGCTCACTTGAACCCTAACGTTCCGGCTAAAGCGGGCGCGCCTACCGCGGCGCCGGGGTTACAGAAGGCGGCCCGTGGCGCGCCTCGCTTTTTAGCCGAGTATTAGGGCATTCCCTTTGGCTGTAAGGACAGCCCGAGTTCATCACGTTACCCCGCTGCCTTGGAGACCAGCGGAAAACTCTCAGGTTTACGAATCGACTCTACCGAAAGATCAATGTCAATCGCTGGCCAATACAGATGATTCCCGCTCGGGCGCTCAACGTTAGACAGTTGCTCGATTGTTGCAAACTTGAACCACGGAAACTGTGAGAACGGTACGGCAAGCTCGTCATCGCCAAGCAGAAGCCAAAAGCAGTGCTTGGATACGTTGGTGACTTCAGCCGCCAAAGTGACGGTGCCAGGCATCTTCGATCTTCTGAATGTGCGCTTCGACTACGGCCCGCGCTTGCCGCAATTGCATCTGCGTGAGGCCAACGTTAACCGCCAACTGTATCGACGGCGTCAGCCAGAATTTCGCCTCCCCGTCCGGGTGTGCGACATGAACATGATCCGGGTCTCCTCGCGAGAAAAAAGAACAATCGGAACTGGCCGTCGCGGACGATTGTGGGTGACATCTACGGAATGTACCGGCGTGGTGCTTCTCTGTGGCCTAGCGCCTGTGCTCAGGGGCGCGCGGCGAAGCGGAGCGTCCATTGGTGGCCCATTGTTAGGCATGATTTAACAATCTAACTATGGCGAACAATCCAAATGCCAACATTATCGTTCCAAGAACTACCGCTATTTTAGCCAACACGGCCCAGACATTAGGCCCTTGATATTTGTCAGATGCTCGCCATATACCTATAAGCAAAGGTATCTCATATGCCGTGTAAACGACGATAGTAACGACTAACCCGGTGATCGAAGTAATGAAATTCATCAAAACATTGGCGATCACTCCAAAAATTGGTAGTGCCCTTATCGCTAGGATTGCTTAGCAAAGTTTGCTACCCTTATATTTTCGGTATTAGGTTCATTCTCACATGCACTGCCCCGCTTGCCACTCCAATCACCTGGTCAAAAACGGATTCAATCCACTCCAGGAAACGCTGAAGAATGACCCGATTTCTCTCTTTCCGCCCTTGGAGAGCGTCATTTTTGACTTAGCAGCCCGTTTTAACCCGTTTTTGGGCTCATTTTGGGTATTCTGAGTGGCTCTTGTGGTCCATTACGCCCCTTGC
>JAHDND010000008.1 GCA_018435665.1 Candidatus Thiosymbion sp. | reverse complement strand
TGGGAGGGTGAGGCAACTTCCGTGGTCATGGGCGGAGGGCGACATCATGAACCAGGAAATATGACCGACATCCGATTTGTCACAAAGAAATTCATTTATGTCATTGAACGGCAGGAAGGGCGTAATCTGGTTGGCTATCTCACCAATGAAGGCAACCAGTTCCGGGAAGTCTTTATTGGTTCTATCCATCCGGACGGGACCAAAGCCATTATTCAGGACGAAGATGGTAAAAACCAGATTGATCTCGTTGGGGAAAATGAAATGGTCTCTTGTTATAGCCATTCCAATGCGGAATCCCGCGTAGCATCATGCTTAACCCTCTTTAGGAAACCCTAATCTCCCCCCAGTCGTTGTTTCTGCTTCCAATCCAATAAATTTAAGGACAGTAAATACCATGATAATCCTCACCACCGCCGATTCGCTTGAAGGATATAAAGTCACCAAAACCCTGGAGGTAATAACGGCGGAATGCGTTTTCGGCATGAATTTCCTCCGGGATTTCTTTTCTTCCTTCACGGATTTCTTTGGCGGCAGAAGCAACGCAACCCAAAAAGTACTCAAGGATGCCCGTAAGACCGCTCTGGAAGAACTGCGTAAAGAAGCGGAACAACTGGGGGCCAACGCCGTGATTGGCGTCCGCTTGGATTACAGCGAATTCAGTGGTGATGGTAAATCCATGCTGTTTCTGGTCGCTTCCGGAACGGCGGTCGTGGTCGAACGCCAGTCCTGACCCGCAGAGGCGATCTCACAAGTTCGGGTTCAACGCTTGCTTCCGGTCAGCCACCCATGAATACCTCCTTCGCTGATACCATTCTCAACATCAACGTGACTGGCATGTTGGTCCGCATTGACTTCGGTACGGTGGTCAAGTCCATCAACTCCCAGGGCCAGGAAGAAACCAAGACCACCATCACGCAGCAACTGGTGATGCCCATGGAGGGCTTTGCCCAGTCGTTTACCCTACTGGACCGGCTGGTAAATCAACTCGTGGCCCAAGGAGTACTTAAGAAAGAGCCGCAAAATACCACTCCCGTACCACCCAATCACCAAGGTCCGGTGACCTTACAGTAACCCCGACATCCCACCACAGTTATGGGTTTTAATCTCGCCACCATCGAAATCCTGGCTCAGCTCGCAACAACCGTTGCCGTCTTCATCACCTTAATCGGCCTGGCGGTACAAATTCAGGAGAAAAACAGAAATGATAAAATTTCCGCCGTTCAAAATACGATTAATGCGCTAAATAAGCTGTCTTCGTTAGTGGCTCTTAGTCCTGATCTTGCTTCGCTAATCAGCCGAGGGCGGATATCCTATTACTCTCTAACCGAAGTCGAAAAAGTTCAATTTGAGCATTACTATCGACCAATGCTCAATAATGTGGAGAACTGGTTGTTTCAGATCAGTACCGGCGCCAACCTGAAAAAAGACAATGCTGCTTATGATGCGATCCGCGTGTTTATCAGGCACCATTTCAATCACCCTGGCGTTTTGGAATTCCTGATGTCTTGCGATCCCGATGATTATTCGCGAGAGATGCAGGATATTATCCGTGCCGAGACACGGGCTTAATGTTCAGACAAAATAGCCTCAAGCCAATAAGTTCAGCTACGTCGTGATAATACCCATTCCGGAATAGCCATCATCCATTTTATATAACAAGAAAGCAGTTAAATCCTAAGTTGGAGATAGAGATGAAGCTTTTTCGTGCCGCCCCTTGCCTGCTCCTTTTAATTCCGCCGTTCGCTATTGCCCAAGCTGAAGATATTGGCTTATCGAAAGGATTTGATAAATGTATGGATAAGGCGGTCTCAACCATGGAGATGATTGACTGTATGACCGAGGAAAACACTAGTCAGGATAAACGGCTGAATCGCGCCTACAAATCCTTGATGGAGACCCTATCCGCCGAACGTAAAAAGAAACTCCAAGAAGCCCAGCGTGCCTGGATCAAGTACCGGGATGCGAACTGTGACTATTACAATGACCCCGAAGGTGGCAGTATGGCCCGCATTGGGGCAAATAATTGTGTCTTGGACGCCACGGCTCGTCGGGCGCAAGAGTTGGAAAACTTCCAGAAGGCCGTAGAGTAAGTCTTTCTGTTCCAGACGCGGCTTGGTCTGGGATGACGGATTGATTCACCCTGGCTGACAACCACCAAGTTGGGGAGCCAGAGTACCGCTCTCCTGAATCAAGTGATGCAAAGCTATGCAGGGTGCCGAAAACCTTCGGTACAGGTTCAGTTCTATATTGGTGGTATTTTCATAGCCGGAGCCAGATATGTTGCAGCACAGCTTTTCCCATATACCCTCCGTTGGCTTGACCACCGAGAGAAGAATTTGGGACAGCGGTATCTGCTCAATTGATCAGTTTATCCCGAATCCACCCACTTTTCTCTCAAAAAATAAAGTAGCCACAATCACCGAGCATATTGACTTATCCATTAGAAATATTGAATCCGGAGCGGTAGGCTATTTTTATCAGAATTTATCAGCGAAAGACCAATGGCGAATTTTCCGGGAGTTCCAATCTTCTACGGTTTACCTGGATATTGAAACCACGGGTTTGGGTGGACCACGCGATGTCATAACCACGATTGCCCTTTATGACGGGAAATCTGTCAAACACTATGTCAACGGTCAGAACTTGGATGAGTTCACGCAAGACATCCAGGATTACAATGTGATCGTGACCTACAACGGCAAAACTTTTGATATCCCATTCATCGAAAGCTATTTCGGTATCCATCTTCCCCAAGCACACCTCGATCTTCGTTACATCCTCTCCAGCCTCGGCTATTCCGGTGGATTGAAATCATGCGAACGCCAATTAGGTATTGGCAGAACCGGGAGTCTCGCGGAAGTCGATGGCTATTTTGCTGTCTTGCTATGGCAAGATTACAAGAAGAAACGCAAGCTAAAATCCTTGGAAACTTTACTGGCCTACAACATCGAGGACGTGCTGAACCTCGAATATTTGATGATCACGGCCTACAATAAAAAATTAGATACTATCCCCCTTCCCATCAACAAACTCGGTTTTCCCGCTACTCCAGATAACCCTTTTACCATTGATGCAGAAACGGTCAATCGCCTCAAGTCTCAACTGTATGTTTATTGAGAATAGTGATAGATCGGGTTGAAGAAAGGGTTAATCATCCTCCCTTTGGTACTCCGCCGTTAGCTCAAGTCATCGGAGGTGCTTCATGATGAAGCGGTTGGTGTTGTTGTTTTTGCTTGCAACCAGTGCCCAGGGTGCCGACCCCATCGTGCGCCAAGGTGCCGTCTGTCCTCCGGGTTACTACCGTCATGGCGAGTACTGCACGCCTGCCCGGCCTGATACCAAGCCAGCGATTACCCGGCAAGGAGCCGTCTGCCCGCCCAACTACTACCGCAGTGGTGACTACTGCATCCCCGCCAGATCAGGTATCGAACCACCGATTCCACGTCAGGGAGCAACCTGTCCGCCGTATTACTACCGTAATGGTGATTACTGCGTGAAGAGCCGATAGGGTAAGGCTCCTTTCAGTTTTTTAAATTTTCTGTGAGGGAACTTCCTTTTTATGTTCCACGAACGGAAAAATCAGTTTTCTGTTGTCTGTTGTCTTATTTGTGATTAATATGGGGAACACCATGAAATCTCTGCTTCATTTGCGTCTTTTTCTTGCCGTTGGGTTGGTTTTCGGATTATTTGAGCAAGGTAACGCCGAGGAAAATTGCGAAATAAGTTCTCCACAGATCAATCAAGCAATTGAAGCTTTTAACGCCACTGAGCGTGGTGCTGAATATTGTGCCGCCCGAACATCAGTTAACGGCGATTTGGATCAGGATGGCAAACCTGATCTATTAGTAGCCTTTACGATAGAAGGGGCTTGTTCGGAACCTGAAGATGCCCAATCTGAACCGGGAACTTGCGGGAACCTTTTTGAAAGTTACATGATGGCTTTTACCGGAAGCCAGCAGTCGGCAAGTGAGCCGATACTGATTGGGGGGAAAGGCATACAACTCATCGAGGAGTTGACCATTGCCAACGCCATCATTCAAGTCGACAGCCTGAAGTATGCCGAGAGTGATGCCATGTGTTGTCCGACGGTAGCAACGCGGGATTTCTATCGTCTGGAAGGTCGCAAGCTGGTCGCAGTTCAGAAAAGCTCTCCACCTGTTGCGCCACCATCCCCGGCACAACCAGCCCCTGCGACCGTAGGCAGCATCACCGTTGATGGGACGGTCGTCGCCTACCAGCCGGTACCGGAGGTGAAAGCGGGTACGGTGGCCTTCCAGATGGAAAGCAAAGGCTACCGTAATATCTACCTGCTCGATTGCCTGGAACGGAAATATATCTGGGCCAAGAACATCGACCTGCGCACCAACCAGGCGACAGATAATAATGCCGGTGCCGAATGGAAGATGATGAGCGAGAAGAGCACCGTTACCAACGCCGTGTACGATGCGATCTGTCCGCAACTACTCGGATCAAATTCCGCCGTTACACAATCCAATTGCATCCGCACTGAATCTTATATTCCCGACGGCTGGTGTCAACCGGGTCCTGCCGACATGGTGGATGAATGGTTGGTCAATCAGGCTGAAGTACCCGAACCCTATCACATTACAGGCTGGTTCGATGAAAACTCCACCAAGGATCATGCCTGGATTCTCTATCGTCAGGATCGCAGTAAATGGGGTATTTTTGCTTTTCTGATACAGGGGCAGTCTTATATTCCAATCAAGTTAAGAGAATCGGCAATTGAGGACGGGATTCGTATTCAAAATTTCCATCTCTCATTAGCTAATCCAGGAGAAATCGAAACCGCCTGTGGGAAAGGCTATTGGGATTGCGAACCCGGAGAACCCGCTAAAATCCTGCTCAAGACCAACGGTATCATTGCTGGTCCCTTTGATTCAGGTGGGGCAGTTCTGAATTATTATCAAAGTGGAAAATTTGAAGGGGTGGTACTGGATGACTGAACTGCTCTGATCAATGCTATTTTGCTAAGTTTTGCGAGTAATGTTGGAGAATGCTCAGATGCGTACTTTCTCTTCTGTGATCAGCACGAACGGCGGGTTTCCTTTCCTGGTGTCTTTGGCCTTGATTTTCCCCATCGCATCAGCCAATGGGGCCAGTTTTGATTGCAGTAAGGCATCCACCTTGGTGGAATCGAGTATCTGTTCTAGCCCTAAATTATCCAGTCTTGATGATGCCATGGCTTCTTTTTACAGCCAGGCGTTACGCCAAGCATCTTCCGTTAACCAGATCAAGGAGAGCCAGCGGACTTGGCTGAAGCAACGCAATAAATGTCCCACAGCAGCATGTATCCAAGATGTGTATGAAAAACGCATCACGGAACTGAGATCACTTACCTCATTCTCCTCTGTTAATACTCCGGGATTGCCCATCCTGCCCGGTGATTGTGTGACAACCAAGATTGTTGCCAAAAATACTCGCTTTGAAGGGGCTATTCCTGGGGATATCGGAGGCGAAATCTCCGTGGAGCTGGCTAATGGGATTTCGCTGTACTTGACCAACATTCCCCATCTGGCGGGAAATGTTAATCCCGATGCTTATATGGCCCGTACCCTGGATTTTGCCAAGGGCGATACCGTTCGGCTTTGCCTGGTCTCGCTACCGGAAGACTGTCCTCCTGGAGATGATCGGGGCAAGGTATACTCCGTGACCAACAAGAAAAATCAGATGTCTTTTATCGGTGTTGATGCCTGGCATCTTTGTGGAGGGGCATAAATAAGTTAACCATGAAAATCCCTACTTATTTTTCACGAATGGCATGCAATCAATGATGATTCGCCATTTTAAACCAAGTCCCTGGTAAAAAAAGATGAAAAAATTTGTTCTTTCGATTGCTGTAATTTTGTCCATATCATCGGTTGTTTCTGCGGCATCTCCCAAATGGGAAACCTACTCCTGTGAATACATGGACCTTGAGAAGGATATTTCGCTGGATGCTCGTTGCCATAAGCAGGATACAGAAATTAATGGGCATTTTGCCTATATTTTGACCTGGCCATCCGGTAACAAGGTCACGGTTGAATATGTCGAAGCGGAGAGCGGTCATCATCTATGGAAAATAAATGGGAAACCAGCCGCGGCGATTGAAATCACACGGGAGCATCTGCGCGGCTTTACGTTGGACCTTAACCAGTTCCTGGAATGGCAGGATAATCCTTAGCAGGTATTTAATATCATCCCGATAAATGATTTAACCACTTCCCGGCTTCGTCAGGAAGTGGTTAATCACTGCGCTGGTCTAAAATCACCCAATCTCACCCCTAAAAACCGCCCTGCCGAGTCAAACTCATAGATCAGTTCGCCCGCAGCCAAGGGCTCACAGGCCCGGCACTCTGCCAGGGTATCCTGAAACACAAAGCGCGACCCGCCGTACACCCCGACCTCATGACGCTCAAAACTGGGCTTGGCGATGAAGAAGGCTTGGGGATGGTGAGCAAGTACCGCCTGCACTTCCGGTCGTTGCTTATCTCGCGGTGAGAGATCATACCCTTCAGCCACAACCACCCCTTCAGCCCGACTGGTCAAGGCGTAGAACTGGTTGGTGTTGGCGCGAAAGGTCTCCAGCCGTAACAGGTCCGTCTGCCCATACTCGGTAAACTCAACCACCCAGGCTTCTTCCTTTTCCAGGAAATCCATGGCTTCTTGACTGGCACCGGAGGATTTCATCAACCGCAGTACACACTCAAAATCCGGAATCTGACACTGCCGGTAGATCATCTCACTGTGATCCCAGACGACCGCAGGCGTGAGTGCCGGACCCCGAACGTTATTTATGTTGATTCCGCCGTTATCCCTTAACGCCGCAATCCGTTGTTGATAATGCCCAATCAGACAGGTCTTCTGATCTTGCGTCTTTTGGCACTCATCACGGTGTTTTAGCCATTGCCGTTGCGCGGCTTTCTGCACGTCAAAGCGCCCGGAACCCTGGCGTCGTACCGTGCTGTAGAGTTCCGCCAGTTCCCGATCCAGAGAGATGAGTTCCACATCCTGGCAGATGAACTTTTCCGACCAAGACTGGGCTTCGGCACAATCAAAACTCGGTCCCCCGACTGCATGTTTGCCGACTGACAGCAAGCAGACGAGTGATGATAGGCAGAAGAACCTGAGCCGTGACGTTTTCATAATATTGTTACTACACGGTTTCTTCTCGTTACCGCCGTACTGTGCTGACCCTCTGAACGCTCAGTAGTAACGATAGATGGGTGGAGGCACAACCGGGGAACACCGCTCCGTGGTGGTGACCCGCCCATAGCCATCTGTGGTCTCGGTGATCACGCACCGTTCCCCTTGATAGTTTCTGGGTGGCGGTGGCGAATTGGAGTAGTAGGGGTAAGGTCGTTGGTACCGTTGCTGCCGTTGTTGAGCCACATTGGCATAGCCGATAGCCCCGCCAATGGCCGCTCCCGCCAAGGCCCCACTGGTAGCCCCCTGGTTCCGGTCCCAGGGGTTGAGGGCCGCGCCTCCCAGGGCACCGATGGCCGCTCCAGCGGCGGTACTGCCCAGCACCGTACCGACCTCCTGGTCGGTGGCGGCGCAGGCAAGAAGTAGCGGCGAAGTCAGGCAGAGCAGAAGTAAGGAGCGCATGGCAGGGGTCCGTGTTCGAGTTCCAGGGAGTAACTATCCGGCATCTAAACGCAGATCAGCGGGAATGACAAGGGGTTGGGGCTGGCCGGTTTCCAAACCTCTATTACCGGTCTTAGTTGCGTTGCCCGCTGATGCAAGCAGAAAGGATTCCGCCGTTCATCCAAGAAGACTCTGATCCTTTTCCAGCATTCCCATTGCGCTGATCTCTTCGCTATTTGGGATATGCTGATCTCGATTCCTGAGCTTGAAGGGCTTCCCTGATCAATTTATCCCCATACCCAGCTCAAGGCTCTGGTCATAAAAAAAGCCAGCATCCATGCTGGTTTTTTGAGGGGTCTTTCCGGTTACAGATTAACGCTGAATTCTGTAATCCTCGATATTACCACCTTCCTCAACGATCTGAAGTACCCATGCGGGTCTTCTTCCCCGACCGCCAGACCAGGTATTGCCGTGTGCATCTTGGTACATCGGCTCCGCCTTACCCCGTTTCCCTTCTGACGATCTACCACCTTTTAAAGGTTGGCTGCTAATGTCCAGCCCCAAATCCCGTGCGGTCAGGCCATAAAGGGCGATCTTATCCTTGATTTCATAAATAACACCCTGTTTTTGTTGATTTTTGATCTCGTCAGCTTGTCGAGTGAGTTCTACGATTTGAGCTTGGATTTGGGCAAGGTCTGACATATTTTTCCAGTGTGGTTAAGTTCGGTAAGAAAATTATAGGTGCATCTCCTGAAAAAGGAAAGAGGGTTACTTAGAAATCGGGGAACAATTTAGTACGTTTCCGGGAACATCTGCCGATGGCATTTCACTATCGTTTTGATGGATGTTTGCTGAAACTGCTCGAAGTTAGCGCATCCATTTGCGCGACCTGTGAATTACAGTCAGGACTCCCCCTTTCGATGCTTTAGGCTCAACGGCGAGATTCCAGATCAACTAACCAATCTTCAGGGTGTTGATTACTTCGTCCGTAGAACCCTACGTCTTCTCGATCAATAATTGAGAAATATCAGTGAATTGGTTGACAAAATGGTTACATCTTTGTTGGATTCACTGGATTTTTCAGGGTTTGAGCATTTCAGGTGGGAGTTCTTCAGCGTCGAGGTCGGCAAAAGGGATTTCTTCAGCTTCATCCGGGAAGTCGTCAGGTTCTCCCTCCAGTTCCAGAGCCCGTGTCAGTGCCTCCAGTTCTTCATCGGTGGGATCGTCCGGGGGCCATGCATCATCATCTGGTAGGTTGTTCATGTCTTTCCTCCCGGGTTAGAGACTGCGGACAGGATGGGTTGGATGAGTTCCGCCCCTTCTTCGGTTACCCGGTTGACCTGACGACTCACGGGCCAACGACGCAGGGTGCCAGAGGGGGGTGGTTTCAGGAGGGTCTGAGCCTCTGCCATTGAGCCTGTCAGCCAAGTAGCGATCGCTTGGGGACGAATGATCAGCGGCATCCGGTCATGAATGAGGGCCACTTCACCGTTGGCGGGGGTGGTGATAATACAGGTACTGCGTAACAGGGTCCCGTCAGGACCTTGCCAGGATTCCCACAGTCCCCCAAAAGCCAGAAGCTCGCAGTTGGTATCGGTGAAGTAGTAGGGCTGCTTGGTTCCGCCCGGATGATCCCATTCATAGAAGCCATCAGCGGGAAGAAGACAGCGCCGTTTCAGAAATGCCATGTCTGCGTTAATTGAAGGTCACCCGCCGAGGGTGTCCCGAAAGCCTGCCTGAGAAAAAGCTCGGACGTGAGAATGCAGGAGAATCGCTCCAAGCAACGACGACAGCCAGCCCAGGTAGTTTCGCAGATACTTGGTGGAGACCCCGTGGAAGCGATACATTCACCCTTTCATGATGCTATCGTAGGCATTGCCGATCTGGAGATGAACGGCCGCCATCTTCCACGTCCAGGTTTAAAGTATACTAACCAAGATTTTGCAATCTTTCGTAATGTCGCCAGCGCCACCATGAGGCCACCGCGCGGCAAGGACATACAACAACTTCGGATCTCTTTATGACAAGTCACTGTAATCCTCCGCCCAAGGCCCAAGATTTAAAAGCAAAAGACCTTAACGGCCTGCCCAGCTATCTGATGGGTAGTATCGATGCAATACTGACGCTGCTGGGCTGCAAGAATCGGCATTCCCGCAAGGCGCTCTTTGCGCAGTTAAAGCACTCCAACTTCTTGAAGAGACTTCGAAAAAATAACCCACAGGCGTCGGATGAACAACTGATAGAGGCCCAATATTCTCTTCAAATTAGGCGCTTTGACAGTTTCTGGACCACCGTCGCGAGAAAATATGCTACGCCAATAGAAGTTGCGGGGAGGATGGAAGCTCCCGACATTTTGATCTTTCTTCTCCATGCATACGAACCCAGCTGTTTTGACGCCGTTTATGATGAGAATTGCATAGGTGCTCTTAACGTTGATCAAATCTGTAAAAACGCGAACGCAGCCTTCGACTCCGCAAACCTCCCGGAATCTTCAAGAAAAGGGTTTGATCTGAGGTACCTGAATCTTTGGGAGAAACTTCTTGGTGATATCGAAAACATCGTTTCTTTAGAAGAAGGTAGGACTCAACAAGTCGCTGGTGCAGTGTTCGCTTTAGCCTCTATTTATAACAGCCCAGAACTAATCGATGAGGCCATTCAATACTCCACCTGTCACCTCTTGCCTTACTTCGCACCATTCATTCAGGAGAGTCCCACCAATAAGTCTGAGGAATCCCACTCAGACCAAATCAAGGAATGGGGGAGCCTTGTAATCGATTTACAGCACCTTGTTGCTAGGCTAGCGGATGATACCTCTAGCGAATTGTTGGACGAAATCGAAACTACATTCATAGAGTTACGGAAAGCCGCTGCCCTGCGTCAGACCGATGAAGTGGACAATCAGTGGATTGATCAGTTCTTTATAAGCCTGCGAGGTTGGGTCGAGCAACCGAATCTCAAGTGGTTTGCTGAAGAAATCAAGCAGATGGAGTCAGGCTGTCTGAAATCTGAGCTTTCATCTAGCCAATTGAAGGTCATACTTGTCCCAATCGAAAACACGTTGCCAAAGCTACTGGCACAATACCGAGAACTATCTGAAGCGATCCGCGACAAAAAGGATTCAATCGCGGAAGTGGACGATTTAATTGAAAAGGCAACGATACAGGATCGCCCACATCTCCGCCTCAAGGAAAACACCTTACGCGGTGAATTAAACGATCTTCGTGACCGCCAGTCTGAAGTCGAGTTGGAACTCACCAAAGTACAAAAGTACCTAGCTGACAAACTTCTCCCTCAGGCGCTGGATGTTGCACCATCGATACGCACACCAAAGATAGCGACAGACACGCCAAAGAAGGAATCCCCACAATCCTCAACGCATGTCCCCGAGTCGCCACAGCCCTCGCCGGAAATGGTAATTCCCCAACCTCCGAGTCCGGTACCTAAACCAGTTACGCTCCCCCCGGATTCTGCGCCAGTGCACAGGTTACATCCGGTTATACCGGAACCAGCATTGCTACAACCCGAGGCGCTACATCCGGAGCCTTTGACAAGCGGACACACAATCGAGTCACCACCCCCCAAACACATTGAGTCTACAACCCTAAGTGATCTACCAACGACGGCAGCCTTGCTGACTATATTGGCGCAGAACCCTACCGAGTTGGCTGACACAGACTGGATTACCTTGGGACACGTACAACGAGGTTGGCTGGCACGCCGCCAGCCGCTGCGCGCCTGGATGTTGTCCAGCGCCGCTGAGCGTCTTTGTTCCTCTACGACAGAGAGTATCCAAATTTTGGCGCTCCTGCCTACCTGGGCTTGCCGACTGTTGCTGGTCCTTTCCGACGCGAAATTGCCACTGTCGGACGAAGAGACGGAATGTCTATATAAGATACGCACATTAGACCACGACCAAAAAGAACTGATGACGCTATGGCTCACTGCCACCTTGTTGGAAGGCGCGACTGACAAACCGCTGCGTATTGTGCGTCTAGTATCCCCAGTGCAGTTTGACCTGGCCCCCCACAGCCTTGCTCAGTGCTGCGCCGAACACCTATTGACGCCAGTATATAACGGCGGATCTTTGCGTCCTCAGACAAGCCGGACAGAATTCGATCGCCAGTACCAACAGGCTATCAATGACGCACAAGATCTATTAAACCCAAGCCGCAATAATTACCAAAAGAAATGGGTAAATGCCTTTTGGCGGGACTTGACTGTCAAGAACGGTCGTATGGGACAAATTCTTGTCGAAGCTAAGCAGAAACGATTCCCGCCTAAGACACTATCATCAGATGTGATCTTAGAAGGTTTATCAGAATGGTCAGACATTCTTGCCGCCTATAAACGCAACATGAAGAATCGTATTGATGTCTTTGCAGGTCTTATCGAGGATGCCAGGGCGGCACACGACTCGGCGCAAGGTGCATCAATGGCAGATCAATCGATGATATCCAAACATGCGGTTCAAGAGATATTGGCAGGTATTCAACGTCACCCGGATGGGGGATGGTGGCTGGAGACCATCCGATCTGGAATGTCTGACCTCTAGAGATGCGTTATGAAAGCCCTTGACTTCATCAATATGGCGGCGGAGGCAGAGCGCTACCCCGCAATCCTGGCATGGTTGCAGCAAGCACAGACGCTGGCTGGCAAACCAGATATAACTTATCCCATTCGGTGGCTTGCCGATGAACCAGAAAGTGGTTGCACGGAAATCACCGAGTTGTTTGATCTTTATGTGGAGCGGGGAGAAATTGGGGCAGCACAATTTCTTACGCGCAAATACCCCGAACTACCTACTGACAAGGTTCTGCGACGCAAAAGTCAACTGGCGCAGCAGCTTACTGACGCCCTTGTGAACGCGCGAGACTTGCTACTACAACTCAAAGAAGCAAACGCAATGTCCGCCGAACAATGTTCCGTCCAGCTGGACGGCATTGAGACCGATCAAGTGCAGATGGGTTTTCGACCAGGATGGGCTCTGACCAGGGTTCAGGATATAACTGAGCAACTACTGGAGGCGGTCACGCAAGAGCGTGAGAGGGTGACCAAAGACGCCCGGGACCTGCTCGCATCGGCACGCGATAATCGAGATGTTGAAACTGCCGTCAGGCGGATCGAAGAGTTGGTAAGCGTCCCCGAGGGACTTGCTAGCGCAGCTCACCTGCTGGCTATTGCAAAGCGCGCCAAGTCTGGGGCGATGAGCCAAGACGACATGCGTCTCCTGTATACCGCGGCGGGAAATCGGGATCGTTTAGTTCGGCCCTGGTCTGAGTTGAGAGGACTTGCTGCTGATGCCAGTGGTCCCACGTCGCTGGCAGAGCGGCTGAGCAGCGAGGTATTTCTACAAGGTCTGCGCCTTCCTGCAGAATTTGACCGTGACAAGCTTCGGGACTTGTTGTTAGCGCTGTCTGATCATACTGGTACGATTAACACCACTCGGGTGGCTGACCGATTGGGGGGGTTCCTCGGCTTGACCTTTAAGCGGGTTGAGGATTATCGCGGCAGTTATGGATCACATTTTCCGTTCAGTATTGCAGTTGCTAGACATAAGGAACTTTCCGGTATTGATCGCCAGCTGCACTTATCCGTGCCATTGCGTGGTACAGACCCAAGTGCCTTGAGCCAACTCTATAAGTCGCTTACTACTAACAACCGCCAAGCTTTGGCTGTCTTGCTCTACCCGGGCATTTTGGACAACGCTCGTTCCTTAGCCCAGCAGATTGGGGTGAGCCAACCAGAGTTTTTGTTTTTCGATTGCATTGATCTGCTTCGCATCGCGGAAGTCCCAATGGCCCAACGGGTCGTAGCCTTCCAGCAAGTATTATTGCCAAGGATGCCCAGCCTCGGCAAGCGGACATACCAAACTGGTGGTCCGGTCGCGTCGGAACTCTTTCGGGGCCGACAGGGGATCATCGACGAACTAAACAGACCTAGAGGCAAGACGGTCCTGTTTTCCGGACGGATGATGGGGAAGTCATCCGTGCTGGGACGCATCCGGGATCAGATCACATCTTTCGCAAATGTGGACGGACACCGATGTGTCTTGTTGTCCGCAGCGACAGGTGCCTTACTAGAGCCATTGTCTAACAAACTCCTCGCCTTTCTGCCACCGCCGGAAGCAGAAACTGTTCGGCGGGATTGGCTGCGATTGGGGGCCTCACCACAGGACAGACCTGCCCAGCGCGATCAAAAGGATAAGGACAAACTACAACTTCTTCGCCAAGTCATCGAGCGGATATGTGATGACGGTCGGTTGACTCTTTTGATCGACGAAGCAGACACCTTTGCTAAGAACGACTCGGCGGTGGATCGCCAATTCAGTCTTGCTTGGCTTCTCCGAGATCTTGAAAACCATGCCCCGGATAAGTTACGAGTTGTCTTTGCGGGTTTTCAGACCCTGCACCAGGAGGTCATCGCAGCCAACGGTGCATTCGCGAACTGGTTTGGTCAGTGTCAACTTGGCCCATTGGAGCGCGATGAGGCGGTTTCACTCATACAAGAACCCTTAGCTGATTTCGGAGTTCAATTTGTCTCTGATGCCGGGGTTGAGCGGATCTTGGAATTCTCTGGGGGGTATCCACTGCTTATCCAGGAGGTGTGCACTCGTCTGATGGACCGAGCAATGGCCCGCCGTTTATTGCCGGTTAAGCCAGCTGATGAGTTAGTGACCCTTCGCGCCGGCGAGGTCGAGATGATCTGCCGCGATGAAGCATTGCGCACGCGCTTGCATCAGGTACTCAGCTTAAACCTCGACCAGTACCCTCGCCTTAAGCTCGTTACCTACCTCATTCTTCAAGCTGGAATTTATCGTTCAACCGCATCGGATTTGGGGCAGGTTAATTCTTTTAAAATCGAAGATGTCCAAGCGATGTTGGTGGACTGGTACGGTGACCGACTCTCCGAATACTTTTCTGAGACTAGCCTGCCGGGAATGGTTGAAGAACTTGAATCCCTTGGATTGATCGCGCGACACGGCGACGGATACCGTTTCCTTAACCGCACATTCGCTGGAATGCTTCGGGATAACCCCGAATTTGAAGGCGAACTTTTGAATCTGCTGGACCAAGTTGCCAGCCCCCGTGATACTGAAGTACGGCGTTATTGGAGCTTACCAAAGGAACATCTTCAGGCCCTATTACGCTCGCACAGCCATATCCTATTGGTCGGTCTTCCTGCCACGCTGAAATCACAAATTGCCAAGACCCTTTTCTTTCAGGAGGAGGCAGGGTCGTCCAGCCTGCTGGTAACTGGTAGTGATATCGCTGATGCCGCTGATGTAGAAGCCGCGCTTCGCAGAAGGCTACACGAGGATCGGAAGACCCTGTCGCTGGGTGACATTTGTGTCAAGGCAAAAATCGATACACTGGTTTTAGACTGTCCCAAGCTTCCACTTGCTGAAATCCAATCCATCTCACTAGCTCTATCCGAGCGTGCAAATATCCGGCTTGTTGCTACAGGCGACACCGCGGTGGCTAGGCAGTTCGTGCAGAAACCGCTTTTGACCTTTGATCTAGTCCCCGTGCGACGGCTGCGATCTCAGGACATTCGTGCTTGGGGCGAACAACCGTATAGTACCCCTGGCGGACGGGAGTTCGCCTTAGTTATTGATCAAAAGACTGCGGCAGCCCTACTATCGGCGACCTGCGGATATTTCCCTCTACTCCAACAATTTCGCGTCTACTGCGAGCGATACATGACACGGGCTTCTGAATACTACCCGAGCGAAGATCATGTTAGCGGTTTTAGGAAAACCCTTACGACACCTGTTCTCCGTGAGATTTTGCTATCGCCCCTTACGGAATTAGAATTGGATGTGCTAAGAATCCTGTTGACAGAGGCGGTTTCTTTAGAACCTGAGCAGCCGAAGCTGGCGCGGGATTGGGCACAGGATTGCATTCTTGAGTCTACTTACAATGATGTTGATTTAACAGAAAAGCTCAACGCAGTAGAATTACTCCTTCTTCTTGATTTGATCACGGAGCAGTCTTCCTATTACGTTTTTGACAATTCCGGGCTTTTAAGAACTGCATTGGACCTATAGTCATGCCTGCCGGTGGGCCTGTAGAGTTTTCTGCCAAGGTGTTGGACGGCCTCATGGCGAATCCGTTCGCACGTGTGGTGGTCCCATGTGGGAGGAGCACGGATAGCGCTGTCGAGGCACTTCGTCTAGCCGCCTTTGACCGCGATCAGGCGCCGTTGATCGTTGACTTAGGCTCAATCGTGACACAAGAGGGTTTCTTCAGCGAACTATCGACTGTCCTTGGCTGTATGCAGCCCTTTACAGATGTTGAAGGACTTATCACTGTAACTAATGTATTTTGCCAACCACGCATAATGATCATTGTGCGGTTATTTGATGATGATCTGATAACGCATGTCATCAAGGCCGCACGCCTTGTTGCCGATGTGACACGGGATTTTCCGGCGCCAATCCGGTTTATTTGGCTGCATGACGCGTCAGTGGTCAGCGTTGAGCCAACTGTTCCCTATGAAGTGTGGCCGGCAGAATGGCGCGACATTCCGCTCCTTGAGTTTGCCGGGGGGATGGATACGGTCCTATACCGTGCATTCCGACTATATCTGGACCGTCGAGTGTACTGGGAAGCTGCCGGGCAAAGCGACCGAGTTAGGGAACTTAGCGAATGTGTCAGCGTGGCGGGCGGTATCACTATCAGCACTCGTGCTGTTGATGATGCCCTGAATAGGATATTTGACGCGGCTCCTATTACTGACGAGGATCGGCGCACCGCATCCTCTTACCTTGCCGAACCGGAACACGTCAACCACTGGCTTCATGCCTTACGCCAAAATGTGTTCCCAAAAGTTGATGTGGATGTTGTCAAGCGATGGAGCGCTTCAGGACTGGTCTGGCGGCCGCCGGGATTTTCTCGCTGGCGAATCACGCCGATGTGTATCCGAGTATTGGCTGAGGACGCCAATCACCCGATCACGGCGATGATCGGTCGCAGCCAAGTTGTGGCGCAAATAACATATGCACGCGCCAATCCGCAGATATCGCAGATGGTCTTGATATTGACAACGCAAGTGGAGTGCGAGCTTTTGGATGCGATCCGCGCGCAAGTTCGCTGGGATTCTCTAGTGGATGCGTGCGGTATTCGGGACGATATTGAAAGGAGCCGACAGCGTGCGCAGCTGTGTCAAGATTCGTTTGTTAAAACGGATAACAGTCTTTTAGATTATGCGACATTCGGCCAACTACTATACCTAGCGCAAGCGGCTGGACATACATTCCAGTTTCCTATTTCGAGAGATTGGCTTTGGGACATTGTGAGTTTACGTAATTTAGCTGCGCACGGACATCCGGTTCGATGGGATGGGTTGCGGCGAGTTGTCGAAGCAGTGTATTCGCTCGGGGTATCATAGCTGTTGAGATCCCTGTCGATGGGAGGGTATTGATCGCAGGGCAATCGGGGAGGGTCGCTTGGGCCAGGATAAAAACGGGGCCGTTGACGGCCTCTTGCAGTTTGCATTAAGCACACAATCCTGTGCGCCGGTTCACCCCAGCCACAGGGCCTACACGACACTCTCCCTGCCCGGCAGCAGAAGCGGTACGGATGGTGTCACGATAAAAGATTGCCGCCGACCCCTTCCCCGAGGTCGGTCAGAATATGTCGAGCTTTGGCATCGCGCAATATCGTCCCCCGGAAGGCGCGGATGCCTGGTTTACCCGCGCTGAAGATGCGCTGTGCCAGGCAAAGATGGCAAGGCGCAACCGGGTCGAAGGTGGTCAGTGAAATAGGCGTCCCGATTGGTTCAGCGCAGATTTACTCCAGGCTTTTTTATGCCTACTCTCCTCAACCAAGGCTTCTAGCTTTTCTTCAGTCAAATCATCCGGCAACCAATTGTCATCATCATTTGGGCGGGTATTAATGGCTTACCTGAGGGTGGGGGAACAGTTACCCAATGTTAGTGTTCACCCAGTCTGACTAACTTGTTCAGTTTGTTGAGGTTGAGGTTGGGTACACCATTATCCAAATCATCACTGTAATTAGTTTTTCAACGGCGGATTTCTGGGGGCTTTGCCATTGGTATCTTTCCCTACGAGAATATTCTCCAGATGCTGTTCCCAAGCAATCAGGGCTTCTCTTTTCTCATCCATGTATTGATGACGATCATAGTGTTGGTTTTGCACGCCTGACAAACCATGACTCAAGAGTTGGGCACGAATATCCCGGCTGATACCGAGACCCGCTAACATGGTTTCAACGGTACGACGGATATCGCGAAGATCAAAAGGTTCAAGCTTTAGATTAGATGCAATTTCCACCACTCGTTGACCTGGAGTGGATGGATGCATAGTAGCACCGTTGGTGGAAATAAAAAGGGAATGGTTGATAGGATGCCCTCCTTTTTTGATTAGCATTTCGGCTTTGGTTTTAGCTTCATTCATGAGGCTTACGCACAATTCTACTCCCATTGGAGCCAAAGGGATAACATGTTCTCTAGGCGCTTGTCGCTTTCCCTTCCCATCCCATAGCCGTAGGGTGCCTTCAAGCGGATCAAAATCGTTGATTTGGGAACGAAGTAGTTGGGCAATGCGTTGACCTCCAGTAAGTAAGTGGAGAATCAGTACACGGTCTATCAAATTGTCTCTGAATAGTTCAAGGAGGTATTTCTTGACTTCTGCACGCGACAGATTTCGAGTACCGGGGATTATGCCAGATTTAGCCGGGATAATGCTTACTGGATTGTTCGTAACGCCGAACTCTATAAAGACATGGGGGAGGGTGGCATCATATTTTGCCTTGGTCGCTGCGTTGAAGGTTGCGAGGAGATAGCTTCTAAGGACACCCGCGAGGCGTACTTTACCTTTTTCTTGAACCTTGCGAATTAATAATGCTATGTGGTCCGATGATATTTCCCGCGCCAAGAGAGTTGAGATATCCTTTTCAGGATAGACATGACACTTGAATACTGATTCGACGCTCTTCGTGCTGACTTTACCCTGGTTCTGAAGGAAGTTCGAATATACCTCGCATAATTTTTGCAGGGTGTATTGTTCTCGTTCCAAGGCTTCGAGTTGCTCAACTGCCTTTGCGGTTTCAAGTGCCTTTTGTTCGGCTTCTCTGGCCTTTTGTGCGGCTTCATCAACTTCCTTTGCCTTACGTTCCTCCTCCTCGAAGTAGGTGTCGATATCCTTGACCCCTGACAGATATAGTTGTGCCAGTTTCCCGGCCTTATTCCTTGCTTCGGCCAAGGACAAACCCGCTCTACCTCTTTCTGCCATCTGTCCTATAGGATAAGCTCCACGTGAGCCATCGCTGCGGGTAAACCGAAAGTAGGCCAACAGGCCACCGGATGAGACACGGCGAAACGCCAAAACCCCGGACCCTTTTCCTGGTCCGGCAGGCCCATCGGTTGCCCATCCACCAATCTTGATCGCTTGTAACTCTTTGACTGTTAGCATCATCCTTACCCGACTTGGTTGCCGTTTGGTTGCCGTTTCGCACGGGATAGAGGGGGTCTAATACGAACCGCTAGAGACTTATGGTAGGCTCCACATCTTGAAAAATCTAGAAAAAATATTTTCTCAAGACGGGGGCGAACGCTGGCGAACGGTCCAAATGGCAAAAAATTTGATTTGTAATCAGTAGGTCGTCAGTTCGAATCTGTCTGCCGGCTCCATAAATTCAGAGGCTTAGGATCGAAAGACCTAAGCCTTTTGTTTTTATAATCTCTCCGTGTAACTGCTGGTGTAAGTAAATCTGCGCAATGCGG
>JAHDND010000105.1 GCA_018435665.1 Candidatus Thiosymbion sp. | reverse complement strand
CCGGCACCTGCTGGTCTTCGATACGGGACCGGCCTTCGCCGGCGGCTTCAACACCGGCGAGGCGGTGGTGGCGCCCTACCTGCGGGAGATCGGCGACGACCGGATCGACACCCTGATACTGAGCCATGCGGATCAGGACCACGCCGGTGGCCTGGCCAGCCTGGCGGCGGAGGTGCCCATCGACCGACTCCTGACCGGGGAGCCCGAGGCCTCGGACGTCCTGTCGGCGGTCGGGAAGGTGGGTCTCCAGCCCGAGGCCTGCCGCGCGGGCCAGGGCTGGACCTGGGATGGCGTCGAGTTCGCGGTCCTATACCCCGCCACGGCGGGGTTGGAGGGGAACGATGCCTCCTGCGTCCTGCGAGTGGCCACCCCGGGGGCCAGCCTGTTGTTGACCGGGGACCTGGGTCAGGCGGGGGAGCGCAGGCTGGTCCAAGACCGGCCCCTGACCGCTAGTCTGCTGGTGGCTGGCCACCATGGCAGCAATACCTCCACCAGCCGGGAATTGCTGCGGGTGGCGCGGCCCCAGTGGGTGCTCTATTCCAGTGGCTTCGCCAACCGCTACGGTTTCCCCGCCACAGTGGTCCGGGAGCGGGTGGCCGCCAGCGGGGCGGCGGAGCTGAACACGGCGGAGACCGGCGCCATCGGCTTTATCCTGACCCCCACCGGCCTGCGGGGGCCCGACCTCTATCGCCCCCAGCACCGGCGGCTCTGGTCCCGACCCAGGGGCGCACCCGGGGGCCATGATCCCCAGCCTGAACGATGATGCCGCATTGCCTGATCCCGGACCGCGCCACGCTGGGGATGAGTGCCGCCGGCACGCTTCGGGTATCATGTCGGGCCTGAAATCGGGTCGGGAGGTGAGACTGCGGTGCTGGAGTTGATGAAGGCCGGCGGCTGGCTGATGTGGCCCATCCTGGCCTGTTCGGTGGTGGCCATGGCCATCGTCCTGGAACGTCTCTGGAGCCTGCGCCGCCGCCGGGTCATGCCCGCCGGTCTCATGGCCCAGGTCTGGCAGTGGCAGCGGGATCAGGCCCTGACCCCGGAGCGCATCCAAGCCCTGGCCCAGAGTTCGCCCCTGGGGCGGCTGCTCAGCGCCGGGCTGATCAACCGCCAGCACAGCCGGGAGGTGATGAAGGAGGCCCTCAACGACGTGGGACGGCAGGTAGTGGCGGACCTGGAACGTAACCTGAACACCCTGGGCACCATCGCCGCCGTTTCCCCCTTGCTGGGCCTGCTCGGCACGGTCTTCGGCATGATCGATATCTTCACCGTCATCATCGACGCCGGGGTCGGCAACCCTGGCGTCCTCGCCGGCGGCATCTCCGAGGCCCTGATCACCACCGCCGCTGGCCTGACGGTGGCCATCCCCAGCCTGATGTTCCATCGTTACTTCAATGGGTTGGTGAGCCGCTACGCCCTGGCCATGGAGGAAGAGGCCCTGAACCTGGTGGAGGTCATCAAGGGCGAGCGCGAGGCCCTGCCGGAGGGGCTGGCGTGAATCTGCGTCCCCAGCGCCCCGAGCCGCCGGACATCAACCTGGCGCCATTGATCGATGTCGTCTTCCTGTTGCTGATCTTCTTCATGGTCACCACCACCTTCCGGGACGAGGTCGGCATCAAGATCCAGCTCCCGGAGTCCTCCGGGGAGGTGGCGGCGGAGTCCCAACCCCTGATCCTCACCATCGACGCGGAAGGCACCTTTTACGTCAATGACCGGCAAGTGGCCGATCGGCAACCGGCGACCCTGAGCGAGGCCCTGGCGGCGGCCATGCCGCGGGCAGCCGTCGCGGGTCCCGGTCATGGAGGAGCGGCGGAAGGGGAGGGGGCCCCTGCTCCGGGTGATCTCCCCCTGGTCCTCAAGGCCGATGCCCGTACCCCCCACCAGGCGGTCATGACCGCCATGGACGTGGCCAGCCGATTGGGGCTGTCGCGGCTGTCCTTCGCCGCCAGCCGGAGCCAGGACGACCCATGAGTCACTTCGAAGCCCTGGCCTCCGGTTCGGCGCGAACCATCTACCTGCGCCTGATTGGCTACGCCAAGCCCTACTGGCGCATGTTCGCCATCTCCGCCGTCGGCATGGTGATCTACGCCCTCACCGAGCCCCTCTTCGCCGCCATGATGAAGCCCCTGCTGGACGGGACCTTCATCGACCGGGACATCAGCGTGGTGCAGTCCATGCCACTGATCCTGATGGGGATCTTCCTGGTGCGGGGCATCGCGGGCTTCATCAACACCTATTGTCTGCAATGGGTGGGTCAGCGGGTGGTGACCGACCTGCGCCGGGAGATGTTCGATCACCTGCTGCGTTCCCCGGCCCGCTACTTCGACGGTCAGACCACCGGCCAGCTCCTGGCCAAGCTGACCTACAACGTGGAGAACGTGGCCGATGCCGCCACCAGCGCCGTCACCACCCTGATCCGGGACGGCATCACCGTCATCGGGCTGGTGGCCTACATGCTCTACGTCAACGTCATGCTCTCCGCCATCTTCCTGCTGGTGGGGCCGGCCATGGCGATCGCCATCCGCTACGCCAGCCGGCTCTTCCGCCGCCATTCCAAGCGCATCCAGGACCGGGTCGGGGAGCTCACCCATGTCGCCCAGGAGGCCATCGACGGCCAGCGGGTGGTCAAGGCCTTCGGTGGTCAGGCCCGCGCCCTGGAGCGCTTCACCTTTGTCAACGAGAAGACCCGCTCCCTGCAGATGAAGATGGTGGCCACCAACGCCATCAGCGTGCCCCTGGTGCAACTGGTGGCGGCCATCGCCATCGCCGTCATCATCTATCTCTCGACCCTCCAGGGGCTGCGCGAGGACATCTCGGTCGGCACCTTCATGTCCTTCATCCTGGCCATGGGCCTGCTCTTGCAGCCGATCAAGAGCCTGACCTCGATCAACAAGCAGTTGCAGCGGGGCATCATCGCCGCCGACAGCCTCTTCGAGCTGATCGACTCGCCCGCCGAGGTCGATACCGGGACCCGCACCCTGGCGCGGGCCCAGGGGCGGGTGGAGATCCGCGACCTGACCCATGTCTACGACCCCGACAAGGGGCCGGTCCTCCAGGACCTGAGCCTGGTCATCGAACCCGGTGAGACCCTGGCCCTGGTCGGGCGCTCGGGGAGCGGCAAGTCCACCCTCGCCAACCTGCTGCCGCGCTTTTACGACCCCCAGGCCGGGGACATCCTGATCGATGGTGTCTCCAGCCGGGACCTGACCCTGGCCAGCCTGCGCGCCCAGATCTCCCTGGTGACCCAGGACGTGGTGCTGTTCAACGACACCATCCGCAACAACATCGCCTACGGCTATCCGGGGGAACTGGACGAGGCGACCCTGGAGGCGGTGGCGGAGGCGGCCCACGCCCTGGACTTTATCCGCGAGCTCCCGCAGGGCTTCGACACCCTGATCGGCGACCGTGGGGTGTTGCTCTCCGGCGGCCAGCGTCAGCGCCTGGCCATCGCCCGCGCCATGCTCAAGGACGCCCCGATACTCATCCTCGACGAGGCGACCTCGGCCCTGGACAGCGAGGCGGAGCGTCACATCCAGGCGGCCCTGGAGCGACTGATGCGCGATCGCACCACCCTGGTCATTGCCCATCGCCTCTCCACCATCGAACGGGCGAACCGCATCCTGGTCCTGGACCGGGGGCGAATGGTCGAGCTTGGCACCCACGCCGAACTGCTCGCCCAGGATGGCCATTACGCCCGGCTGCACCGGATGCAGTTCAACGAGCCCCCGGCGGGGGTCTCGGCGGAGACGGTGCCCTGATCATGCCGGTCCCACGCGGTTCCAAAATGCCGCCTCTCCGATGAGGACCGAGGACCTCTGGTACGGTGGCCACTGGCTCTTCTGGCCCCTGGTCCCCCTGGCCGGCCTCTTCTGGTTCGGGGTGACCCTGCGGCGTTGGGCCTTTGACCGCGGCTGGCTGGCGAGCGAACGCCTGCCGGTGCCGGTCATCGTGGTCGGCAACCTCAGTGTCGGCGGCACCGGCAAGACCCCCCTGGTGCTCTGGCTGGTGGACTGGCTGCGGGGCCGGGGTTGGCGGCCGGGGGTCATCCTGCGCGGCTACGGCGGCCAGGCCCGGGACTGGCCCCAGGTGGTGCTGGCGACCAGTGACCCCTGGCAGGTGGGGGACGAGGCGGTGCTGCTGGCGCGCAAGTCCGGGGGGCCGGTGGCGGCGGGGCCGGACCGGGTCGCGGCGGGCCGGTTGCTGCTGACCTCCCCCCCGTGCCATACCCCGTGCGATACTCCTTGCGATATCCTCATCAGCGATGACGGTCTCCAGCACTACCGGCTCCGGCGCGACCTGGAGATCCTGGTCATCGACGCCAGCCGCGGCTTTGGCAACGGCTTCTGCCTGCCCGCCGGCCCCCTGCGCGAACCCCGTGCCCGGGCACGGGAGATCCCCTTGCGGGTCTCCACCGGGGGCACGTGGCCCGGGGCCGAGTGCCTGACCCTGCGGGCGGGGGACCTGGTCAGCCTCCGCGACCCCCAACGCACCCGGCCCCTGACCAGCCTCAAGGGCCAGCGGGTGACCGCTGTGGCGGGGATCGGTAATCCCGAGCGCTTTTTCACCCTGCTGCGCCAGGCCGGGCTCCATGTGGACGAGCGCCCCTACCCGGATCATCATGCCTTTACCGCCGCCGAGGCCGCCGCCTGGCCCCCGGGGCCCCTGATCATGACCGAAAAGGACGCGGTCAAGTGCCTGACCTTTGCCGGGGACAACCACTGGTATCTGCCGGTGGCGGCGGTTCCCAGCGCGGCCTTTGAACAGCAACTGTCCCAAGCCATCGATACCTTTCCCAAGCCATTTCAACGCTGAGCCATGGATAAGAAACTCCTCGAAATCCTCGTCTGTCCCCTGTGCAAGGGCCCCCTCTACCACGACAAGGCCGCCGCCGAGCTGATCTGCCGGGCGGATCGCCTGGCCTACCCGATCCGCGACGACATCCCGGTGATGCTGGAGGAGGAGGCTCGGGTCTTGCCGCCGGACGAGGAGGTGCCCAAGGCGTGAGCGGCGGGAGGCGCGTCCCGGTCGCCGGTCAGCGGGAGGCAGGGTCCCATGGCTCCTCCTAGCCTGGACCAGCCCGCGGCCAGTGCCCCAAGCCCAGCCACGGCCCCGGGCCAGGCCTTCCGCGTCATCATCCCGGCGCGCCATGGCGCTACCCGCCTGCCGGGCAAGCCCTTGCTGACCATCGAGGGTAAGCCGCTGATCCAGATGGTCTTCGAGCAGGCCAGCCGGACAGCGGCCACGGAGATCCTGGTTGCCACCGACGACGAACGCATCGCCGCCGCCTGTCGCGCCTTTGGCGCCCCGGTCGTCATGACCCGCGCCGATCACCCCAGCGGCAGCGACCGGCTGGCGGAGGTCATCCGCCGGCTGGACTGGCCCGGCGAGACCCTGGTGGTGAACCTCCAGGGCGACGAGCCCTGCATGCCCCCGGCCCTGGTCGATCAGGTGGCCGCCAGCCTGGCCGCCCACCCCGGGGTGGGCATGGCGACCCTGGCCTATCCGATCAGCGACGCCGAGACCCTCTTCGATCCCCAGGTGGTCAAGGTGGTGACCGATGCCCAGGGTCGGGCCCTCTATTTCTCCCGCGCCCCCATCCCCTGGCACCGGGAGGCCTTCGCCGCCGGCCAGCCCTGCCTGCCGCCGGGGGTGACCTATCTACGCCATATCGGGCTCTACGCCTACCGCGCGGAATTTCTCCAGCGTTATGTCGCCTGGCCGCCGGCGCCGCCGGAACGGGCGGAATCCCTGGAGCAGTTGCGCGTCCTCTGGCAGGGGGAGGCCATCCAGGTCGACATCGCCGCTCAGCTTCCCGGCCCCGGGGTGGATACGGCGGCGGACTTGCAGCGGGTGAGGGCCTTTCTGGGGCTGGCGTGAGGAGGCCGAAGGTTCAAACGCGAGAACCTCCTCATGCCTGCCGTCGATACTCCCAGATGCCACCCGAACCATCCCAGCCTGCCGGAAACGGACGGGCGTCTGGTGTAGTATGGTTAGCGCTTGCCCCGGTTGGGGGTTACTATAACCACGAGAGGACAACGATGAGGTCTATCTACGGTCTTTCGGCGGCCAGTCTGCTCACCATGCTCTGTGTCGGAACCGTCAGCGCCGCCGGTGGTTCCGGGGGCTCTTCTCCTTATCCCCAGATGCCCCAGATGCCCGGTTTTGGCGCGCCGGGGATGAACTTCCCTGGCGGCGGTTGGGGGGCGCCACCCCCGGCCTCGGGGGCAGGGGCGCCGAATGCTCCCGCCTATGCGGCACCTTCCGCGCCAGGCTACGCACCACCCCCGGCCTTCGGGAATGCGCCACCTACCGCCCCTGGGTACGCGCCTCCCCCAGCCTCCGGCTACGCGCCACCCCCGGCCCAGGGCTATCCGCCGCCCAAGCAGCCCCCACAGGCCCCGGCCTCCGTGCCGCCCGGGGCACCGCCGGCGGGTTATGGCGCTCCCCCTGGCATGCCTTCCGCCGCCGGAGCCTATCCGCCGGGAGCAGCCCCTTATCCACCCGCTGGCCAAGGGTATCCGCCTGGCGCCCCCCCCGGCTATCCCGCCGCACCGCCTGGCTATCCACCGCCGGCCGAGGCCCCTGGGGCGCCACCTGTTTCAGGTGCCCCGGCAGCGCACGGCGCCGCGCCCCCTCCTGGTGGCTACCCACCGCCGGGCGCCGCCTATGGTGCCCCCCCTGGCTATCCACCCCCTCCTGGACCACCGGGGGAGGAGCCCAAGGGGGAAGACGGCAAGGGTAAGGGGGGATTCAATCCCATGAACATGATGAACAAGATGCCGAATCCCATGAACATGTTCGGGGGCAATAAAGATTAACTAAGGAAAAACAAAAGCCTGGACAATGAATGTCCAGGCTTTTTCCCGCTGTGGCGCATTCCTGGCGCATGGTGCCCAGCGTCCGGATGGTGGAAAGCGATGTGGTGGCAAAGCCT
>JAHDND010000188.1 GCA_018435665.1 Candidatus Thiosymbion sp. | reverse complement strand
GCCACCCTGATGGGCCTCTGGCTGTTGTTCCGCACCACCCAGGCCTATCACGCGGCCAAGGCTCAGGCCTGAGGCGCGCCGTGGGATGCCCCCGACCGGGTGGCATCCCCAGCCCGCCGCCCGCCACGCTCGGCCCACCCCTAGCTTGAACCGCCCGGCCCCAGGCGCCCGCCGTTCCGGGCTCCGCTGGCTCCTTGTCCTGTTCCTAACCCTGATCGCCCTGGTGGCGATCTGGACCTGGTGGGCGGAGGCCCATCCCCGTGCCGAGCGTGAGGCACGGACCTGGGTCCACGACCAACTCCGCGCCTGGTTCCCCCACGCCATGGATCCGGATGATGGGTGGCATGGCCTCCATCGGCGGGACCCCGGGCCAGGGGGGCCGTTCCAACCAGAGAGCCTGAACCAGCCTGACCAACCGAATCCGCCGGATCCGTCGCCTGGCGCGGCCAGGTCCCTGGTCCTGATCCACGGCCTGGACGAGCCCGGCGACATCTGGGACGACCTGGCGCCGGCCCTGACGGCGGCGGGTTATGCCGTCTGGGAGTATCGTTATCCGAACGACCAGGGCATCGACCGCAGTGCCGACTGGCTGGCCGAGCGCTGGCCGACCCTTCCCGCGAGCCCTCCGGTGGTGCTCATCGGCCACAGCATGGGCGGCCTGGTGGCGCGGGACTTCGTCTCCCGCTGGCGGCATCCGGTCGGTTCGCCCCCCTTGGTCGCGGGGCCCGCCGTCGCCGGCGTCATCCTGGTGGGTACCCCCAACGGGGGCTCCGCCTGGGCGCGGCTGCGGGTCTGGCTGGAGGTGCGCGACCACTTCGCCAGCCCGGCGGCGCGGCCCCACGACCTGATGGCCGGGCTGCGCGACGGCCTGGGTGAAGCCAAGATCGACCTGCGTCCCGACAGCGACTTTCTGCGTGCCCTCAACGCCCGCCCCTGGCCAGGGGAGGTGCCGGTCTACATCATCGCCGGGCGACTGGCCAACCTGGTCGGGGAGGAGGTGGCGCAACTCAAGGCGGCGCTCATCGCCGCCGGGGTCGAGGACCTGGCCCCCCAGGTCGATCAGTGGGACACCGCCGCCGGCGATGCCCTGGGCGATGGCCTGGTCAGCCTGGACTCGGCCCGGCTCCCTGGGGTCACCCCGCTGGTCCTCGAGGCCACGCATCGAGGTCTGGTCCGCCGCTTGTTTAGCGACAGTCCCGAACCCCCTGCCATCGCGCCGATCCTGGCCGTCCTGCGCCACTGGCAGGATGAGCCGGCCACTGCCCCAGGCCCCTGAGCCAACCCTGATGAAACGCATCCTCCTGCTCCTCCCCCTGGCGGCCCTGATCCTGGCCTTCCTGACCCTGGGCCTGGACCAACACCTGACGCTGGAGGCCTTCCACGACAGCCACGAGGCCATCGAGGCCTGGATGGCCGATCATATCTGGTTGGGCATCGCCGGCTATCTCGTCGCCTTCAGCCTGCTGACCCTATTTCTCCCCATCGCGGCCCTCATGACCCTGGTGGCCGGCGCCCTGTTCGGCTTCTGGAAGGGGGTGCTGATCGCCTCTTTCACTGCCGCCCTGGCCAGCACCCTGGCCTTCTGGCTCTCGCGCTTCGTCCTGCACGATCTCGTCCAGCGCCATTTCGGGGAGCGCATCGCCGCCGTGAACGCCGGGGTTGCCGGGGATGGGGCCTTCTACCTCCTTTCCATGCGCCTGGTGCCCGTCATCCCCTTTTTCGTGATCAATCTGGTCATGGGCCTCACCCCCATGGCAACCCGCACCTTCTACGGGGTGACCCAGGCGGGGATGCTGGCGGGGACCCTGATCTACGTCAACGCTGGCACCCAGATCGCCGAGGTGGACGACCTGGGCGACGTCCTCTCCCCCAAGCTGCTTGGTTCCCTGATCCTGCTGGGGGTCTTCCCCCTCCTGGCCAAGTGGGGCCTGCGCCTGATCCGCGGCCGGCTGGCGCCACGGGATGAGTAGATCATGCCAGCAGATTTCGCCGCACCGCTCCAGCCGAAATGAACTGACGGGAACGCGCTCTGACCCTTTATTTCAATCGCCTTGCCGGACACAGATCCCGTTCAGCCATCACTTGGGCTGTAACGCGGTACTGTTTTCAGCCCTTATTCCCAACGAAGAGTGACTCGCCGTGCACACGAATCTTGTCCTTGCCCTCGGTGTCTGCGCCATCCTGACCGCTGGCCCAGGCCTGACCTCCACCCCGGCTACCCTGACGGCCACGCCGGAAGCCCTCACCGCCAACCCCTGGTCCTGGCGACAGACCCAAATGAACGATGGCGAACTGATCCGCCCGGCCAACCCCAGCCAGTACCAGGCGCGCTTCCACCCGGACGGTAGCCTGGCCATTCAGGCGGATTGCAATCACGCCCGGGCTCAATACCGCCTGGAGGACAACCGTCTCCAGCTCGACCTGGGGCCAACGACCCTCATGGCCTGTGGCGAGGACTCCTTGGGCAGTCGCTTCCTGACCCTGTTAGGCAGCGCCAACCTGATCTTCTTTCAGGACGACAACCTCTTCATCGATCTGAAGTTTGATAGCGGCACCATGCAATTCAGCCCCCTGCCGGAGCTGTCGGGTCAGGCCCTGATCGACACGCATTGGCGGGCGACGGGCTATAACAACGGCCGGGGTGCCCTGGTGAGCCTCATCGAGGGGACGGAGATCAGCCTCCACTTTGGCCCCGAGGGCCAACTGACGGGCACCGCCGGTTGCAATCAGTACAGCGCCCCCTTTGAAATCCAGGGCGAGCGCATCACCATCGGCCCAGCCCGCGGCACCCGCAAATTCTGCGCGGAACCGGCCGAGTTGATGACCCAGGAAACGGCCTTTCTGGACGCCTTGCCCAAGGCCGTCCAGATCGAGATGAGCGTTGAGGGGATGGTGATGCGCATGGCCGACGGCAGCATGGTCGCAACCTGGGCACGGGTGGGGCCTTAATTTTTCGGCCCCGGCAGGGAGGGTGGCGCTGGCGAAAAGCATCCCCGCTAGGGGATGCTCGCCTCGGGGAGGTGCTTAAGGGGCCTTACACTTTGCCGCCTTTTCGGTTTCGATCTCTTCGACGATGGCGCCCTCGAAATCAACGCTCACGCAGGCACCGACCTGGGCCGGCCCATCGTCTTCGTCAAGTTTGGTGGTGGCGCTGGCTTCGACCTGGCGATCACCAATCATCCAGCTCCCTGCCACCCCGGCCGGGCGGCTTTTTACGATGCCGGTGAAGTCCGAGCTGGCAGCGGCTCCCAGGGGAAAGCCCAGGACGAGGGTTACTAATAATAGGGTGGGGACTGGATGCTGCATGGTGATCTCCTGCTGACGGGGTGCAAGATGAATGCGCTGGGTGGATAGGTGAATCGCTGGTTGATAGTTGGTTTCGGCGACGAAGGTCAACGCTCTGCTTCTCTCTCGTATGCCCTTGAGAGGGGGAAAGAAGACGCTACCAACATAGGATTATCCAAGTCCAAGCTGGTCGCGTCCAGTAATAGCTAGACATCGTTTCATGCATTTTAGTTATCCGGGAATGCGGACGAACCCGCGATAACTAAAAGGTATCCTCAACAGACCTACTTTGCATTGGACCGGTCGGGAGGAGGGCAAGGAGAATCTGGGCACCAAGTTTGCCCATGGGATGTAGGAAGATAGGTTTCGGGGCGGGATGATCCTCGCTGACTTGGTACCCATGCCTGTCCATGGGGGTTGAATTCGCCGCCGATCCCTCTCGCTGGGGGTCACCGCCAGGCGTGATTACCGCCAAGTCCTTGAGGTCTGCTTATGTATCCCCGCTTCACCTCCCGATTAGGTAACCATTATCTGCTGGTGGTTGCCGTGGTGTCAGGCATGGTGCTTACCTCCCTAAACGGTGCGGCCTTGGCGGGGGATGAAGCCCTGCCGGAACCTGAGGTGACGGCCGATAACCCCTTTTGGGATAAGGCGTCGGCCGGTTACATGTTTCGCGCCTCCTATTTCGAACGTACCTCGGACGGCGATGTCCCGGCCTTGCCAGCCTTCACCCAGGAAGGCGCCGGTATTGGTGGCTGGCTGTACGGTACTACCGGCGAGTTCGCTGACTTTTTGTCATTCGGGGGTTCTTACTATTTCACCCTGCCTCTTTACGCGCCTGAGTCATATCCCTACAACTTCATACTGCGTGATCCCGATCAACTGGGCTACAGCGTGATCGGAGAGGCCTATGCCAAGCTCCATTACCAGGGTGAGGGTCACAACCATTCCCTAATGATCGGTCGTCAATCGATCAACAACCAATGGTTCATGGACGGGGTCTATCGCTTCTTCAGCAAGCTGGATCAGAGCATGATCGGCCGTCGTGATGTCCGCGCCATGCACCCCATCACCTATGAGGCGGTGACGCTCCAAGGGCGACTCCTGGATGAATCCCTGCGCTATTACGCGGGGTATGTCACCGACATGAAGCAGATCAACGACATCGAGTTCCGCAATCTATACCAGGGAGTCTATCAATTACTCACCTGGCCCTCGGCAGCCAAGCAGGGTGATTCGGATGGCATGGCCTACTTTCAGATCAACTGGAAGCCCCAGGACCACACCATGATCTCAGCCTCCTACCATGCCGTGCAGAACCTGCTGAACATGGCCTATCTCGATGTCGATCATGTGATTCCGCTCCAAGAGCAGAATTATTTCCGCATTGGCCTACAGGGGATGTACCAGGATTCGAATGGTGAGAGCCTGGTTTCCGGTAGTAATGGGCAACCTGGCGAGGACTTCAGTACCGTCTACGCCGGTGTCTATTTCGAGGCGCGACCCTTTCCCTGGTGGATCCCCTACGGTATGGCCGGTCTGACGAGTGAGCGGTCGCAGATCCGCTCGCCCTACTCGATTGGTCCCTCCTACCTGATTCAGCGGGTCGGGGAAAACTCCCTGGCCGGCGAGCACACCTGGATTCTGGGCACGGTCATCGATTTTGCGAGCTGGGGCCTGAATGGCCTGTCCTTTGATGTCACCTACGGTCAACGCACGCATCGGAATGTCGACGGGAATGCCGATTTACCGATGGCCGATTGGAATGAGGTGGCAACGGACCTGATCTACATTTTCCCGCAGGATGGCTTCTTCAAGAATCTCCGCGCCCGGGCCCGCTATGCCAAGGTGTGGCAGGATGGAGATCAATGGGTTGCATCTACTAATAGCATTCAGGACGTCAACACCACGATCGAGGATCTGCGCTTCGATATCAGTCTCAATATCCCCTTCTTCTGAGATGAGTGTCCCGGCGCGATGCCGTCCGGAGCCATGGCGATGTGATCCATGGCGTTCTGGCCGGGCAAGTACCCGGCGAGGTGCGACAAGTTCTCAGACTGGGGCCCTGTCCTCAATCGGCCGCCAGCCAGCGCAGGAAGTCATTGAACACGCCATTAACGAGATGTTGATCGGCCGTGACACGGGCCTCGCGTTCGGCGAGTGGAATCTCGGTGGGCATATTCTTCAGCAGCCGGATCTGTGTCTGCAGCAGGCGGCCGTTCTCCAGTTCGATGCGTTGCAGGGCGACGACGAAGGGGTTGAGCGGGTCGGTATGGTCGGGGATGACAGGCGCCAGGCGGATACGGGCGAGTTGGGCATGCCCCAGGGAGATACCCCGATAGGCGGCACGGGGGTTCAGCAGGGGGCCTGGCGGCAGCATCACCTGGCCCCAGGCCAAGGTCAGCGGCGCCAGGATCTGGCTACCGCGCATTGCCAAGGCGGGGTTCAGCGACCATTGGGTCGTACGGCTCAGCAAGGTAAGGGCCTCCAGTTCCCGACTGTACTGCGCCAGCATGGCCTGGTGGACCGGGTCCAGCCGGGGTTGCCATTGGACGCCCGCATGGAACATCAGGTTTCCGCTCTTGGTGAACGAGAGGAGGAGGCTGATTTTGGTTTGGATCTCGGGCGTGAAGCCTTGCGTGCTGATCCGCTCTCGGGCCTGGTCGTAGTGCGATGCCTCGATCATGGGTTCGATCTCCTTGCCGGGGTATGAGGTTGGATGGATTCGTGAAGCAGGGTCTTGGCCTCACCTGTCTGGATGGCGCGCCGCCAGTCGCCGGAACAGGGCAGCCATTGCACGGGTGCGTCCGGATTATCGGCGGCTATCCAGACGCTCTGATCCCCCTCCCAGGTGCCGTCACTGATTTGGCCGAGGAAGACCTCCAACTGACGCATGGTCACCGCCGGGTATTCCAGGGTGAAGGCGTGGTAGGCATGTTGGATCAGGAGCAGCCGGGAATTGCTTATCTGTCGACGGATGACTTCGTGGCATTCCCGCGGTGTGAAAAAGTCGAATTCGCCATTCATGATCAAGGTCGGTACCGAGATCCGCGCCAGGTCGGGCGTCAGCGGTTGGAAATCGACGAAGGATTCCATGAGGTTTTGCAGGGCATAACCATCGTTGCCGATGAAGCCAGCCCGCTTCATGGCCGAAATTTGCTCGTGATGGGTGGAGATCCAGGCCGAGCTCATGTTCAGGGGGTAGAGCAGGTGTTGCAGGTAAGGCAGGCCGATCTCGGCCAGCCCCTGCAGCATGACGGCGCCAAAGAATTCCAGGTGTGGCGTCAGTTCAGCGAAGGTGCTCATGACCGTGAGGCTACGCAATCGCTGGCCATGGCGAATGGCAAAGTCCAGGGCAATGACGCCGCCGAAAGAAATGGCTGCAAGGTGGGTCTGCTCGATGCCAAGTTGTTCCAGCAGGTGGTCCAGCATATCGGCATGCATGGCCAGCTTGATGTCGATGATCGGCTTGGACGAGTTCCCTTGGCCAAGCAGATCGTAGGCGAGCACGGCATAGCCACGCGGTACGAAATAATCGGCATAACCACGCCACAAGGTGGCGTTCTGCGTCAGGCCATTCAAAAAAGTAATTATAGGACGGTCGGTATCGCCAATCAGTTCGTAATGTACCTGATGCTTGCCGTATTGAGTGATGGGCATCTCACTTTCCTCCTATATAAGGGGGCCGCGCAGACCCTCGTTAAGACGTTTGGAAAACGACATTCTAGCGCATTCTGGTCAAGCAATTCTCCCTGTTGATCAAAAAATCCGACAGGTTTATCGTCTCTTAATGAGTTGGCGGATTTCAGTGCCACTGATTAAAATAACCATTTAATAACATCATGTTATAAATTAGCTATCGTTATTATGATGCCAGATGTGGATGTATGATCCGCTGACTGAGGAATGTGGGCTTATGCGCGCGTTTTGAGTTATTTGTCTGCCAGGAAATGGACCTGCCTGGATCTTTTATTGTCTGTGAATCGACATGATTGGATGGTGATGGAAAACCATCACACGGCGTTTTCATCGAATAGTATTTGGTGCTCACCTCCACGCAAGGGCTCCGGGTGCTATTCGTGACTGTGTTTCACTCCACCCCACTGAGGATCTGAACATGAGGATTAACCCTCGGGTTTCGCGCCACCTTTTCATATGGCAGATGCTGCTCTGGCTGATGCTGGGACTGTTGGGTTCGGCTCAGGCTGCCAGCCCCGTCACCGAACGCTCTGCCGTACCGACCCTGGACTCACTCAAACAAACCTTTGAGGTCGCGGACTTTCGCATCGGCGGTACCTATGACTTGACGAATCCCAAGGCCTGGGAGCAAGGCGGCGAGGGGGGGACAACCCTGGAATCCCTGGGTGCCGGTCCGGCACACACCGCCTACATTGCCGTCGGTACACCTCGGCGGAACAACAAGGGCGAGATCATCAATGCCATCGTCGTCAACACCTTTTTCTCCGGGGACGCCACGTCGATGTATTCGAATTGGTACGCCGATCAGGCCGGCAATGCCTTCTCCGGCAGTGCCCTGGTCGGCCCGGGGTTAATGTTCGACACCGACCGTTTCTATGTGGTCTTCCTTGACGCCCTTGGCCTTTGGGGTGCCTCCAAGCCCTCCGACGGACTGGGGCGAAAATTTCCCACCTACAGTTACTACGACATGGTGCACCTGAATTACCGCCTCCTGCGCGATCACCTCAAGATCGGCCGGGTCCTGCTGTCCACTGGGGTGTCCATGGGCGGGACCCAGGCCTATTACTGGGGACTCATGTACCCGGACTTCGTCGAGGCGGTCATGCCCATCGGTGGCGCCTCGGCCACGGACGGCGAGGGCCCCGTGGCCGCCTGGACCTTCCAGTTGGCCAAGGCGGCCCTGGAGTCCGATCCGGTCTGGATCGCGACCAACGCCACTTACTACGATCTACCGAAAGACCAGCATCCCAACCAGGGAGTCGAGTTTCACTGGTCGAGCTTGTCGCTTTCCGGCTTTGATCTGCCGTATCGCCAATCGCTGGGATGGGACGAGGTATCCAAGGAGGTCTTCGCCTGGAAGCAGGATCCCCGCCTGGGCGATAACCTCGGTGCCAGCCTCAAGCGCCTGGCGGCGCAATTCGATGCCGTGGACCTCTGGTATCGGGATACGGTGGGGGAGACCCACAATCTCAATGCCCTGTTACCTGAAATGAAACCCCGGACCCTGGTGGTCCATGTGGATAACGACCTCTGGCTCCTGGCCGGGGAGGCCCGTCAGGCGGCGGAGGTCATTCCCGGCGGACTGTTCGTCAGTTTCTCCAGCCCCATCGCCCACTACGCGGTGTTCAGCGCCCCCAACGAACTGGCGGATCACCCGACCTTCAATTCCTTCCTGCGTAGCCTTGATCTGATCCGGGACCAGGACCTCGTCTGTCAGGCTCGCAACTATCAGCGGCCCCGCATCAACCTGAACCCGGACCCCGCGAAATCCTTCTGGCTGGAAGAAATGACGCCGCCCTTCCCGGTCAAGTTCGCCAAGGTCAAGGACAAACGCGGCGTCGAGTGGCAACTGGGTTACATGGATGAGTATTGCGGCAAGCAAAAGAACCCGCCGACCCTGGTCATCGTCCATGGCAAGGGGGCCTTCGGCGCCCATTATGGCCATCTGATGAAATACGCCGTCGAGCGCGGTTATCGCGTCATCGTCCCTGACATGCCCCTAGCCGGCGTCTCAGGCCCCGGCAATCTGGACCAACCCCAGGTCCGCACCCTGGACGATGTCCGCGATGCCTTTAACGCCCTGATCGTGGGCCGACTGGGCGTCCAAAAGGCCTGGTACTACGGCCACTCCCTGGGCGGGCAGACGGTGCTCGGCTACGCCTTGCGCTATCCCCGGGCCGTCCAAGGCCTGATCCTTGAGGGGCCGGCCGGTCTGGAGGAGTATCCGACCTACTTCGCCATGGGCGAGGAGCAGTTACCGATCTGCGACATCGCCATCGCCTATGACCTGGACAAGTGGCACGCGGCTTACGACCCCTTGGGCCTGGTGGAGGCGGAACTGAACCGCACGCCGCAAGAGGTGCGCGACTTCTTCTACTTCCAGACCCGCGACGCCGCTGGCAATGCGGTGCCCAGCCCGGCGGGTTATTTCCTCCAGGACACCGCTTACTCCCGCCTGCATACCGACCAACGGATTGCCATGATCACCGGCAACCGGCGCGAATTCGAACAGTGGGCCTTCCTCTTCATCTACGACCTCTTCACGATTTGCGCCGAGAACACACGGGAAGATGAAAATTCCCTCTACAAGCGCCTGCCCCGGATCAAGGCGCCGATCTTCCTGGCCTTTGGCGCCCGGGAACCCTTTATCCCCAGCACCCCGTTGAACGGTCTGACGGACATGGCGAATGAAATCATCATCCCCTTCCGGGAGCGGATGAAGGCCGCCGGCAACGCGCCGACGATCAAGATCTATCCCGAGGCTGCCCATTTCATCCACACCGACCTGCCCGACGAATTTGCCCGCGATGTGGTCTCCTTCATGAAGACCCGGCAGGTGGATGCCGTGACACCGGAGGTCATTGACGGCCTGATCAACGGCGCGGTTCCGCTTGGGGCGCCAGCGCCGGCCGCGGCCACGGACAAACCAGCCGGCCTTGCCAAGTGAGACGCGCCATGACCATCAACCCTAGGAAAACTGATGTGAAACAACCCGTTCTTGCCCTTGCGCTGTCCGGGCTTGCCGGCCTGGCATGCCTCACCCCGGTGGCCAATTCGCTGGCGAATGAGACCGTGGCGCCGGTGGCGGCCCCACCCCTGGACGCCGCCGCCACCCCCGTGCCGGTGGCCGCTCCTGGCGCGGAGACAACGCCTGTTGCGAAGACCTCCGTCGGCGCAGCGCCAGCAACCGCTGAGCCAATCGCCGCCGCAGCAGTGGCCCCGGTCACTGAACCCCCACCCCCTGCGGCTACTGGGGTTGCTACGGCTCCAGCACTGCCGCCTGCCAGCGAGACAGCGGCGACGCCCGCCCCAACCTCCATCCTCCATCGCTTCAAGCGCCGTTTTTTGCGGGGCAACGCCCCGGCTGATCCCGGTACAGCGGGAGAGACGGAGACCGCGAGCGCCGCGGACGCCGTCGCGATGGTGCCCCTGACCCCCAACTCCGGGGTGATGGACCTCGATGCCCTGAAGCAGAGCTACGAGATCCCGGGATTTCGTCTCGGTGGGACCTATGACCTGAACGCCGACCCCGCGGTCTGGCGCGATGGGGGTGAGGGCGGCACCACCCTGGAGTCGCTGGGGGCCCCGCCCTTGCGGGTCGCCTATATCGCCGTCGGCACCCCGCGCCGCAACGATCAGGGTGAGATCATCAACGCGGTGATCATCAACACCTTCTACTCGGGCGATGCCACCAATATGTACCACTTCTGGTATGAGGGTCAGGGTGGCAATGACTTCGCCGGCGGTCCCGTGGTGGGACCTGGCAGGGTCATCGACACCGACAAGTACTATGTGGTCTTCCTTGACGCCCTCGGCCTCTGGGGGGCCTCCAAGCCCTCCGACGGCCTGGGACGGCAATTTCCGGCCTACAACTACTTCGACATGGTGCAGAGCAACTACCGCCTGCTGCGGGACCACCTGAATATCGCCCAGGTCGAGGTGGCGACCGGTGTCTCCATGGGCGCCACCCAGAGCTGGGTCTGGGGGCTGATGTATTCGCCCAGCGGTTTTGTCAAGGCGATCCTGCCCATTGGGGGCACCACGGCCTCGGACGGCGCGGATCCCGTCGGGGCCTGGACCTTCCTCCTAGCGCAAGCAGCCCTCGAAAGCGACCCCAAGTGGCGGGAGACCAACGGCGATTATTACCACCTGCCTCCCGAACAGCACCCCAGGCAGGGTCTGCAATTCATGTGGTCACGCCTGCAACTGACGGGCTTTACCTTCCCGGTTCGCTCAGCGACGCCCTGGGCGGATATCGAACGGGAAGTTTTCTACTGGCAACCCGAGGGCAATCAGACCGCGACCTTCATTGCCCGGACCCAGAACGAGGATGCGGTGGATTTCTGGTATCGCAACCAGGCGGGCTTTGATTACAACATCAACGCCGAGCTGGAACGGATCAAGGGTCGGACCCTGGTGGTGCATGTCGATACCGACAAATGGCTGCTGGTGGACAATGCCCGCAAGGCGGCCCAGGCCGTAGAAGGCGCTGACTTTGCCAGCTTCGCCGACCCCACGGCTCACTATGGCGTCTTCCGCGCCCCGAACGTACTCAAGGACACGATCCAGGCCTTCGTCGACAACCGCTTTACCACTCGCCTTCCCGGCATCGGCGGGGCGGGGGGGATCGGCGGGGCGGGGGGGAGCGGCCAGTCGGCCGTGGCCGAGGAAAGGCCCGCCGGGCTAGCCAAATAGTCATCGTTCAGCCCCCTCTCCCCAACCCTCCCCCGCCAGGTGGGAGGGAGCAAGGGCATCAGCGGCTTATGCTACCCATGGCAGCCCAGCGGCAGGGGTGTAAACCATTACGTCAAATAACGCCCTGACCGGGCTTAAGGCGACGCATGAGGCAGGGGCTGCCCAGGGGCGGTCCTCTGCTTATCCCCCTGATCTATCGTTCTATCCTGGATCCATTGCCATCAACTTGTGGTTTTTCCGGGGCGGTGGGGTCCGAGGGGGACGCCACGCCTGGCTTCCTGTAGGCTTGTCGACCGGACGGTTGCGGTCCGACTCCCTCGCCAGATGCCCCGGCCCCTCCACCGCCAAAACCTAAACCTAAGCCGCCCTGCTGCGGATCGTCTCACCGAGGAGCATGCCATGACGCGCCGCCGCCTCGCCACTCTCCCCTGGCTCAGCGTCCATCGGGTTGCCGGCATTCTGATGCTGCTCCTCGCCCTCGCCTGGACCACCGGCCCCCAGGCGACTCAGTCCGCCCCGGTTACGGCCGGGGATGCCAACCTGCTCAGTGGCGCACCCCTGGAGCGGGCCGAGGTGGCGGCCAGGCTCGCCAAGATCGAGGCCGACCCCGCCCTGTCCGCCGCGGATCGGGAGCGCCTGACGGACGCCTACCGGCAGATTCTGGATCATCTTGACGCGCTGGCCGAGGCCAAGACGACCCTGGGCAGTCTGAGTGAGCTACTGGCCGAGGCGCCGGCGCAGACGACCGCCATTCGCGAGCGCCAGGCGGCGGCTGTCACCCCTGCCGAGCCGGTGGTGAAACTGCCCGATGGGGCCGATCTGGTCACGGTGCAAGGATTGCTGGCCCAGGAGCGCGCGGCGGTCGCCACGGGCCGAGAGCGCTTGCAGGTCCTTGAGCAGGGGTTGAGGGACGAGGCGGAGGCTCTGCCGCGCTGGCGACGCGAGCTGGCCAACCTGAACCAACGGGCCTTGGATCTGGACGACGAACTGGCCGGGGTGCGATCCACCAGCGGTTCTGGCCTGGAGATGCAGACGCGACGGTGGCTGTTGGAGAGCGAACGGGAACGGTTGCGGGCCGAGGTCCAGGTGCTCGACCTGAAGCTGGCGGGTGCCGATGTCCGCCGGGCCCTCACCCAGGCACAGCGGGACGAGGCCCAGGCCGTCCTGAATCGCGCCCTGGCCCGTCAGGAATGGCTGCAGGCTGAGGAGGACCGGCTGCGCCGAGCCGAGGCTGCGCAGGTAGTGGCCGATCTGGAGGCCGCCAAGGAAGCGAGCGCCGACGCCCATCCCCGGGTGCGGGAGCTGGCACGGGCCAATACCGAATTGGCCGAGGCCATCCATGCCCTCAGCCAGGAAACCGCCAAGGTCCAGGACGTCACGACCCGGACCATCGCCACCACCAGCACCCTGGCGCAGGACTTCGCCCACGATCGCCAGCGCATCGCCGCGGCGGGGCTCAACCGCGCCTTGGGCCGGGTACTGGTGGATCGGCGCGAGCGGCTGCCGGAGGAGGGGGATTTGCGCCGCCAGACGAACGCCAGGGTGGAGGCCGAGGCCGAGTCGACCCTGGTCCTCCTGGGCTGGCGTGAGGAGCTACTGGCGCTGGAGGCTGGCGCCGAGCAGCGCTATGCCGCTGATCTGGCGGTCTTGCCCCCAACCGAGGCCGACGCGCTGCGGGCCCAGTTGGACGAACAGGCGGGCCGCCGGGAGGAATTGCTGGGACGGGCGATAGAGGCCGGGGAACGGCATCTGCGCGCCCTGGCGGAACTCGATCTCGCGGCCGATGAGCTTTCCAAGCTCAGTCACGACTATCGGGCCTTTCTGGCCCAACACCTGCTATGGATGCGCAGCCATGTGCCGGTCACCCAGCAAAGCTTCGCCGCGCTGCCGGCAGTCTTCGGCGAGTTGCTCAGCCCCGCCAACTGGTTGCAGGTGGCGCAGACCCTGGGCGCGGGGATGGCCGGCGGATGGGCCGGGTGGGTCGGGATGGGTACGATCCTGGTGCTATTGGCCCTCGACCGGGTACTGCGGCAGCGCTTGCGTGCCACCACCCTGGCATCACCCCGTCCTAGCAGCCATCACTTCGGCTATACGCTCTGGGCCATCGTTCTGACCCTGCTGCTCGCCATGCCGGCGCCGTTGTTTCTGGCCCTGCTAGGGCTGGTCCTGACCAGCCAGACGGACACGGCATCCTTCGCCTATGGGGTGGGGGAGGCGCTGCAGCGTCTCGCGCCGGGACTCTATTATCTGCTGGCGTTACGGATGATGTGCCTGTCAGGCGGGGTGATCGAACGCCACTTCCGCTGGCGCAATCACAATCGCCGGGCGCTGGCCCGTTATCTGAATGTGGCCATTTGGACCTTGGTCCCCCTGGGGTTCATCACCCTGGTGGCGAACGCCCTGGGCGAGGTAGAGGCCGCGACCCTCGGGCGGCTGGCCCTGACCGGTCTGACCCTGAGTTTCACCCTGCTGGTGGCCAGCGCCTTGCATCCGCGGCGCGGCCTGGTGCGGGATGGGCTGGCGGCGGCCCCGGAGGGGCTCGCCAGTCGGACGCGCCATATCTGGTATCCGCTGGTCGTGGCCGTGTCGCTGGCCCTGACCGTCCTGACCCTCGCCGGCTTCCAATACACGGCGGTCACCCTGTTCTATCGCTGGCTTGGCCAGTTCTGTCTGCTGCTCGGGCTGGTGCTGGTCCAGCAGTTGATCATGCGTTGGCTGCTGCTGACCCGCCAGCAACTGGCCCTGCGTCAGGCCCAGGGGTCCAGATCCAGGCCTCCGGGGCAGGGGCCAGCTGGCCCGCTGGGGGTGGGTGGCGAGAGTCCAGCTCCCGTGGTGGCGAGGTCAGCCAAGGACATGGACGACGAGGCCCTGGACCTGGCGGCACTGGACGGTCAGACCCGCCAACTGGTCAATGCCTTGCTCACTGTCGCCGGGGCCGTCGGCTTTTGGGTGTTATGGTCCGACGTGCTGCCAGCGCTGAACCGGCTGGAGCACATTACCTTGTGGCATACCAGCTCCGCGGTGGACGGGGTGGTGACCACCCTGCCGGTCACCCTGGCGGATCTGGCTGTCCTGGTGGTGATTATCGTCGTGGCGGTGATCTCGGTCCGCCATCTGCCGGGCTTGCTGGAAATCCTGCTGTTTCAGAAAACCCGGATCAGCGCCGGTGGGCGCTACACCCTCATTGCCCTGACCGGGTACGGCATCACCACGGTAGCGGTGGTCTTGGTAGCCGGACGGCTGGGTCTCACCTGGCAGCAGGTGCAATGGCTGGTGGCGGCGCTTGGCGTGGGTATCGGCTTCGGCCTGCGGGAGATCGTGGCCAACTTTATCAGCGGCCTGATCCTCTTGTTCGAACGGCCCGTGCGGGTGGGGGACACCGTGACCATCGGTGCTCATAGCGGCGTGGTCTCCCGCATCGAGATCCGCGCCACCACCATCCGGACCTGGGATCAGCGGGAACTGCTGGTGCCGAACAACCAGTTGATCACCGGCGAGGTAATCAACTGGACCCTGTCCGATCAGATCAACCGGGGCGAGATCCTGATCAGCATCGAATCCGGCAGCGATACCGAGACGGCCCTGCGCATTCTCCATGAGGTAGTGGCCGCGGACTCGCGGGTGATGACCGACCCGGCGCCGGTGATCACGGTACAGGAGTTCGGTGAGCGCGGCATGGGCCTGATGCTGTGGTTTTTCCTGCCGACTCTCGCCAACCGGATACAGATCCGCGGGGAGCTGATGAGTACCATCGACACCCGGCTGCGAGCCGCCGGGATCGCGATCGGTCTACCGCAACGCGAGATCCGCTTGCGAAGCGAGGGGGGCGTGCACCCAGCCAGCCGTTGACGGCCATTCGGCCAGGCCCATCCTCGCGCCCGATCCGCTGGGCCAACCCCGGAGGCTGTGCATCGCCGGGGGACTGCCTCCCTGCCTTGCCTCTCCCTGGCATTGCCAGGGGCCATGCCCTCCTCCTGCCGCTCAGCGGCGAAAATAATCGCCAAAGAGGCGGGCGAACCGCGCCGGCTGTTCCAGGTTCATGGAGTGGCCAACCTCGGGGAAAACCTCCAGCCGGGCCCGTGGTAGCTTGTCGACCATGACCTCCAAATGCTGCCGGGGAATCCAGTAATCCCTGGCGCCAAAGAGGATCAGGTGCTCCTGGGTCATGTCAGGCATGCGCCGGGCCAGATCGCCGGCGTGCCACTCGCGGCCCAGGTTGTGGGGGGTGCCGAACCAGATACCGTCCGAGAGCAGGCGGGTCTTGTCGATCAGGCGATTGAAGAGGTCGCGCTGAGCGTCACTGGCCGTCGCGGCAAATTGCGGCATCTGACCGGCGGCCAGGGTGTCCGGCTGGAACAAGGTGGGAGCGGCGGTAGCCAGACCGGCGAAGCAGGCATCGCGATCCCGTTTCATGGCCCCCAGTACCTCGAGCTGGGTGGGCGCCAGTTCCAGACCGAGGGGGCTGACGGGATCGAGCAGCAGCACCTGGTCGAAGCGCTCCGGGGCCAGGGTCAGCAGATGGGCGATGATGATCCCACCGGTGGAATGGCCATAGAGGTGACAACGCTCGATCCCCATGGCATCCAGCAGCCGTAAATGATCCCGGGCATGCACTTCCATGCGGTAATTGCCGTAGTCTGGCTCTGGCTCGGGCTTGTCGGATTCCCCGCACCCCCGCCAGTCCGTGGCTATCACCCGCAGGTCTCCAGGCAGCAGGGGGAACGTCAGGTCGAGCCAATGAAGGCAGCCGAGGTTACCGTGGAGAGCAAGGATGGGAATCTCCCCATGACCTTGCTCTAGATAGTTGATCGCTATGTCGCCAATCTGAAGACGGGGCATGAGGTCTCTCCCACAGGCGGACTTGGAGATGAGCACGTGTCGCCGATCACTATATAAGACGGTCCTGCCAGGAGGGTCATGCGTTTTTCGTAACATCAACATGCAGATAATGCATCAGTCAACCCCAGGGTATTGAGATATTCTATATCTATTGGTGAATAACACCCAGGTCGCCATGCTGGTCACCCTCGGCATGCTGCTGCTCATCTACACCCCCTTCTCCCTGTTACGGAAAACCGAAGACAGTGTCGACCACATCTGGCGGATCAAGTGGCCACGCACCCTGGCAGCCCGCTTTCGCAACTCGTGCTGGAGCGGCTGGTGTCCAGTGGAGTCCTTTACCCCATGGGCGGTGCGCCGCGTCGCTACCTCCCGGCCCGTGCCCCCGAGATCATTCCCCTTCAGGCCCTGCTGGACCTTGCCTGGGACGGTGGCGAAGAGGTTGCGGTCTCGCTGCCGGCTGATGGCGGCGTCAGTGACCTGATGGGACGTCTCAATGCCGCTCAGACTCAGGCCCTCGCGGGCCTGAGCCTCAAGGATCTCTTGGCGCGGGATGAACGGAACGCCTGCGCGGAGACCGCGTTATCTCAATTACACTATCAGGCACGGGTCCGCGGGCCTCAGCCGCTTCCAGACGCCCATCCGCTCTCGGACGTGTGCAGGCGCGGCTCGCCTGCTGACCCCTGTTCACCCGCACCCCACCCATAATCTATGCTGACCGCCAGGGATATCCTCATGCCCGCCACCCAACGCGAACCCGTCGCCATCGATCTTGCCCTTCAAGGCGGTGGTTCCCACGGCGCCTTGACCTGGGGCGTCCTCGACCGCCTCCTCGAAGAGGACTGGCTCGTGATCAAGGCGCTCTCCGGGACCTCAGCGGGGGCCATGAACGCGGCCGTCCTGAGCGACGGCTTTGCCCGGGATGGCGCCGCCGGCGCCCGGGCGGCTTTGGAGGACTTCTGGCGTCAGGTGGCGGAGGCGGCGCGGTGGAGCCCCTTGCAGCGCACCCCCCTGGACCGCATGCTGGGCCGTTGGACCCTGGACCAGTCGCCCTTCTTCATTGGCTTCGAACTGGCGGCGCGGATGGTCTCCCCCTACGAGATGAATCCCGCCGCCTACCACCCCCTGCGCGACATCCTGGCGCGGACCATGGACCCCGGTCGGTTGGCGGCGTCGCCGATCAAGGTCTTTGTCACCGCCACCCAGGTGCGCACCGGGCGTGGCAAGGTCTTCCGCAACGCCGATATCTGCCCGGAGGTCCTGCTGGCCTCCGCCTGCCTGCCGACCCTCTTCCAGGCCATTGAGATCGACGGCGAGCCCTACTGGGACGGGGGCTATGCCGGTAATCCCACCCTGACCCCCCTGATCCGGGAGTCCGATGCCCACGACACCCTCCTGATCCAGATCAACCCGGTGGAGCGCCCCGGCACTCCGCGCAATGCCAGTGAGATCCACAACCGCCTCAACGAGATCGCCTTCAACGCCCCCCTGCTCAAGGAACTGCGCATGATGGCCCTGCTGCGCCAGGTGGCGAATCCGGGGGAAAGCGAGGGGGCGCGCTGGGCACGGATGCGCATGCACCGCATCACCAGCCCCCTGATGACGGAACTGGGCTATTCCTCCAAGCTCAACGCCGAATGGGAATTTCTGTGCCTGCTGCGGGATGAGGGGCGGCGCAGTGCCGAGGCCTTCCTGGTTCAACACGGCGAGGATCTGGGCCGGCGCTCGACCCTGGACCTTGACAGCTTTCTCGACTGACCATGGACCGCTGGTGGTTGAAGCGCTGGACCGATTGGCGCGGGCGGGCTACCTGTGGGCGGTCATCGGCTGGTACGGCCTGGCCAAGGTACCCCAGAACCTGGACGAGCCCCTCCTGAGCCTCATGGGCCTGGTCAGTGGGCATAGCCTCAAGCAACTGGCCGCCGCCCTGGGTATCGCCAGCTTCCTCGTCGCCCTCTACCGGCGCCTGCCAGACCCGGAATGCAGGGTGCGGATCAGCCCTCCTGCCGAGCGCACCTAATTCGGCATACCCCGTCACCTGGGGTTTTGGCCACTTAAGTCGCTAATATCTAAAAGAAGGGTGGCTATCGCCACCCCCCACCCAGCATGCCGCGGTCGCCCGTGCCGCCGATTCGGGCGCGCGCTTTGGCGGCGGTGAGAACCCCCCCGGGTGGGCGGCGTGGGGGTCAGCAGACGCGGCCGTAAGCCTTTGCCCTGGATCAGGCCCCGGTGGATATGGCCGCGGCCAGGGCGAGCAGCAGGATCAATAAAGACAGACCCGCAACCGGCCACTGCCGCAAGCCGCGATCGGCAGGCTCCAGGAGGGTACCGAGGTCCGCCGCCCAATGTCCGGTCACGCTCAGGCTGGTCGTGGCGGGACGCGGGGAACCGCCCGCCGGGCGGTCAGGCCAGGGCAGCATCCCCAGCACCAGCAGCCCGACCACCAGCAGTGGCCACACATCGCCCCAGAGTTTGCTCCAGCCAAAGGCGCCAGCCATGGCGGTCGCGACGGCGGCGCTCGCCTCGAGACCAGCGCGACCGACCTCGACCAGATCGAAGAGCGCGGGCGGCACGAGCCCAAGCAGCAGCGCGCCGAGGGCGAGGGCCAGGACCACCAGTTCCTGCGCGCGTCCGGGGGGCTTGATCGGCATCGCGGGCGTGGATGGAACACCGAACAGGACATGACCAAACACCCAGAACAGATAGGCGGCGGTGAGCAGTCCGCCCACCTGTATGACAAGCCCCAACCACCCTTGCCCGGTCCCGTCGGCCGCCGCAGTCAGTAGCGTCTTGGTCAGATAGCCGCCGCTGGGTTGCAGCCCGATCAGCGACAGCCCGGCGAGCCCGAAGGCGAGGAGGGTGAGCGGCAGGACGCGGACACAGCCGCCCAGATCGCGGACACGGTCATGGCCGAGCGCCTTGGCGATCAGTCCGGCGGCCATGAACATGGCGGCCTTGGCGAGGGCGTGCGCGACCACCTGGAGCATGCCGCCGGTCAGGGCGGCGGACTCGGCACGCGCGGCCAGCGGGAAGATCAGGAAGAGATAGCCGATCTGGGCGACGGTCGAGTAGGCGATCAGCAGCTTGAGCCGCGCCTGCCGCAGGGCGACGAGGTTGCCGAAGAGGATCGCCCCGGCACCCAGCCCACCAAGGATCTGGGCCGTCATCGGGGTCAGGGCTCCCGGCATGACATCGAACCAGAGCCGCAGGATCAGGAAGAAGGACGCCTTGACGACCAGTGCCGAGAGGATGGCGCTGGCGGGGGGCGGCGCCCCCGCGTGGGCCGGCGGCAGCCAGAGATGCAGCGGAAAGAGCGCGGTCTTGGCCAGCAGCCCGACGGTCATCAGCGCGGCGGCGGCGATGACCGCCGGTGGCAGCGCGGGCTCGCCGCTGATCCGTTCCGCGAGGAGGGTGATATCCAGGGTGGCGTAGGTACCGTAGAAGAGCACCGCGCCCAGCAGGTAGAGCACCGAGCCCAGCAGGGCGAAGAGCAGATAGCGCAGGGCCGCCGCCAGGGTCTCGGCACGGCCATCCAGGGCGACCAGGGGCACCGCGGAAAAGGTCAGGAGTTCCAGGGCAACGAACAGCGTGAACAGGTCCTGTCCCAGAAAGGCGGCGTTGAGTCCGGCCCAGACACCCATCAGGAGCATCCAGAACACGAGCGAGGCGCGGGTCTCGGACGCGTCTGGGGGAACCTGGAATTCCCGTTGGGCATAGACCCCCACCGCCAGGATCACCACCGCCGAGAGGAGCAGCATGATGGCCGAGAGTCCATCCGCCTTTAGCGCCACGCCCAACGGCGGCAGCCATCCCCCCAGGTAGTACTTCAGGGCCTCGTCGCCGGTCAAAACGGCGGTCGCGACGGCGAGCGCGGCGACCAACCCCAGCAGCAGCAGGAGGAGGGTAAAGCGACCCAGCAGGCCTCCACCCAGCCACCGTCCGCGAAGCAGCGGCGCCAGCAGCAGACCGACGACCGGCAGCATGAGCGGGATCACGAGGAGGAGCCCGCCCAATTCGGTAAGGCGCGCGAAGGGGGTGACGAGGAGCGCTGCCAGGTCCATCACGACTCCCCATCGGGCCTGGAGGCCCGCTCGCCGGGGAGCGAGGGGGCTGGCGGCGCCTCATTCTCCAGTGTGGTCCGGCCACTGGTCTCGGCCAAGCGCAGCAGCAGGGCGACGGCGATGGACGTCGCCGCGAAGGCGACCACCAGCCCGGTGATGATCAGGGCCTGCGGTACCGGGTCGCCGTCGATTCCGCGTCCGGCGGCGGCCAGCACCCCGCCGCCGCGCAGGGCAATCACCCCGAACAGCAGAAAGACGCCGCTGCCGATCAGGTTGAAGGCCAGGATTTTGCGCAGCGCGCCGGGCTGGCAGAGCAGGCCATAGAGCCCCAATCCCACCAAGGCGGCACCGCAGAGACCGAAGAGGGTCGGATCGTTCATCCTGACTCCGTCTGATGAAGGTTCATGACGTTGTCCCGATCGGGCGATCGCCTGCCGGCGGCCCCGCCAGCAGCAATCCCAACGTCGCGGCGATGGACAGGGTCAGGACCGCCTCGATCGCCAGGATCAGCGGTTTCGCGTACCCCTCCGGGTAGGCCAGGAAGGCGCCCGCCAGCCAGATGCCGGACGCGCCGATCCCGATGAAGACCAAGGCCCCGACGACGAGCAGTACCCGCAAGCGGCGCTCGCGCAGGGCCGGCGCTTCCCGCAGGCCGGCGATCAGGACGAGGATCCACATGGCGGCCAGGACCGTGGCGCCCTGGAATTTGCCTCCGGGGTCGTCGGCGCCGTTCCAGACCAGGTGGATGCCGACCAGGATGCCGAACGGGGGCAACACCTGGGCCAGCAGGGTCAGGGCGCTGCTCGCAGGCGGACGGGGTAGGGAGCCGGGGCGTCCGCCCCAGGCGGGGTTCGCCGCCACCGACCAGACCCCGATCAGGGCCGGCAGCAGCACAACGGACTCCAGCAGGGTGTCGATGGCGCGATGGGCCAGGAGGACGCCGGTGACCGGATTCCCCACCCCGGTGGGAGGCAGGTTATCGGCAACCAGCGAGGCCAGGGATGGTGCCGGAGCGGGCAGCAGGAGCACCACCGCGGCGAGTCCCAGGGTGACGGCCGCGCACAGCAGGCCGATCAGCACCCTGAGCCCGCGGCCAGGTCGGCGGTCGAACTCGGCGGTCTCGTAGGGCGCCAGACGCGCCGCCGCCCCGAGCAGTAGGAGGCCGGTGAGCCCGGTCCCCAGGGCGGCCTCGGTCATGGCCACGTCCACGGCCGCGAGCCGCACCCAAATGATGGCCATCAGGAGCCCGTAAGCGACAAATCCGACCACCGCCCTGTAGGCGGCGCGGGTGGCAATCACCCAGAGGGCCAGGCCAAGGACCAGGAGCGCCAGCGCGGCATCCACGATCAAGGCGTTAGTCATGGCTGGCTCCCGCGCCAGGCGTCAGGGTCGGCGCCCGATCGGGATCGGGCACGGCGGCCTTACCCGCCAGAAGCTGACCCACCGTGGAGCCGGAGAGCAGCGCGAGCAGCCACACGGCGAGCAGCGCCAGGGCGGACAGGGGCCCAGACACCTGGGGCAGTAGACCCAGCACGACCAGCCCAAGACCCAGATTGTCCGCCTTGGTCAGCGCATGCAGCCGGGTCAGTGTATCGGGGAAGCGCAGCAAACCGACCGTGCCGGCCAGAAAGAAGATCGCCCCCAGCGAGACGGCGACGATGGTCAGGATGTCCAGCGCGAGCCTCATGCTGTCTCCCTCCGGTGCTCGCCTGGTGAATCCGCCGCGGCAGGTGCCGTTGCGGATGGGGGTCCGCGTCCGTCCGAACGCTGGATGCCACTGACGAAGGCGACGGAGGCGAAGGCCGCGAGCAAGGCCAGCAGCAAGGCGACCTCCGCGATCGCGCCGACCCCGGTGGCGACGCCGAGCAGGAGCAGGGCGCCGACGCCGCCGGTGCCGAGGAGTTGGGCGGACAGCATGCGATCCGCGTGGCCGGGACCGCGCAGGAGTCGCATCAGCCCCAGGGCCACGGTCCCCAGGACGAAGGCGGCCGCGCCAAGGAGGAACTCAGGCATCGCGGTCACTCCCGTTGCGGCGGACCCCCATCACCAGGGCTTCGTCCCGGGCGAGCCCCGCCGTGATGGGTTGATCGAGATCCAGGCAATGAAAGACCAGTCGGTCATGGTCATCGGTCCCGACCGGGAGCGTGCCCGGCATCAGGCTGGTGATGGCGCCGAAGGCCGCGCGCCCGGTGCCGGGGGGGAAGCGGGTGGGAAAGGCCAGATCGCCGGGTTTGAGGGGCAGGCGCGGATCGAAGGCCCGCCGGGCCACGTCAAACCCGGCGACGATGGACTGCCAGAGGAAATGCCGGGCGAGCCGCGCCAGTGCCGTGAGGCGGAGCCGTCCTGGTGCTGGCGGCAGGAGGCGCAGGCTGACCCAGGTGGCCACCACGGCCGCCAAGAGCCCAACCGCGAGGCCGGCGGCAAGGTCGGTCGTCACGCCTGTGGCGGTCGACTGGCCCAGGCTGGGTCCGGCCAATAACAGCCAGAAGCCCAGGAAGCCCACCCCCCGCGCGAGGGCCGCGCGGATCAATGGCATCGCCGCCGCCTTGGAGCTAGCCATCGGACGGCTCCCCCGGGACGGAGCCATGCCTCACGGCGGTTGCTGGGACCAAATCTGGTTGCATCGATTTCCTCCGCCCGCATAGCGGACCTGTGCGCAAAGTGGATTGGCTCATTGCCCAGGGGAATCGCGCAACGGTCCATACCTGGCCATGAGCGTAGCATCTGGACAGGATTAACATGATTACCGATTGGTATCGAGTGTTGGGGGCTGGGAGCGTGGCGAGAAACATCGCCTAAGGATGGGTTATAGAAGGTTTCGCCCACCCCGGCCCATGATCGTCGCGAGTCGTTTCATGCATACCCCCCAGGATCGGACCGCTCCATTATAATGTGGCGCAATGCGATTGCTGATGCGTTTTGTGTAGCGCCCATGTACCCAAATTGCATGGGATAATTGGTCTCAGCCGCAAGCCTTGGGCCTTGACCGCGACTACACCCCGGTTGGCCTTATGCATGTTCGGTATCGCGTTCTGCGCGATTTCGCATTGGACGCCCTCCCTGGACACCACGATACTATCAGACCGATATTTTACTGCCCGCGAGCCTTAACCATGAGCAATTTCTGGGACATCCTGTATCTGATCATCTCGACCTTTCTCTTCGTGACCTATCTGATCATCCTCTTCCACGTCGTGGTCGATCTGTTCCGCGACGCCGAATTGAATGGCTTTTTCAAGGTCATCTGGCT
>JAHDND010000054.1 GCA_018435665.1 Candidatus Thiosymbion sp. | reverse complement strand
CCGCATTGCGCAGATTTACTTACACCAGCAGTTACACGGAGAGATTATAAAAACAAAAGGCTTAGGTCTTTCGATCCTAAGCCTCTGAATTTATGGAGCCGGCAGACAGATTCGAACTGACGACCTACTGATTACAAATCAGTTGCTCTACCAGCTGAGCTATGCCGGCGTTGGAGGTGGAATTCTAAAGCGATGGCCCTGCCAAGACAAATCATCCCCGTGACCAACCAGCTCACCGCCCTCCCCCGCAACATCAGGCCGGCGCCAGCGCCAGACCCTGGAGAACGAGATCCGGCACCAGCAGCGTGTCGACCTGAAGGCGCAGGCGCAGGCGCTCGGCGTCGCCGCCGGTGAGGATGAGGAGGGGCTCGGCCCCCGCCTCGGCGGCGAGTTGGCCGAGCAGGCGCTCAGCCAGGGCGGCGGGGGCGTCCAGGGAGGCGACGGCGATGGCGGTGGCGGTGTCGCTGGCCCAGGAGTCCGCCGCCTCCTCGGGCTCGACGGCGGGGATCTGGGTGTTGGCCAGCAGGGCCTGGCGCATGGTTTCGACGCCGGGCAGGATCAGCCCGCCGAGATGGCGTCCCCCAGGCAGCAGCAGGTCGAAGGTGATCGCCGTGCCCGCATCCAGGATGAGCACCGGCGTGGCGGCGAGCCGTTGGGCGGCCAGTAAGGCCAGCCAGCGATCGACCCCCAGGCGACCGGGATCCTGGTAGGCGATCGACAGGCCCTGATGGTGGGCGCGAGGGCGAACCAACTCGGGCTCCAGCCCCCAGTAGGCGCGGGTCGCGCGGCGGAGGGCCTCCGTCACCCCGGCGGCGGCGACGCTGGCGACCCGCACCCGTCGGGGTCGGGGCATGGCCTCCCAGGTGGCATGGAGATCAATGGGGAGGCGACCATGGTGACGGAGGCTGCGCATCGGCTCCAGCGGGATGCCGGCCTGGGGAGACCCCAGGGTCCATTTCAGATTGGTGTTGCCGATATCGATCAGAAGTTCCACGGTCGGTTACCATCGGGTTGATCAGTCGTCGCCAGGTCCCGCGGGAGATGGCGGAAGGGCAGCGGAAGAACTACCGGCTTAAGGCGAATCCGCTGGCTACTGGCCGTAGCAAAGGGATGACTGGCTTGCGGCGCACGACCAGTTACGGCGAATGACCGGCTCACGACGCCACGGCTGGCAGGAGCGGCACAAAGCATTTCCTATTGCCACCTCGAAAGCCTATACTCCCATTCGCCTCTGGCTGGCACGGACATCCCAGTGCGGCGCTGGCCAAGGTACCCCTGGGATTCGCCGCCCCTGGTCCAGTTCCGGCGCGGGCATCAGGCCTCCTCGCCTCACCTTACCACGAGCGAACGGATTCACGCAGTCTGTTGGGTCTTCTTCACCGAGTTCCACACACCTTGAACCCGTGCGCGATAGTTGGGCAGTTCCCGTTCCCCCTGGCGCCACTGCGGCCTACTCCCAAACTTTACCCCTGAACGAGGATATCTTCCTGATGAGCAAGATCGCTAAGATCGCTGGCCTTTCGGCCCTGGCCCTGTCCGCCGTCTCCTTCTCCGCCAGCGCCTTTTGGGGTGGGGGTCCTTGGGGCGGTGGTCCCTGGGGCGGCGGCCCGGGCTATGGCAACAACAACTGGATGAATGACATGTTCGGGGACACCGACACCTACGGTGATTTCAACATGAACATGGGTGGCGGCGGACGCGGCTGGGGTCGTGGCTACAACCGCTACAACGATTACTATGGCTACGGCCCCTATGGCTATGGCGCCCCCTACGGCTATGGTGCTCCTTATGGCGCTCCCTACGGTGCTCCTTATGGCGCTCCCTACGGTGCCCCCCCGGTCGCCCCGCCCGCCCCGGCTCCGGCCCAGTAAGATTTAGTCCTAGAGGTCCCGGGCCGTCAACGGCCGGGACCAGAACCGGCCACTCTGGCGTGGCCGGTTTTTTTTCGTCACGAGAATTAAGGAGGATACCCCCATGATCCAACCCATCACCGTCGCCGAGAACGTCCATGCCCTCGAGACCGGCCTCTATCGTCACGGCCTGGCCGCCTGTTATCTGGTGCGTGAAGCCGACCGGCTCGCCTTTGTCGACACCGGCACGGCGCATACCACGCCGCACCTGCTCCAGTTCATCGCCGACCTGGGCCTGACGCCGGAACACGTGGACTGGATCATTCCCACCCATGTCCACCTGGACCACGCCGGGGGCTCGGGGGACCTCATGGCCGCTTGTCCCAATGCGCGACTGGTGATCCATCCCAAGGGCGCGCCCCACATGATCGATCCCTCCCGGTTGATAGCCGGGGCCTCAGCCGTCTACGGCGCGGAGGATTTCGCCAAGGATTACAAACACCTGTTACCGGTACCCGCCGACCGCGTCCTGGTGGCGGAGGATGGCATGGAGATCGACCTGGCCGGCCGCAAGCTGGTCTTCATCGACACCCCCGGTCACGCCAATCATCACGGCTGCATCTGGGATGAGCGCACCCAGGGCTTTTTCACCGGCGACACCTTTGGCATCGCCTACAAGGAATTCCGCAATGAGCGCGGCGACATGCTCTTCGCCCCCACCACCCCGGTGGCCTTCGACCCCGAGGCCTGGCTGGCCAGCATCGACCGCCTCATGAGTTTCCAGCCGCAACGCATGTACCTGACCCACTACGGCTGTCTGGAAAACCCCGGCACACTGGCCGAGGACCTGCGCCAAAGCGTCCGCGACCTGGCGGTCCTGGCCCTGGCGGAAACGGCCGGGCCGGCGGAGGGGCGCCTGGACCGGCTGCGGGCCGCCGTGGGCGATCATCTGGTGCGGCGGGTTCGGGAGCACGGCTGTGATCTGCCCGAAAGCCGGGTCCGGGAACTCCTGGCCCTGGACACCGACCTCAACGCCCAAGGACTGGAGGTCTGGCTGACCCGCCGCCAGAAGGCGACGCCAGCCAGTCAATAGTCCCTGTACCGAAGGCCCTGGTCCACCTCACTCCTGGAGGCGGTATTGCGCGCCGCAATAGGGGCAGGTTGCCTCGCCGGTCTTTTCGATGGGCAGGAAGACCCGCGGGTGCTGGCTCCAGAACTTGTCCCCCTGGGGCGGGCAGGCCAGGGGTAGATCCCGGCGGGTGACGAGGATGACGTCCGGGGTCTTGCTGAGCGTGGCGGCGGCGGTGGCCATGGGCGATATCTCCTCGGCGGGGGAAGGCGGGGCGGTCAGGCCAGGGTGAGCCATTCGGGGTGCTCGTCGCGCCGGCCATGGACCTGATCAAAATAGAGTTTCTGCAGGCGTTCGGTGATGGGGCCACGGGTGCCGCTGCCGATGGTGCGGCCGTCGACCTCCCGGATGGGGGTGACCTCGGCGGCGGTGCCGGTGAAGAACGCCTCGTCGGCGATGTAGACCTCGTCGCGGGTGATGCGCTTCTCGATCACCCGGATACCCAACTCGTCCGCAAGGGCGATGACGGTACGGCGGGTGACGCCGTCCAGGGCCGAGGTCAGGTCCGGCGTGTAGAGGATGCCGTCGCGCACCAGGAAAATGTTCTCGCCGCTGCCCTCCATGACATAGCCAGAGGCATCCAGCAGCAAGGCCTCGTCATAGCCATCGCGCAAGGCCTCCTGGAGTGCCATCATGGAATTCATGTAGTTGCCGTTGGCCTTGGCCCGGCACATGGTGATGTTGACATGATGGCGGGTGAAGGAGGAGACGCGGATGCGGATGCCATGGCGCATGTTGTCCTCGCCCAGGTAGGCGCCCCACTCCCAGGCCGCGACCATGCAGTGGACCAGCAGGTTATCGGCGCGCAGGCCCATGCCCTCGGAACCGTAGAAACACATGGGACGGATGTAGGCGGAGGCCAGGCCGTTCTCCCGCACCGCGGCGCGCTGGGCGGCGTTGAGGGTCTCGCGGTCGTAGGGCATGGGCATGCCCAGGATCTTGGCGGAGTTGAAGAGGCGATCCGTGTGCTCTTGCAGGCGGAAGATGGCGGCGCCCTGGTTGGTGGCGTAAGCCCGGACCCCTTCAAAGACACCCATGCCGTAGTGGAGGGTATGGGTCAATACATGGGTCTTGGCCTCGCGCCAGGGCACCATTTCGCCGTCCAGCCAGATGAGGCCGTCACGGTCCGCCATCGTTTTCATCATCGTCTCCGCGGTTCTTCACGCTCAGCCACTGCCAGGTCGCACCTGGATGGGCTTCCATCCAGGCCAGGGCCTGGAGGGGCCCGATCCGAGGCAGTGGGATTGGGATTAAGAGCCGGACCAAGCCGGACCCGATCGACCCCGGGCGCGCCGATCGCCGCCGCGCCCATCAGGTCTCCATCCATTCTCGCCACAGGCCCGCCACCCGCTCCCGGCTATCGAGCAGCACCCCGTCCGGGACGCGGGTGGGCTCGTCCTGGAGGGCGCTGCGGTGGTAGGCGGCGCGCAAGGCCTTGTAGGCCTCGGTGAGGTCCGCCGCCGCGGTGCCCGGGAGCAGGCCCAGCCGCCCCAGGCTCTCCAGGAGGCGGATGTTGTCGGACCAGACGGCCAGTTCCGGGTATTGATGGGCCCAGCGCAAGATCAGGTATTGAACCATAAACTCGATGTCGGCAATACCGCCCTGGCCCTGCTTGAGGTCGAAGCGGCCTCGCCCGCTCTGGTCCAGGCTCTCGCGCATCTTGGCCCGCATCTCCCGCACCTCGACGCGCAACTGCTCCGGGTCGCGCTCCCGGCAGAGGATGTCCCGGCGAATCTGGGCGAAGCGGGCGTAGAGGCCGCGGTCGCCGGCCAGGGGCCGGGCGCGCACCAGGGCCTGGTGCTCCCAGGTCCAGGCCTGGCTGGCCTGGTAGTCGGCGAAGGAGCGCAGGGAGCGCACCAGCAGGCCCTTGTTGCCGTCCGGGCGCAGGCGCATGTCCACCTCGTAAAGCTGACCGGAGGCGGTGTGGGTGGTCATCATGTGGATGGCCCGCTGGCCCATGCGCATGTAGAACTGGTCATGGGCGATGGGCTTGGGCCCCGGGGTCGGGGCATTGGAGTCCTCGCTGCCATGGAGGAAGACCAGGTCGAGATCGGAGCCATAGCCCAGCTCGATCCCCCCTAGCTTGCCATAGCCGACGACCAGAAAGCCGGTGCCGCCCCCCCCCGTCGGGACGCCCTCAGCGGCACCAGCGGGTGCGCCTTCAGCTATCCCAGCGGGTGCGCCCTCACCGACCTTGGCGGGGCTGCCCTCCCCGACCCCCGTGGGCGCGCCATGGCGCTCCGCCAGGTGACGGTAGGTCAGGGCCACCACCCGGTCTAGGCTGGCCTCGGCGATATCCGTGAGGTAGTCGCTGACCACCATCAGGGGGATGACGCCGGTGAGGTCGGCGGCCGCCACCCGCAGCCGGTTGCCCTGGGCGAACTGGCGCAGGCGCTCCATCTGCTGCTCCAGGTCGTCCGGTTCCAGGGGGGCGAGAAGGGCATCCAGCTCAGCCTCCAGTTCCCCCCGGCGCAGGGGGGAATAGAGGCGACGGGTGTCGATGAGCTCGTCCAGGAGCAGGGGCTGGCGGACGATCTGCTGGCCGATCCAGGGGCTCATGCCCGCCAGCCGCACCAGTTGGGAGAGGATGATGGGCCGTTCCACCAGCATGGCCAGATAGGCGGTGCGCCGGGCCACGGCCTCCAGCACCCGCAGCACCCGTTCCAGGGCCAGGTCCGGGGACTGGGACTTCGCGATCATCGGCAGGGCCAGGGGCATGAGCTGATCGAGGCGTTCCCGGCCGCGACTGCCAAGGTCCTTGCGGTTGGCCGTGGCGCGGAAGTCCTCCAGCCGTGTCCAAGCCTGGTGGGGATCGGCAAAGCCGGCCTGGGCGAGGAGGTCCTCGGCCTGGCCTTGCTCCAGCCCCCCGCGCCAGAGGGTGACGTAGGCGGGCTCCTGGGCGGCGGGGGTCGACTGGGGGGCGGCGAAGACCCCATCGAACTGGCCCTGGACGCGGCGGCGGTGCTCCTCCAGGCTGGCGTGGAGGCTGGGCCAGTCCCCATGGCCCATGGCCCGGGCCAGGCGCAGCCGCCCGAGGTCATCGGTGGGCAGCAGGTGGGTCTGCTGGTCCTTCCAGGCCTGGAGCCGGTTCTCCACCCGGCGCAGGAAGACATAGGCGGCATCGAGCTGGCGCACGGCGAAGTCCGGCAGCAGCATGCGCTCGCCCAGACGCGCCAGGACTTGGCGGATGGGGCGGATCTGAAGCTGGGGGTCGCGGCCGCCCCGCACCAGTTGGAAGGCCTGGCCGATGAACTCGATCTCGCGGATGCCCCCCGGGCCGAGCTTGATGTTGTCCGCCATGCCCTTGCGCTGGAGCTCCTTGGCGATCATGGCCTTCATGTCGCGGATCGACTCGATGGCACCGAAGTCCAGGTAGCGGCGGTAGACGAAGGGCCGCAGCAGGGTCATGAGCTGCTCGGCCTCCGCCCGGGGCCCCGCCACCACCCGGGCCTTGATCATGGCATAGCGCTCCCACTCCCGGGCCTGGTCCTGGTAGTAGTACTCCATGGCGGTGAAGCTCATGGCCAGGGGCCCGGCGTCGCCGAAGGGCCGTAGCCGGGTATCGACGCGGAAGACGAAACCGTCGACCGTGGTCTCGTCCAGTGCCCGCACCAGGCGCTGGGCCAGGCGGATGAAGAACTGCTCGTTGGCCAGGGGCCGGGGACCCTCCACCTGGCCATTGGCGGGGTAAGCGAAGATGAGGTCGATGTCCGAGGAGAGGTTGAGCTCCCGAGCCCCGAGCTTGCCCATGCCGATGACCAGCAGGGACTGGGGCGCGCCCTGAACCGTACCCTGACCTTGGCCAGGGCCAGGTGCCGCCCGGGGGAGGCCCAACTCGGCCCGGCACCAGGCCTGGGTCCAGTCGAGGGCCCGGCGGACGCAGACATCGGCCAGCTCCGACAGGTCTTGGAGGGTCTCGTCCAGGGAGGCGCTACCGCCCAGGTCACGCCAGACGATGCGCAGCATCTCGCGGCGGCGGAAGCGGCGCAGGCGGCGCTTGAGCTCCGCGTCATCGGCCCGCTGGGGATTCAAGCCCTCCAGCGCCGCGGCCAGGGCCCCATCGAGCTGCCCCGGGACCGCGGGACGCTCCAGGTCACCGCTGGCCAGCAGGGCGGCGAAGGCCGCCGGATCACGGGCCACGGTAGTGGCGACAAAGTCGCTGGCCTCCCAGACCTTCGCCCGGGTCGCGGCGAAGGTCGGATCGGTGGGCACCGCGATCCCCTCCGCCGCCGCCCATTCCCGCCATTGTCCCCAGAGCCGTTCCGCGTTCGCCGTCAGATCCGCTACCGCCGTCATCATGTTCATTCCGCTGTTGGGGTGTGGAGTGGCTGGTGCGACTGGAGTCTATTGTCTCGCAAGGGAAAATCCGCGAAGGGTCGGCGCACACTGGCACCCGACGCCTGCCCCTGAGCGCTTGACCCTTGAACCGTGGGCCATTTTATACCCATCGCATTTCCGTTTTGGGAGGGTCGGGCTTCGGTTTGTTATGCCGCACTGCAATATTGGCTAAAATGCCCCCCTTCCCCCACCACCAAAAAGATGGATTCCCCATGCTGCAAGCCTACCGCCAACACGTCGCCGAGCGTGCCGAACTCGGCATCCCGCCCCTGCCCCTCACCGCCAAGCAGACCGCCGACCTGATCGAGCTGATCAAGAACTCGCCGGCTGGCGAGGAGGCCTTTCTGCTGGACCTGCTGACCCATCGGGTACCGCCGGGTGTCGATGATGCCGCCCAGGTCAAGGCCAGTTTCCTCGCCGCCGTCGCCCACGGCGATCTGCACGTCGGTCTGATCAGCCGGGCCAAGGCCACCGAGCTGCTGGGTACCATGGTGGGCGGCTACAACGTCCATCCCCTGATCGAACTGCTGGACGACGCCGAGGTCGCCGGGGTCGCCGCCGAAGGCCTGAAAAAGACCCTGCTGATGTTCGACTTCTTCAACGACGTCGCCGAGAAGGCCAAGGCCGGCAACGCCAAGGCCCAGGAGGTCATCCAGAGCTGGGCCGACGCCGAGTGGTTCACCAGCCGCCCCGCCGTGCCCCCATCCATCACCGTCACCGTCTTCAAGGTCCCCGGCGAGACCAACACCGACGACCTCTCCCCGGCCCCCGACGCCTGGAGCCGCCCGGACATCCCCCTGCACTACCTGGCGATGCTGAAGAACACCCGCCCCGACGCGGCCTTCCAGCCCGAGGAGGACGGCAAGCGCGGGCCCATCCAGTTCATCGAGGACCTGAAGAAGCAGGGCCACCTGGTGGCCTACGTCGGCGACGTGGTCGGCACCGGCTCCAGCCGCAAGTCCGCCACCAACAGCGTCATCTGGGCCACCGGCCAGGACATCCCCTACGTCCCCAACAAGCGCTTCGGCGGCGTCACCCTGGGCGGCAAGATCGCGCCCATCTTCTTCAACACCCAGGAGGACTCCGGCTCCCTGCCCATCGAACTGGACGTGTCCAAGCTGGAGATGGGCGACGTGGTCGAGGTCCGCCCCTACGACGGCCAGGTGGTCAAGCACGGCAGCGGCGAGGTCCTGGCCGAATTCGCCCTCAAGAGCGAGGTCCTGCTGGACGAGGTCCAGGCCGGCGGGCGCATCAACCTCATCATTGGCCGTGGCCTCACCGCCAAGGCACGGGACTTCCTCGGCCTGCCCCACTCCACCGCCTTCCGCCTGCCCAAGGCCCCGGTGGACACCGGCAAGGGCTTCACCCTGGCGCAAAAGATGGTCGGGCGCGCCTGCGGCCTGCCCGAGGGCCAGGGCATCCGCCCCGGCACCTACTGCGAGCCGCGCATGACCACCGTCGGCAGCCAGGACACCACCGGCCCCATGACTCGCGACGAGCTCAAGGACCTGGCCTGCCTGGGCTTCTCCGCCGACCTGGTGATGCAGTCCTTCTGCCACACCGCCGCCTATCCCAAGCCGGTGGACGTCAGGACCCATCGCGAGCTGCCGGCCTTCATCAGCACCCGCGGCGGCGTCTCCCTGCGCCCCGGCGACGGCGTCATCCACTCCTGGCTCAACCGCCTGCTGCTGCCCGACACCGTCGGCACCGGCGGCGACAGCCACACCCGCTTCCCCATCGGCATCAGCTTCCCAGCCGGCTCTGGCCTGGTGGCCTTCGCCGCCGCCACCGGCGTCATGCCCCTGGACATGCCCGAGTCGGTGCTGGTGCGCTTCAAGGGCGAGATGCAGCCCGGCGTCACCCTGCGCGACCTGGTCCACGCCATCCCCCTCTATGCCATCAAGCAGGGCCTGCTGACGGTGGCCAAGGCCGGCAAGAAGAACATCTTCTCCGGCCGCATCCTGGAGATCGAGGGCCTACCGGACCTCAAGGTGGAACAGGCCTTCGAGCTGTCCGACGCCAGCGCCGAACGCTCCGCCGCCGGCTGCACCATCAAGCTCAACAAAGAGCCCATCATCGAATACCTCACCAGCAACGTCGTGCTGATGAAGAACATGATCGCCGACGGCTATCAGGACAAGCGTACCCTGGAGCGGCGCATCCAGAACGTCGAGGCCTGGCTGGCCAACCCGCAACTGCTGGAGGGCGACGCGGACGCCGAATACGCGGCGGTGATCGACATCGACCTCAACGCGATCAAGGAGCCCATCCTCTGCTGCCCCAACGATCCGGACGACGCCAAGTTCCTGTCCGAGGTGGCCGGCACGAAGATCGACGAGGCCTTCATCGGCTCCTGCATGACCAACATCGGCCACTTCCGCGCCGCGGCCAAGCTGCTGGGCGGCAAGCGCGACATCCCCGTCAAGCTGTGGGTGGCGCCGCCGACCAAGATGGACCAGGGCGAACTGGTCAAGGAAGGTCACTACAACACCTTCGGCGTCGCCGGTGCCCGCACCGAGATGCCGGGTTGCAGCCTGTGCATGGGTAACCAGGCTCAGGTGCGCGAGGGCGCCACCGTGGTCTCCACCAGCACCCGCAACTTCCCCAACCGCCTGGGCAAGAACACCAACGTATACCTGGCCTCGGCGGAGCTGGCGGCCATTGCCTCCAAGCTGGGCAAGCTGCCGACGGTGGCGGAGTACCAGGCCGAGATGGGCATCATCGACGCCGACAAGGCCAGCGTGTACCGCTACATGAACTTCGACCAGATCGAGGAGTACGCGGAGACCGCCAAGGCCGTGGCGGTCTGAACCGAACCGCGCCGGGCCCCTCCCTGCGGGCCTGACCGCCCTGGTCAGGCCGGTCTCAGGCCCGGTCAAGGTGGGACGCCAGCCAAGCCGCACCCAATCACGGGGCTACGTCCTCGCCTTGGGTAAGCCGATGGAGGGTTCGGTCAGAGAAAAAGGTAACTGCGACTGTAGTGGATTGAAGTCCATCAGCATGCAGTCAACAATAGCCATCCTGGCGGCGGCAGGCCAGTTGCCACCTCTAACCTCAAGACACCCAAAGAGGAAGCCGTCCTGATGACTACCGACCCGCAGTCCTTGGGCACCAAGGAGATCATCGACCGCATCTTCAAAGAGCCCGGCATCCGTTACGAGCTGACGGAGTTCGGCAGCCTCGGCAAGCCGATACACGAGATCATCGCCATCTACCCAAGGGTCGCGACCACGGGCAAGGACGCGGGCAAGACCAAGTATTACCTCAAGAGCTTCATCCCGTTCTCCTCTGGCAACGAGGAGGTGCAGGTCTATGTCGAGGGTGGCAAGTCGGCGCCCGAGGAGATCGTGCGCCAGCTCTGGGTCTACAAGCTGATCCACCAGTACGGTTATCAGGCCGACGAGATCGAGCTCGAGACTAGCGTCCAGTTCGGCACCGAGATCAGCACCAAGGCCGCCGATATCGTCGTCTATACGGACCTGACCAAGACGACACCAAAGATCATCGTCGAGTGCAAGAAACCCAAGCGCAAGGACGGCATCGAGCAGCTCAAGAGCTACATGAACGCCAAGGGCGCGCCGGTGGCCATCTGGTCCAACGGTGCGGACAGCATCATCCTGTACCGGCCCTATCCCGCGCAGTTCGATGACACCCTGTTCGATCTACCCCGGCGCGGGCAAGAGCCCAAGGATGTGCTCGAGGCGCGGAAGACACTGCTTCAGCTCAAGCAAGACTTCAATTTCAAGAAAATCATCCAGGACCTGGAAGAGCTGGTGCTGGCCGATAGCGGCAAGGACGAGTTCAACGAGATCTTCAAGCTGATCTTCGCCAAGATCTGGGACGAGAAGGAGGCGCAGGAGAACCGCAAGGACAAGACCGTGGAGTTCCGCAAGGCGGTCGATCCGGAGATCACCTTCGACCGTATCAATGGCCTCTTCCATCGTGCCTGTGAGGAATGGCCAGGCATCTTCCGCCAAGGCGAAGACATCGAGCTGGCCAAGCGCCATCTCCAGGTCTGCGTTGGCCCCATCGAGGGCGTGCGCCTGTTGGGCTCCAACCTGCGCATCATGGACGACGCCTTCGAGTATCTGCTCCCCACCGAGGCCAAGAAGAAGAAGGGGCAGTTCTTCACCCCGCGCCATGTGGTGGAGATGTGCGTGCGCATGCTGAACCCAACCGCCAAGGAATACGTGCTGGATCCGGCCTGCGGCTCCGGCGGCTTCCTGCTGCACGCCATGGACTGGTGCTATCCGGCCAGGGACAACGATCAGCGAGAGCTGCGCAAGCACCGTTACGCCTCCAAGTACCTGTGGGGCATCGACTTCGAGCAGCGCGCCGCCAAGACCTCCCGCGCCCTGATGCTCATCGCTGGCGACGGCCACACCAACATCTTCGGCCCGGACGTGAGCAGCCTGGACCCCCGCACCTGGTACGAGACCGGCTCCGGTCAAGCCCTGATGCAAGGCCTGCGTCAGGCCAGGCTCACGGCCGTGCGAATCCCGGAGCACGAGCCACTCACCGACGAGGATAAGGCCTGGCACTACTTCGACGAGCTGCGCTTCGACGTGATCCTGGCCAATCCGCCCTTCGCCGGTGAGATGAAGGACCGCAAGATGCTCGCCCACTACGAGCTGGCCCGGCCGGCATTGAAGCGGGCCGGCGACGACAAGCAGCCCAAGGAAGAACGCGACGTGCTCTTCATCGAGCGCATCCTGAAAATGCTCAAGCCTGGTGGTCGGGCCGCCATCGTCCTGCCCCAGGGCAAGTTCAACAACTCCTCCCTGGCCTTCATCCGCGAATGGATCATGAAGAAGGCGCGACTCCTCGCGGTGGTCGGGCTGCACCCCAATACCTTCAAGCCACACACCGGTACCAAGACCTCCGTCCTGTTCGTCCAGCGCTATACGCAGGAGGAGCTGGAGCACATCGCTCGCATCCATGACGAGGTCGCCGGCGACTGCCCCGACTATGCGGCGGAGATCCAGACCGTCCTCGCTGCCCATGCGAAGGCCCCCGATATACCGGATGACGCCATCCCGGAGGCTGTCGCCGAGTTGATCGCCGAGACCTTTGCCGAGCCGGAGCCGGAACAGGAGGCTTTGGAAGAGAGCTCCGACGAGGCGGGAGATGAGGACAACGGCGATGGGACCGAGCCACTCCCGAGCGACGAGGATCGCGTGTCCCAGGCCGAAGAGCGGCTGGATCAGCTCAAGGCCGAGCGCCTGCGGGTCAAGCAGCGGCTGGTGGACCTAGGAAGCGACCTGGAGGCCCTGGAGCAACAGCAGCAGTCCGAGCTCGAAGCTCTGGCGTTGCAGTACCAGGAAGAAATCGGTCGGATCGGAGCGGCCTGGACTGGGGGCAAGACCGCGCTCACGGCCGAGCTTCGGCCGCTCAAGGCCGAACATCGCAACGCGGTCAAGGACATGAGGGGCGAATACTCGGTCCGCATCAAGGCCAGCAAGGCCGAGCAGAAGGAGCGCCGAAAGGCATTGAATGCCGACCTGAAGCGGCTTGAAAACGTTGTTGCGCAGGCCGAGCGGGAGCTGAAGCTACTGACCAACCGCGGCCGGCTGGAGCTGGTCCTAACCGACGAGGAGCTCATCGGCACCCTGAAGGAGCGCTGGATCGCGGCCGAGGTCGCCAAGCGCCTCGACTATCCGATCTTCATGGCCGTGAGCGAGCAGGCCGGCAAGAACAACTCCGGCGAGTACGTATTCAGGGTTGATACGGACGGCAGCCTCATCGAGTTCCCCGATGGCCACCCCCAGGCCGGACAGCTCGTCATCGACCAGGACCTGGTGAACTATGATCTGACGCGGGACAACTTGGCGGACGCGGCATCGGATCCGGATGAGCAGCGTTGCATTGCTGAGGCGTTTGTGCAGTTTGCGCAGGGACAAGGGTTCACCTTTTGGGATGATGGTTTGACTGCTTCCAACGGTGCGATTCCCACATCTCCCGCTTACCCGGCAGAGTTTGTCCAGGTAGCCGCCTCCAGACGTTTCGATCCAGAGCATTTTTCCCCCGCCTTTGCGACATTGCAGAAGGGGTTACCTGCCGACGTCTCACTTGAACCCCTTGGAGGGCATCTCACCTTCTGCCAACGCGGCAAGCAACCGGCGTATGGAGATACGGGTCTCCCAGTCATCAACTCCAAGCATGTCCAGCCGAATCGGGTGCTCCTGGGCAACAACAGACTTGCCGCGCCGAACCCGGACCCGCGCTTCCATATCCGCTTTGGCGACGTGCTCCTCAACGGCACCGGTCGGGGAACATTGGGCCGAGCGGCGCCTTATCTGTTTCACGAGCCAGCGGTTCCGGACAACCACGTTACCATCATGAGGTCCGACGACCTGGACCCGGTCTATCTGGCGCTGTACCTCAACAGCGCGGCCGGGCAGTTGCAGGTGGAGATGCATCAGCGGGGCAGCTCAGGCCAGTTGGAACTGTACCCCTTCGACATTCGCAAGTTTCTAGTCTGGCCGGCACCGCCTGAATTTCAGCAGCACCTACGGGCGCTGCATGATCAGGCTGCAGATGCCGAGCGAGAGGCCAAAATTCTGCTCGATCAGGCCAAGACCCGCGTTGAGCAACTGATCGAGGCGCGGGGATGATTACGGCCGCCGAGAAGCGGATCCTCATTATCGCCGGCCCCAATGGTGCCGGAAAGACCACCTTCGCCGAGGAGTTCCTGCCCAACGAGGCCAACTGCCCGGCCTTCGTGAACGCGGATCTGATCGCGGCGGGTCTGTCGCCCTTTCAGCCCGACGCCGCGGCCTTCGCCGCCGGGCGTCTGATGCTGCGGGAGATCGAGCGCCACGCCCGGGCGGGAGAGAGTTTCGCCTTCGAGACGACCCTGAGCGGCCGGCACTATGCCACGCGGATACCGCGCTGGCAGGCCGCCGGCTACCGGGTGAAGCTCTTCTTCCTGGGTCTGGCGTCGCCGGAGCTGGCCATCGCCCGGGTCCGGCAGCGGGTTCAAGCGGGCGGGCACGATGTCCCCGAGTCGGTGATTCGTCGTCGCTTTCAGGCAGGGCGGCTCAATTTCTCGGGGCTCTACAGACAGATCGTCGACGAGTGGGCACTTTACGATAATTCGGGACCGACACCCCACCTATTGGAGGAAGGAGTCAACCCATGACCGAGCCGAGTGCAACCCCCGCACCGCGCGACCCGGATCTGGTCAACGCGGAGATCGCCCTCAAACGGGCGGCGCAACGGACTCGCGAGCGGGCGCGCCGCGCCGGCATCCCCTTGGCTTATTGGAAAGACGGCAAGCTCAGGACGGAGTCGCCGGGCGACGGGCCGGACGAAGCATCGACGAGGGATGTCGATCCCAAGGAGTGACGAGAGGGTGAGCAAGACTCCACGAACAAGCTCCGGCCCGGAGGCCAGGGGCCAGTTCCTCGTCTACGAGGCCGAGGATGGCCGCATCAAGATCGACGTGCGCTTGGCGGACGAGACGGTTTGGCTCACCCAGGGGCAGATGGCGGAGCTGTTTCAGACCTCGGTACCCAATGTCAGCATCCACACCAAGAACGTCTTCGATGAGGGCGAGCTGATCCCCGAAGCAACTCTTAAGAAATTTTTAACGGTTCGCCGGGAGGGCAGCCGCGAGGTTCAGCGCAGCCTGGACCACTACAACCTGGACATGATCATCTCGGTGGGCTACCGGGTGAAGAGCCACGTGGCCACCCGGTTCCGGATCTGGGCCACCCAGCGGCTGAAGGAGTACATAATCAAGGGCTTCACGCTCGACGACGAGCGCCTGAAAAATCCGGACCAGCCCTTCGATTACTTCGAGGAGCTGACCCGCCGCATCCAGGACATCCGCACCTCGGAGCGGCGCTTTTACCAGAAGATCACGGACATCTACGCAACCAGTATCGACTACGACCCGACGCTGGACATCAGCATCCGCTTCTTCCAGACGGTGCAGAACAAGATGCATTGGGCCATCACGGGCAAGACCGCCGCCGAGATCGTCCACCAACGCGCCGACGCGGACAAGCCGAACATGGGCCTGACGAACTGGCGCGGCGCCATGGTACACAAGCAGGACGTGACCATCGCCAAGAACTACCTGGACGAGGCGGAACTGGCCGCGTTGAACAACCTGGTGGAGCAATATCTGGTCTTTGCCGAGGGCCAGGCCATGCGCCGAATCCCCATGCACATGCAGGATTGGATCAGCAAGCTCGACGCCTTTCTGAATATCAACGACCGCGAGATACTCACCCATGCGGGCAAGGTCTCCCACGAAATGGCGCGAGAGCTCGCGGAGGCGGAGTACGGCCAATTCAATCGCAAACGTATCAGCGAGCAGGATCGGGCCGGCAACGCCTTCGACAAGATAATCGTACGTTTCCCCAAGGCCAAGACGGAGAAGAAGCCATGACGCTCGCTGACGATGATCATCGGCTGCTGCGAGAGCTTTGCGAGCAACACGGGGTCAGCACCGACAAGGTGCTGAAGCTGCTGGAGACCGTGCGGGATTACGAGCTGAAGGACCGGCGCACCGGTGTCTACGATGCCCTGAGAGACATTCTGAAGACGCGGTTTCCCACCGATGCGGAGGCCAAGCAATGACCGACACGAGCGATATCCAGCCCCTGGCGCGTGATCCAAGCCTGCTACTGGAGGCATTGCGGGACCTGATCGAGTATCTCGATTCGGATGCCGAGGAGGTTCCTGTGGCCGAGCAGGAGGTGCAACTGCGGGCCATCGCCAAGGCCGTCGAGCAACTCGAAAAGGCCGGTGTCACGGTCCCTGAGCCGTTGCGCGCGGAGAAGACGCGGATTGTTGCAGCCATCGCGGTGCACCGCGAGGCTCAGCAGGCGCTGGCCCAGTTGGCTGATGAGCTTTCGGAGATCGTGACCGACCTCCGCCAGCGTATTGGGCAGGCGGAGACCAAGACCGCGGATGCGAAGCCTCACGCCAGGCGCCCGAAGCTTCCCAAGACAGCCAAGCAGGTCTTGCGCGAGCAGATCGTCCTGGCGCTGAAGCAGCTCGGGGGAAAGGCGAAGGTGTCCGACGTCATCGAGGAGATGACCCGCCAACTCGACGGCAAACTGCAGCCCGGCGACCTCGTCTTACGCGGGGGGGCCACCAAGGAGCCTGCCTGGCAAAATAACACCCAATGGGAGCGTTACCAAATGGTGCAGGATGGGCTCTTGCGTGGCGACTCGCCGCGCGGCGTCTGGGAGCTGAGCGAGGACTACCGATGAAGTTCCGCAAGCTGGTCATCGAGAACTACAAGTCCTTCCAATTTCCCACGGAGATCGTCTTTCCCGAAGGTAAGAACAGCCGCAGCATCTTCCTGATCGGCGGCATGAACGGGGCGGGCAAGACCTCGATCATGGAGGCCGTCACCTATTGCCTTTATGGTGCCAAAGTTGACGAGATCTACCGCAATATCAACCGGCGCGAAAGGGCGAAGGGCAACGCCAATGTCACCTTCGAGCTGGTCATGGAAATGGACGACAACTCCGAGCTGATCGTCAAGCGCTCCTGGACCGCCGGGGCCGCGAGCGATCCCAGGCCACGGGACCTGACCGAGCGGCTGGTGGTGGTGCGCGACGGTAGGCGTGTGTCCGTGCAGAGCCAGGAGATCTGGCAGGACTTCATCCGCGCGGCGATCCCGCCGGGCATCACGCAGTTCTTCTTCTTCGACGGGGAAAAAATCCAGGAGATCGCGGCGGATGATCATTCCGAGGTGCGCCTCAAGTCCTCCCTGGAGGCGGCGCTGGGCATCCAATACATCAACAAGCTGGCCGCGGATATCGCCTACATCAAGCAGGAGGAACGCAAGGGCTTCGTCGCCATCTCTGACGATGACCTGGAGTTCAAGCAGAGCGAGTTGAAGCGGGAGCGCAGCAAGCTCCAGCGCAAGCGCAAGGACCGCGAGGAGCTGCAATCGGAGCTGGACGGATTCAAGGCGCGCATGGAAGAGGCGAAGAAGCGCTTCCAGGCCGCCTTCAACACGGAGCCGGACTCCCGCGAGGTGATGCGCGAGCAAGAGAAAAAACGGGTCCAGACCGCCAATCGCCTTGCCCAGGTGGAAAGCGAGATCCGCGCGCTGTGCGAGAAGGCCCTGCCCTTCAGCATCGCCGGCAAGCTGTTCGCCGGTATCCGGCGGCAAATCGAGGCCGAGCGGGAATCCGCCAGCGGCGAGGCGATCCGGGAGAACGCGGCTTCGCTCGCCAAGCGCATCGTCCGCGTCGTCGAGGAGCCGGAGCCCATCTACACCGAGCGACTGTCCCCGGAACGTATGGCCGAGCTGGAACGGCGGATCTTTCGCCTGTTGAAGGAAGGGGAGCCGGGCGCGGGGCAGGACAAGGTTCTGGATCTCTCCGACCGGGATGCGGCCCGGGTCTTGAACCGGATGGATTCCCTGGAGTCCAGCGACATCTTCCTCTTGAAGGTCTTGGTAGACGAGGCGCGTGGACTCGAAGGCCAGCTTCGCCAACTGGAGGGGCTCGGTCAGGTGGGTGGGCTGACACCGAGCGAGGGCGCCCTTTTCGACGAGTTACAGGCGGATATAGAAGGATGCTCGACCCAGATCGGTCGGAAGTCCGAGCAGCTGCGGTTACTGGAGGAAGAGATCCTGCGGCTTGAGAAGCGAATCGGCGAGATTGAGGTCGAGATCGAGAAACTCTACGAGAAGCATGACATCTCGAAGGAAAAGGCCGACTTCATCGGGGAGTGCGATGCCATTGCGAGTGTGCTGAATCAGTTCATTGTTCGCTTGCGCAAGAACAAGGTCCAGATGCTTCAGGAGAAGACCTTCGAGATGTATCGGCTGCTGTCCAGTCGCAGCGGGCTCATCAAGGACATCATCATCGACGACAAGACCTATGAGATACGCATCACGGACCGCAACGGCCACGAGATCCGCAAGTCAGCGATGTCCGCGGGAGAGAAAGAGGTTTTCGCAGTCTCACTGCTCTGGGGGCTGGCTCAAACCAGCGAGCTGAAGCTCCCGATCATCGTCGATACGCCCCTATCTCGTCTCGACAGCACGCACCGCGACAACATCGTGAACAACTACTTTCCAAACGCCGGCGACCAAGTGGTGATCCTTTCCACGGATACCGAGATCGATACCGATTACTACCGGGCTTTGAAGCCCAGACTCAGCGGCGCGGCGATCCTGGAGTTCGATCAGCGGCAGGAACTGACGACCTTCCGCGGCGGCTATTTCTGGGAGGGCAGTCATGGCTGATCGACTCTACACATCCAGCGAGGCCGACGAGGTGCTCAGTGCCCTTCGCTTCGAGACCAAGCTGGAGAAGGCCACCCTGGCGCGAATTGCCTTTGCTCTTTCTCTGGTCAAGGCCGGCTCGGGCGTCGCACAGAGCACGGGCTTCAATGGGGGAGAGCTCAAGCGTCCCACCTTTTTTGGCGAGGATGAGGTCTTTATTCGGACGCTAATTGCCCATGTCTACGAAAGGCGGGAGCTCAGCGAGGATGAGCTGTTCTCCAATCGTTCGATCATCAAGAGTCATATCGACCATGGAGCGGGGCTGCTTGCGGCGATGTTTCAGGAGGCCGGCCGTAGCGGCGAGGGATTGATCTCCCGGCTTGCGGACGAGGTGGAGTTCGCCGGGCGGCGTGAGCAGTTGGGTGCGGGGCTCGACATCTTCATCGGCCGTACCCTGTTGCAGCGCCAGGAACTGATCCTGGAGCTGAACAACACCGCAAAGCACGCCAACTCCCACCTGGCCATCATGGGCAAACCCGGTGTCGGCAAGACGCAGTTCTTGCTGAAGGTCTTGGCCGACATCCGTATCCAGTCCAGCTTTCAGACCCACTTCATCTACTTCGACTACAAAGGCGACGTTGTCGACAATCAGCGGTTCTTGGAGCTGGCCCGGGTAAAGCCGTTTCGGTTGCTTCAGGGGGGCCAAAGTCTGCCGATCAATCCATTCATTCTGCCAGCGTATGACGAGCAGACCATCAACGTGTCCGCGCGCGAGAAGGCCGAGAGCTTCGCCTCGATCAGCAGCAAATTGGGGGTTGTCCAGAAGGGAGCTCTGACCGAGGCGATTCGTGCGGCCTACACCAAGCGCGCCGCGAATCCGATGCCGTTCCCCGATTTTCCCGACGTGCTGGAGATTGCCGCAGCAGCCTACGAGGAGAACGGAAAGAAAGACGACAGCTTGATCGAGGTGCTCCGTGATCTCTCCGACTTCGAGCTATTCTGGCGGCATGGTAGCGAAACGCCTCCGATAGAACGCTTATCCAACCGGACCATGCTTATCGACGTTCATGCGATGCCCGTGCTCAAGGAGTTGGTGGCCTATCTGGTCATCGAGCGCCTGTACAAGGAAATGGCAACCCTTCCCGACAGTCCGGTGATGGATGGGCGGCGGACGATTCGGACAATCCTGGTGATCGACGAGGCACACAACTATCTCAGCCAGAGGAATATCTTCCTCGAGCGCATCATCCGGGAGGGGCGATCGAAGGGTGTGGTTGTCTTTTTTGCCAGCCAATCACCAAATGATTACCAGCAGAAGTTCTTCAATTTCCATGAACTTTTGGAATTCGCGTACATTTTCCAATGCGATGGAGTAGCCGCGTCTTCAGTTCAAGACATCCTTGGTTGCAGCGCGAAGACGTCAAAAGAGCTCCAAACCGAGATTGCACGACTAGAGCCTTGGCAGGTCGTCGCGCGAAGCCAGAACAAGACGGAAGAGTTCGTCAAGTTCGAGGCGGAAGCTTTCTACAAGAGTTACTCGTGATTGGATGCAAGATCCTAAGGACTTTAGCGCCGTACGCCTTGATCGCCAGGACCAATCACCCGCAAAGCCAACAGGCTGCTTAGCGGCGCAGAAGGACCTTGCCCCTCAGTCCTCGGCCACCTCGCTCCGCCGGGGTATAACCGTTTGCGGACAGGCGGCGGCGATCTCGGCATAGACATGATCCAACTCCGCCTCGTAGCGGCGGGAAACATGGCAGGGGATGAGGTAGCGGACGCCCGCGGCCTGGGCGATCTCGCCGCAGGCTTGAGTGGTAAGGTGACCGGTGCGCTCCGCCTGGGCGCGATCGCGGACCATGAAGGTCGCCTCGCACACCAGGGTATGGGCACCCGCGGCCAGGGCGATCAGCCGGTCCCGGTTCGCCGCGGTGTCGCCGAAGTCGGTGGCATACACGAGCGACTCCCCGGGCTGGGTCAGGGTCAGGTCGTTCATCAGCTCGGCCACCCGCCGCCGGGTGCCGTCCGGCAAGATCAGCCTCATCTCATACTCGCCCTTGAGGATGGCCTGTTTCAGCCCCGTCAGCCAGGGACCCGGCGTCAGGCCCGCCGCCGCCAGCGCCTCCGGGCGGATGTTGATTTGCAGACGGGGCTCGAAGGCGAAGGCCAGGACCGGGGTGCCATGATCGAGCTGGGAGCAGCGTACCCGGAAGCCGGGCTCCTCGACCAGGATACCCTCGCGGAGGTGGACCTGACGATCGGGGCCAGGCATGGACATGAGCTCGTACATATCCTCGGGCTCAGGCACGGACTCGGAGTTAAAGTCAGAATTGGGCTTGGGATTTGAACCTAGGTTGGGATTGGGCTCTGAATTGGACTTGAGCTTCGGCTTGAGCTTGGGCACGGTATCAAACCCCGACAGCTGGGCCCCGGCTCGCAGGCGTGCAGTCACCAGACGCTCCCCCCGCACCTCGGTTACGTCAAAGACCGGCCCGCGCTCCCCGATGCGATCCCAGAGGAAACCGGCGATGAAACCGCGGCAATGGTCGATCAGTCCGGGGGGACCGAAGAGGTGGCAGACCTCTTCCTCGCCAATGCGGGCGCGCAAGAGCCCGGGAAAACCGCCGATATGGTCGGCATGGGCATGGCTGATGAAGACATGGGTGACCTGATGGGCGATGCGCGTCGGCAGCCGCCCGCCCTCCCCCAGGTCGAACAAGAGGCTGCGGCGCTGATAGCGCAGCCGCAGGTGCAGCAGGGGATCGCCAAGGATGCCGTTGACCAGGACGGCGGTGGCGGTGCCGCACTCCACCAGAGGGCGCGGCCCGGTGGCAGCGGGGGCGAAGGTGGCATCCGGCAGGACATCCGACGGCGGCAGGTAGTGCACCTGGTCGGCGGCAAAGGGTTTGACGCTGCGCAGCAGGCCCGCGGCGTCGCGCCCGGCGTCCCGCACCAGCAAGGTATCGGTAGGGACTGCCCCCTGGGGCAACCGTACCCGCAGCCGGCGGCTGCCGTCCAGATCCATGACCTCCCCCAGGGTGACGGTACGATCACCGTCGAGAAAGGCGATCTGCTTGCCCCGCCAGGCCTCGGCGGCCAGGCGCGGCGGCGTGCCGAGCAGGCGCATCTCTCGCACGTCCAGGGTCCGCTCCGTGCCGACGGCAAGATAGGTCTCCCAGAGGTGGGTGCGCTGACGGGCGCGTTGCCGGGGGGTCGGCTGGCGGGCCCGAGGGCTGGTCGCGACCAGGGCCACGGGGACTGCCAGGGCGCTGAGTTCCTGGGCCAGGGGCGGCGCCGCGCCGGCGGGGGTCAGGGCCAGGACCAGTTCGATGCCGGTGGCCGGGACCAGCGCCGCCAGGAGTTCGGCGGCCGCCACCCCCTTGACCACTCCCGGGGTGTCGACCAGCAGGATACCGTCCTCGACCCGTGTCGCCAGGTTGGCGACCGCCGCCGCCAGGGGCAGGCGGAAGCGGGCGGCATCCAGGGAACAGAGGGCCGCCAGTTCCTCAAGCCACCAGCTACCCTCCCGCCAGCGGGCAAGGCAGAGGGCGCCGGGAACCCCCATGAAGGGCGAGCCGGGATCGGCACCCAGATACCAGACCGGCCAGCTCCCTTGGGGGTCGCGGCGCGCCAACGCTCTGGCCAAGGTCTGCGCGAGGGTGGTCTTGCCACTTCCCGAAGGGCCAAACAGCAGAAAGCGGCGGTCGCCAGCCAAACAGCGGTCGATCAGGCCATCGGGCTGATCCGCCGCGAGCGGCGGCAAGGCATCCGGTTTCATGGCGACGGCGGGGCGAGCCTGAAGCGCCGGATGCCTACCGGTTCTTGCGACCCATAAGACTCTCAAGGTTCTTCATAAGATTTCTCACCGTAGGCGATAAGTGCCCGGGCGCACCGACCTTTTCCAGGCGCGCCTTGGCCTGGGCGAGCAAGCGCTCCTCCTCCTTAGTCTCCACGACCTGTTCCAGGGTGCGCATGAGTCTGGCGGCACCCTTTTCATCGCCCCGGGCGCGGCTGAGCATAGCCAGGACGCCATAGAGGGCGAAGTACTCCTGGATGTACAGTCGCGGCCGTTGCATGAGCCCATCCAACAGCGCTTTGGCCTCCTCCAGTTCGCCATCCTCGATCAGCAAGGCGGCCAGATTGACGCGCGCGAACAAATAGTCCGGATGGACGGCGATGACCTGGCGCAGATGGCTCCGGCACTCCTCGGTCCGACCCTGACGGGCGCAGATCGCACCGAGATTGCCCAGGGCTATGGGGTGATCGGGAATGCGTGCCAGGATGGCCGTGAGGGCCGCCTCGGCCTGGGGGACACGATTGGCGTGCAGGTCTTCGATCGATTGTTCAAACAGTTCCTGAAGGTCGTCCGGAAGGCCGCTCGGGACCGGTTCGCGAGAGATCTCGGTAGAAAAAAACCGGATTTCTGACAGCTTACCCTGGTCCCAGAGTTGCAGGGTCTCTTCTGGCGCAACCAGGTTGCGCTCCCTCAGGGCTTGGAGAAACCCGAGGCGTTCCTCGTAGCTGCCAATGGGTAACAGAGCCAGCTCGCGGAGGATGGCAGCCGCCTGGGTCGGGGATGTCGCCCCCCTGGCCGGCGCCTGGCTATCCAGCCGGGACTTGAGGAACTGCGCGGCGAAGCCGCGCACGATCGTGTCACCGGCCAGATAGATCGCCCGCAAATAATCGTTGCCAATGTCCAAGTCCTTGATCCGTAACATGTTGGCCTCAGGGCTGAGCTCGCGCAGGCCATTGATGAGATCGAGCGGCAAGACCTGTGTCAGCTCGAACAGTGCCGGATAGGGGGACGCTGAGCCCTCCCGGTTGAGGGCCGCGAGGTTCTCCCGGGCGCGGGCGAGGTCCGGATCCAGGCTCAGGGCCTGTTTCCACCAGGTCCGGGCCTCGTCTCCCCGGCCAAGCCGGCTGGCGGCACCCCCGCCGAACAACTGGCGCATCGCCTCCATCTGGCTGGCCCCATCCTCTCGCCAGGGGCTGTGGTTGGAGCGCTCGAAGGCCGCCCAGGCAGGCTGGTTCTCGCCCAGCAGCAGCAGGACGCCCATCTGCGCCTGGGCATCCTCGAGGCGACGTGCCTCCGCCTGAGCCAAGGGGACCGTCAGTCCCCGGGCGCCGGTCTCGTCGCCCAGATAGAGGCGCAACTGCGCGGCCCAGCCGAGGGCGAAGAGGTTGTCCGGATCCCGGTCCCATGCCTCGAGCGCCTGATCGAGCGCCTCCGCGGCGCGACCCAGATGAAAGAGGGCGACCAACCGATTGTTGCGGGCGGGCGTAATGGCGAGTCCGGCAAAGAGGCGCTCGGCCGTGGCAAAGTCATGGGCCTCGAGGTGCAGTTTGGCGATCTCGAACCGTTCCATGGTCTCGCGGGTCGTTCGGGAACCGTCCGGCATGACCAAAATCTCGTTCACCAACTCTGGGTCGTCCAGAGGCTTGTCCACCCGGACACCCAGTTCGCCCAGACCTGCCGCGGCCTGGGCGGCCAGCAGGAAGTGATGGCCCATGAGGGCATGATGGTACCAGGCCTCCTGGGCCGCCAGGCTGTTTGGCCGCCGCGTCGCCCACTCGTAGGCGGCCAGGGTCGCCGCGCCCGCGTTCCCACCCCGACGCAGGGCCTCCAGCAAGAGTCGGTTGGCGCCGGCATGATCCGGGAAACGCCCTACCAACAGGCGCGCCCTTTTGCTGGCCTGGGCAAAATCGCCGCCGCGAATCAGGCGCTCCAACGCCCTGATCTGGTCCGGTTCAGGTCCCTGGCTCCGGATTTGCGTTGTCTTGGTTGGCTTTCTTTGCGCCATGTTATTTCCTTTGCCAGATTAAAGGGTTGACTATATTTAGCGTGAATCTCACGGCAAAGGCTTTCACGCTAACGATCCAGATCCTGATCGTCATGGGACAGGGGGTCCTCGATGGGCTCCAGGTGGGTGAGGACATGGGCATGGGGCAGGAGGATGCGCAGTTCGCCCTCGATGACTTCCACCAGGTCATGTCCCCGTTGCACCGTCCAACCGCCGGGCACCAGGACGTGGAAAGAGACGAAGGCCCGCGCCCCGGCCTGGCGCGTCCACAAGGCGTGAAAGGCGATACCGGCCTCGCGATGTTTTTCCAGCACCCCGGCGATGGCCGCCTGCTGTTCGGCGGGCAAGGCCACATCCATCAGCCCGGCCACGGAGCGACTGATCAGCCGATAACCGGTCCAGACGATGTTGGCCGCCACCAGCAGGGCCAGGACCGGGTCCAGCCACAGCCAGCCGGTCGCCCAGACGGCGGCGACGCCCAGGATGACGCCGACGGAGGTCCAGACATCGGTGAGGAGGTGATGAGCATCCGCCTCCAGGGTGATGGAGCGATGCTCCCGCCCGGCGCGAATCAGGACCAGGGCGGTGACCAGGTTGATGATCGAGGCGATCACCGAGATGGCCAGCCCCAGATCCAGTTGCTCCAGGGGCTGCGGGTTCAGGAGCCGGTCCACCGCGGCCCAGCCGATGCCCAGCGCCGCGGCAAGGATCAGAAAACCCTCGAATCCGCTGGAGAAGTACTCCGCCTTGCCGTGGCCGTAGAGGTGTTCCTCGTCCGCCGGCTGGGCGGCGATGGTCAGCATCCACAGGGCCATGAGGGCCCCGGCCAGGTTGACCAGGGACTCCAGCGCATCGGACAACAAGCCCACGGAACCAGTGAGCCACCAGGCCCAGGTCTTGAGCAGGATGGTCGCCAGGGCCGCGGCGATCGAGAGCCAGGCAAAGCGGCGGAGGTCGGGTTGGGTCATGGGTCAGGGCCTGAGTGGGGTCTTGAGGTTGTGGTTGTTGTTGTGATGGGAGAGAAAGGAAGTTGGTGGGCTGGCGAGCGCAAGGGGCGCCGGGGGAGAAACTACAGGGGTCGCTTTTCAGTATTCGGCATCCAACGCGGAGGGTCGGGTGGCGTTTGGCGGGGGTGTCACCAGCAGGGATGCTGGTGCCAAGCCTACAGGGATGTATTTACGGCGTCCCTCGCCAGACGCTACCCGACCCGAAGGCACCAGATTTTATTCTAGTAATCATAACGCCATGCACTTAACCAGATTGCGCCCCGGTCAGGACCAGGCGGTAGGTAAGGTCGTGGCGACGGGGAGGGGGTCGAGCTGGAGCCAGGCCGCCAGGCCCCCATTCTCCCGCGGCAGGAGTTGGACTTGCCAGCCATGCGTCTCCACCAATTGGCGCACGATGGCGAGCCCCAGGCCAGCGCCGCCGGTGAGGGGGCTGCGCGAGACCTCGCCGCGCTGGAAGGGCTGAAACATGGCCTCGACCCGCTCGGGCGGGATGCCGGGGCCCCGGTCGAGGAACCCGATCCGAACCTGGCCGCCCGACGCCTCGAGCATCAGGTCCACCGGCTGATCCTGACCATAGCGCAGGGCATTGGTCAGCAGATTCTCCATCACCCGGCGCAGGGCCAGGGGCGGCACCGGGCGGACCAGGGGCGCGGCCGGCCGGGTAAACCGGACCCGGCCACCAGGGTTCGCCTCCGCCAATTCCGCCAGCATTTCCCCCAGATCCAGGTCCAACCACGTCTCCGCCTCCAGGCCTCGCGCCAGGTCCAGGACCTTGCCGATCAACTGGTCCATCTCGGCGATGTCCGCATCCAGCCGCTCGATGAGCCGCGGGGTCGGCCGCTCCGCCAGCAGGGCCAGGGCCAGGCGCATGCGCGCCAGGGGGGTGCGCAGGTCATGGGAAATACCGGCCATGAGGGTGGTGCGGACCGCCACGAGTTCCCGCACCTGACGGGCCATGAGGTTGAAGCGCGCCGCCAGGGTGGCCAACTCCCGGGGGCCCGTTTCGGGCAGGGTATCCGGGAGGGCGCCCCGTCCGACGACGGCGGTGGCCCGCTCCATCCGGGCCAGGGGGGCGGCGAGGCGGTGCGCCAGCCAGAGGGCCGCCACCAGGGCCAGGAGGAGGCCTCCGCCCAGGGTGAACAAGATGGCGGCCAGGGGGTGGGTGCCGATGAGCCAGGCGGGGAAGCCGACTTCGATCCGGCCATCCCCGGAGGGCAAGGTCGCCCACCACCACCAGTCACCCTCGCGCAGCTCACCCCTCAGATGCTGCTCGCTCCCGGTCTTGGCCGCCAGGGCCTGTTCCAGAAAATGGATGTAAAACCCATGCCACCCCGGCGGGGACGGCCGGGTGCCTGCCTCGCGCAGTGACAGCCAATGGGTGCGCGCCAGTTCCAGTTCGAAATCCGCCCGGGTCCCCGGCGGCAATTCGCTCCAGGTCTGGGCGGACAGCACCATGAGGCCGGCGAGGCGTTCAGCCGAGCCCTGGGCCATGGGCCCCATCAGAAAGATCACCACGGCCACCGCGGCCAGCAGTTCGAAGAGGATGAAGGCCAGGGCCAGGGGACGGGCGATGAACCCCACCAGACCGGGCATCGCCGCGAAAAGGGAAAGGGCCCTCGGGCTGACGCGGGTCGCGCGGCCCGTGGCGGGCACCTTGGCCGCCGGCTCACCCGGTCCGCCGGGCCCGCCAGGCACCTCGCCCTGACTCATGGCTCATCGCCGCGGGGATGGAACAGATAGCCCTGGCCGCGCACGGTGCGGATGAACACCGGCCGGGCGGGGTCGACCTCGATCTTGCGGCGCAGACGGGTGACCCGGATGTCGATGCTGCGATCAAAGGGATCACGGTCGAAACCCTTGAGCAGGTCGATCAGGGTATCCCGGGACAGGACGCGGTTGGGACGCTCCACCAGAACCCGCAACAGGTCGAACTCGGCGGCCGTCAGACGCTCCTCCCGGCCCTGGCGCAACAGACGACGCGCCGCCAGATCGAGGACGAAGGGGCCAAAGGCATGGCGTTCAGCCCCAGGGCCGGTACGGCCGCCGGGAATGGCGGGCGCGCCAGCGACGCCAACCGCCCCGGCCGGGGGCTGGGACTTCGCCCGCCGCAGCAGGGCATGGAGGCGGGCCAACAACTCCCGGGGACTGAAGGGCTTGGGCAGATAGTCATCGGCGCCGACCTCCAGGCCCACCACCCGGTCGATCTCCTCCCCACGGGCCGACAGCATGAGGATGGGCACCTGGGAATGGCCGCGCAATTCCCGCGTCAGGCTCAGGCCATCCTCGCCGGGGAGCATGAGATCGAGCACGATGGCATCCGGCATCCCGTCCCGCAGGGCGGCGCGCATCCCCTCCCCGTCCGCCACCGTCTCCACCGCCAGACTGTTGACGCTCAGGTATTCGGCCAGCAGGTCCCTGAGACTGGGATCGTCGTCGACAACCAGGATGCGCGGGATGGCGGGAGGGCTCATGAGTCCAGTGTACCGCGCGCCCCCGGCCCATCCCAGTAGCGGAAACCGACGGAAACAATCGGAAACAATCGGATGCCGGCTCGCAATCGACCGGATACCCCCCGTCGGCAGAATGGCCTCACCGACCACACCAGCCCCGCCCCGTGAGGATGAACCGCTCGCTACCCATGACAGTCCTGGCCCTGCTGTTGACCTTGTCAGGCGCTGCCTGGAGCCACGAGTACGAGGCCGGGGGACTTGGGACCACCCCGGGGACAAAGCCCCTGAATCTGTCGCTGCCGCCGCAACCGACGGCTGCGGCGGTCTTTGGCTCCTTCACCCCCGGAGAACTGGAGCAGGGCGCGGATCTGAACCGGCTGCCCGACCTGGGTCAAGGGGCGAGTCCCGCCCGCCAGGCCCGTGGGGGCCGCTTGCCCTACGGCAGGGGCTACGAGGCCCGGCAGCGGGCGAGCACGGAGCCATCCAGTACCGGTTTCGGAATGAGTGGCGGCTCCGGCGCCCGGTCCGACGGCGGCTTCGGCGGTCACCAGGGCGCCGGCGGTGGTCCCAGTGCCGGCGGTGGTCGGGGCGGCGGCGGCCGTCGGTAAACCATTCAACATCTATCGAAATAACAGGTTCTACAACATGAAAAAACTGCAACTGATGGTCATCGCAATCGCCGCCACCGCCTTGTTTGCCAGCGGAGTCGCCCAGGCCCGGGGTCAGGGCGGTGGCGGGATGGGGGGCGGCATGGGCCAGATGCAACAGGCTGACAGCGGCATGACCGGAAGCAGGGGCGGTCAGGGCCGCGGTCAGGGCCAAAAGCAAGGCGCGGCCGGAGGGCAAGGCAAGGGTCAAGGGAGCGGCTCCGGCGCCCGGACCCAAAGCCAGACCCAACTCCGGGACCCCAGCACCAACCCCGGGGCAGTCGCCATACGCGGCCGTGATCGCTTGGGAACCTCGACGGCCGCGAACGATTGCGACCAAGCAACCCGTGGGGGTGGTTAACCCTCCCCCTTCACTCCAACCAAGAGAGCAACATGACCATGAACATCAAACGTAAGCTGATCGCCACGACACTGACGCTGATTCTGACGGGACCCGCCTGGCTGGCCACCAACCCGGTGCTCGCCGCCGGTCCGGCGGCCAAGCCCTGTCGTCCCGGGTCGAGCGCCTGCCAGGTGCAGCCTTTGAGCACCACCGAAGCGGCCACCCTGACCTTCATGCGGGAGGAGGAAAAACTCGCCCGGGACATCTATCTCAATCTGGATCAGGCCTGGGGCCTGCCGCCCTTCCGCAACATCGCCGCTTCCGAGCAAAACCACATGGATGCCATCAAGGCCAAATTGGACAAGTACCAGTTGCCCGATCCGGCCCTGCCCGAAATCGGCGCCTTCAAAAATGTCGAGTTGCAACAGCTCTATGACGAGTTGCTGGCGAGAGGCGAGGCCTCGTACCTGGAGGGCCTCCAGGTTGGCGGCCTGATCGAGGAGGTGGATATCGAGGACCTCGACACGGCCATCGCCGCCACGAACCACGCGGATCTGGCCCAGGTGTACGAGAGCCTGCTGTGCGGCTCCCGCAACCACCTGCGGTCCTTCGCCGCCGCCATCGAGGCGCAAGGCACGGTCTACAAGGCCCAATACCTCGACCAGTCAGAGGTGGATGCCATCATCGACAGCCCCATGGAACGGAATGGCGTCTGCGGTGCGGGAGGTGGCAACCGATAAGGCGTGGCCATGAGACCCGAATCCCGTCACTAGGTTATTGGCACGAAGGGGCTTTGGGCCTCAAGCCTGCAACACCCCTGGCCCCGCCGGGCCGATCAGGCGATCGACCCAGCGCTGCCAGGCATCCCGGTTAGGCCGCACCTGCACCCGCAGGACATCGAAGGGCAGAGGCTCAGGGCCGATGCCGGCCGGGCCGGTCGCGAGTCCGCAGGGGCTATGGGCACCAAGGACGACCAGCCCCGCGCCGAGTTGCAGCGCCAGGCGGATGGCGCTGGGCCGGCAGGGACCGACCTCCACCCACAGGGTGGGGGCGGGGTGGAGCACGGCGAGCATGGCGCCCAGTCGCTCCCGGGCCGCCACGGCCAAGGCCGAGTTCATGGCCCTGGGGGTCAGGAAGGGGACATGGTCGGCCTCGAAACCCGTTCCGTGTTCCACGAAGTGGGCCACGGCCAGGGGCGCATCCAGCCGTCGGGCCAGGGCGAGGGCCTGTCGCAGCAAGGCCTCACCCCGGGCATCGGGGTCAAGGAGGCAAAGGACAGGACGACCGGTCATCGGTGGCCCTCCCACTGAATCCGGTTCGATTCAGGAGATGAGGCTCGGCGAAGAGGGCGCACCTTCATCGGCGCCCCCCTCCTGATCCGGTTTGCTGCGGTTGACGATGGGTCGCGGAAGGGCCGGTCTGCCATCGGTGGCCTCCCTTAGGCAAGTCCGACGTGCCCGTCGTACCCGACCGCCGGACCGGCCTCGCCGTCCACCTGGGGACGGGCGGGCGCGGGAATCCGGACCGTACCCGGGGTTTGACCACATTCCAGAAAGACCCTCAGCCGGCAACCACGGCAGACCTCGGGATCGAGCCGGTTGAACACGGTGGCGATCGCCTCGCCCTTGGAGCGAAACAGATTCTCGGCGCCGATCTCGTCCAGGTAGCCGCCCCGCTCCAGGGTGTCTCGCACCGCGCGCTTCATCTGGATGAAATAGAGGCCACCGCCCCGGGCCCGGCGCTGGCGGGCCTCGGTGGTGAGGAACTCGGCCCCGGCGACATCGACGAAGTTGATCGGCGAGGCCACCACGATCAGGTGGCATTGGGAAGGGCTGCGTTGCGCAAAGGCGTGGAACTGGTCGCGCACCGCGGAGACGGCGCCGAAGAATAGGGAGCCATCGATCCGCACCAGCTTGAGCTGGGGGCACTCCGGCAGGGCCGGATCACGGCTGAACTTGCGCTGGGGATGCTGGGGGTCGGGGACGCGCCGGACCACCTGGGGCCGGGAGGTGCGGCTGAGATAGATCACCAGCGACAGGATGACGCCGATGACGATGGCCTCCTCCAACTCGATGGTCAGAGTGGCGACGAAGGTGGTCAGCAGGATGGCCGTCTCGGCGCGGCTGGTGCGGGCGATCTGCTGGATGTGGTGAAAGTCGATGAGCCCCCAGGCCACCAGGAACAGGACGCCGGCCATGGCCGCGTTGGGCAGCCAGGCCGCCAGGGGGGCGACCAGCAGGACGATCAGGGCCAACAAGAGGGCGGAGAAGACCGAGGCCAGGGGCGTCTTGGCCCCGGCGGCGTAATTGAGACCCGAGCGGTTGAAGGAGCCGGTGGCGACATAGCCGGAGAAGAAGCTGCCGATCAGGTTGGACAGCCCCTGGCCGATGAACTCCTGGTTGCCATCCAAATGCTGGCCGGAGCGTAGCGCCATGGCGCGGGCGATGGAGACCGCCTCGGTGAGGGCCAACAGGGTCACCGCCACCGCCCCATTGAACAGTTCACGCAGGTTTTCCAGGGAGAGGTCGGGCATCGACAGGGGTGGCAGACTGGCGGGCAAGGCGCCGACGGTACTGATGCCGTGGACACCAGACACCTGGAAGGCCACCCCCAACAGGCTGCCGCCGACCATGGCGACGATCATGTAGGGCCAGCGCGGCAGCCAGCGCCGCACCGCCACGCCCAGGACCAGGGTGAGGACCGCCACGCCGGTCACGTAGGGATCGATCCGGTCCAGGTGGGAGAACAGAGTCCCCCAGGTCGTGGCGAAGGAGGAACCCCGCGGGATGGCCAGGCCGAAGAAGTTCTTGACCTGGTTGGTGGCGATGAGGATCGCCGCCCCGGCGGTGAAGCCGATCACCACCGAGTGGGAGATGAAGTTGACCAGTGCCCCCAGCCGGGCCGCGCCTAGGGCGATCTGAATCAGCCCGACCAAGAAGGTCAGGGTGAAGGCCAGTTCCACATACCGGGCTGAGCCGGGCTCGGCGTGCAGGGAGAGGATCGAAAAGAGGACGATGGAGGCGGCGGTGGTGGGACCCGAGACCAGGTGCCAGGAGGAGCCGAAGAGGGCGGCGATGATGGCGGGGACCATGCCGGCATAGAGGCCATACTCCGGGGGCATGCCGGCGATGGTGGCGAAGGCGACGCCCTGGGGCAGCACCACCACCGCCCCGGTGAGACCGGCCACCAGATCGTCACGCAAGGTGTCGCGGTTGACCCGTGGCCACCAGCGCAAGAAGGGCAACCAGGCCCTGAGCCAGAAGTGGGGATGGATGGGCTTGGTCGGCAGGGCGGACATGAGAACCTCGCTTGGATGGGACTCTCAGGGTACGCCAAGCCACGTCAAGGCCAGGTCAAGCTCAGGTTAAGACCAGGTTAACAGCGGGATAAGATCAGGCACCGAATGGCGGAGATCAGGATTCAGCCCGGCCGGCCGGATGGAGGTTTGAACAGCAGCCGGACCTCGGTCCCGCGCCCCTCCTCGCTCTCCACCTCGATCTCCCAGCCGTAGCGGTCGCAGATGCGTTTGGTGAGGGACAGGCCGATGCCCTCGCCCTGACTGGCGCCGCCCTTGTAGTGACGCTGGAAGAGGCGGGAAAGCTGATCCGCGGCGATGCCGCGGCCCGTGTCGCGGACCAGGAGGCGGCCCGGCTCCAGACGGATCAGGACCTGGCCCTGGTCCGTATGCTGCAGGGCGTTGCGGATCAGGTTGCCGACGACGATGCGCGCCAGGGCCCGCTCGGCAGGGAGCTGGGGTTCGGCGGCAACCTCCACCACCAGGTCCACCGGACGCTGGGCGATGAGGTGCCGGTGCCGTTCGGCGCCATTGCGCACCACCTCGGCCAGAGGGCACAGGTCCCGGGCTGCCGGGCCGCGTTCCTCGCGGGCCAGGGCGAGCAGGGCGGTGATGATCTCGGCCATCTCCTGGGCCGCGCGCTGGATGCGCAGGGCGCGCTGACGCTGGCGCGGGGGCAGATCGGGATTATCGGCCTCGATCTCCGCCGCGCCCTGGATCACGGCCAGGGGGGTGCGTAACTCGTGGCTGACATCGGCGGTAAAGGCCCGCTCGCGCTCGATGAAGGCCCGCAGCCGGCCCAGGTAGCGGTCGAAGGCCGCGGCCAGGGCCCGGACCTCCCCCGCCGGGAAGTCCTGGCTCAGGGGGGTCGGGGCGGCCTCTGGCTCCAGCTCGCGAACCCGGGCGGCCAGGGCCGTCACCGGGGCGATGACCCGCCCGGCCAGCCAGAAGCCGGCGGCGCTGGCGACCAGGGTCATCATCAGCACGCCGCTGGCCAGCAGCCAGCGGAAATCGGCCTCCCGTGCGGCCTGGCGCGTCTCGTTGTAAAGCAGAAAGTAGCGGGCGCCCTCGGCCTCCTGGACGAGCAGGCGGTAGGGTGTCCCGGCGATCAGGACATCATGATGGCCGGGGGCCAGGGCGAGGACGGAGGCCGGCGGGGCGGCGGCCCCGGCGGGACTCGGCAGGACGAAGCCCAGCAGGGTGAGGGTGGCCGGCGGCAGGGACTGGGGATTGCGCTGGCGGCGGGCGCGATAGTCCTCCAGCTCCGCCTTGAGGGTCTCGTCCATGAGGCGCAGCCCGGCCTCGTGGCTGGCAAAGTGGAGCCAGAGCGACAAAAGCAGACTAAGGCCCGCCCCCAAGCCGGCGAAGGCCAGGGCGACGCGCAGGCGCAGGCTCGGGTGGAAGGGCATCCTCATCGGCCAGCGGCCAAACCCGGAGCCACGACCGCGCTCATTCTGGACTCAGAAGGCATTACCGGATTCGGGCATCCTCGGCGGCCAGCCGGTAGCCACGGCCGCGCAGGGTGTGGAGCAGGGGCCGGGAGCAGGCCGGGTCGATGAGGCTGCGCAGGACGTGCAGATGGGTGCGCAGGGCATCGCTGTCCGGGGGCGAGTCACCCCAGACGTGGGCCTCGAGGTCGGCGCGGCTCACCACCCGCGGCGACTGGCGCATCAGCACTTCGAGGATGCGCATGGGGATGGGCGGGAGCTCGATCTCCCGCCCGGACCGCGTCACCCGCAGGCTGGCAGTATCGAAAACCAGGTCGGCCACCGCCAGTCGGTGCTGGTGGCCGCGCCCCTCCGCCCGGCGCGCCAGGGCGCGGAGACGGGCCTCCAGTTCACGCAGGGAAAAAGGCTTGACCAGGTAATCGTCGGCCCCAGCGTCCAACCCGATGACCCGGTCCTCGATGGTGTCGCGGGCGGTGAGCATGAGCACGGGCGTCCCCTGGCCGGCCTCTTCGCGTAGCTTACGGCAGAGGCTGATCCCATCCAGGCCCGGGAGGACCAGGTCCAGGACGATGACGTCATAGGGCTGGGTGACGGCGAGATGCAGGCCGGTGAGCCCGTCGCCGGCGGCGTCCAGGGTATGACCGCACCCCTCCAGGTATTCGCAGAGGTTGGCGGCCAGGTCCTGGTTGTCTTCGATGATCAGCAGACGCATGGGGATTAGAGGGTTAGCGGACAGCGGTCCTGAGCCGACATACCAATGTAAGTCTAACTGTCATGAGGGGGCCAGCCACACCCCAGAAGGGGATAGACTGACGAGTTGGCACCTTGCTGATCGGGGATAGCTATGTCGTTGGCGCGGCATCGGTTTAGATCAGCGCAGATCAAAGCGGATGGAGACGCTCAGGGGCCAGCGGCGGCGGCCGAACTCCAGCGGGATGGGCCGGAAACGATTCAGGCGTTTCAGGGCCTCGATGGCCGCCCGGTCCAGTTCCCGGTCCCCGGAGGTGCGTGCTACCTTCACCTCCTCGAAACTGCCGTCCGCCAAGAGGACGAAGGTGAGGGTGGTGCTGCCTTCCCGCCCCTCGCTCCGGGCCTGATCCGGGTAGCGCTGATGGCGCTTGATCGCCCGCTGGAGTTCGGCCAAGTAGCCCCCTTCCGCCCTGGCCCGCGCGGCGGCGGAATACGCCTCATCACCGGTTGTCGCCGCGCCCAGGGGACCCGCATGCCCCCCCTGAGAGGCTGAAGGTGGCGCCGAGGGGGCAGGTGCCGGCGCGGAGGCAGTGCCCGGAGGGGGTGAGGATATGCCTGGTGGCGGGGAGAGGGTATTTGCCGTAAGGGAGGGGCTCTCGACGCGGGTGGCTTGCGCCTTCTTGCCCGCCTCGGTCTTTTTGACCACCCGCGGCTTGGGCGAAGGCTGGGATGGGGCCCTGGGTCTCGCGACCTCGGGAGGAGATGTCCGCGGAGAAGGCGCGACGGTTCTGGTCACGGCGGCTGGCGAGGGCTCTGACGCTGGCTCGGCCTTGGGGATATCCGCAGGCTCTGGTTGAGACTCGAAATCTGTCTCTGACGCTGGCTCGGCCTTAGTGATAACCCTGGGCTCTGGCTCAGGCTCTGCCTCGGGATTTTGCTCCACCACGGGCTCGGGCTCAGGCTCCGCCTTGGGATTTTGATCCGCCTCGGGCTCGGGCTCGGGCTCGGGCTCGGGCTCGGACAGGATATCCGTCTTGGCCTCTAACCCAGACATCGCGGTCGTTACCGGCTCGGGCCCGGGCTCCGGAAGTCCCTGCGCCCCGGCGGCCGATTCCCGGGTTGAGGGTGTCGAGCCAGGCAAGCGGGCCACCGGCGTCTCGCTACCGCTCACGGGGGCGAACAGGGCCAGGTCCAGTTCCAGTTCCAGCCCCGTTTCCTGGCCGCCAGCCGGCAGCGGTGGCTGGCGACCCAGCAACAAGGCCAGACCCAGCCCATGCACCAGGGCCGAGACCAGGATGCCCAGGCCGATGCATTGTCGGCAGGACCGGGATGGCATCAGAAGCGGGACGGCATCAGGAACGGCGGGTCAGGATACTCACCCGTTCCAACCCCTGGACCTTGAGGCGGTCGATGACCCCGACGAAGGCCTCGAAACGGGCCTGGGCATCCACCCGCAGGACGACGGGGGTCTGGGGCGATAATGCCGCAAGCCGCGGCGCCAGCTCGGCGAGGGCCGCGGGCCCCATGCCCAACCCCTCGCCAGCCCAGTAGAGCTGACCCGCGGCGTCGATGGCGATCTCCACCGGCTCGGTCACCGCAGGCTCTGCCTGGCTCTCCGCCGTCGGCAAGCGGATCGGCAGACGGCCCTCGACGATGAAGGTGGCCGTCGTCAGCACGATCGCCAGGAGCACCAGCATGACATCGATGAAGGGGATGACGTTGATCTGATCCATGCGTTTCATGCTGGCCTCCTCAGACACCCGCCCGCTGGCCCCAGCGGGCCTTGAGCACGTCCACCCGGCGCAGCAGGGCGTTGTAAAAGACAATGGAGGGCATGGCCACCAGCAGGCCGAAGGCGGTGGCCTTGAGGGCCAGGGCCAGGCCGACCATGATGGTCGAGGTCTCGATGGCGCCGCCCTGCCCCATGTCGTGGAAGGTGATGAGGATGCCAAGGACGGTGCCGAGCAGGCCGACGTAAGGGGCGTTGGCGCCGACGCTGGCGATCACCGTCAGGTGCCGGGTCAGGGCGATCTCCAGATCCTCCAGCCGGTCGAAGGCTCCCAGGTCCACCCGGGCGAAATAGAGGTAGCGTTCGACGGTCAAGGCCAGGGTGAGAAAGCTCATGAAGCCGAGCAGCCCGAGCAGGCCAGCATCCAGATAGGTCTTGAGCAACTCCACGATGATTCTCTCCGGTTATTCGCCTGGTGGCTGGTTAGGGCCTGAGGGCCTGAGGGCCTGAGGGCCTGAGGGCAGGTGAGTGTAGACAGATCCTGGCATGGAGTCTGGAGTCGGGGGGCTGGGGGCTGTTTGCTGGGTCTGGGGAGACGGGCTTCTTTGCCACGGTTGCGCCGACGGTCGGGGCCGATCCGTCCTTATTGCATCGAGTCAATTGCCCGCCACCCGAATACCCGCGTCCCCTCCCGGACATAGGCGGCATCGCCACCATAAACGAGGCAGGGGGGAAGCGCCTCCTCTCCCGCAAAGCCCGACCACTTTCGCGCCGCGGCCAGCCAGTCCGGGACCAAGGTGGCGCCGGACTTGATCTCAATGGCTTGGAGTTTCGACCGGCTTTCGAACACCACATCGACCTCATGACCTACATTATCGCGCCAGAAATACAATTCCGCCGGCTGACCGGCATTGAAACGCTGCTTGACCAGTTCGGACACCGCCCAGGTCTCGAACAGGGCGCCGCGCAGCGCATGGGTGTTCATCGTTTCGGCATCACGGATGCCCAACAGCCAGGCGGCCAGCCCCACATCCAGAAAATACAGCTTGGGCGTTTTTACCAGGCGCTTGCCGAAATTGCGGAAATAGGGCGGCAAGCGCATCACCAGGTAACTGGTCTCCAGCACGGACAGCCACTCCCGCGCCGCGGTCTGGGAAATACCGCAGTCCGCCGCCAAGGCGGACAGATTCAACAACTGGCCGGTGCGCGCGGCGCACAGCTTCACGAAGCGCTGAAAGAGATCCAGATCGCGCACCGCCAGCAACTGCCGGACATCCCGTTCGACATAGGTCGCCACATAGTTGGGAAACCACAGCGGCGGCGGTATTTCACGGTCGAAGAGCGGCGGATAGCCCCCCTGGCACAAGGCGCCATCCAGCGACTCAGGCAGCTTGCCGGCCTCTTTCAACTCAGTCAGCGAAAAAGGTAACAACTGCACCAGCCCCACGCGGCCGGCCAGGGACTGACTGATACCCGAGCGCAGGCCAAACTGTTGCGATCCCGTCAAGATGAAATCACCCATGCGCCCGCGCGCATCGACCAGGCCTTGCAGATAGGAAAACAAGGCGGGGCAGCGTTGCGCCTCGTCGATCACCGCGCCCTCCGGAAAGCGGGCCAAAAAGCCGCGGGGATCATGCAGGGCATATTCCCGCTCTTCCGGATCTTCCAGGGAGACATAAGCCCGGTCGCCAAACAAGGCGCGCGCCAACGTGGTCTTGCCCGACTGCCGGGGGCCCACGAAGGCCACGATCGGGAAGCCACGCGCCAGCGCGCTGGCCAGGGTTGCTGATTGGCGCTTGATCATGCCTGAATCTTACAAATCCACTTTTTAAAATTCAATTTGTGCAACCTCGCCCGCCAGTAGCCGAAAACCTAGATACGCCGGGTATACAATCCCGGCCCTACCCTCCAATCCCGGCCTATCCCTGCCGCCACCACTCTAAGCCGTCCCCATGATCGACTCCTTGACCCGCATCATCCAGGCCTCCCTGCTGCGGTTGCGCTGGTTGTCGGTGGCGGCCATGGTGCTGGCGGCCCTGGTGAGCCCCCTGCTCCTGGGGCCCTCCGAGCTCATGGTCCGCCTGCTGGTCTACGCGGGGCTCGTCGGCCTGGTCAATCTGGGCTTGCAGTTGGCGGACAGCACCCTGGGTGCCGCCGAGGCCCCGCGGTTTTTTTCCCCCGCTGTCCAGTTGAGCCTCGACCTCCTGGCCTGGGGGGGCTACCTCTTCCTCTCCGGGGGGGCAACCAACCCGCTGATCTCCCTCTTTCTGCCCCTGGTGGCCATCGGCGCCCTGATCCTAACCCCACGTCAGGCCTGGCTGCTGGCCCTGGGCTCCATCCTGATCTACTCCCTGCTCTGGTACTTTTACGTCCCCCTCCACATTGCCGACTTCGCGCGGGCGGGAACCCTGCACCTGTTTGGCATGTGGCTGGTCTTCGCCCTGTCGGCGGTCCTGGTGGTCGGTTTCATCCTGCAACTCACCGGCGGTATCCGCCGCCGCGACCGGGAACTGGCCATCGCCCGCGAACGGGCGATCCGCGACGATTGGCTGATCGCCCTGGGCAGCCAGGCCGCCGGGGCGGCCCACGAACTGGGCACCCCCCTGGCCAGCCTCAACGTACTGGCCGATGACCTGCTGGACGACGCTCGCCTGCCCCCGCCGCTGGCCGCGGACGTCCAGGCGATGAAGGCCGAGATCCGGCGTTGCAAGGACACCCTGAGCCAACTGACGGCCCGGGCGGCTCAGGCTCAAGTGCAAACCGGTCAGGCGCCAGCCCAGCCGGCGGCTGACTGGCTGCGGCGCCTGCTCCAGGTCTGGCAGAGCCGGCATCCCACCCTGGCGGTGGCATGGAATCCGGGTCCGAACCTGCACGAGCACCCACTGCCCGCTGACATCGCCCTGGAGCAAGCCCTGAGCCACCTGTTCGACAATGCCCGCAAGGCCGGGGCCAGCCACATCCAGGTGCGTGCGGAGGCCCAGTGGGGCTGGCTGGTCGTGGAAATCCAGGACGACGGCCGGGGCATGTCCCCGGCGGCCCTGGACGCCTTTATCCGGCGCCAGCCCCTGGAGTCCACCGCGGGCCTGGGCGTCGGCCTGCTCCTCGGACGGGCCGCTATCGAGCGTCGGGGCGGCAGCCTGAGCTTTATCGCAACGGACGACGGTTTGGATCAAGGCCCGGGGACCTGCGTCCAGGTACGCTTGCCGCTGGCGGCATCCCCCAGCGACGCTGAGCCGCAACCCAAACACCCCACCGAGGTCCGCCATGGCGGCTGAAGCCGGGCATCTGCCCCAGAGCAACTACGTCGAGGTCGAGGTCGAGGTGTGTCTGCCACTGGCGGAAACCGCCACTGACGCCAAGGCACTGTCCAATCTCAACACCGAGGTCCGCCATGACGGCTGAGGCCGGGCATCTGCTCCTGATCGACGACGACGAGGGCTTCCGCGCGGTGCTGGGGCGGTCCCTGACGCGCCGGGGCTTCCGGGTCGCGGCCGCCGCCGGGCCGGAGGAGGCCCTGGCCTGCTGCGCGGACCAGCCGCCGGCGTTCGTCGTTCTCGATCTCAATCTCGCCGGCCAGTCGGGTCTCAACCTGATTCAGCCCCTCCTGGCCCTGGCCCCCGCCGCGCGTATCCTCATCCTCACCGGCTACGCCAGCATCCCCACGGTGGTCAGCGCCATGAAGCTCGGCGCCGTCCATTACCTGGCCAAGCCGGCGGACGTGGCGGACATCCTGCGCGCCTTGCGGGAAGATGCCCCGCTCCTGAGCGAAGCGGACCCGGCCCCCGACCAGCGCCTGAGCGTGCGTCACCTGGAATGGGAATATATCCAGCGCACCCTGGACGAGCACGGGGGCAACGTCACCGCCACCGCCCGCGCCCTGGGCATGCACCGCCGTACCCTGCAACGCAAGCTGGGCAAGCGCCGACCACCGACATCCCCGCCAGGGCCGGGCTAGTCCAACCCTGGCAGATCGGTCTCGGCGGCATAGCCCGCCGTTGAAGCCCTTTGCTTAGCCCCGCTCAGAACTTGACATTCAGCCCGACATAGAAGGACCGCCCCATGCCCGGCACCGCGGTGCCCCAGGCCAGGGTGCCGTCGGTGGGATTGAGCGCCATGGTCCGACCCTGCCCGAGATAGGCGCCACCCAGGGGCAGGTAGTACAGGCGATCGAAGAGATTCTCGATGCCGAAGTCGATCCGTACCTTGGGCCAGGCGTAGCTGCCGCGCAGGTTGACCAGGGTATAACCCGGGGTCTCGATCTCGTTACGAACCTCCGACAGGTCATCCTTGCTGTCGACCATCACCACCTCGATGCCGTTGTCCCAGCCGCCCAGTTGCTGGGTCAGGGTGAGGGTCAGGTTGAGGGGCATGATGTTGTAGAGACCCTCGTTGGTATCCAGGTTTTCGCCCCGGGTGTAGTTCAGCAGGCCCTTGAGACCGAAGCGGCCGTAGTCGCCCTTGAATAGCGGCATCTTGCCGTTGAGATCGAGGCCGTAGAGCTGGGCCTCCTGGTTGGCGTACTGGAGGATATTGAACTGGTCGGGCTTCCAGGTCGCCGGGTTAAAGGGCACGGCGTCGATGTAGTCGGTGACGTAGGTGTAATAGGGCGTGGCCTTCAGCTCCCAGTCACCCTCCCCGTCCTGCCAGGCGAAGGTCAGGGAGAAGGTGTTGGCCTGCTCCGGCTTGAGGTCGATGTCGCCGACGTAGCCATTGCCATCGCCCACGCTGTTGTTCATGGCCGCGGCCATGGACCAGCTCGACCAGGTGTAGCGCTCGTAGAGGCTGGGCGAGCGCACCAGATGGGCGTAACCGAATTCCAACTGCTTGGTGGCGTCGAATTCGTAGCGAGCCAGGGCCGTCAGGTTGAGGTTGTTGTCGGTCTGCTGGTGATCCTGGGCGTTGAAGGCGTTCGCCTCCAGGTACTGGTTGCCGGGGGCGCTGGGGGTGATGTTGTAGCCCCGCACGTCGCCGGTATCCATGTTGACCTGCTCGAAGCGCAGGCCGATCTGGGTCAGCCACTGGGACGTGGGCCGCGCCTCCCATTCACCGAACAGGGCCAGGCGGTCACGCTGACCGTCGTTGATGTTCCAGAAGGTGCCGGGCCACATGTTGGCCCCGGAGGGCGACCACCAGTCATCGAGGTTGTAGCCCTGGTATTCCGCCCCCAGCCGCAGCAGATGGCTGGCGCTGAGATCGATATCCGCTTGCAGACTGGCCCCCAGGGTGTTGCTCTCGGTGTTCATCGGCATGCCGGCGGCGCAGGTGGGGCCGAGCGGTGAGCAGGGGATACCGTCGATGGACTTCATGCCCGTGCCGCCCGGTCCCGAGGCGGTGCCGTACCAGAAGCGCTTGTCCGGACCGAAGTCCATGAAGTGATCCACGTCCTCGTAAAAGACCTGGGCCTTGAGGCTGCCCCAGGTAAAGTCGCCGGTGTAGTTGAGGTTGAAGCTCTTCTCTTCGTTGCCGAGCATGTCCATGCGCTGATTGGGAAAGAGCTCCTCGGGGATGTCCTGGTAACCGATCTGGGCCTCGATCAGGTGGTTGCCCTGCTTCCAGGCAATATCCAGGTTCTGGTTGCGGCTGTCATAGGCGGTGGAACCGACCACGTCCAGGGGCAAGGTATGGTTGAGACGACCGGTGGCGGTGCTGGTCTTGAAGTCGCCGCCCGCCTGGTAATCCCGCGACTTGGCCACCGCGCCCTGGTAGCGCAGGCTCAGGCTGTCGGTGGCGGCGCTGGCGCTGAGGTTGGCGTTGTAGCCATCCCCATTACTCTGATAATAACCCCCGACCTCGCCCTTGAGCAGATACTTCTCACCCGGGGCGGCGAACTCCGGCGGCGGTGACTCGGCGATGATACTGCCCCCGATGCTGTCCCCCGCCAGGCTGACCGGCACCAGACCGGCGAAGACCTTGACCGACCCGACCGCCGAGGGGTCGAGATAGGACAGGGGCGGATTCATGTGGTTGGGGCAGGAAGCGACCAGGTCCATGCCATCGACCTTGACCCGCACCCGGTCGTCCGCCAGGCCGTGGAGGGCGGGCAGGCTGGAGACGCCGCCAGCCCCGTACAGGCTGACGCCCGGGACTTGCAGGAGCAACCGGGCGGTATCGCTGGTGCCGACCCGCGCCGTCTCCAGTTCCCGGCCGGTGACCAGGCTGGAACTGGGGAAAACCTCCGGCCGCTCGGCGCTGACGAGGATCTCGCTCAGCTCGGTCAGGGTCTCGGCGCTGGCGGAGAAACCAGTGCCCGAAACCAGGCAGGCCGCGGCCACTGCGGTAGTCAAGGGGTGAAGGCGATGCCCCATGGAGTGCTCCCTTTATCAGTTAATCAGCAACTGATAATTATCAAGGAGCACACCATGAGGCGGGGATGCGACCAATTGTCGCGGGGGGCTGGTGTCCCGACTGACTGGCGAAGCCAGGCTCTCTGGCGGAGCCTGGCCGTCACTACCGATTAGGGAGCATTAGGCGGGGGCAGGCCCTGAGCGCAGGGGCCCAGACCACGGCCACCGCCGCCACCCCAACCGGGTCCCGGGCCACCGAAGCCCCGGCCCTGCATGAGTTGCGCGTGTCGCTCGCGCTGCTCGGGGGTCAGGATGGCATCCACCCGCTCCCGCATGGATTGGCGCATGGCCTGGCGCTGCGACTGCTGCTCACTAAAGATGCCCCTGAGCTGATCCTGCTGCGCGGGGCTGAGCCCGAGCATGGTGGTCATCCGCTCGACCCTGAAGTCGACATCCGCGCCCGGCCCACCCCATCCGCGGCCCTGGCCAGGGCCATAACCGCCCCAGGGTTGGGCCAGCGCGGTCGTCGCGATCGCCAGCAAACCGATGGCACTGGCGCTGAGCAATTTGTTCATGATCTTTCTCCACTGGTTACTGCGTGGCCTTGCCGAGCCGGCAAGGACCGTGGGAGGAATCAGTCAGGCCCACCGCCCGATTCCGCGGGGGCCTGGAACTTTTCCTTGACCATAAGCCTAGCCCCTCGCCGTGCAAGGGCCATGCAGCAAGCGGGGAAATAAAGTGCACCCGTTCCGGTCAGTGGAGATCCATGGCCATCGTGAGGGAGTCATCCCATGACCGCATCAAGTCCCATCTCCACACCCCCAGCCTGGACCTCGCCAGTGCCGAGATCACCCTCCAGCGGGGCGGCGCATCGGGATCGCGGGCGGCCGCGCCGGAGTCCCACTGGCAGATTGCATGGTTGGCGCGACCTCAAGTGTTGGCGCCGGCATGAGTGCGATCCCGGCAGACTCGATCCGAGTGGCCGGTCTAGAATACCCCTCAGGGAAACCGAGTGACCTTTTCAAGCCATGCTCGACAACGCCACCACCGAAGCCGTGCGAGCCTTCATGACCCTGGCCAAGAAGCGCTTCCCCGTCCGCTGCGATCTCCTCTTCGGCAGCCGCGCCCGAGGCCACTTCCCCCCGGATAGCGATGCCGACGTGGCCCTGCTGCTGAGTGGCCCCCAAGGTCCATTCCTGGATACCAAGCTGGAGCTGGCCGATATCGCCTACGAGGTGCTGTTGGCGACCGGCATCCGCATCCAGCCCCTGCCAGTGTGGGAGGAGGAGTGGGAGCATCCCGAGACATACACCAATCCCCGCCTGCTTCAGAACATCGCCCGCGAGGGTATTCGCCTGTGAATGCCGAAGAGCTTATGGCCAAGGCATTTCGCGCGGCAGCTTCCGCCCGCCTGCTGCTGGAGGCCGGCGACACGGACGGTGCCTGCAACCGAGCCTATTACGCGATGTTCGATGCCGCCCGCGCGGCCTTGCTGGCTTCCGGTGCATCGTCGAGGCGGAGGTCGCCCGCACCCACAATGGACTCATCGCCGCCTTCATTCTGCATTTGGTGAAGTCCGGAAGGGTGAAGATCGATCTCGGACGTGCGCTTAATCGGGCCGAGGACATTCGCATCATCGCTGACTATCAAGGCAAGCAAGTTACCCGGCCCCATGCCGAGGCCCTTGTCAGCCAATCACGCGGATTTGTCCATGCGATGCGGGATACCTTCATGCCGGGCTTCGTCCTCCCCGAGTAGCGCGCTTTTTTCAATTTATGAACCAGGGGACCTAAGTAAAAAGGACAAGTATTGTCCAATTTCTGTCCTAATCTTGGTCGAACTCCCCGAGGCCCTTACCACCAGGAACCCGCCGTGACCGACATCCCTCTCCCGCCTGGCCTGATGCTCATCCAAGGCAACCAGCCCGAGGCCCTGCGTGATCTGCTGGTGACCTGGATGCGGCGCTATCCCCTGGCGCCCCTCGAAACCGAGGTCATCCTGGCCCAGAGCAACGGCATCGCCCAGTGGCTCAAGCTGGCCCTGGCGGCCGATCCCGTCGACTCGGGTAGCGGGAAGGGAGAGGATTCACAAGCCGGGGATAAGCAGGCCGGGGGATCCCTGGCCGAAGGACCGCAGCCCACCAAACGACAGGTTCGGGAAATGCCGGTTGGTGAACCCGAGGTCGCGGAACCGCAAGCGAAAGAGCATGGGGGGGAACCCGGTGGCGGCGGTCTGGGTATCGCGGCGGCGCTGGAGATTTCCCTCCCGGCGCGCTTTCTGTGGCGGGCCTATCGCGCGGTGCTCGGGTCAGCGGCGGTCCCCGAGACCTCGCCCTTCGACAAATCGCGCCTGGTCTGGCGCCTGATGCGCCTGCTGCCCGCCCTCCTGCCGCGGCCGGAATACCAGCCCTTACGGCGCTTCCTGGCCGCGGATGCCGATCTGCGCAAACGTTTCCAGCTCGCCGAACGACTGGCGGATCTCTTCGATCAATATCAGGTCTATCGCGCCGACTGGCTGGCGGCCTGGGGCGCCGGTGAGGAGGTGCTGATCGATGCCCGCGGCGTGCGCAAGGCCCTGACGGCGGACCAGCGCTGGCAAGCCTGCCTCTGGCGCGCCCTGCTGGCGGACCTGGCGGGCTCCCCTCTGGTCGCTTCCTCATCATCGGACCAGTCCCTAGCGGCATCTGCCCAAGCAGCGCCCTCCTGGCCCGAGGATCAGGGCCGGTCCCCGAGCTTCCTGACCGATGACAGTCACGAGAACTTCCCGGTCAACCAGGGCCTGCAAAGCCGCGTGGCCCAACCTGAAGCTGAAGCTGGATCTGAGTCTGGATCCAGATCAAAGGCCGGATCGGCGAGCCTCATCCTGGGCGGCCGGGCGGCGGTGCATGAGGCCTTTCTGGCGCGGGCAGCGGCCTGGCCGGCGGGGGATCGGCCCCCGGGCCTGCCCCGCCGGCTGCTGGTGTTCGGCATCTCCAGCCTGCCGCGCCAGTCGCTGGAGGTCCTGGCGGCCCTGGCGCGCTGGACGCAGATCCTGCTGTGCGTCCACAACCCCTGCGAGCACTACTGGGCTGACATCGTCGCCGATCAGGACCTGCTCCGCGCCGCGCACCGCCGACAGCGGCGCCGCACCGGCATGCCTGCCACCCTCGCGCCGGAGCAGTTGCACCTGCATGCCCATCCCCTGCTGGCCGCCTGGGGCAAACAGGGCCGGGACTTCATTGGCCTGCTGGACGAGCACGACGACGTGGCCGCCCGTGACCGTTATGCCGCGCGCTTCCAGGCCATCGGCCAGCGCATCGACCTCTTCGATCCACCCCGGGACCCGGCCGGGGTCACCAGCCTCCTGGCCCAACTCCAGGACGACATCCGCGACCTGCGCCCCCTGGCCGAGAGCCGCGCGCGCTGGCCCGCCATCGACCCGACCCGCGACAGCTCCCTACGCTTCCACATCGCCCATAGCCCCCAGCGCGAGGTGGAGATCCTCCACGACCAACTCCTGGCGGCCTTCAACGCCGACCCCAGCCTGACCCCGCGGGACGTCATCGTCATGGTCCCGGACATCGACACCTATGCCCCCCACATCCTGGCGGTCTTCGGCCTGATCGACCGTCAGGCCGGCCACCGTGACCCGCGATTCATTCCTTTCAGCCTCGCCGACCAGGGCCGGCGCGCCACGGACCCCCTGCTCAAGGCCCTAGAGGCCTTGCTCAACCTGCCCCAGTCGCGGCTGGCGGTGAGTGACCTGCTCGACCTGCTGGAGGTCCCGGCCCTGCGCCGGTGCTTCGGCATCGCCGAGGACGAACTGCCCCGCCTGCACCGCTGGGTGCGGGGGGCCAACATCCGCTGGGGTCTGCACGCCGCCCAGCGCGCCAGCCTGGATCTGCCGACTCAGCCGGAGGACGAGGCCCGGCATACCTGGCGCTTCGGCCTGCGCCGCATGCTGCTCGGCTATGCCGTCGGCCAGGATGCGGCGGCCTGGCGGGACATCGAGCCCTTCGGCGAGATCGGCGGTCTCGATGCCGCCCTCCTCGGCCCGCTGACGCGCTTCTTCGAGCAGTTGGACGCCACCTGGCGAATGCTGCGGGAGCCCGCCAGCGTCGCCGACTGGTGCGCCCGGCTGCGCCAGTTGCTGACGGATTTTTTCGACGCCGGGGGCAACGGTAGCGGCAATGGCAGCGGTAGCGGTACCAGTAGCGGTAGCAATAGCGGTAGCGGCGGCGACGACGCCTTCACCCTGCTCCAACTGGAGACCGCCCTCCAGGACTGGCAGGAGGCCGCCGACGCCGCGGGGCTGACGGAAACCCTGCCCCTGTCCATCGTCGCCGAGCACTGGCTGGCCCAGCTCGACGCGGGGGGCCTGTCCCAGCGCTTCTTCGCCGGGGCCGTCACCTTCGCCACCCTCATGCCCATGCGCGCCATCCCCTTCCGCCTGGTCTGCCTGCTGGGTATGAACGATGGCGACTATCCCCGCCAGCGCCAGCCCCTGGACTTCGACCTCATGGGCCAGGACTACCGCCCCGGCGACCGCTCGCGGCGGGAGGACGACCGTTATCTCTTCCTGGAGGCGCTACTCTCGGCGCGGGAGCGGCTGCACATCTCCTGGGTGGGGCGCCGCATCACCGACAACCGCGTGCGCCCACCCTCCGTGCTGGTGGGCCAGTTACGCGACCACCTGGCCGCGGGGTGGCGGCTGGCCGACCCGCCGGCCACCCCTGAGCATCCCGCCCCCAGGGCCGCGCCCGGCACCACCCAGGACCCCGCCGGGACGCCAGCCTCCCTGCTGGATGCCCTGACCCTGGAGCATCCCCTTCAGCCCTTCAGCCCCCGCTACTTCCCCAGCGATCCCACGACTTCCCCCTGGTTCACCTATGCCCGGGAGTGGCGACCGGGCGCCAATTTGGCCGCTCCCCGCCACTCCTCTCCCGGGCTTACCACAGGCACCGAGGGGAATACCGGCGCCGTTCCGAGTCCCGATCTGGCGGAACAGGCCCTTCTGCCCCCCCTGTTGCGCGAGGAGCCCTTCCGGCTGCGGGATCTGACCGACTTTCTCCAGGCGCCGGTCAAGACCTTTTTCACTCAGCGGCTCGGCGTTTATTTCGCGGTCGATGACCCGGCGGCGGAGGATCAGGAGCCATTCGCCCTCGATCACCTGCAACGCTGGCTGCTCAATGACGAGTTGATCCAGGCACAGGTCCAGGCGGCGGCGGGTGAGCCCCTTGCCGAGGTACGGGCGGCGCGACTGGAACAGATCCGGCGGCGCGGCGACCTGGCCCCCGGCGGTTTTGGCGCGGCCCTCGCCGAGGAGCTGGAGGCGCCCATGGACGAACTCTTCCAGAAATATCAGGTGGCCCTGGAGCGCTGGCCTCAGCCCCTCGCCGAGGAGATGGAAATTTCATTCGAGGTCCCTGACGACGGCGCAGTCAGAGCCCCTGATGGCGGTACGAGTGGAGCTCCCGACGGCGGCGCGAGTGGAGCTCCTGAAGGCGGCATGGGCAAGCCCCAGACCCTGGCCATCGCCGACTGGCTCGGTGGCCTGCGCACCGATGGTTCGGGCCAACTCGGGCGGGTGGTGCTGGAGACCAGCGATATCGTCAAGAATCGCCAATACCGGGGGGAGAAGATGATCCGCCACTGGGTCGCGCACCTCGCCGGCAACCTGGGGGAAGAACCCCTGACCACCCTGGTCCTCAGCAAGGTCGGGCAGGTCACACTCGCCCCCTTGCCGCCGGATCAGGCCCGGCGGCATCTGACCACGCTGCTGGCCGCCATGGCGGAAGGCCTGCGCCGACCCTTGCCCCTGGCCACCAAAACGGCCTTCGCCTGGCTGAGGCAGGGCGGCGACTCCGGCGCCCCGCGCCAGGCCTACGAGGGCGGCTATAACTTTCAGGGTGAGGTCGCGACCGACCCCTACCTGGCACGGGTCTACCCGGATTACGCCGCCCTGATAGCGGACGGGACCTTCTATCGGCTGGCCGCGACTCTGTTCGGTCCTCTGTGGTCGGTATTGCCAGCCGCTGCGAGCAAGGCCGGCGAGGCCACCCAACCCGGCGCTGCCGAAAATTGAGGTGCGATATCCCGCCATGTCCAATCCTCCTTACGCACCCCTAGCCGCGTCCGCCCCCTCTGCGGTCGACGCTGACGCCGTCCCCCTCGCGGACGCCACCGCAACCATCCTCGCCGCGGACGCCGTGGTGACCCTGGACCCGCTGCGTTTTCCTCTCCAGGGCAGTCGGCTCATCGAGGCCAGCGCCGGCACGGGCAAGACCTTCACCATCGCGACCCTGTATGTGCGGCTGGTATTGGGTCATGGTATCCAGAACGCCCCGCGCGCCTATACCCCGCCGGAGATCCTGGTCGTCACCTTCACCGAGGCCGCCACCCAGGAGCTGCGCGACCGTATCCGCGCCCGCCTGACCGAGGCGGCGGCCGCCTTCCGCGCCGATCCGGCCAGCATCAGCCCCCGACCCGCCGGGGAGGACCCGCTCCACGACCTGCGACAGGACTACGAGCCGGGCCAGTGGCCCGGCTGCGCCTACCGGCTGCAACTGGCCGCGGACTGGATGGACGAGGCGGCGGTGTCCACCATCCACGCCTGGTGCCATCGCATGCTGCGCGAGCATGCCTTTGACAGCGGCAGCCTCTTTACCCAGACCCTGGAGACCGACCAGACCGAGTTGCTGGCCGAGGTGGTGCGCGACTACTGGCGCATCTTCATGGTGCCCCTGGGAATGGAGGATGTCGCCGAGGTGCGGCGCTGGTGGGCCGATCCCGAGGCGCTGCGGCTGGCCCTGCGGGGACTGGTGGCCCATGCCGAACAACTGGATGACGCCCCCGCGCCCGCCCTTTCCCTCGACGCGGCCCGACAGGAAAAGGGGCGGAGTCTGGCCGCCCTCAAGGCCCCCTGGGCGACTTGGACGGAGGAATTGCAGGCCCTGCTCGATGGCGCCGTCAACAGTAAAGCGGTGAATGGCAGCAAGCTCCAACCCCGCTTCTACAATCCCTGGCTGAATGCCCTGCGCGCCTGGGTGACCGACCCGACCGCGAAGTCCCTGGAACTCGCAAAAGGCTGGGACCGCCTCACCCCCGCGGGTCTGGATGATGCCTGGAAACCGGAGCAGAAGCCGGTGCCCGACCACCCCGCCCTGGCGGCCACCGCTGGGCTCCGCGCCGCCCTGGGCACCCTGCCCGATGCCCATGAGTCAATCCTGCGCCACGCCGCCCGTTGGGTGGCGGCGCGCTTCGCCGTCGAACAGGCGCGGCGCGCCCAGATGGGCTTCCACGATCTCCTCACCCGGCTCGATGCCGCCCTGCGCGGCCCGAATGGCGCGCGCCTGGCCGACACCATTCGCCGTCAGTTTCCCGTCGCCCTCATCGACGAGTTCCAGGACACGGACCCGGTGCAGTACCGCATCTTCGATACCGTCTACCGGGTGGCCAGCAACGACCCCGCCACCGCCCTGATCCTGATCGGCGACCCCAAACAGGCCATCTATGCCTTCCGCGGGGCGGATATCTTCACCTATCTCCAGGCTCGGCAGGCCTGCGCCAGCCGGCTCCATACCCTGGGCACCAACTACCGCTCCACCCACGCCATGGTCCGGGCAGCCAATCGCTGCTTCGCCGCCGCCGAAGCGCGCGCGACTGGCGCCGGGGCCTTTCTGTTCCGCGGCGCAGGCGGCAACCCGGTGCCCTTCATCGCCGCCGAGGCCCGCGGGTGTGGCGACGCCCTTCACGCCGCGGGCCAGGAGGTACCCGCCCTCACCGCCTGGTGGCTGCCGCCCGGGGACGACGGCAAGACGCTCAACAAGGAGACCTACCGGGACCAGATCGCCGAGGTCTGCGCCAGCGAGATGGTGCGTCTCCTCAACCTGGGCCAGGCCGGCCAGGCAGGGTTCGTTGCCGATCATGGTGCCGCGCCGATCAGCCCCCTGCGTCCAGCCGACCTGGCGGTGCTGGTCAACAAGCGCCAGGAGGCCGATCTCATCCGCCGCGCCCTGGCCCGCCGCGGGGTACGCAGCGTCTATCTGTCCGATCAGGACTCGGTCTACCAGAGCCCCCAGGCCGGCGAGTTGCGGCACTGGCTGGCCGCCTGCGCCGAACCCGACGACCTGCGCCTGGTGCGCACCGCCCTGGCCACCCCGACCCTGGGGCTGAGTTGGGCGGAACTGGACCGGCTGAATCAGGACGACCTGGCCCTGGAGGAACAGGTTCTGCAATTTCGCGGCTACCGCGACCTCTGGCGCCGTCAGGGGGTGCTGCCCATGCTGCGCAGGCTCCTCAATGACTTCCGTGTCCCGGCGCGCTTGCTGGGTACCGATGGTGCGGCGGGGCCAGGGGTCCGGCCCCCGCTGGGGACAACCAGCGGCGAACGAGTGCTCACCGATTTGCTGCACCTGGCCGAACTCCTGCAACGGGCCAGTCTGCTATTGGACGGGGAGCATGCCCTGATCCGCTATCTGGCCGAGCAATGCCAGGAGGCGGGGGGCGCTGGCCGCGACGAGGCCCGGCAGATCCGCCTGGAGAGCGATGCCGATCTGGTGCAGGTGGTGACCGTCCACAAGTCCAAGGGCCTGGAATACCCCCTGGTCTTCCTGCCCTTCGCCGCCGATTTCCGACCGACGACCGCCAAGGACCTGCCCCTCAAGTGGCATGACGACCGGGGCAAGTTCCAACTGACCCTGGGGGACGTGGAGAAGGCCGTGCGGCGGGCCGATCGAGAACGGCTGGGGGAGGACCTGCGCAAGCTCTACGTCGCCCTGACCCGCGCCCGCTACGCCACCTGGGTGGGCCTGGCCCCCATCGCCGAGCTTGAACGGGGGGCCTTTGGCTATCTGCTTAGCGCTGGCGAGCCCCTGCCACCCACGGAATTGGCCCCAGCCCTGGAGCGCCTGCGGGGCGATTCCGCGGACCTGGTCCTGGTCCCCGCCCCAACGCCATCCACCACGCGCTACAGGGCCGCGGAGGCACCCGGCTGGACGGGGCGCGCCCGTGACTCGCGCCCGGTGGTGACGACCCCCTGGTGGATCGCGAGCTACTCGGCCATCAGCCGGACGGTCAGCCACGGCGCACTGGGGGAGTTTGACGCCTTCGCCACCACTGAAGACGAGGCGGGCGGTGCAGGCCGGGAGGGCGGCAGGGTGGATGGGTCGGGGTCCCCCGCGCTCTTCAGCCGCCAGGTAGGGGCCGCCGGGACCGCGACCGAGGAGCGCTTTCTGGAGATGCGGGCCCTGGGGACATGGGCCCAGGGGCCGGAAACCGAGGCCGGTGCCAGGCCGAATCTCGGGCCCATCCATGCCTTCCCCCGCGGGCCGGAAGCGGGGTCCTTTCTCCACGAACTGCTGGAATGGGCCGCTCGCGAGGGGTTTGGCGCCATTGCCGCCGCTCCCGCCCGGCTGCGCGACCTCATCGACCGCCGCTGCCAGTTGCGGGGTTGGCAGGCCTGGGTCGAACCCCTCGCCGCCTGGATGCAGCGCATCCTGAGCCAGCCATCGCTCCTTGCCGGCGAGGGCCCTGGCCTCCGACTCACCGACCTGACGATGGCCGTCCCCGAGATGGAGTTCTGGCTCGCCACCCAGCGGGTGACGGTCGGAACCCTCGATCGCCTGGTCAGCGCGGCCACCCTGGACGGGGCGCCGCGACCGGCGCTCGAACCGGCGCGGCTCTTCGGCATGCTGAGGGGCTTCATGGATCTGGTCTTCGAGCACCGGGGCCGCTACTACGTGGCGGACTACAAATCCAACTGGCTGGGACCGGATGCCAGCGCCTACACCCCCGCGGCCCTGCGCGGGGCCATCCTTCACGCCCGCTACGAGTTGCAGTACGTCCTCTACCTCCTCGCCCTCCATCGTCTGCTCAAGTCGCGCCTACCGGACTACGACTACGACCGGCATGTAGGCGGCGCCGTCTATCTGTTCCTGCGCGGCATTGACGGACCTTGCCAGGGCGTCCACTGGGAACGGCCGCCCCGGGAGCTGATCGAGACCCTGGATGCCCTGTTCCGGGGGGCAGCCGTCACCTTTGGTGACCAGCGGGAGTCGCACCCATGAGCCCGTCCTTATCCCAACCGAGCCCTTCCGACCCGAGCCCCACCGGTCTGACCCCTTCCAAGCAGATCACTTCCAACCCGACCCCTTCCGGCTCTACCCCTTCAGGCCCGATTTCTGGGAGCAACCACCACCCCTGGCCGCCGTTGGGAGATGATCCCAGGCATTCGCCCTTACCCGCTCTCCTCCCCTCACCAGACGGGGTCGGGCACGGGCTCCCCCTGACCCATGGCCACTTGACGCCGGATGCCCCGGGGCGGGCGCGACTGGGGCAACTCCTGGATCAGTGGACGCGGGAAGATTGGCTGCGTCCCCTGGATCGGGCCTTCGCCCGCTTTCTGGGCCAGGAGGTCGCGGATGCCCACCCCCTGGCGCTCCTCGCCGCGGCCCTGGCCAGCCACCAGCTCGGCCGCGGCCACGCCTGCCTGGACCTGGAGGCGACCCTGCGCGACCCGGGCTTCGCCCTCTCCCTACCGCCGGAGGACGCGGAGACCACCAGCGGCGAGCCCCCGCCCCACCCCGCGGCGCTGCTGGCGGGCCTGACCCTGACCGCCTGGCGCGCCGCCCTCGGCCAGCCCAGTCTGATCGGCCAAGGAGCGGGGGACACGCCCCTGGTCCTCGCCGGGTCCCGCCTCTACCTGCGCCGCTACTGGGACTATGAACGGGCGGTGCGGGAGAGGATCGCGGCCCGGCTGGCGGGTATCCCGGCCCAGCTAACCGGTACCGAAGCCCGGATGACAGGTTCCGAGGCCCTGCTGACGGGTACCGAGACGCAGCGAACGGATACTGAGACCCAAGGGACGGGTACTGATGCACAGTGGTTGGGTACCGAGGCCCAGCGGACGGATACTGAGACGCAACGGATGGGTATCGAGGTGCAGCAGTCGGGTACCGAGACGCAGCGGATGGCACTGCCCGACACCCTGCTGCGCCAGACCCTCGACCGCCTCTTTCCGACATCGCCGATCCATCCCGACTGGCAGAAACTCGCCTGCGCCCTGGCGGCCCCCGGCGCCTTCAGCGTTATCACCGGCGGCCCCGGCACCGGCAAGACCACGACCGTGGTGCGGCTGCTGGCCCTGCTCCAGACCCTGGCCCTGACCGCCCCGGCGCCCGGCAAGGCATCCGACAAGACACCCGACAAGGTAACCGTCAAGCCGCCCCGCCCCCTGCGCATCCGCCTGGCCGCGCCCACCGGCAAGGCGGCGGCGCGCCTGAACGAGGCCATCGCCGGTGCCGTCGCCAGCCTGCCCCTGGCCGGGCTCCCCCAGGCCGAGGCGGTGCGGGCCAGCATCCCCGTCACCGTCACCACCCTGCACCGCCTGTTGGGCAGCCGGCCCGATACCCGCCGCCTGCGCCATCACGCCGGCAACCCCTTGGCCCTGGACGTGCTGGTCATCGACGAGGCCTCGATGATCGACCTGGAGATGATGGCCGCGGTCCTCGCCGCCTTGCCGCCCTCGGCGCGCCTGATCCTGCTTGGCGACAAGGACCAGCTCGCCTCGGTGGAGGCGGGGGCGGTCCTCGGCCAGATCTGCCAGCGGGCCGCCGCCGGTCATTACACCCCGGCGACCCGCGACTGGCTGGAGACCGTGACAGGGGAGAGCCTGCCAAGGAGCACGGCAGAGGTCAGTGACAACGACGGGTTGGCGGCCGCGAGAAGGGAATGCCCAATGAGACCCGATGCGGTTATTGGCGACGGGCCGGAATCCGCGAGGGGGGAATGCCAGGCAAGCCCGGGAGAGGCGATCCCCGACCGGACGGACCCCGCCACCGCCGTCGGCGAGGACCAGAAGGATCTGATCGACCCGGCGGGGACCGCCCTCGACCAGGCCATCGTCATGCTTCGCCACAGTCACCGCTTCGCCGCGGACAGCGGGATTGGCCAGCTTGCGGCGGCGGTCAATGCCGGCAGCAAGGCGGTGGTCCGGGCTATCTGGTCGCGGGGTTACCGGGATCTGGCCCTGATCGTCGTCGCCAACAAGGCGGGTACTGCCTTGGAGCACCGGGATGTCGCCACGGCGGGTCTCGCCCTCGAACGCCGGGATACCTTCTCCGAACACCCGGATACATCCTACGAGCATCGGGATGCCTGCTCCGAGAATCTGGATGCTCCCTGCGAAAAACGGGATTTCTCCCCTGAACATCCGGCCCCCCCCCACGAACACCGGGATGCCTGTCCCAAACATCCAGCTGTCCCCAACGAGCACCGGAATGTCCCTGATGGGCAGGTGGATGCTGCCCTCAGGCAGCTTCTTATCCGTGGCGGGGCGGCGCCCTCGCCAAACCTCTCGGGGCCAGCAGCATCGATAGCAACGTTGCCGCATGGTGAGGGTGCAAACGCCCGCCCGCCCCGGGTCGGCTATCGGCATTACCTGGAGGTGCTGCGACAAAAGCACCCGCCCACCGGTGCGGCTACCGAACGCTATGACGACTGGGCCCGCGCCGTCCTCGCCGCCCAGGGACAGTTCCAGGTGCTGTGTGCCCTGCGCCGGGGTCCCTGGGGCGTGGCGGGTCTGAATGAGACCATCGCCCGCCTGCTGCGGGAGGCCGGGTTGATCCCCGCCAGCAGTGGCTGGTACCTGGGGCGGCCGGTCCTGGTCACGCGCAATGACTATGCCCTGGGCCTGATGAATGGGGACATCGGCGTCACCCTGGCCCGCCCCGCCGCCGCCAGCGAACCGGAGCGGCTTCGGGTCGCCTTCCCCGCCGGCGATGGCCGCCAGGGCATCAGGTGGGTCCTGCCCAGCCGCCTCCAGGCGGTGGAGACCGTCTTCGCCCTCACTGTCCACAAGTCCCAGGGCTCGGAATTCACCCATGCCGCCCTAGTCCTGCCGGACAAGCCCAGCCCCATCCTGACCCGGGAGTTGCTCTACACCGGCATCACCCGCGCCCGTCACTATTTCACCCTGGTCCGCCCGGGCGATGAGCGGGTGCTGGAGCAGGCCATCGAGCGGCGCGTGCTGCGGGCGAGCGGACTGCTTACCCAGGGGGATTGAGGGGGGCCGTCCAGTCGGCCGATCGATAACTTATACCTGTCGTGTTTCAGTTTGCGGCATCAAATGGGAGGGTTGGGTGGCGTCTGGCGGGAATGTCGACCGCAAGGAGGCGGTCGTCAAGCCTACGTGAGCCTGGCGGTCCTGGCCGATGAGCGGCCTGACTGGCGTCCGCATCATTTTGGCTGGCGACATTGGGGCTGCGAAGTCGGCATCCGGTTTCCCAGCGTCAAGTTGCTGGACTACCGGACCCGCTGGGCGGAGTTGGAGGCCTCGGCCAATCCCTTCGCCGTGGTCATCCAGGCGCACCTCAAGACCCAGGAGACGCGCCAGGCTCCCGAGGCACGTTACCAGGCGAAGCTGGCCCTGGCCAAGGGCCTGTATCGTCGGGGGTGGGGGCGGAGCGATATCCTGGAATTGTTCCGTTTCATCGACTGGATGCTGCGCCTACCCGAGGAATTCGAGCAGAAACTTTGGTCAGAAATTCAGACTTATGAAGGTGTCCATAAAATGATCTACGTGACGAGTGTTGAGCGCATCGGTATCCGCAAGGGTATCGAGCAGGGGTTGCATCAGGGGTTGCAACACGAGTGACTACTTCTGATGCGTCTAACGCGTAAGCGTTTTGGTGACGACATTGCCTCAAGAAGCGCCCCCTTGCTCGACCAGGTGACCAGCTACCAGGCCTTGGAGGATTTGGCCGAGGCCATCATGGATTGTCCGGATGGCGAGGTCTGGATACAGAAGGTTAACGGGGCAGCCCGTTGACCAGCCCCGTGTAGCCTGCGTTTCATTTGCTTTGCTTGACAAGGACCTGTCTCTGCGCCCTCCAGACCGGGAGAAAAAGCGACTCGGGCTGGATCAGCTAGCCAGGTTGCGCTCGCTGGCGGAGCAACACCGGCCCTACCTGGCCTAACACCAAACCCAGTTCGTCGGGGGCTGATCGCCCGGTTGGCGCGGGCCGTCGGAGACGACCGGAGACACTGGCCTCCTGATGGTGGACTCCTGGCGCGAGGGCGCTATCCTGCACCCTTGTCGGCCCCATCGCCGCCAGTCGCCCCGTTGCCACCGGCCGCCCCCTTGCCGCCGATCATCCCCTTTCCGTCACGAACCGCAGAACGAGCACCGCCCATGGAACTCTCCACCCTCACCGCCGTTTCCCCCATCGATGGCCGTTACGGCAGCAAGACCGAGGACCTCCGGCCCATCTTCAGCGAGCTGGGGCTCATCCGCCACCGGGTGCTGGTGGAGGTGCGCTGGCTCCTGGCCCTGGCGGACCACCCCGGGATCCCGGAGGTACCGCCCCTCTCGGTCCATGCCCGCCACCTGCTGGAGGCAATGGTCGAGAACTTCGGCGAGGAGCAGGGTCATCGGGTTAAGAACATCGAGCGCACCACCAATCACGACGTCAAGGCCGTCGAGTATTTCATCAAGGAGCACATCACCGGCAACGCCGAACTGGAGGCGGTGAGCGAGTTCATCCACTTCGCCTGCACCTCCGAGGACATCAACAACCTCGCCCACGCCCTGATGCTGCGGGAGGGGCGCGGCCAGGTGCTGCTGCCGCAGATGGACGAGGTCATCGCCTCGATCCGCGCCCTGGCCCACCGCCTGGCGGACGTGCCGATGCTGGCCCGCACCCATGGCCAGCCCGCCTCCCCGACCACCCTGGGCAAGGAGCTGGCCAACATCGCCGCCCGCCTGGCGCGTCAGCGCGACCAAGTGGCCGAGGTGCCCCTGCTGGGCAAGATCAACGGCGCCGTGGGCAACTATAACGCCCATCTGGCCGCCTACCCGGAGCTGGACTGGCCAGCCTTCGCCCGCGACTTCGTCGAGTCCCTGGGCCTGAACTGGAATCCCTACACCACCCAGATCGAGCCCCATGACTACATGGCGGAATTCTTCGACGCCACCACCCGCTTCAACACCATCCTCATCGACGCCTGCCGCGATCTCTGGGGCTATGTCTCCCTGGGCTATTTCCGCCAGAAGACCGTCGCCGGGGAGGTCGGCTCCTCGACCATGCCCCACAAGGTCAATCCCATCGATTTCGAGAACGCCGAGGGCAACCTGGGCATCGCCAACGCCCTCCTGGAGCACCTGGCGCGCAAGCTGCCCATCTCCCGCTTTCAGCGCGACCTGACCGACTCCACCGTGCTGCGCAACCTGGGGGTCGGCCTGGCCCACACCAGCATCGCCTTGCAATCCGCCCTCAAGGGCCTGGGCAAGCTGGAGGCCGATCCCACGCGCCTCGCCGCCGACCTGGACGCCAACTGGGAGGTCCTGGCAGAGCCCATTCAGACGGTCATGCGCCGCCATGGGGTGGAGAAGCCCTACGAAAAGCTCAAGGAGCTGACCCGGGGTCACCGCATTGGCCAAGCGGAACTGGCGCGATTCATCGATAAGCTCGAGATCCCGGAGCCCGCCAAGGCCCGGCTAAGGGAACTGACCCCGGGGTCCTATGTGGGCAATGCCGCCGCCCAAGCGCGGGGGATTTGAGGCTGATTGCCGCTGCGCCAGGGCTTTGTGCCGCCCAAGCGCGGGGGATTTGAGGCTGATTGCCGCTGCGCCAGGGCTTTGTGAGGTCTCAGCGGTGGCTCGGCTGGAGTCCGGTGACCTCGGATGCCCTGAAAAAAACCTTTCGATCAGCAATAATAAATTATATATTAATAAGATAGATGATTTTAGGCTGTAAAGGAACGGTGATTTTCACCAGTTGTCAAGGTTTGAAAGCGGCGCGGCTGATGCCCAGCCGGCGCATCCGTGAGCGCAAAGTGTCGGGATTCACGTCCAGCAGACGGGCGGCGCCAAAGGGTCCCTCCACCCGGCCGTAGCATTGGGCCAGGGCGCGCTCAATGTGAAGGCGCATGGCGTCATCCAAGGGTTCGATGGCCCTGGATGGCACCGAAGGCTCCCTGACGGCACTACCCCCAGCCGCGGCGGTCGCGACGGGCGCTCCGGCAGGGATCCCGGGCAGGATGGGTCCGGTTCCCAAGGCCCGCGCCACTTCCAGCCCCTGACCGTCGCCGAGGATGGCGGCGCGTTCGATGACCGCCGCCAGTTCCCGGACGTTGCCGGGCCAGGGATAAGCCCGCAGCAGGGCCAGGTCCGCCGGGGTGGGGAGCTGGAGCGCCAGGCCGAGCCGTAAGGCCGCCTTGTCGGCGAAGTGGTTGGCCAGGGCGGGGATGTCCTCGGGCCGCTCCCGCAGGGCGGGCAGGTGGAGGGGGAAGACGTTGATGCGATACCAGAGGTCGGCGCGGAACTGACCATCCCGGACCATGGCCCGCAGGTCCCGATGGGTGGCGGCGATCAGGCGCACATCGACGTGCAGGGTCTGCTGGCCCCCTACCCGCTCGAAGCTGCCGTCCTGGAGGATGCGCAGCAATCGCACCTGGATGGCCGGGGTCAGTTCGCCGATCTCGTCCAGGAAAAGGGTGCCGCGGTCGGCGCGCTCGAACCAGCCCAGCCGCCGGGCCGCGGCGCCGGTGAAGCTGCCCTTTTCGTGGCCGAAGAGTTCCGAGTCCACCAGGTCCGGGGGGATGGCGCCGCAGTTGACGCGCAGGAAAGGTCCCTGGGCCCGGGCGGAGCGGCGGTGGATGGCGCGTGCGATGACCTCCTTGCCCGAGCCCGTCTCCCCCAGGATCAGCACCGGCGCCGACGCCGGGGCGACCAGTTCCACCCCGCGCATGACCTCCCGCAGGCCAGCTTCGCCACCGATCAGGGTATCGGTGAGCTCGCGTCGCCCGAGCCGCGCCAGGAGGGAGCGGCGATCCGCCTCCGCCGCCTCCCGCAGGGCCAGCAGTTCCCGCAGGCGCTGGTGATTGCGCAAGGCCAGGGTGAGTGGCTCACGCAGGGCCTGCACCCGGTGGCGCGCTGCCTCGCCCAAGGTGCCAGGTGGATCGACCCCGATGAGCAGAATGCCCAAGGGCTCCTCTCCCATGATCAGCCCAAGGGCCAGCGCTTCGCCGGCCCAGGCCGGGGGGAACAGTCCCGGCAGTTGTGCCGCTAACGTCGTCACCGGGCCATGGCTGACCTGTTCCTCCCGGCACCAGGCCCGCAGGCGGTCTAGGGCGGAGTCTGGCAGTGGGGGCGGTGAGACCGGGGAGGTGGTTAAATCGGCGGTGGTAGCGGAGCCGGGGGTGGCGGCTGGCGGGGGAGGAGCGAGGGGCGCGGTCAGGGTCCAGTGGGCGGCGGGGGTGAGGCCGGTCGCACCGGGATCGAATTCCAGCGCCAGCAGATGCTGAAAGCTGAGGATCCGACCGAGTTCCCCGGCGATGGCGGGCAGGCTGTCGTCCAGCCGCCAGTGGAGGGCAGCCAGCCGCCAGAGATTCAACAAGCCTTGGTGCAACTCATCCATGGCGGTTAGGTGAAACTCAGGGAATAGTCTTTCATTTTCAGAAATATGACGAATCCTTCATGACAGTTTGCGTCAAAGACACGGCAAATGGCCCTCGTTTTCAAGGATATGGCGCGCACCCTCGGGAGAGTTACAGACATCGCATTTCATACATGGTCCACCCCGCGTGCATATATGGCCCCCCCGCGTTGCAGTTTTCGGCATCGCTAGGGAGGGTCGGGGGCGTTTGGCGTGGGTGTCGACCGCTAGGAAGCGGTCGTCAAGCCTATACAGGGACTTATTCACATCGGCCTCCGCAAGACACCACCCGACCCGGGAAACCAAAAATTGAGGTGCGATGACTTTAGCTTAACGGAAAGTTAACGGAAAATCCGGCTTATTAACGGCAAAACCGTCACATTTCCCGGCTAAGGCGAATGGCCTCCCTACCGCTGCGGAGCCGAGGAGAGCGACAACTCTGATTTCACGCTGCTCCACCATCACCGGTGAAAATTTTATATTATTATCAAATAGATGTGAGAACTCCAACGGAAGAGGCTTAACCTGGCACGTTTTCTGATAATCCCGGGACAGGACCATCACGCGCTCCCTGGAGACCTCCCATGCTACGCCAAGCCCTGCTCTCCCTCGAAACCTTCTATCAGTGGCATCGTACCCGCCTGTTGTTCCTGGCCAGTCTGATCGGTCTGACACTGGGGGCCTTCGCCACCCTGGGCGTCCTGCGAGACCTGGGTTGGCTGGCGGCGCCAGAGGCCAACTGGACGACCGGGACCCTACTGATCATCTTCCTGGCGGCCCTGGGTTGCGAGTACCTGGACTCGAGCCTGGGCATGGGTTATGGCACGACCCTGACGCCCCTCCTGATGCTCGCTGGCTATGAGCCCTTGCAGATCGTACCCGCCGTGCTCCTGTCGGAACTGCTCACCGGCCTGGCCGCCGGCGCCATGCACCATCGCGACGGCAACATCGACCTGCGCAATGATCCGGCGGCCCGCCGCACTTTCGGCCTGCTCGGTCTCCTCAGCGCCCTGGGCGCCATCGTGGCGGTCATGCTGGCGGTCAAGATCTCCGCCCAGTGGTTTTCGCTGCTGATCGCGGTCATAGTCCTGTCCATGGGCCTGATCACCCTCCTCACCGCCCGCCGTCAGATCCGTTACCATCGCGGCGGCATTCTCACCATCGGCCTGGTCGCGGCCTTCAACAAGGGCCTCAGCGGCGGCGGCTACGGACCCCTGGTGACTTCCGGCCAAGTGGTGTCCGGAGTCCCCGCCCGCCAGGCGGTGGCCATCACCTCCATGGCCGAGGCCCTGACCTGCGCGGTCGGTCTCGGCGCCTACCTCTACTTCAAGAGCGGCATCGACTGGTCCCTCACCCTGCCCCTGGTGACCGGCGCCCTGCTCTCCGTCCCGCTGGCCACCGCCACGGTCAGGCACCTGCCGGAAACCGGTATTCGCCGCGGGGTCGGCCTATTCACCCTCATCCTGGGCGTTCTCCTCCTCAGCCGCCTCCTGGGTTGAGCACCGGATCACCACATTCCAGCCAGGCGCGCGCCAAGTCTGATTGGATGGATGAATGGCGGAATGGACAAGATCGGGGGGTGGAGAGAAGAGGCGGTTATAGCCAGTGCATTTCAGCTTTTGGCATGGATGGGAAGGGTCGGGGCAATCTGGCGGGGGGTGTCGACCGCGAGGAAGCGGTCGTCAAGCCTACCAGGACCGATTCAGATTGCCCCTCGCCAAACGCATCCTGACCCAGGAAATCCGAAAATTGCTGGGCAATCTCGATAACCCAACTCCTTGCGATGTGCAGTCAGATCGGCATGCACCAGTCCGGTCAAGGGGCTGGGGTGGCCATAAAGGCCCTGGATGCCCGCCGGTAACGCAGCACCACGCCCACCAGCAACCCCTCCAGCACCAAGCCAGACAGGAATAGGACCAGACCCGCCGGACGTGCCAGGGCGGGGACGGCCAGGGCGACCATCCCCAGCAGCAGTGCCAGTAGATGCAGGCCGAACTGGGTCCGCGCCCAGTTCACCGCTAGCAGGCTGCCCATGTGGGGGATGCGCAGGTCGAAGCGGCCGGACGCCAACTGGCGATGCTGGAGATGAAACCAGGCGAGGAACGGCAGGATCTTGAACAGCATTCCCGCCGGCAAGCCCAGTCCGACCCCGACGAGCAACAGGATGCCGACCAGCGTTGGGGGTGCGTTCAGCATCCAGGCGAGGAAGGCGGCGACCACCGAGAGCATGGCGGTCCCCCAGTGCAGCAGGGTGGGATCGAGCCGGCGCCGGCCGCGCCGGACCAGGAGCCACAGGGTCAGCAGGGCGAACAGGACAAAGCCCGCGCCAACCGTCCCCAGGGCAAGGGTGGCGGTAAGATCCCAACCCCTGACCTCGGCCAGGCTGGCGAGGACGATCAAGATTAGCAGCAGGGGCGCCAGCCAGGCCCGGGCCAGGGCGGGATAAGGCGGGGTAACGAAAAACAGCGGAATGACCTGAACGGCGACCCCGATCACCAGCAATCCCACCCAGCCCAGCAGTCCCCAGATGACATGGGCATTGACCCAGCCCGTGAAGTTTCCCAAGGGGAGAAGGCCGAGCAGAAAGGTGCTCAGCACCAGGCCAAGCAGCAACGTGACAAGCAAGGCCAGGGCGGCCGCGCGCAGGGCGCGCCGGGTCCCAGGCTCCCCCCGCGCATGCCACAGGGCCAGGGTGACCGGCAGCAAAAAGCAGATAAACCCCAGGGCGCTGGCAACCGCTCCCCATGCCAGGGACCAGGGCAGGCCATAGCCGAGGCCACCGGCCAGGAACAGGGCACCGAGGCCGAGCAGCGGGTGAGTCAGACTTCCCACCCAACGCACCGCGGGCACCGGCGCCCCCAGGACCACCGGCAGCATTTGCAGCAGGGCGCCACACATCAGCAGGCCCAGATAGCCGATGACGATCAGGTGGGTCATCGCTAGGGCCAGGGGCAGCCAGCGCGAGGCGAGCAGGGAAGGTCCTTCCCACAGCAGCAGCAAACCCGCCAGGAGCACGAACAGGGGCGCCGTGAGAAAGAAGCGCGCCGGAATATGAAAGGGCGGTGCCTGGTCCAGGCTGAGGCCGCGAGTATCGATCATTCGCCGCTCGGCCAGATCAGAATGCGATATCGCCCCTCTTCACCCGTCGTCTCATAGCGATGGCCCATGCGCCGCAACATATCGAAGAGCGGATAGGGCAGGCGGCGGTGGCTGACGGCGAGGCATTCACCCGACCTGAGTTCCATGAGGGCATCCAGGATACGTTCCAGGGGCTCCGGGGGCTCCAGATCGCTGACATCCAGCTCCTTGTCCATGTGTATACCTCAGAATGCCTTGAGTTGCTCTACCAGCTCTTCCGCCCGGGGGGCCAGGCCCTGGTCCGCCAGGGGATAGAGAATGCCCTCCTCCTTGGCGTTATGCTGCTGGATGAGAAAATGCAGCGTCTCCGCCAGACCGAGACAGCCCGGCGCATCCTGCTTGCCAAGGGCCTCCCGCAGCTCGTCGAGCAGGGCGCGCATCTGGCGATGCTCCATGGTCATGACCTGTACCGGCCCCCGGGCACGCGGGTCGACCGCCAGCAGATCAGGAAACAACTTTTCCTCCTCCCGGGCGAAATGGCTCAGCAGGGAGGTTCTGAGATCCTGACCAGAAATGCCGGCCGGTTCCCATTCACCGCGGTCCACAGCCTGCTCGAAGCTGGCAAGATATTGATCACAATGCCGATGATCCGCGGTCATATAGGTGGAAATGGCGTCGTTCATGATAGTTTCTCGGTAGGAATGGGGATGATCAGGTTTGCCCGCATCAGAAGAAGATGCCTTGACCTCGATCAGATCCTATCGACGGGGTGCCCTTCCAAGACTGATCGCCGTTTATCCAGGAGCGATAACCCACCTGCAACCCATCCCTTGAGAGGGAAGATCTATAAGCCGAAGTCACCTAGGGTTTTCATCGGGTTGGTCAGTTGGAGACCCTCCATGACGGCCAGGTCCATAACCCTGGCACAGGCGCAGCCTTTGCCAGCACCTGCAACCTGCACCGGCCATTTTCACCCGCGCCGGAATCGCCGGCGAAAAAAAAACCGGCCACTCAAGCGTGGCCGGTTTGTCATTCTCTGCAGCTCAAGGGGTCATACCCCCCAGCAACAGGCCAAGATTATTAGCGATCGACTTTGGTCAGCACGACACGGCGCTGCTCGAGGGAATCCGGCGGATACTCCGGCAACAAGTCACGTTTGCCCATGGACTTGGCGGGGGCCACATTCTGGGCGGGATAACCCTGCTCGATGATGTAACTACGCACGGCATCCGCACGGCGCTGACCCAGGGCCATGTTGTAGGCATCCGAACCCACGGCATCGGTGTGGCCCACAACGGTAACCACCTCGGTCTCGGGGGTCGCCTGGATGTCCGCGATGTACTTGTCGATCAGGGCAATTTCCTCCTTGTTCACGACATTGGTCGGGACATGGTACTTATCGAACTCAAAGTTCAGGCGGACGGTCACTTTCTCGGCGACGACAACCTTGGGGGCGGCGCAGGGAGGTAGGTTGTTGGGCCCATCCGGATAGGCACTACGCCAGCACTCGCCAGCGCTGTTGACCCAGGCCTGACCTTGGGGAAGCGAAGCGTCGCCCGAGGCGAACCAGAAGCTGTCCTGCTCGACCGCTTGAGCGGCAGGGGCCATGAGGGAAACGGCCAGCGCGATCGGCGCGATGCGGCCTAGAATCTTCGTCGTTTTGTACATGTTCTCTTATCCTCTGTTCAGGTTAGAAGGACTTGGTTTAGAAATCGTCGTATGGGCCTAGGCCTGAAATTATACCTTAGACGAATAACAACAACGACGCCCTCACCCGAGGGCTTGTCGGGGAATCCGCCTGGCGTCCTCACGGGCGACAACCCCTGTTGCGCTTAATCGTCTGTCGTTCCTAATTGTAGCGTAAAACGCAGGCTATAGTGCAACCTTTTTCCCCTACAGACAAATTCGCAACGACCCAACCCCGGTTGTTTTATAACTTGTTGATACAGATAATAATAAGAAGCTCGGAAGATGCGTCACAGCTTTGCTACTGTATATTTTGTACAACAAATGATCTGCGAACATGTCGCCGCCACCCCCAAAACCACGAGCCCGGGAGTTCCTCGTTGGATTCCTCTTGCCTTTTTTTCCCTTTTGAGGTGCCACCAGCACCCAGACATCCGGCGGGCCGTGATCGATGTGGCACCAAGTTCTCATGGGTGATTTCCACAACATCTCGGACCAGGTTCTGGGCCGTTGGCCGCCAAACTCCAGCTCCTCGGTCGGGCACGAACGGCGCGATGACGAGCGGCCGGCGGCCCTCAGCAAGAGGGGTGGGCGATTTTCCGCTTCCCCCTATATCCATAGAAGCCCCCTCTCAATATCCATAACCGTCAACCCACCCAGACCCGGGCATTACGGAAGAGACGCAGCCAGGGACCATCATCCCCCCAGCCGTCGGGTCGCCAGCTATGCTGGACGGCACGAAAGACCCGCTCGGGATGAGGCATCATGATGGTGACCCGGCCATCCCTGCTGGTCAGGCCGGCGATACCCAGGGGTGAGCCGTTCGGGTTGGCGGGGTAACGCTCGGCGATGCCACCGGCATTTTCGATGTAACGGAGGGCCACCCGGCTGCCAGCGGAGCGCAGATGATCGCCATCGCGGAACTCGGCCCGCCCCTCGCCATGGGCGACGGCGATCGGCATCCGCGAGCCGGCCATGCCGGCGAGCAGCAGGGAGTGAGTCTCCAGGACCTCGACCATGACCGTGCGGGCCTCGAACTGCTCGGAGCGGTTGCGCACGAAATGCGGCCAGTGTTCCGCCCCGGGGATGAGTTCCCGCAGGTTGGAGAGCATCTGGCAACCGTTGCACACCCCCAAGGCGAAGGTATCCGGGCGGGCGAAGAAGGCCTGAAACTGGTCGCGGGCGCGGGGGTTGAAGAGGATGGACTTGGCCCAGCCCTCCCCGGCCCCGAGGACGTCGCCGTAGGAGAAGCCACCGCAGGCCACCAGGCCCCGGAAGTCCTCCAGCCCGATCCGGCCGGCGATGATGTCCGACATGTGGACATCGACGCATGCGAAGCCGGCCTGATGAAAGGCGGCCGCCATCTCCACCTGGCCATTAACCCCTTGCTCGCGCAGCACCGCCAGGCGTGGCCTGGCCCCGGTGAGGATGAAGGGGACGGCGATGTCTTCCTCGGGATCGAAACTCAGCGCGGCGTGGAGCCCGGGGTCTCGGCTAACGGCGATGCGGGCGTGTTCCTCGGCGGCGCAATCCGGGTGGTCGCGCAGGGACTGGAGGGCGAAGGTCGTCTCGGACCAGGCGCGCTGGAACTCGATCCGCGTGCCCTCCAACACCGCGGCGCCATGACGCAGGAAGCGGATGGACGCCTGGCCCAGGATGGCGGGACCAGCGTCCCCTGTCCCGGTCATGGCCCTTCCCGCCGGCAGGTTCGCCGCCCCTGCCGTCATCGCTCCATTGGCGCCCAGGGGGGAGCCGATGACGAACGACAGGGCACCCAGGCCCTGATCGTGCAGCACCTTGAGGGCATCGTCGGTATCGGTATGCCGGACCTGGATGACGGCGCCCAATTCCTCATTGAAGAGGACACCCAGGAGATCGTCGCTGCCCAGGGCATCCAGGTCGATCTCCAGCCCACAGCGCCCGGCGAAGGCCATCTCGCACAGGGTGACGAAGAGGCCGCCATCGGAGCGATCGTGGTAGGCCAGGATCAGCCCCTCGCCCGCCAGTTCGCGGATGGCGGCGAAGAAGCGCTTGAGGGCCTCGGGATGCTCCAGGTCCGGTCCCTGGTTGCCGACCTGACCGTAAACCTGAGCCAGGCAGGAGCCACCGAGGCGGTTACGCCCAGCCCCCAGGTCGATGAGGATCAGGTCCGTATCGCCCTGATCCAGGCGCAACTGGGGTGTCAGGGTGCGGCGGGCGTCAGTCACCGGGGCGAAGGCGGAGACGATGAGGGACAGGGGCGCGGTCATGGCCCGGCGCTCGCCGTCCTGCTCCCACACCGTCTTCATGCTCATGGAGTCCTTGCCCACCGGGATGGCGATCCCCAGGGCCGGGCAGAGCTCCAGGCCCACCGCCCTGACCGTCTCATACAGCCGGGCGTCCTCGCCGGGGTGACCGGCGGCGGCCATCCAGTTGGCGGAGAGCTTGATGTCGCCCAGGGCGGCGATATCCGCCGCCGCCAGGTTGGTGATGGCCTCCCCCACCGCCAGGCGCCCGGAGGCGGCGGCGTCGATCAGGGCCAGGGGCGTGCGCTCGCCCAGGGCCATGGCCTCGCCGGCGAAGCCGAAGCAGTCGCTGGTGGTCACCGCCACGTCCGCCACCGGCACCTGCCAGGGGCCGACCATCTGGTCCCGCGCCACCATCCCGGTGATGCTGCGGTCGCCGATGGTGATGAGAAAGGTCTTGTCCGCCACCGCCGGCAGGCGCAGGACGCGCAGGGCCGCCTCCTTCAGGTCGATCCCGATCAGGTCCAGGGCCGGTTTGTGGAAGGGGTGATGGCGCACCTCCCGCAACATGCGCGGCGGCTTGCCGAACAGCAGGGGCATGGGCATGTCGATGGGGGCATTGCCAAAGTGGGCATCCCCCAGCAGCAGGTGCTGCTCCGCCGTGGTCTCCCCCACCACCGCGTAGGGGCAGCGCTCGCGCTCGCAGATGGCCCTGAACTCCTCCAGGCGCTCGGCGGCGATGGCCAGGACATAGCGCTCCTGAGACTCGTTGCACCAAATCTCCATGGGCGACATGCCGGGGTCGTCGTTGGGCACCGCCCGCAGCTCGAAGCGACCGCCGCGGCCGGCGTCGTGGACCAGTTCCGGCAGGGCGTTGGACAGGCCGCCGGCGCCGACGTCATGGATGAAGAGGATGGGGCTGTCCTCGCCGCGGGCGCAGCAGCGGTCGATGACCTCCTGACAGCGGCGCTGCATCTCCGGGTTGGCGCGCTGGACGGAGGCGAAATCCAGATCCTCCGCCGAGGCCCCGGAGGCCATGCTGGAGGCGGCGCCGCCCCCCAGGCCGATGAGCATGGCCGGCCCGCCCAACACCACCAGAGGCGAGCCCGGCGGGAAGGGGCGCTTGGCGACGTGCTCGGGGCGAATGTTGCCCAGGCCGCCGGCGATCATGATCGGCTTGTGGTAGCCGCGCAGCTCGCTGCCCCCGGGGCCGGGGACCGCCTGCTCGTAGGTGCGGAAGTAGCCGCACAGATTGGGCCGGCCATACTCATTATTAAAGGCGGCGGCCCCGATGGGCCCCTCCAGCATGATGTCCAAGGCCGAGACGATGCGTCCGGGCCGACCGTGGTCCCGTTCCCAGGGCCGCTCCAGGCCGGGAATGCGCAGGTTGGAGACGGAGAAGCCGCACAGCCCGGCCTTGGGCTTGGAGCCGCGCCCGGTAGCGCCCTCGTCGCGGATCTCGCCGCCGGAACCGGTGGCCGCCCCCGGGTCCGGGGCGATGGCGGTGGGGTGATTGTGGGTCTCCACCTTCATCAGGATGTGGATGTCCTCGGCGTGTTCCCCATAGACCCCGTCCTCGGGGGAGGGCATCAGGCGCCGCCCCTCCCAGCCCTGGATGACGGCGGCATTGTCGCGATAGGCCGAGAGCACCTTGTCCGGGGACTGCTCGGTGGTATGGCGGATCATGCCGAACAGGAAATAGCGCTGGGGCTGGCCGTCGATGACCCAGGAGGCGTTGAAGATCTTGTGCCGGCAATGCTCCGAATTGGCCTGGGCGAACATCATCAGCTCCACGTCGGTGGGATTGCGGCGCAGGCCGGTGAAGCTGTCCACCAGGTAGTCGATCTCGTCGTCCGACAGGGCCAGGCCCAGATCGACATTGGCCTGGACCAGGGCGGCGCGGCCGCCGGTCAGCAGGTCCACCCGCAGGCAGGGCCGGGGCTCGGCCTGGATGAAGAGGCTGGCGGCATCCTCCTCGTCGCACAGGACCTGCTGGGTCATGCGGTCATGGAGCACGGCCCTGGCCGCCCGGCGTTCAGCCGTGGTCAGGGGGCCGGTGAGGGCGCCAGTGAGGGTTCCAACCTGGCCCGGCCTTTCAGCATCCGCGGTGCCGTGAGGACCCGCTTCCCCCCCCGCACCCCCGTCCAGCAGAGGCTGACGGCTGCTATCCCCCGCCTTGCCATCCCCCTTCTTACCAACCGCCAGAGCGCTCACTTTCGGATCGTCGAGCCAGTAGGCGATGCCGCGTTCGATCCGCCGGATCTTGGTGAGGCCACAATTGTGGGCGATATCCGTGGCCTTGGAGGACCAGGGGGAGATGGTTCCCGGTCGCGGCACGACCAGCAGGAGTTCGCCAGTGGGCTGGTGACTAACCAGTCTGGGACCGTAGCGCAGGAGCCGCTCCAGGGTGGCAACCTCCTGCTGGTCCAGGGTCTGCTCCAGTTCGACGAAATGGCGGAACTCGGCGTAGAGCTCTACTTGCCGGCCAATAGCAGCCGCCAGACGCCGCTCAAGCTTGTGGAGACGGAAATCGGACAGGGCGGGGGCGCCGCGTAGGACGAGCATGGCTGATGGCTCCAAAGGAGATGCACGATTCGGGTCATGATACCCGATGGGTAAGTAAATTGAGGACCTATGGGCTAACCAAACAGACTAGAGTCCACCGCAAAGGCTTGACGACCGTCACCTTGCAAGTGCCCCTCGCCGTGGCGCTCCGAACCACCTTCGCCACCTGAAACCTAACTATCACGTGCTAAGTTGAACACCTACCTGGTACGGCTGAAAATAATCAATACATAATATAGCATTATTCAATGAATACATTCGCCCAGCCTCTGCGTACGACAGTTGGCAGTCAGCACCCAAGGTCAGAATAACTGATTAATTACAATGGGATAATATATATACTTCACCTAAATAACAATAAATCGTAGATAGATTATTATTCTTCAAGTAGTGTCGATGACTTTTCTGCAACGGCTGAAATCATGTGCTATAGGTTATCTGTCAGCTTTGCCCTCTTACGCCCTCAATACCATTACAAACATTGCTGGACCTTAGCCGCATGGCTACCCTTGATATTGAAAGTCTGCTAGGGAAACGCTGAAGAATGACCCGATTTCTCTCTTTCCGCCCTTGGAGAGCGTCATTTTTGACTTAGCAGCCCGTTTTAACCCGTTTTTGGGCTCATTTTGGGTATTCTGAGTGGCTCTTGTGGTCCATTACGCCCCT
>JAHDND010000240.1 GCA_018435665.1 Candidatus Thiosymbion sp. | reverse complement strand
GGAGACACTGATTAATACAAACCATACAGATTGCGCGTGATATAATGCTCACCATCTTCTCCCCGACCGTGAATCGCCCCATGCCCAAGCAGATATCCTTTGCCCAAGCCGAATATGACGCCAAGCGCAAGACGACGCGTCGGGATCGCTTTCTGGATGAAATGGAGAGGGTGGTGCCGTGGGCGCGGCTGCTGGAGGAATTGAGTCCCCATTACTATCCCACGGCGAGCAAGGGTCCTGGCCGGCCGCCGATCGGCTTGGAGCGGATGTTGCGCCTGTACTTTCTCCAGCAATGGTTTGGGCTGGCCGACGAGGCGCTGGAAGATGCCGTCTATGACAGCCAGGCGTTTCGAGGCTTTCTGGGCATTGACCTCGGCCGCGAAGCGGTACCGGACGCCACGACACTGCTCAAGTTTCGCCACCTGCTGGAGACGGCGGGCCTGACCAAGACGATTTTTGACGCCATCAACGCGATGTTGCGTGAGCGTGGCCTGTTGATGAACCAGGGCACCTTGGTGGATGCCACGATCATCGCCGCCCCGTCCTCGACCAAGAATAAGGCGCATGAACGCGATCCCGAAATGGGTCACACCCGTAAGGGCAAGCAGTATTACTTTGGCGCCAAAGCCCACATCGGAGTCGATGGCGATTCCGGGTTGGTGCACAGCACCACGACGACCGCCGCCAACGTGGCGGATATTACCGAGACGGCCAACCTCCTGCACGGTGAGGAGGAGGCGGTGTTTGCCGATGCCGGCTATACCGGTGCCGAGAAGCGCGAAGAACTCAAGGACCGCCAGGTGAAGTGGTACATCGCCACCAAGCGCGGCAAGATCACCGCCTTGCCGGAAGGGGAGTTGAAAGCGCTGACCAAGCGCATTGAGCGGCTCAAGGCGCAAGCCCGCAGCCGGGTCGAGCACGTCTTTCACCTCCTCAAGGATCGCTTTCACCATCGCAAACTACGTTACCAGGGTCTGAAGAAGAACGGTGCCCAGCATGAGGTGCTCTTCGCCTTGGCCAATCTGATCATCGCCAAAAAGGCCTTGCTGGCCATCTAAGGGGTTACTACGACCAAAAGGGGGGTAGAGGACCACAGAACCCACTTAGAGAGCCCAAAATGAGCACATAAACCGGTTAAAACGGGCTGCCAGGTCAAAAAAGACGCTCTCCGAGGGCGAGGCGAGAGAAATCGAGTCATTCTTCAGCGTCTCCTTAGGCGCGCTCCGTCAACTCGTGAAGCTCTGTGCTCCGTAACGGATTAACTGACTGCACCCACGCCATAAATGGGTCGCCATGACGCCTCCGGGGCTCCGGTTCATCGCGATGATGCGGTTCAGGCGCTGTTGCGCACCTAAGCCCAGCTTGGGACACATTCCGAAGAGGTGGCGCTGACATGAGCAAACTCCCCATAAACCTCACCGATCTGCTGCGTCAACACACGGTCGAGAGCGAGCGTATCGAGTACAAGGCCGGATGGAACCCGGACGCGATCATCCGCACCGTGTGCGCCTTTGCCAACGACTTCGAAAACCTCGGAGGCGGTTACGTAGTGATCGGGCAGGACTGCGATGCCAACGGACAACCGGTGTTTCCGCCTGTGGGGTTGGCCGATAACCAGCTCGACAAGATTCAGCAGGAGTTGCTGGCCGCCTGCCAGTTGATCCATCCACCCTATTTCCCGATCTTGAGCCTTGAGGAAGTCCAGGGCCACAAGCTGATCGTGCTGTGGGCGCCAGGCGGCCAGAACCGCCCCTACAAAGCACCGGAAGCCATCACTGCCAACAAGAAAACTTGGCGCTACTACATCCGTCGCTACAGCAGCACGGTCGAGGCCAAGGGCGAGACCGAGCAGGATTTGCTGAGCCTGGCTGCCAAGGTGCCGTTCGATGACCGGTACAACCAGTCGGCCAGGATCGATGATTTGTCCAAGACGCTGATGCTGGCTTTCTTGGAGGAAGTGGGCAGTGCGCTGGCGGCTGATGCGCCGGGGCTTTCAACCGAGGCACTGGCGCGGCAGATGAACGTGGCGGGCGGCCCCACCGAATCGCCGTGGCCCAAAAACGTGGGCCTGCTATTTTTCAATGAAACACCTGAGCGGTTCTTCCCCGGCGTGCAGATCGACGTGGTCTGGTTCCCCGAAGGAGCAGGCGGTGATCGCTTCGAGGAAAAGATTTTCAAGGGGCCGCTGGCGCGGATGACCCGCGAGGCATTGAGCTACATTCAGCGTAACTACCTGCGCGAGACGGTCATCAAACATCCTGACCGCGCCGAGGCCACGCGGGTCTGGGACTTCCCCTATGCCGCCATCGAGGAAGCCTTGGTCAACGCCGTCTATCACCGCTCTTACGAGGAGCGCGAGCCGATTGAGGTGCGCATCAGCAACGAAGAACTGGTCATCTTGAGCTTTCCCGGCCCGGAGCGGTCAATCCGGCTGGAGGACTTTCAGGCCGGGCGTGCGGTCAGCCGCCGTTACCGAAACCGGCGGATTGGAGAGTTTCTGAAGGAACTGGAGCTGACGGAAGGCCGCTCGACGGGCATCCCGAAGATCCTCAAGGTGATGGCAGCCAACGGCTCACCCGCTCCGCTGTTTGAATCGGATGACGACCGGCTTTCGTTTGTGATCCGTTTGCCGATCCATCCGCTGGCCATAGGCGGAGTCACGCCCTCCGACCAAGCTACCGGGGAAGTCACCGGGGAAGTCACCGGGGAAGTTGAGCGTCTACTACGCGCCCTGGATCGGGAGATGTCCAGGCAGCAGATTCAGGATGCCCTGACGCTCAAGCACGAAGATCATTTTCGGAATGCCTACCTGAAGCCGGCGTTGGCCCTTGAGGTGATCGAGATGACAGTGCCTGAGAAACCTCGCAGTAGCAATCAGCGTTACCGTCTGACTGCCCTCGGGCTACGCTGGCTGGAGACGAATCCGGGCAACGGCTTGGGCTGAACCACCCGCAAGCCCGCAGCAGCCCGCGCCAGTGCTCATAAGCTCGGGAGACCTGTCAGCACGTGGTCACCCATCCGCCACCAATTACTATACCCCAACCCATAGCGGATGGTTTTTTTGCCTGATCGCACAGGTTCCTGCCTACTCGTGCGGATTCCTGAGACTATAGTCATCGCACCCCATTTTTCGGTTATTTGTCACCGCCCCTCTGGCCGAAGCCGGAACCACAGGGCATAGAGCGCCGGCACGAACAGCAGCGTAATCGCCGTCCCGACGGCCACGCCGCCGATCAGGACATAGGCCAACGGCCCCCAGAAACTGTCCTGGGTGAGGGGGATGAAGGCGAAGACGGCGGCTAGGGCGGTGAGCACCACGGGCCGGGCCCGCTGCACCGCCGCTTCCACCACCCCGGCGAGGGCCGGCAGGCCCTCCTCGAAGTTGTCGGCGACCTGCTGGGTCAGGATCAGGGTGTTACGCATCAGGATGCCGGCGAGTCCCGTCAGACCCAGC
>JAHDND010000067.1 GCA_018435665.1 Candidatus Thiosymbion sp. | reverse complement strand
GGCCAGCCATTGCCTTGCGTAAGCGTCAGCGGGCTGCCAGCCAGCATCTCCGGTCTCTGGGGGCTCTTTGAGATCCGCCTTCAGGCCGGAATGCACCAGAAGACACAACTCCTGCGCATCCCCATGGTGCGGCGGGGCTATGTCAGTGTGTTCCTGAGCGAGGAAGGCAAACTGTTTCTGCCCACGGCCCGGCATATCTGGGATGCGCTGCAGACTGCTGAAACCCAGGTGCAAACCACCCTCGGCCAGGATGAATCCATCACCGCCCATGAGAGCTTGCAGATTGCTGCCGAACAAGCCGGACAGGAGCTATTCGACGCCCTGCAGCAGGCGCACCTCGCCTCTGTGGCTCGCGAGGAGGAACGCGGAGTCGTCTCTTTTGCATCGCGCCGCAAGGCCATCGAACGGGTTGGACTGCCGGAGGTGCGGCAATTCAGACTGTCCCGTTGCGATGCGGACGAATCCGAGTGGCGGCATGAACTGCAATCGGCAAGGCAGATCGTGCCGGAAATCCGGCCGCTGCTGATGCTGCGGATCATCAAAGGAGGCGCTCAATGAGTAGTTGGCGAGACGCCATCCTGAACGACTTTGTACCCAACGTCAGCAAGCTGACCCTGGTCGCAGACCCGGATTGCCTGCTGACCGAAGAGAAGCTGGCTTTGAAACTTCGCGGGCGCGGCTTCGACCTGATCGAGTTCAGTGACCCGGTCGAATTCAGATACGCCTATGAGTCCAAGTACCGTTCGATCTGGGACCGGGGCGAGCACACCGATCTGGTGGTGGTCCTTCGCTTGCAGAATGCGGAGCTGGAATCGTTGCCTTACGACCTGCTCCAGGCGGGCCGCAAACTCTCATTCAACCTGGGGGATCTCTTCCCCAACCTGAGCTACCCGGTCATCGAGAAGCTCGACCGGAGCTTGCTGGATTCGCTTTTTGAAGCCCAGCGCAAGTCGCCGCCGGATCGCATGGGCGACAACGCCACCAAGGATTTCATTCTTCGACATGTGTTCGGCATTGCGGCGGAACTGATCGCCAATGAGGTGGAGCTGCTTCGCGCTTTGCTCCGTCTGCACTACGGTAAGCTTCAGCTCCCGCTGATGCTGGCCGAGCGGCTCATCCAGGTTCTCAAAGGCCATGATGGGTTCAAAGCCTGGCCGCTTTCCGAGATCGTTCCGGACGATGAAGCCTTCTTCGCCTTTTTGCAGGAACGCTGGCCGCTCTTTCTATCAAGGATCGGCAGCGCCAATCAGGTGCGGGAAGATTCGCCGGACAAATCGGCAGGAGAGCCGATCTGGACATCGCAAAGCGATGCCCTTGCGGTGCGAACCATGGATGGTGAACATCAATACGGCCTCAAATATCCCGGCCCTGACCGCCTGCCGTTCGACCATCAGGACATCAAGGTCTATATCGACAACTTGTTCCTGGAAGGGAAACTTACCCCTGTCGAGGCCAAGGACATTGAAGTGGACGCCGGGTCCTGGGTCCGAAGCGGCATCGCCACCTCCGGAGTGGACGATGACGAGCTGCGGATCTCTCGCTTGTTTGGCCTTGTCGAGAAGGAGCTGCCCACTGCGGAAGCGCGTTACTCGGACTGGACCGCCTTCGCATTGAAATGGGCCGAACTCTCTGCGCTGGTTCATTGCGGCAACAGCACCGAGCATCAGATCCGTCTCAGGGAAATCGGCGATGCATTAAACACGACCTTTGCCGGTTGGTTGGCCGATCACTACTCCAGCTTGATCAATCTTCCGCCGACCAATCCGGCCATGCTCCACCACGTGCCGCGCCGCCTGGCTCGGGATATTGAGGACTCCGGTAGCAGCCGTGCCGCGCTGATCGTGGTCGATGGCCTGGCACTGGACCAGTGGGTAACCATTCGCCAGCTTCTGCAAAAGCGGGACGCCAATCTGGTCATGCGCGAATCCGCAACCTTCGCCTGGATTCCGACGCTGACCTCGGTATCGCGGCAATCGATCTTCTCGGGCAAGCCGCCGCTCTATTTTCCGTCATCCATCAACTCGACCAACAGCGAAGAGAAACTTTGGAAGCAATTCTGGGAAGGCCATGGCCTGTCCCGGCTGGATGTCGCCTACCAGCGCGGCCTTGGCGATGGTGATGCTGCGGGCGTCCTCGACTCCGCAATCCACCCCGGGAAAACCAAGGTGGTGGGGCTGGTCGTGGACAAGGTCGACAAGATCATGCACGGCATGCAGCTCGGCTCGGCCGGGATGCACAACCAGATCAAGCAATGGTGCCAGGGTGGGTTCCTGGCTGAGCTGGTCGGACAATTGTTGGAATACGGCTATGAGGTTTGGCTGACGGCCGATCACGGCAACATCCAATGCGACGGCAAAGGCCGCCCATCTGAAGGTGTTATTGCTGAAACTCGCGGCGAGCGGGTTCGTGTCTATCCCACGCCGGAACTCCGCGCTCAGGTGGCTGGGGCCTTCCCGTTTGCACACGAGTGGCAGCCGGTTGGATTGCCTGCAGATTATTTCCCTCTGGTAGCCGGTGGCCACGACGCATTTGTGAACCCGGGAGATGCCATCGTAGGTCACGGCGGTGTAGCCATCGAAGAAGTCATCGTGCCCCTTGTGAAGTTTGAAAGGAGAACACGGTGATGGGCAAAAGACATGAAGCCATTGGCATCAAGCAGGCGATCCGTTTCGAGTGGATGCAAAAAGCAGCCAATCTGCTGCTGGCGGGGCTCGATGCCAAAACCATCCGTCAGGAGTTGCACGCGTTCCTCGCGGACCGAAAAGGCAATGGCTCCGAGGGCGAGCGAAGCGATCAGACCCGGACCTTTGTGGTCAACAACCTGATGAAGATCTGGGTCTCTCCTGACCCCGAGCTGATTCCATTCCGGGATGCCTCGCTGGCGTTTCTGCGGGAAAACCCGTCCATGGCCCTGGCGGTCCACTGGGGGATGATCTCGGCAGTCTATCCGTTCTGGTTCAATGTGGCCCGGCAAACCGGCCGTCTGCTGGCCTTGCAGGACCAGGTGACCCAGACGCAGATCATCAACCGCCTGAAGGAACAGTACGGCGACCGGCAGACCGTGAGCCGCTATGCGAGATTTGTCATCCGCTCCTTTGTCGCCTGGGGAACCCTGAAGGATTCGGAGGCCAAAGGCTGCTATGAGAAAGCCGCCCCGGTGAGCATTGCCGAGCCAAACCTGGCCATCCTGATGTTCGAATCCGCACTCCTGGCCACCCCGGAGGCCAAGGGCGCATTGGGTTTGCTCCTGAACAACCCGGCATTCTTCCCATTCCAGCTCCCCGTGATGACCGGTGACTTTGTCTCCCAACGTAGCGGCCGGATCGACGTGGTTCGCTATGGACTGGACGACGAGCTGTTGAAATTGAAGGGCAACTAAAGCAGGGATGGGACGTGAATGCCTTGGACTTCGGAACACACTAAATGGTTGGTCGACACCGGCGAACGACTGAAGACCGCCGACGGCAAGAAGGTCGAGGTCTGGGAGTTCCGTCATGAGAACGACGAGGAAGTGCTTTCGGCCTGGGCGAAACACTTCCGGAATCATTACTGTCTGGATACAGATATCGATTTCCTTCGGGGCAAACGTCCGCGACCGGATTATCTGACCAATATCAAGTTCCCTTGCAGAACATCCAAACTCGGCCCAGGAATCAGAGCAGGAGATTTTGGGGAAATTCTGGTTTCCGATTACCTGCAATGGCTTCTCGGTTACTGGGTACCCAGAGTACGGTGGTCATCAAAGGTTGTTCGAGATGAATCGCCCAAGGGCAGCGATGTCATTGGATTCCGATTTCATAAACTAAACGGCGAAGCCTCCACCAAGGACGTGTTGTTTGTCTTTGAATCCAAGACAAAATTCTCCGCCTCTAAAATCAACCGCCTGCAGGATGCCATCAACGATTCAGCCAAGGATCACATTCGAATCGATGAATCGCTGAACTTCATCAAGCAAAAGCTCTTTGAAAAAAAGGAAATCGAACAGGCTCAAAGGATCGAGAGATTTCAAAGCCCTGTAGATATGCCCTACAAGGAAACCTACGGCGCTGCAGCCATCATTTCAGATGAATGTTTCGACGCCGAAGAATTGGCTTCGGCAGACTGCAGGAAAATTCCCAAGTCAGCAAAATCCAAGGAGGTCTTTCCTCATCCTAATGGCGACAGCCTTGTCCTCTTGGTTATCAAGGGACCCGACATGATGGACCTTGTCCACGAGCTCTACAGGAGGGCTGCGGATGAGGCCTGATAGAAAATCCAATCGTCTTTTGGGTGTTACTCGATCAAAAGCTAAGATGATCGAGTACCATGTACCTGAAGAATATCAGGAGATAGATTTATCACTACATCCAAATAAGCTGTTCACTATCTCAATTGGTTTGCTGGGCGACCTTGCCGCTGCTATCAACCGGAACGAGCCAGATCCCGATTCCCTCTCGGAGCTGAGAACCAATCTGCTGTTTTCCGCCCGCTTTTTTGACTCCTACCTCCAGTCAAAGCTTAACGAGACACTTGATCCATACCTCGTGCTTTTGGGCTCCGCCTCCTATTACCTGTGCGATCTTCCCGGAAGCGCGTCGGTATTGGCGAAGCGCATCAATGGTGACTGCCCGGACTTGGATGGCGATAGTTTGGAGGACCTGTTGCTCTGGTTGCTGCAGGCAGATCTGGAAACCTATTTTGATGGAGCTGAGGGACCATTCGGCGGATTCATCGACGGGATTTCAAAATGGATTCTCCAGTTTTTCGAGGATGGGAACGGCGAAGAAAATCTTCTCGATTTGGCCACGAAGCTGCGGGGCGCCGTCTATGAATTCGGCACTCCCAGGCAGCTTCTGTTTGGTGATCTGATCGCGGCCGTTCTGAGGAAAAAGTTGGAGAATTCCGCCTGGAAGGCGTTACCGTCATATTCCGGGCTGCCCCGCGACAAATGGCTTCATGCGCTGCAAAAGGATTCGTTCATCAAGGAACTTTGGCCTGCTCAACACCTTTTGGGCCAGGCGGATGTTCTCAAAGGCGAGTCTGCCATCGTTCAGATGCCCACCAGCGCTGGCAAAACGAAGGCAACGGAGCTGATCCTTCGAAGCGCGTTCCTTGCTGAGCGAGTGTCACTGGCCATCATCATCGCCCCGTTCCGGGCGCTGTGCCATGAGATCAAGAACAGCCTGGTCGAGGCGTTCCACAACGAAACCACCAAGGTGGATGAATTATCCGATGCCCTACAGACCGACTTCGAGATTGCCGAACTTTTGGGGCACCAACAGATCCTGGTCGTAACCCCCGAGAAGCTGCTCTACGTCCTTCGGCACGCTCCGGAACTGGCTGCCCATGTTGGCCTGCTGGTTTTTGATGAAGGCCACCAGTTCGACAGCGGCACCCGAGGCATCACATACGAACTGCTTCTGACGTCACTACGCTCCATGATTCCCAAAGGAACCCAGAAGGTGCTGATCTCAGCGGTCATCAGCAACGCCGAGGCTGTTGGAGAATGGCTGAACGGGGAACCCAATGTCGTCGAAGGCACAACCCTGATTCCGACTTTCAGATCGGTCGGATTTGCGAGCTGGCTCGATCAGTTGGGAAAGATCGAGTACGTCGACAGCCGTGACGCCGAACAAGGTGAGTTTTTCGTTCCGAGGGTGATCGAAAGATTCAATCTCGGAAGGAAGAAGCGGGAAAGGACGGATCGCTTTTTCCCTGAAAAAACGGACGGGCAGGCTATCGCACTTTACCTCGGTCTGAAATTGGTCCCGAATGGCAGTATCGCTGTTTTCTGCGGGCGGAAGTCGACAGCGGCCAGCGTCTGTGAAAAGGCCGTCGATATTATCGAGCGAGGTGCACCGCTGGCCTTGCCGTCAGATTTTTCAGACGCCCAGGAAGTTGCGAGGCTAACACATCTGCATATCGAGAATCTCGGCGCTGACGCTCCGGCGTCCCAGAGCGCGGCACACGGCATATTTTCCCATCATGGCAATACGCCTCATGGTATTCGGCTGGCGGTGGAGCATGCCATGCGTGACGACCTTGTGCGATTCGTGGTTTGTACCTCGACTTTGGCGCAGGGCGTAAACCTTCCGATTCGATACCTCATCGTGACCAGTGTCTACCAGGGCATGGAACGCATCAAAGTTCGAGATTTCCATAACCTCATTGGCCGAGCGGGCCGAGCCGGGATGCATACCGAAGGCAGCATCCTGTTTGCCGATCCGGTGATCTTTGACAAGCGGAAGGCCCGTAACGACAAATGGCGCTGGGACCAGGTGAAAGAGCTTTTGGAACCGCGCAATTCTGAGCCATGCATCAGCAATCTTCTATCGATCTTCGACCCCATCAGAAGCGATGACGAGAAATATACCATCACTATGGAGGCACTGGATTTTGCCAAGGTCTATATCGACGATCCTGATGAAGTGGCCAAGCTGGCTGCGGGGATAGCCGCACGACATGGAGACAAAAAATTCTCCCGAGACGGTGTCGAGCGGCAAATCGCCTGGAGAATCAGCCTAATCTGTGCCGTCGAGAGCTTCCTGCTATCTCATTGGGATGAATCTGAAAATGGTCTTTCGGAAGCGGATGTGACCCGCCTGGCCGAAGGGACGCTGGCTTTCTTCCTGGCTGATGATCAGAAAAAGGAGCATATCCGCGAGTTGTTTCAGCTTCTCGCTGGGAACATCTCTGCAAACATCACCGATCCAGCTCGCCGTAAAATCTATGGCCGGACGCTTTACGGTATTCAAGATGCCCAAGCCATCGAGGGATGGGTCCAAACCAATGCCGACAGTCTGCTTACGATTGTTGATGAAACAGACGCGCTCGATCTTGCCTGGCCATTGCTTACCCGGCATATCAACGGTGGCGTATTCACCAAGTTCGATCAGCCGGAGGTGCTAAAAGAAATCGCGCATGGGTGGATCAGTGGAAAGCCCTTCAGTGATCTCCTGAAAATCATCCGTAAGCGAAAAGCCAAGATGATATGGGGCACCCGCCGGAGGGAGTTCAAAATCGATCATGTCGTCGATGTCTGCGAAGGGACGCTCGCTTATGACGGAGCGCTCGTTGTAGGCGCTGTGTGCGAATTCATCGAAACCCTGGACCAAGATGGCACTGGAGACCTGATCAATCGTCTGCAGCTTTTTCAAAAGCGCCTGAAATATGGTCTGCCGACCGAAACCACCATTGCCCTTTACGAGCTTGGCTTTTCGGACCGCGTCATTGCTCAGGATCTCGCCACATCCTTGAACCTGGATGCGACCCAGAAGAAGGATCTCGTGAAGGCGCTGAAAAAAGACCGGGACGGAGCCAGGGCGGTAATGGAGAAATACCCAAGCTATTTCCAGGAGAGGATGAATGAACTCCTGTAGCGGGAAACGCAATCAACGAGTCGTGATTCTATGCCAGACAATTTAAAAACTGCAAAATCTGCTCTCGCCAAGATCCATCAGGACATGGAGTTTATCAACCGGCTGGCCAAGCCGTCCTATCTGAGCGTGATCGAGCAGATGGAGCGCACGCTGGAACCGATCCGTCGTCAGCAGTTGGAGATCACTCGCGCTCTCGAAATGGCCGGAGCAGCGACCCGGATACATGAGATCGTCGGTGCTAATCAACACTGGCAGGATTTGATAAAGCAGGCCACCGCGACAAGCCGTATTGCTGAGAGCATTTCGGCTACACATCAGTCATGGCTTGATACGATCAAGCCCATCCAGCACGATTTTTCGCACATTTCCCAGCTTCAGGCATCCGCCAAGCTGGCCCTGTGTGATACCTCCCTGCGACTTGCCGCCACGGAACGGCTCATGGCGGGCATCGATTTCGAGGCGATAAGAAGCCGTTTCCAGATCGAGATGCCGGTCATCTCGGGACTGGAGAGTTCGATAGCCCATGTGGCAGCCTCGTATGGGAATTTGGCAGAGTCACTGCGGGAGATATCGGACATTACGCGGCTGCCTGCCTTCGTTTTGCCGGGGGCCACTCGTGAGATCTATACCACCAGCTTCGCGCTCGAAACCCTTCGCCCCTGGGATGAACGGGATGAGGACGAGGCCGAAACGGAAATTCAGTTTGTCGCCGAAGCTGAGCTGGAAACATCGGGCTGCATCGCTCTTCTGCAGCAGGTCGATCCAGGGCTTGCTCGGCCGTACATCGGCGCTCGGGATGCCCTGTATGGTAACAATGCCGACCGGGCAAGGCACATTCTGAGCTCGCTCAGGGAACTGTGGAACCATCTGCTCAGACGATTGGCTCCCGATGATCTCGTCGCCGCGTGGATTCCGGGTGTGTCCAATCAGAAGGACCTGCTACATGACGGCAAGCCAACTCGTCGAGCCAGGGTACTTTATGTCTGCCGGGATCTGAACAACGATCCGCTGACCGACTTCCTGATGCACGACACTCGGGCGCTAGTGAAGATGATCGAGCTGTTCAATCGGGTTCACGAGTTGGAGACTGCGCTGACCGATGAGCAGCTCAGGGCCATTCTCCTCAGGACCGATTCGTGGCTGATGTACATACTGCAAATCTCGTCGGGAAATTTTCACAAGTAGACAGGAGGCAACCATGCCAAAAAAACCAGGATCACATCATGTAGTCCCGAACGCCGATGGCGGGTGGGACGTCAAGAAAGACGGTGCGACCCGTAGCAGCGGCCACTTCGACAAGAAGCAGGAGGCCGTTGATGCCGGGCGCAAGATCAGCCAGAACCAAGGCACCGAGTTCTACATCCACGGCAAGGATGGGAAAATCCAGAACAAGGACAGCCACGGGAACGATCCGTATCCGCCCAAGGGGTGATCCGGTGCATATGCTTTCAGGGAGTTCTTGTCCTATATGACACTGGCTTTCATCGCTGTAATTTTTGGCCTGGCGCTGCTCGTCTGGAGTGCCGACCGTTTTGTGGAGGGATCAGCCTCCACCGCTCGCCATTTCGGTATGCCGCCGCTGCTGATCGGCATGGTGATTGTCGGGTTCGGCACCTCAGCGCCGGAGATGGTGGTGTCGGCACTGGCAGCCTCGCAGGGTAACCCGGGCATCGCGCTCGGTAACGCCTACGGCTCGAACATCACCAACATCGCCCTGATCCTGGGGGTGACGGCCTTGATCAGTCCCATCGCCGTACATTCGCAGGTGCTGCGCAAGGAACTGCCCATCCTGACGGTGGTGACCGCCCTGGCGGCATGGCAACTCTGGGATGGCGAGATCACCCTGCTCGATGCAGTGGTGCTGCTTGCCGTGTTCGGTGGTTTGATGGGCTGGACCATCTGGCAAGGGATGCAAAAGAAAGAGGATGCGCTGGGAAGCGAGATGGAGCAGGAGTTGGACGTCCGCACAATGCCGATCCGCCATGCGGTCTCCTGGTTGGTAGTGGGGTTGGCGCTGCTCATCGTCAGCTCTCGCATCCTGGTCTGGGGCGCGGTTGAGATCGCTCACGGATTCGGTGTCAGCGACCTGATCATCGGCCTGACCATCGTCGCGGTGGGAACCTCGCTGCCGGAACTGGCTTCATCAATCATTGCAGCCAGGAAGGGCGAACACGATATCGCTCTCGGTAATATCCTCGGCTCCAACCTGTTCAACACACTGGCGGTGGTGGGGATCGCCGGTACGATTCATCCGCTGGCGGTGGGGCCGGAAGTCTTCAATCGGGACATGCTGGTCATGGCCGCGCTGACCCTGTCGCTATTCGTGATCGGCTATGGATTCCGGGGACCGGGGCGTATCAACCGCGTCGAGGGCGCGGTGCTGCTGGTCTGTTACGCGGGCTATACGGCCTACCTGATCAGCACGGTTTTCGGCGGGCAGGCATAGGCCAATTCGATTCCCGTTTTGGGAACCGAACCGGCGTCCGAAAACCGGATTCGAAGTTGTTGCGGTTCAGCGCCAGGTATCCGGTTTTACTGCAAACCCGTCACCCTGGTCCGATGCCGGGAAATCAGGGGAGAAAATCGTTTCTCTGGTCGGGTTGTCTGGAAGTGATTGTGGAAGATGACTTCGGCGTTTATTATCAAGGAGTTACGAGGAGCGCTGGCTTTGAGGCTGTTTTGCGGCAGGTCGTCGTTCCCTCCACCATTAATTAGGGCTCGGATAATCTCCGGGCCCTTTTTGTTAGCCACATTCCCCGCGTAGCGAGAAGTTCCGGCCCCCTATTGCTGCGGGTAGCCGCCGGCCAGAAGACCCTGCATTAGCTACTTCCCGGGCCAGAGCCGTCTCTTTACTCTGTTCGGCCTGCGGATCAGCCCAGCGCCTTCACTAGCAAAATTCACGGGAGCGAAGCTCAGCCCATCCGTGACCCCAAGAAGTACGTGCCGACCATCAGGCAACGCTGCATGCGCTACTGAAGGGCGCAACTTTTCGCCCGATTCATCGCTCAATGCCGTGCACTTAGGGAGACACTGATTAATACAAACCATACAGATTGCGCGTGATATAATGCTCACCATCTTCTCCCCGACCGTGAATCGCCCCATGCCCAAGCAGATATCCTTTGCCCAAGCCGAATATGACGCCAAGCGCAAGACGACGCGTC
>JAHDND010000251.1 GCA_018435665.1 Candidatus Thiosymbion sp. | reverse complement strand
TGCCCCCACCTTGCCCACACTCGCGCGCCTCTCGCCCACAACTCCACAGGCCCCACCACCAATTTATTCTGGGTCCTTAGATGAGGCCTTGTGGGTGGTGGATAAAGCTGCTACCCACACCAAACGTAACAGAGGCAAAAAAGGCCTCGTGGTCCACCGCCTGTAGTACGGTGCGCTCGTGGGCGGTGATGGTTGCCTGGGCCGCCTGGTAAGCGGCGTTCAGCGTAAACGTGGAATCATCCATGCCCGACAGGGCGGCGGCCTTCTGGATAGCCGCCTTGATGCGCGGTTTGGTGCGGAAATTCATCCGCACCTCGTTGCGCTCATCGATCTGCTGGGTGGTAGCGATAATGGCCTGCATATTGGAATTCCTGAAAAGGGCTTCCACCGCAATGTACGTCTTGTATATGTACAAGTAAAGCGGGTTTGCCAAAGCAGGGCCTCCGTGTTCATGCGCTCGACATCAAAGCTCGCCCGCGAGGTCGCCACCGAAGAGCAACGCTGGCTCAAGTTCTTCAAGGACGGCGAGCGGCTGGACGCCGACCACCTGCCCGACTGGATGCAAACGGTCGAAATGAGGCAAGCCATGAGCACCCTAAAGCAATTTTCCGACAAAGAGCGCGCCTATGACGCCTACCAGGCGCGGCAGAACTACCTGCGCATGCAAGGCTCCATCGAACGCCGGCAGCGGGAACTGGTGGCGGCCCTTGCCGAGGAACGGGCGGCCCGGGAGGCCGCCGTACTGGAAAAAGCCCCCTGCGTCAGCATAGATGTCGCCTCCCACAAGGAGCCATGGCCGGGGTCGGGTCCGGGATGAACCGGGTCAGCCATGCTCGATGGCGCCCCTGAACTGGCTCAGTTGTGCTCGCCACCGATCAGCCCCTCCAGGCTGGGGGCATCGAAGATCCCGTCCAGCCAGGCGTCGAGTTGCGTGATAGACGCTGCGTCGATGCGCTGCGCCGCCCAAGCTGGCACGACGTTAAAGCGCCGTCGCAGCAGACGCTTGATATCATCGGCTTTGCCCTCCGCCTTGCCCTCCGCCTTGCCCTCCGCCTTGCCCTTGGCTAGGCCCCTGGCCTCGCCCTCGGCTTTGCCCTCAGCAAAGATCGACTGATAGGCCTTGGTCTCCTGAATCGGGGTGATCACATTCAACATCGCCCAAATCTCCTTCGCGGTCAGGCCGCGAAATCGCTCGAAAAACCAGAATTCCAGGACTTGCGTCAGGATGTCGCGCACCTCAGGCGTCAGCGGGGCCTCCTGTACCGTGCACCACAAGGTCGGCGCCCGGGCGCGTAGGTCCGCGTCATCCGCGATCAGCAGCGGGGCGAAGACCGCCACATAGGGGTTGTCCGGCTCTCGCGCCAGCCAGTCCGGCAGGACCCGCCGCAGCACGACCGTCAGCACCGGCGCCGTCGGCTCATTGGCCCACCGGGGAAAGATGGGGATGTCCGCCTCGCGCAGAAAGATGCCGACGCCGATCACATCACGCTGGGGATGTTCTTCGCCATAGAGGCCGATTTTGGCCACCAGATTGTACCAAGCCTTCTCCGCCCGCTGGCCTTGGAACTCCACCACATAGACCGGGCCATCATGCCCCTCGGGCTCGAACAGCCCATCGAGCCGCCGCTCCACGCCCTTGAGGGTCCGGGAACTGAAGCGGTAGGGGCCGGTGAGTTCATGCCCGCCGGTGAGCACCCGAAAGGCCTCCGGCCCGGCGGAGAGGAAGAGATAGATGGGGTGGTCGGTCTTCATCGCGCGCGATTCCTGTCGTCATGCCCACCCGCATTATAGGTCACCTCGAAAACCCCCTGACATTTCCAAAGCAACCCTTGCAACTCTTTGATTAAAAATTGTCTTATTTTTGGAAACCGAGGTTTTTCGAGGCGCCCTATTGTTTACGCTCGCCCCGATCAGCCCCTCCCGACGTTGAGTTCTTTCACCCGATCAACCCCGAGGTGCGTCCTCCCCGCTGACGGCCGGCACCGCGCTCGCCTCCAGCGCCGCCCGAGCCTCGCGCCAGGACTGCGCCTCGCGCAGGGCCTTGAGCGCCTTGTAGAGATCATTGTCCAAGGTCGTCTGGTAGCGCGTCAGCAGCTCGGTCTGGGTCGGCAGGGCCTGGCTTTCCATCACCAGCCGGCTCACCTCCCGGATCTGCTGCTTCTCAATCAACTCATCGAACAGCCGGAGGTGCTGGGCGACCAGTTCCGCCCAACTGCCGTACTCCGCCAGGACCACCGCCTCGATGCCCCCGGCGTCGACCCCATGCACCTGCAACAGATGCGCTTGCATTGTCTCCGGCAAACGGGCGAAGGGCGCCGGCGCGGTGATGATCTCCCCGTCGACCAATGCCTGCCAGGCCGCGCGTTGCCGGACCAGATCCGCCAGCAGGTGGGGGTCCTCGTCCGCGCCGGCCGGCAGGGGCGCCGCAATGCCGCGCCAGGCCTCCTCGGGCAAGCCCAGACGCTGGGCCACCTCCCGCGCCTGGGCCTCGCCGAACGTCCGCCGATTGAGATTCACCAGCGCCGCCTCGGCCCGCACGAACCGCGCCTTGCGCCACAGGCAGATGGCTACCTGCTCCACCAGGCCCGACTCCACCACCCCGACGGGCCGATACTCCGCCAGCAGGTCGTCCAGTAGCTGCCCGAAATCCACCGGCGACTCGCCGTCGATAATCAGATGGCGGCTGAGAAAGCCGTGCTTGCGGGCATTGTCCCGGGCCACAGCCTTGCCGGCCGCCGTCCGTGGACCCGTACTCCGCAGGGCATTGCGCCGATTGGCCTCCAGTTGGCGGTTGCTGGGCTTTGGCGACAGGTCCAGCGGGGTGGCGACGTCCGGCTGAGCTGGGGGGTCAGGAGGGGAATCGGTCATGAACTCGGCCTCAAAAAGAACGAATAATCAAGAATATTGGGGCAAAAGGCGTAATTCATCAAGGGGAATCTAACGTCTCATGCCGCCCGCTAGGAAAATGGGTTCGTTTCGCAAAACGACCCTATTTAAGGCATTGGTGGTCCGGCCGAGCCAGTCGGGGGCCTTAAGACGTCCTCGTCGATCCTCCGCACCCTATCGCCCCGCGGGGCGGCCATGTCGGGGAACTGGACTGGATGATGCCTCTCACCCCCGCCCTGGAGTGGACACTCTGGCAAGATATCGCAGCAATCGAAGGAGAACAGCAAATGCCCTTTGTGACCAGCATCGACCCTTGGCACTCAGCGGCTGCCGCCTGGCTCAGCCAATCCACCAAGGACTGGTCACAACTTGGCTGGTCGCCATCACAGGTCTTACCTCTTACCTCTTACCTCTTACCTCTTACCTCTTACCTATCGTGCGCTACAATGGTGTCATCCCCTAGCACACAGTCGCTCATTGGTTAAATAATTGATTTAATTATTAAATTCTTTCTTCCGCGCGGAAATCCAAAATCAAAAAAGTGATACCAGTCAAATGAAAGCGGTCATCCTGGCAGGAGGCTTGGGCACCCGGCTCTCGGAAGAGACCCTACTCAAGCCCAAGCCTATGGTCGAAATCGGCGGCAAGCCCATCCTCTGGCACATCCTCAAGACCTATGCCCACCATGGGGTCACCGACTTCATCATCTGCCTGGGCTACAAGGGTTACCTGATCAAGGAATACTTCACCAACTACCTGTTCCACAACTCCGACCTCACCGTCGACCTGGCCGCCAACCGCATCGACATCCTCCAACGTTACGCCGAACCCTGGCGCGTCACCCTGGTGGATACCGGCGAGCAGACCCAGACCGGCGGCCGCCTGGCCCGGGTGCGGCGCTTCCTTACCGACGAAGACAGCTTCTGCTTCACCTACGGCGATGGTGTCGGCGATATCGACATCACCGCCCTCATCCGCTTCCACCAGGCCCACGGCAAGGCCGCCACCGTCACCGCCGTCACCCCACCCGGCCGCTTCGGTGCCCTGGGGCTGGAGGGCGAGGACGTGATCGAATTCACCGAAAAGCCTTCAGGCGACAATGGCCTGATCAATGGCGGCTATTTCGTCCTCAAACGCGGTACCCTCGACCTGATTGCCGGTGACCAGACCGCCTGGGAGAGCGAACCCGTCACCACCCTGGCCCGCCAACACCAACTGGTCGCCTACCGTCATAGCGGCTTCTGGCACCCCATGGACACCCTGCGCGACCGCACCTACCTGGAACAACTCTGGGCCAGCGGCGCCGCCCCCTGGAAGGTCTGGGCCCCATGACCGCGGCGGCCCCTTTGCCAAACCCATCCCCGCCAGGGGGTAGGGCAGGGCACTCTACCTCGGTACCGGCAGGACCCTTAACCGTGAATCCCTCACCCGACTTCTGGCGCGGCCGCCGTGTCTTCCTCACCGGCCATACCGGCTTCAAGGGCGCCTGGCTCAGCCTCTGGCTCCAGCATCTGGGCGCCAAGGTCAGCGGCTACGCCCTTGAGCCACCCACCGAACCCAATCTCTTCCACCTCGGCCGGGTCGCCGCCGGCATGGATTCCCGCATCGCGGACATCCGCGACCTGCCCCCTCTGCAAGAGGCCCTGGCGGTTGCCCATCCCGAGATCGTCTTCCACCTCGCCGCTCAGCCCCTGGTACGCCAAGGCTATCGCGATCCGGTCGACACCTACGCCACCAATGTCATGGGCACTGTCCACCTCCTGGAGGCGGTACGCCACCGCCCCGGCGTCCGCGCCGTGCTCATCGTCACCAGCGACAAATGCTATGACAACCAGGAATGGGTCTGGGGCTACCGCGAGAACGAACCCCTGGGGGGCCGCGACCCCTACAGCAGCAGCAAAGGCTGCGCCGAACTGGTCACTGCCGCCTACCGCGAGGCCTTCTTCAATGCCGCCGATCTAGCCCGCCACCAGGTCGCCATCGCCAGCGCCCGAGCCGGTAACGTCATCGGCGGCGGCGACTGGGCCCAAGACCGCCTCATCCCCGACCTGCTGCGCGCCTTTGAACGGGGCGAGACGCCCCTCATCCGCGCCCCCCAAGCCATCCGTCCCTGGCAGCACGTCCTGGAACCCCTGGCCGGCTATCTGCTCCTCGCCGAGCGGCTCTACACGGAGGGCCCGGCCTTCGGCGAGGCCTGGAACTTCGGCCCCGCCGATGACGACGCCCAACCCGTCCACCACCTGATCGAACAACTGCGGGCCGCCTGGCGTCAGGGCGGTGGCGCGCCGCCCCCCTGGCATGTCGATCGCCAACCCCAACCTCACGAGGCCCACCACCTCAAGCTGGATTGCGCCAAAGCCAGGTCGCGGCTCGGCTGGCAGCCGCGTTGGCCCCTGACCGAGGCCATCCACCGCATCGCCGCCTGGCATCAGGCCTACCTGGGAGGGGCCGACATGCGCTCTCGGTCCCTGGCGGAAATCCGCGACTACGAACAGGACCGACCCAACCATGCCTGACCAGCCCGGTAGAACGAAAGCCCCTGACCACCCTCTTGCCAGCGTCTCCCCGACCCTGACGCCCTTGGCAAGTGCCGACCGGCAGGCCCAGCTCCGCCAGTCTATCGCCGACCTGGTCGCGGAATTTGCCCAGGACAAATATAGCCCCCAAGCGTTCGTGCCGGGCGTCACCCCCATCCCCGCCGCCGGCAAGGTCCTTGACGCCACCGAGCTACAACACATGGTCGCCGCCGCCCTTGACGGCTGGCTCACCACCGGCCGCTTCAACGACGCCTTCGAGGACCGGCTGGCCCGCTTCCTCGGCGTCAAGCACCTCATCACCGTCAACTCCGGCTCCTCCGCCAACCTCATCGCCTTCAGCGTCCTCACCTCACCCAAGCTAGGCGAGCGCGCCATCCAGCCCGGCGACGAGGTCATCGCCGTCGCCGCCGGCTTCCCCACCACCGTCAACCCCATCCTGCAATATGGCGCCGTGCCGGTCTTCGTCGATGTCGAACTGGGCACCTACAACATCGACGCCAGCCGCATCGAGGCGGCCCTGGGCCCCCGCACCAAGGCCATCATGCTCGCCCACACCCTCGGCAACCCCTTCAACATCGAGGTCATCACCCGCCTCTGCCGGCAGCACGACCTCTGGCTCATCGAAGACTGCTGCGATGCCCTCGGCTCAACCTATCATCTTCCTCCCTCCCCCCTCGCGGGGGAGGGCCGGGGAGAGGGAGCAAGCCCGGCGAGCAATACCCCACGTCCCGTCGGCACCTTCGGCGACATCGGCACCCTCAGCTTCTACCCCGCCCACCACATCACCATGGGCGAAGGAGGTGCCGTCTTCACCAACAATGGCCTGCTCAAGCCCATCGCCGAATCCTTCCGCGACTGGGGCCGCTACTGCTTCTGCGCCACCGGCCAGGACAACACCTGCAAAAAACGCTTCGCCTGGCAACTTGGTAGCCTGCCCGCCGGCTACGACCACAAATACACCTACTCCCACGCCGGCTATAACTTCAAGATCACCGACATGCAGGCCGCCTGCGGCCTGGCCCAGCTCGACAAGCTCCCGGACTTCATCGCCCGGCGCAAGGCCAACTTTGCCCATCTGACCAAACGCCTGCGGGCCGCTGAAGAATTCCTTATCCTCCCCCAGGCCACGCCCCACAGCGACCCCTCCTGGTTCGGCTACCCCCTCACCCTGCGCCCCGCGGCCCGGATTGCCCGGGTGGAACTGCTACGCCATCTGGACCGACACAAGATCGGCACCCGCCTCCTCTTTGGAGGCAACCTCACCCGCCAGCCCTACTTCCAGGACCGCCACTACCGCATCGCCGGCGACCTGACCAACACCGACCGCATCATGCACGACACCTTCTGGATCGGCCTCTATCCGGGCTTGAGCCGCGAGATGTTGGACTACGCCGCGGACCAGATTCTGGCTGTTCTAACCCATAAGGGTCCTCAACCCTGAGCAGTCTGATCCACACCACCTTTAGGATTGGCTAGAGTCAGCAACTAACGCTCAATTTCAAGCTTTCACCTCCACACCATCCAGCAAGCCATGTCCGCCATCTCCCAACGCGACCGCGATCTGTTCGAGAATCTCTTCATCCTCGAACTGGCCAGCAACCACTGGGGCCAGGTCGACCGCGGGCTCAAGATCATTCGCGACCATGCCACCCCTGAAGAACCTGAATGCCCCGGTGCTGGTCATCGTCCTGGCCAACAACGGCTATCTGTCGATTCGGCAGACACATGAGAGCTTTTTTTGCTCGGCGGTGGGGGCCACGCCAGCTTCAGGGGTCGATTTCCCGGACTACCAACGCCTGGCCTTTGCCTATGGGGTCTCCGCCGTCCGCATTGCCGGGTCGGACGACTTACCGTTAATGGACCCTGTCCTAACCCAAGACGGCCCGTACCTGATCCAGATCGACGTGGACCCCGATCAGCCCTTTGAGCCCCGGCTCAAATCGCGGATGCTGGAAGATGGCACCTTTGCCACCCCAGAACTGGATGATATGTTTCCTTTCCTGCTGGCCGAAGAAGTCGCCGCGGTACGCTTGGAAGCGGCCGCTTTACTCCTCAGGCCGAGGATCGCTACCTAAGGATCGACGCCTAAGGCACAAGCGCTGTTTGAGTTTCTCGATGGTAATCCACCTGTCGAGTTGCTGCTGAACGAGGCCAGGCAAGGAGGAGTCAATCTCTTTGGCGCGGGTCCATAGCCACCGGCAGTCCTGGTCATTACCGATGCCTACCATGACACGGCAGGGCGGTAGCGTGTCAAAAAAGCCATCCCTGACCGGTCACCGCGCGCTCAGGGTGGCGGCCATTGTCGACGCCTGAGCGTGAGGGGGCAGGCGAGATGCGGAGAGTGATACCCTTAGGCGCTTCTCTTACCCTCCCACCGCCGGCCAAACGCCGAACGCCGCGATGAAGCTTAAATCCCTCCATTTAGAGAATTTCCGCGCTAACGCCTTGCTGCATCTGACGCTTGGCACGCGGCTCACGCTGCTCATGGGCGTCAACGGGTCAGGGAAGACGAGCATCCTGGACAGCCTGGCCATTGGGCTAGGCGCGGTTCCGACCAGGCTGCCGGGCGTCGCCGGCATCACCTTCAAGAAGCGCGGGGATATTCGCCAGCAGGACAATCGACTTGCGCCCTACACCCGGATCCGGCTAGAAACCACCGACGGCCTGCGCTGGGATCGCCTCCAGAGGCGCGATCAGTCGCGGGCCACTGCCAAGGCCCTGCCAAGCCGCATCGGCACCGCGCTCCTGGACCGGCAGATCGATGAGTTCATCCTTGGACCACTCAACCAGGGGCAACCGTTCGATCTGCCAGTGTTTGCCTTCTATGGCGTCAGCCGGGCGCTGCTCGACTTGCCTTTGAGTAGAAAAGGCTTTCCACAGGCCCACCAACGCTTTGAAGCGCTGGCTGATGCACTCAATGCAACCAGTCGCTTCAAGGCCGCCTTCGTCTGGTTCTACAACAAAGAAAACGAAGAAACACGCCTGCAGCGGGAACAGCGCAGCTTTGATGTCACACTCAAAGAACTCGATGCGGTCCGCACGGCCATCATGCGCATGTTTCCTGATGTCTCGACGCCCCAGGTCAAGCTCAATCCCCTGCGGTTCACCGTACAACAGGGCGGCGAGACATTGGACATCGCTCAACTCAGCGACGGCTACAAGACGCTGCTAGGGCTGGTCATCGACCTCAGCGCCCGCATGGCCATGGCGAATCCCCACCACGTCGACCCCTTGACGGCCGAGGCCATTGTGATGATCGACGAAGTCGATCTCCACCTGCACCCCGCCTGGCAACGTCGGGTGATTGGTGACTTGCTGGTCACCTTTCCCAAGACCCAATTCATACTCACCACCCATAGCCCCTATGTGGTGGGCTCGATCAATAACCACCTGAAACGTCATCGCATCCAGGCGTTATCCATCGCGCCTGAGGATATCCGCAACTTGTTTCCACTCGATCCCGCGGAGGTCGCCGCCTATGCCTTGACGCAGGAAGGTGCGGAAACGCTGATCGACCCGCGGCATGGCCTTATCGATGACCGCCTGCTCGACCAGTTCAGCGCGATGACCGATCAATACGAGGCCATGCGGGATATCGAATGGGACCAAACGCATTGATGGATACCCTGGCCTACCCACAGTGCGTTTGCAAACGCATGCCGGCGCAGAATCCGGCGCTGTGCTCAGGCCCCTTTACCTTTGCCGAAAAGGGAAAAAAAGTGCGTTTGACCCCAGGCCCGGACGAGCAAGTTTTAGCCCTCGTCCTTGATGGTTGCGTCTTGACCGACAACCAGCCTAAATGCGATGGCCTGTTCCTTTGGTGCGGCCGGGGCAAGGGCGCCGCAATCCTTATCGAGCTGAAGGGCACCGATCTTGGCAAAGGCTTTGAGCAACTCGCCTATGTCTTGCATCATCGCCCCGAGTACAGGCACCTCCGCCAACAACTGGCAGACAACTGTACCGGCCCAGTTAAGGACAAGGCCTTCATGATAACCAGTGCCCCAATTTCCTATCCCCAAAAGGAAGCCTTGGAAGAACGCTACGGTATCCGGGTTGCCACCATCCTCCACTCCGACGCAAGCTCAAAGATCCCGGAATTAAGAACGCGTCTGTAGAACAGTCCCGGCTCGTCGCGCAAACCGACTCCCGACTTAGACAATCTACAGGGTCGATTTCCCGGACTACCAACGCCTGGCCTTCGCTTATGGGGTCTCCGCCGTCCGCATTGCCGGGTCGGACGACTTACCGTTAATGGACCCTGTCTTGTCCCAAGACGGCCCGTACCTGATCCAGATCGACGTGGACCCCGATCAGCCCTTTGAGCCCCGGCTCAAATCGCGGATGCTGGCGGATGGCACCTTTGCCACCCCAGAACTGGATGATATGTTTCCTTTCCTGCCGGCCGAAGAAGTTGCCACGGTGCGCTTGGAAGCGGCCGCTTTGCGCCTCAGGCCGAGGAACGATACATAAGGATCGACACCTAAGGAGACACTGATTTATTCCAACCTCATGGATTGTATGTGATAAAATATTGCCCATGCTATCTCCGACCGCGAGTCGCCCCATGTCCAAGCAGATCTCCTTTGCCCAAGCCGAGTATGACGCCAAGCGCAAGATC
>JAHDND010000051.1 GCA_018435665.1 Candidatus Thiosymbion sp. | reverse complement strand
CAAGGGGCGTAATGGACCACAAGAGCCACTCAGAATACCCAAAATGAGCCCAAAAACGGGTTAAAACGGGCTGCTAAGTCAAAAATGACGCTCTCCAAGGGCGGAAAGAGAGAAATCGGGTCATTCTTCAGCGTTTCCTTCAAAAGCAGACCCGATCTAAAGGGGATTAAGACCTAAGAACAAGGGAAGAGTTGCGGGCCGGTTGCCTGTTCAAAAGCAGACCCGATCTAAAGGGGATTAAGACACCATAAATGTGCATTGGTTACATATTCATTTAATGTTCAAAAGCAGACCCGATCTAAAGGGGATTAAGACATCAGTGATATTGTCCCTTTGCATATTCTTAAGTTCAAAAGCAGACCCGATCTAAAGGGGATTAAGACGCGGGAATCTCCAAACCCATTGCATCAACCATGTTGTTCAAAAGCAGACCCGATCTAAAGGGGATTAAGACACCAATTCATGAGCAATGGTGTTCAACAATTCGTTCAAAAGCAGACCCGATCTAAAGGGGATTAAGACGTGAATTAAGGCGCGGGCCTTTGCCGGTAATCAGTTCAAAAGCAGACCCGATCTAAAGGGGATTAAGACTCATGGCCGCCATCTGGCTGATTGTTGGGTTGTAGGTTCAAAAGCAGACCCGATCTAAAGGGGATTAAGACGATTTTCCATCCGGCGGCCTTCATGGCCGCCATCGTTCAAAAGCAGACCCGATCTAAAGGGGATTAAGACGAATCGCAGCAAGTCGAGGAGTACTGAGCTGGTCATGTTCAAAAGCAGACCCGATCTAAAGGGGATTAAGACAAGCGTGGACTGTTGGGGTTGACCCCCATGCCTGTTCAAAAGCAGACCCGATCTAAAGGGGATTAAGACGACGGTATTCCAGATTGATCTGGTCAACCGAGGGGGTTCAAAAGCAGACCCGATCTAAAGGGGATTAAGACCCGCTCCGGCATTAATGGCCTTGTAAATTTCTGGTTCAAAAGCAGACCCGATCTAAAGGGGATTAAGACTTGGCTTTCAGGATCCACAAGCTTGCGCCTTCGCCGTTCAAAAGCAGACCCGATCTAAAGGGGATTAAGACCTAGCGCCTGTGCGATCTTTGAGCAACCAATGGGTTCAAAAGCAGACCCGATCTAAAGGGGATTAAGACTTTCTGTTGCGGTGCCGTTCATCGTTTTATCCTCGTTCAAAAGCAGACCCGATCTAAAGGGGATTAAGACGCGATGGCATTGATCAGGTTGTCTACCTTCGCAAGTTCAAAAGCAGACCCGATCTAAAGGGGATTAAGACTGCAGCTCCGGGGGGGAGGGTGTCGCGTTTCATGCCGTTCAAAAGCAGACCCGATCTAAAGGGGATTAAGACGCTCAGGCCCAGTGCATTCGCCGTTGCCGATCAGCGTTCAAAAGCAGACCCGATCTAAAGGGGATTAAGACGAGATGGCCTGGGTAAACGTCTCCGCCGCCAGCGTTCAAAAGCAGACCCGATCTAAAGGGGATTAAGACGAGTTCAAACACTGGCGGCATCCTCAGCCTTGTTCAAAAGCAGACCCGATCTAAAGGGGATTAAGACCGATGATTTCGCCGCGCGGGTGCTGGTTTTCGCGTTCAAAAGCAGACCCGATCTAAAGGGGATTAAGACGTTAAACTGCACGCACTTGCCGCGGTTGGCGGTTCAAAAGCAGACCCGATCTAAAGGGGATTAAGACAATGGCGAAATGGAACAGTCCGCCGGCGAACGTTGTTCAAAAGCAGACCCGATCTAAAGGGGATTAAGACGAATAACGGCTTGTCCGTTTCCCTGCATATTTTTAGTTCAAAAGCAGACCCGATCTAAAGGGGATTAAGACAGCGACTTCCCATACATAAGCCAGCCGCCAGGTATTGTTCAAAAGCAGACCCGATCTAAAGGGGATTAAGACGGTGCTCCTGGTGGGGTGGTTGGGGTTAGAGCCGCAGTTCAAAAGCAGACCCGATCTAAAGGGGATTAAGACCGGATTTCATAGGTGGGGCGGTTCTCATCCTTCTAGTTCAAAAGCAGACCCGATCTAAAGGGGATTAAGACACAGAAAGCGAACCGTTAATACCCATTTCCGTTCAAAAGCAGACCCGATCTAAAGGGGATTAAGACAAAAGGAGTTAAAAAGACTGGTTTATTAGTTATTGGTTCAAAAGCAGACCCGATCTAAAGGGGATTAAGACTACCAACAAATTCTACTGTTGGTAACGGAATCTCTGTTCAAAAGCAGACCCGATCTAAAGGGGATTAAGACTTAATCTTCTTGCATAATATTATCAATTGCAATGCGGTTCAAAAGCAGACCCGATCTAAAGGGGATTAAGACCTAAATTGTAATTGACTGTTATTGATAGACTACAGGTTCAAAAGCAGACCCGATCTAAAGGGGATTAAGACGCGATATATCCTGTTTATACGCTTGATTTTTTGGTTCAAAAGCAGACCCGATCTAAAGGGGATTAAGACATCCATCAGTTCCCCAAATTGATCCAGCAGAAGGTTCAAAAGCAGACCCGATCTAAAGGGGATTAAGACGGTAGAAAGCTCAGCCTTGGCTAAACTCGCAGTAGGTTCAAAAGCAGACCCGATCTAAAGGGGATTAAGACGGCGTGTGTTGGGTGGTATGTTCATGCCTTTCGTTCAAAAGCAGACCCGATCTAAAGGGGATTAAGACAAGAAAATCTCACGCGGCCCGCGCCAACGGTTGCGTTCAAAAGCAGACCCGATCTAAAGGGGATTAAGACGCTAATCCCAGTCCGCTAGGCATGCTCAATACGGGTTCAAAAGCAGACCCGATCTAAAGGGGATTAAGACCAAAGCAATCGCGCCGATGCGATGCTGGCCATCGGGTTCAAAAGCAGACCCGATCTAAAGGGGATTAAGACACAGCGGCGGAGAGAAGTTCCTTGCGGATGCCGGAGTTCAAAAGCAGACCCGATCTAAAGGGGATTAAGACGCAAAGCGAGACGATAACATCGGTCAAGCTTGGGGTTCCAAAGCGGACCCGATTTAAAGGGGAATAAGACCTACAACGGCCGCAACCTTCGGCCTTTGCTTAAGGCGGCAGCTACTGCCAAGCCAATAAAGAAGGAGAAGAAAGTCATGAAACGTGGTTTTGTTCTTATGCTAAGTGCGGTGAGTGTGTTGGGTGGTTGTGCCGCTCAACCCACTTACGCCCCATCGCCAACACCAACACCAACACCAACGCCAACGCCAACGCCGACGGTTCCGGTCGCGCCTGCCATCCAAGTCCAGAAGGACCGAGGAGACCCCTGCGTCTTGGCCTTTACTACCCTGCTGATTGTGGCTGAGAAAGGCACGCCGATGATCAGGCAGTGTCGGGCAGGAAACCGCCTCTATTGCAGCAGCTTCGCCGTGATGCTGGACCGAGCGGGAGGAGCCGCACCATCCCGTCTGGCCCTGCAGTGCCTGGAGGAAGGGTGGATTGACCCACTGCATCCGCTGGTCCTGCGGGCCAACCAAGTGTTGCCGACGTTTACTAGCGAGCTAAGGGGTATGAACAAGGAGCTGGGCAGCTAACCCCCCCGAGCTCCGGCCACAAGCTTGTGGGCGCGGCCAACTCCTCGGCCCTATGTCAGGCTGTGCCCATGACAGATCGGGTCCTCCATATCGCCGCTTACGACATCTCCAGCAGCGTCCGCTTGCGCGAGGCCCTGAAGATTCTCAAGGAGTACGCCAGCGGCCGCCAAAAGTCGGTCTTCGAGTGCTTCCTGACGCCGGCCGAGCGCAAGGAGCTGCTCCGGCGCATGCGCGACTTGTTGGACCCCACGGAGGACCGCTTTCTGATCCTGCGCCTGGACCCGCGCGGCAAGATCCGCACCCGCGGCAAGGCCGTCAAACCCCAGGACCCGCCTTGGTTTTACGTTGGCTGACTGATGAGGAGCCCGCGATGTCCACCCTCTACCTCGATCGTCGTGAACTGGCCCTGAAACTGGAGGGTCGTGCCCTGGCCATCTATTCGGCGGGGGAGCGTCATGGCACCGTGCCCCTGCATCTGCTGGAGCGGGTGGTGATGCGCAGCGCGGTCAGCCTGGAGTCCAGCCTGCTGGCGCGTCTGGCTGATGAGGGCATCGCCATTCAGCTCCACGGCGGCCGCTTTGGCGGGGCCATCGCCCTGATCCATGGCAAGGGACACGGGGACGCCGCGCGGCGCATCGGCCAGTATCGGGCCTACGTGGACGGGGACTGGCGCCGCCGGTGGTCGCGGTTGCTGGTGCGGGCCAAGCTCAAGGGCCAGGCGCGCCTGTTGCGCCAGGCGCGGGAGGCGCGGCCGGATGAGCATCGGTCCTTGACGGTCGGCCTGGAGCGGCTGAATCAGGCCCTGAGCCATCTCGCCGGTGACCCGGGCCTGAGCCTGGAGAGCCTGCGCGGGGTGGAGGGCGCGGCGGCGGCGGCCTATTTTCAGGCCCTGACCGCGCTCTTTCCCCCCGCGTTGAACTTCAGCGGTCGCAACCGCCGGCCGCCGCGGGACCCGGTCAATGCCGTGCTATCGCTGGCCTATACCTTGGTGCACTTCGAGGCGGTGCGTGCCTGCCATAACGCCGGCCTGGACCCGCTGATCGGCTTTTTCCATGACCTGGACCATGGGCGGGAGTCCCTGGCCTGCGACCTGGTGGAGCCCTTGCGGCCTTGGGTGGACCTCTGGGTCTGGTCGTTGTTTCGCGAGCGCCAGTTGACCGCCGATCACTTCGAGCAAACGGGGGAATCCTGCCTGCTCGGCAAGGCCGGCCGCGAGCATTTTTATACTGGCTTCGAGCCCTTTGCCCGGCCGCAACGTCGCCTGTTGCGCCGTCTGACGAACCGCCTGGCCCAAGTGTTGGCGGGTCGGGGCCAATCCGCCTTCCTGCAGGAGGGAGCATGATCGTCACCACTACCAAGCGCGCGCGGCCCACGGGCACCACGCGCCCCTTGCCGCCGCTGGCCGCCGATGCCCGGCCGCTCTACATCGCCCCGGGGGCGGAGACGCATGTCTGCCTGGATGGCCCCGCCCTGTGCGTGCAGCGCGGGGAGCAGGCGGAGCAGCTCTTCCCCCTGCGCCGGCTGTCGCGCATCCATTGCACCGAGGCGGCTCGCTGGTCCACCGAGGCCCTGCTGGCCTGCGCCCGCCAGGGCATCGGGGTGCTCTTCGTCGACGAGGTAGGCGAAGTGGTGGCGCGGCTACTGGGCCACCCGGGCGGAGTGGACGATCTCGCCGGTCGCCTGCTGGATTTTCTGCTGCTCCCCCAGGCCCTCGGGCGCTATGAGCACTGGCGGCTGAGCTATGAGCAGCGGGTGGCCCGGTGGGCCGGCGCCCGCTTGAACGTGCCCCTTGGCGAGTGGGAGCCGGCGGCGTGCCGGGCTCACCTCCGGGCGCGGGCCGTGCGCTATGTCGGGGAGCGCGAGGAGGGCCGCTGCCGCCAATGGCTGCGGGGGATCGCCCATGGCTGGATGCAGTCCCATTTGCAGGACCTGGGGCTGGGGGCGAACACCGAGTTGGCACAGGTGGGCGCCCCGGCGTTGGCCCGCGATCTGTCGGGGCTGATGATGTGGTACCTGGAGCCGGTGCGCCTGGGATGGCTGCGGCGGCGCTGGCTGGCGGCTGAGGACAAAGGGGAGCCCCTGCGGCCAGCGGTCCACGCCGAGGTGGTGCGCCTGTTCGAGAGCAAGGCCAGCCGGGCCGCCCACCATGGCCGCGAGATCACCGGCAGCCTGCACCGCTGGCTGATCCACGAGACCTGAGGCGGCGCGATCGGTCAGACCCGCCAGCCGCCGGCGAGCCCGAGGACCCGCGGTTACCCCCCCCTGACCAGACCTGGAGCGACCGGAAACCCCATGGCCATCCATGCCCCGCAACTCTTCCTGCTGGCCTACGACATCGCCAATCCCAAGCGCCTGGTCAAGGTCCATCGCCAGGTCCGTCAACGCGGCTTGGCGTTGCAGTATTCCGTCTTTCTGATTCTCAACACCCCCGCCGGGCTGGAGGATCTGTTGCGGGATCTGGACCGGATCATCGACCAGCGCGAGGACGATATCCGCGTCTACCCCCTGCCCGGGCATCTGGACGCCGAGCACTATGGGCGCCAGTTCCTGCCGGAAGGGGTGCGGCTGATCGGCGATGAGGACCGGGATCGGCTGGGTGCCCTGGTGGGGCAGGCCCGCCCAGGTGGCGCGCTGGGCAGCGAGGCTCAGCCGTGACGCTCGCGCTGATGCGCTGCCCGCCAGTGCGGTCCAGTCCGACGGCCTTGGGGAGGGAAGGTGGCATTATCCGGCCCATTGGACGCGGGGTTATGTCAGCTCCACCTGGCGGGGGCAGTATCCTATCCGCACGGCGATGCGGTGAAATCGTCGGCTTTCTTTGGCCAATTTCTGGGAGATGACCATGGACGCATGCGTAGAGGAGTTCTCAACCCCCTTCATGCCGCCGTTGATTCGCCTGCGGGCGCGCATGCAGGCCCTGGACCCGATCCGTCTGCCGCCCTACGCCGGCTCCGCGTGGCGCGGGGTGCTGGGGCATGCCTTGCGCCAGGCGGCCTGCGTGACCCGTGCCCGCACCTGCGACGGCTGCCTGTTGCAGACGCACTGCACCTATACCCGGCTCTTCGAGCCACCGGCGCCGTCGGGTGAGGGGGGGCGGCGCTTTGCCGCGCCACCGCGCCCCTACCTGCTCGGCATCGACCCCCGGGCCGGGCGGGACCATGCCCCCGGGGACCCCCTCACCCTGGGCGTGACCCTGCTGGGCGAGGCCATCCGCCAGGTGCCCTACCTGATCCATGCCCTGCAACTGGCCGGTCAACGCGGGCTGGGCCGGGAGCAGGGGCGGTTCGCCGTCGTCGGCCTGGACCAGGAAGCGGCCCCGGGTAGCGACGACTGGCGATCGGTCTATAGCGCGGCAGAGGGGCGCTATGTGCCGCTGTCGCTGGCGGCCACCGTCCTGCCCGCCGTGCCGGAGCGGGTCCAGGTGCGGTTACTCACGCCCCTGCGTCTGAAGCGGCACGGCCACCTCACCGGCCCGGAGCGCTTCACCCCCGAGGATTTTCTGTTCAACCTGGTCGGGCGGCTGCGCCTGCTGGCTAGCCATCATGGCGGAAACCCGGAGCCGCTGGACTGGCCGAGGCTTTATCCAGCGGCGCAGTCGCAGTCGCTGGTGCTGTCCCACGCGCGCCTGCATTGGCACGAGTGGACCCGATATTCCTCCCGCCAAAGCACCGCGATGGAACTGGGTGGCCTCCTGGGCACCTTCGAGTTGTCTGGTCCCGGGCTTGCGTCACTCTGGCCTCTCCTCTGGCATGGGCAATGGGTCCACGCTGGCAAGAGCACGACCTTTGGCCTCGGCGCCTATCAGCTTGGCGTAAGTTGGGAATCTGGGATAACAACCGGATAGCGAATCTTAACCTAGGAGGAGGGGGAATTTTCACCAGCAGTCAGGCCCTCGGCCGGAATTGCGCCGCGAAGGGTCCCAGGAATTGCCGCTCCGGCGACCAGTCGGCGATGGCGAAGACCACCTCCGCGAAGGCGCCAGCAAAGTCACCCGCCAGGGCGGCATGGAAGTCCCCCGCCGTGCGCGCCGGGTCGTTGCCGAAGGCCCCACAGCCCCAGGCCCCCAGGACCAGGGATGGGTAGCCGTAAGCCGCGGCGATCGCCAGGACCCGGTGGATGCGCTGGCGCAACAGGTCCCCGGCCTGTGGTTGGCCCAGGTGCGGGGCATAGGGCGCGGCGCAAGTCAGGAAGCACAACTCCCAGGGCGCATCCTCCGGGGTGCCATCGTCGGCGCGAAAGACCGGCACCCGGGGGGAGAGGATGGCCCAGTCGCTGCTGTCCGCCAGGGGCCGCTGGCGGTGGGCTTGGTACATGGGATCACCGTGCAGGGTGGCGGGCAGGGCACTGGAACGGCACAGCCCCTCCTCCTGGGCGCGGGCGCCGTTGAGGAAGCCGCCCCCGGGCTGGACACCGTTGGCGAAGTTGAGAGCCAGTACCCGCTGACCCGCGGCCTGGAGGCGCGGTAGTGGCCGGACGCGGCGGCCACCACTGCGGTCAGGCCCAGTTCCTTGGCGCGTTCCTGGGGAATGGCCAGGCTGTCCCGACAGCGTGCGGCGTGCGCGGCCGAGTCCAGGCAGAGCAGGTAGAGCAGCGGACCCGCGTTCGCCACCCGGTCGCAGTCAGGCACGGGCTCGCCACGGCCACCCCACCGGCTGTTCATCGGTTCCTTTTCATATGTTGTTCACAGTATCTATCCTGCTCATCGACGCCCTCCTCATCGCCTGATTCCTGCCCTCCGCGGCCCATCACCTGAAACGTTCATGGCCTCCCGCGCATCGTCCACCACGAGACTGGAGCTAAGGTCAGGTGCCGTCAATAACTGCCCCTGACGCGGTCGGGGAAGGGGCCAGGTTCACTGCGCTTGGGCCAGACCGGTTGATCAGAGGAGGTGCTGACCCTCATGGCGGGCCCGCCACCCTCTCTGAAAATGAGAGGCTTGCCCTGATGGTAAGGCTAACGCCACCCCAGCCAGCGGGGGCGCAGCGGGATCTCCGGAAGGGGCGGGGGCTGCTACGGGGTGTGAGGTGGTCGCGCGGGCGAGGTCGGGGTCGGGAGGCGGATGACGAAACGGCCGCTGGCTTCCGCCGTGCGGGGACCTGGGGGGAGGGCGATGGGATCGGTGATGACCATGGCGATGCTCCTGCCCCCGGCTGGTCCGGCGTAACCGGCCTCGCGGGGGCAAAGAGGCGGTGACGCTTTAGCCGCATTTCTCAGTCGCCCGGCAAGTTGTCGTTAACGTGGCGACGCCCAACAAAAAACCCGCTGGGCTGGGGGCCAAAGCGGGTTTCGAGGTCCGCTTTAGCTGCATTTGTTAAGCGCCCGCAAGCTGAGGCTCAAATCGGCGCTGGGGCAAATCATAGGCCCGACCCTGAGGGAGGCGTCAAGCGCTTTTTTGGTGGGTCGTGAGGGTCCATCGGCCAGGTGGTGTCCGGTGACAACCTCATCCACCGAGCCGCGAGAGTTGGGAAGGGGGCCGATCGGGACCAGGCGGGGCCCGGTGGCCACTACGGCCTGGTCCGTGCCGGATCTACCCGTCCCCTCGCGTTCAAGCCACGCGGGTTGGCGCCACCTATGCCCTTGATCGCCAATTTATCCCCAGCGTCTGTGGATAAGGTTGTCGATAAGGCGGGGGGAATCGCGGCGAGGCCGCGCCAGACAAGGGCCGGCGCGGTTGTGGCCACAGACTGGCCACCTAGAATGTTATTCATTCATAACAATGTGTTATGTCGATACCAATAACCTTGCTTACCACCACTTGACATCCCGCGCGCCTTTTGGCCTACCCTGTGCGCAACTTGGAGGCATTTTCAGTACTGAAGGAGTCCCCATGGCCGTCGTTATTCCGGACGCCACGCTGCATGCCACGCATCTGACCGCCACCGCGATGAAACAGGAACTGGCGTTCATGCTCTACGAACAAGACCGTCTGACCCTGGCGCAACCGCCTGTACCTGAGCGCAGTGCCGAGAAACGCCCCGCTCCAACCACGAAGAAACGCCGCATGAGCTTGCAAGTAAAGCCAATGTTCACCGCCCAGGAATATCTCGACTGGGAACGGCAGCAAGACACCCGTCATGAGTATTTTGATGGCGAGATTTTCGCCATGACCGGGGCGAGCCGGAAGCATAATTTGCTGTGTGGCAATGTCTTCTCGTCGCTCCATGCGCAGTTGCGCGGACAGCCATGCGAGGTCTACGTCAACGACATGCGTGTCAAGGTCAGCGAGACCGGCATGTACACCTATCCCGACATCGTGGCTGCCTGTGAAAGCCCGGCGTTCGAGGACGCCGCGGTGGATACCTTGCTCAATCCGGTGCTCATTATCGAGGTGCTGTCCGACTCGACCGAACGCTACGATCGCGGCACCAAGTTCCTGCATTACCGCACCTTGCCGTCGTTGCAGGACTATCTGCTGGTCGCGCAAGACGTATGCCGTGTGGCGCATTACGCCCGCCAGGCTGACCATCGCTGGCTGCTGACCGAGTATCAGGATCCCGATGACAGCATCCATCTGGAATCGATGGCGTGCCGGTTGGTGTTGCGGGAGATCTACGAGCGGGTGATGGTGCAATCATGACCGGAGATTTCCATGTCGGCTGGCTTGTTTTCATGCCCAACGAGGTCTTCCCAGACCTCTTGGGGCTCTGGCTGTGCTTGGACTTGTACTTGTCTTCCTCGGCATCCTAGTCATCCTCGGCTGGTCCAGGAGACGGGCCCACGGTTACCGCCGGCGCCTCTCGCTGCCGGTTCAAGAACCCAGGGTTGGATAGTCGGTGTAACCCTTGGCGTCCGGGGTGTAGAAGGTCGCCATGTCGGGCTGGTTCAAGGCGGCCCCGACCCGCATTCGTTCGACCAGGTCGGGATTGGCGAGGAATGGTCGGCCGAAGGCGATGAGGTCGGCCCGCCCCTCGGCCAGCGCCGCCTCCGCGGTCGCCCAATCGAAACCGCCCGCCAGGATGAAGGGCCCGTCGAAGCGTTCACGCAGTCGCACTTTTAATGCCTCCGGCACCGGGGGCGCGCCCATCGCCGCGTGATCGAGGACATGCAGATAGAGCAGTCCGAGGGCCGACAAGGCCTCGCACAGGGCGAGATACTGGGCATCGACATCCGCGAAGGCCCCGGTGCCGTTGAACACCCCGTAGGGGGACAGGCGGATGCCGACCTGGTCCGCGCCAATCGCCGCGCAGACCGCTTGCGTCACCTCCAGCGCGAAGCGGTTGCGCCCCGGAATGTCGCCCCCGTAGCCGTCGGTCCGCTGGTTCACGAGGGGATTGAGGAACTGCTCGATCAGGTACCCATTCGCCGCATGGAGTTCCACGCCGTCGAAGCCGGCCTCGATGGCCAGACGCGCCGCGTGGGCGAACTCCGCGACGGCCTGCGCAATATCGTCCTCGGTCATCGCCCGGGCGGGGCTGAAGGGTTGCAGGCCCAGGGCATCGGTGTACATCTCCCCGGGACAGACCCCGGCGACGGGCCCCAGCACTTCCGCGCCTGCCGGCAGATTCGCCACCTGGGCGACGCGCCCGGTATGCATCAGTTGCAGGATGATTTTTCCGCCCTGGGCATGGACTGCGTCGGTGGTCAGCCGCCAGCCGCGGACCTGCTCATCCGTGTAGAGCCCCGGGATGCGCGGATAGCCAAGCCCGTTGGGCGAGGGGGAGGTGGCCTCGCTGATGATCAGACCCGCCGCGGCGCGCTGGGCGTAATACTCCGCCATCAGGGCGTTGGGGGTATTGGCGGCGACGGCGCGGCTGCGGGTCATGGGGGCCATGACGATGCGGTTGCGCAATGGCAGCGAGCGGATACGAACGGGTTCGAAGAGCATGGGATTCTCCAGAAGCGGGTGAGTTGCTCGGGGGGCCTGGCGTCGGGTTCACCGGGACGGCATCCCCGGCTCCGCCACGCCCAAGGGCCGGTATAGTGGCACCTTCGGCTCCATGCCGTTGAAATTCTGTGTCGCCGGCGGTTTCCTGAAGCCCGAGACCTGGGCCTCAAAGACGGTCCCAAGTCGGGTAACAGGCCATTTTTCTCCTGGAGGACCACCCCATGACCGACGCAACTCCTTTTGTTGGCGCCTGGAAGCTAATTGCCTGGGAAGCCACGCTGCCCGATGGCACGCTTCAGTATCCCTATGGCCAGGACGCCGTTGGCTATCTGCTCTATACCGCCGATGGCTACATGTCCGCCCAACTCATGGATCCGGATCGCCAGCAGAGCGATCCGCATGTCCCGCTCGAACCGGCCGCCGCCCAGAGCCTTTCGGAACCGGATCGGGCGCGGGCCTACAGTACCTATCTCGCCTATTGCGGCACCTACCGGGTGGAGGGCAATATCCTGATCCATCACGTGATAGCGGGATTGATCCCCAGTTGGACCGACACGGATCAGCGGCGCCCCTTCCAGTTTGACCAGGACCGGCTGATCATTCAGCTGGGTAACCAAAAGCTGACCTGGGAAAGGGCGGTCAAGCAGGGCTGAGTGTCGGCAACGGGCGTCCAGTCGGTGTCCACCCGGATCACCCGGCACCGCTGGCTTTCCTGGCAATAGGCCGCGGCGCCATGGCCCTGGCGGCCCGCGACCGGGAGGAGCACATCGGCCCCGGCCGCCACCAGGTCCTGAGCGAAGGCATAGCCTTCCGCCTCGACGGTGAAGTTGCCGGTAAAGTGCCCCGCGCCACTCTCACGGTCCCAACCCAGGACGGCCACCGCGGCGCCGGTTTGGTCGTTGTAGTAGTCGACCCCGCCCGTGAAGCCCGCCATGAACTGGGTCACGGGGGGAATATCCAGGGCGCCGAAGGTGCCGACCGTGCCGCTGACGCTAGTGGCCGCCGCGGCATAGCCCGCGAGAAAAGAATGGTTTTGCGAAACGAACCCAATTGGCCGCCCGTGCTGAAAGGGTCGTTTTGCGAAACGAACCCATTTGGCCGGGCCGACCAAATAGCATCGTTTTGCGAAACAAAGCCATTTTCCTGGCCGGACTGCAAGGGCCATTTGCCAGCTTTGGCGCAGGGTGACCGGGTGCCCTTACGCCTGGCGGAGGGGACTTAAGAGACTGATAAAAAAGATACTTATTGGCGTGATGCCGGCGGCCAGGGCGGGATGCGCCAATCGGCCGCCAGCACCAGGAGACGCAGTCCCGCGGTGGTGGCCGTGCCAGCCAGCAGGGGCAGCCAGGAGACCAGCCCCAGGCTTTCCAGGCCCACGAACACCCAGCAGCCGGCGAAGGCGCAGAGGGCATAGGGGCGATGGTCGTGAAAGACCACCGGGATCTCGTTGCACAGCACGTCGCGCAATACCCCGCCGAAGACGCCAGTGATGACCCCGATCAGGACCACCGGGAGGAGTGGCAGACCCGCCGCCAGTCCCAGGGCGGCGCCGGAGGCGGCAAACAGTCCCAGCCCCAGGGCGTCGGTGGTCTGCATGACCCGCTCCGCCCAGCGATGGCCGAGGAATTTGGTGAAGGGCGGGACCACCAGGGTCAGGGCCATCACCAGCCAGACGTATTCCTGATGCTCCACCCAGAAGAGGGGGCGACGGTCCAGCAGGACATCGCGCAGGGTGCCGCCGCCAAAGGCGGCGACGAAGGCCACGGTGAAGACGCCGACGATATCCATGCCCTTATGCACGGCCACGATCAGACCGGAGACGGCAAAGACGATGATGGCGCTGATTTCGATGAAGGTCAGCATGGCTCTGGAGCGGTTCCCGTGCGGTGTCTCCGGGGTACGACCCGGCGGATGGTCATCATATCGCCGAACTGGGCCTTTTCGGTTGGGGTTGGGGAGTGCGCGACGGGTGACGGGTGACGGGGTTACGTCTGGGGGGACCGTCAAGCCACCAGGGATGGCTTTACGGTCCCCCCAGACGTAACCCGACCCAAGCCTAAATTGCAGGATGTTTGATGGCTGGAGATCGGCTCACCCGGATCGCTGGGCATCACAATGCCTCTATCCTGTCGAGCATCCTTGCGGCCTGGGCCCGCCACCGCGCCAGGCTCACCGGGTCCATCCGCTCCAGGTTGCGATACACCAGTCCCAGGCGGGGATTGCGCCCCAACCGATCCTTGTGACGGGCGAAGAAGTCCCAGTAAAGGAGGTTGAAGGGGCAGGCCCGCTCGCCCTCCTTGGCCTTCTTGTCGTAAGGGCAGCCCCGACAATGATCGCCCATCCGGTCCAGGTAGGCGGCGCTGCTGACGTAGGGCTTGGTGGCCATGCGGCCGCCGTCGGCGAACTGGCTCATGCCCAGGGTGTTGGGCGCCTCCACCCACTCGAAGGCGTCAATGTAGATGCCTAGGTACCAGCGGTGCAGTTGCGCCGGGTCCAGGCCGGCGAGCAGGGCGAAGTTCCCGATCACCATCAGGCGCTGGATGTGATGGGCATAGGCCTGCGCCAGGGACTGGCCGATGGCGCTGGCCAGGCAGGCCATGCGCGTCTGGCCGGTCCAGAACCAGCCGGGCAGGGGGCGATGGTGATCGAAGTAGTTGACCTCGATGTAGCCCGGCATGTTCGCCCAGTAGACCCCGCGCACATACTCCCGCCAGCCGAGGATCTGGCGGATGAAGCCCTCCACCGCCGCCAGGGGCGCCTGGCCCTCCCGCCAAGCGGCCTCGGCGGCCTGGACCACTTCCCGGGGATGCAGCATCTTGGTGTTGAGGGCGAAGGACAGCAGGGAATGGAAGAGGCGCCAGCCGCGGGAGGACAGGGCGTCCTGGAAGTCGCCGAAATGGGGCAGGGCCTCGGTGATGAAGGCCTCGAGCTGCGCCAGGGCCTCGGCGCGATGGAGGGGCCAACGCAAGGCCGCGGCCTGGGGGTCGCCCAGGGTCGTGACGCCCGCGGCCTGGATGGCGCGCCACAGAGCGGAATGGTCGTGAAGGGGACGCCGATCGACGGGCTCGGGGGGGCTGCCGGGCCAGGGTTTGCGGTTCTCGCTGTCGTAATTCCACTGGCCGCCCACGGGCTCACCGGAGGCCTCCAGCAAGACCTGGTGACGCCGGCGCAGGGTGCGGTAGAAGTGTTCGAGCAGCCATTGCCGGCGACCCGCGAAGATCTCGGCGGCCGCGTTGCGTCCGGTGTAGAAGTGCTCGCTGTCCACCATCCGGCAGGGGATGGTCTGGCGGGCCGCCCAGGCGGCCAGTTGGGCGTCGAGCCGCCACTCATCCGGGGCCTGGTACTCCAGGGCGCGGGCCCCGTAGTGGCTAATCAGGGCCTCCAGGTTGGCGGTCAGGGACTGGCGGTTGGCGGGGTCGTCGATAGCGATGTAGCGCACCCGGTGGCCGGCGGCCTTGAGCTGGCGGGCAAACTCGCGCATGGCGGCGAAGATGGCCAGCACCTTCTGGGCATGATGCAGCACATAGTCCGTTTCCTGACGGATCTCCATCAGGACATGGACCACGGCCGGGCTGGTGGCGTCGAACCAGGAATGCCGAGGGTTGAGCTGATCACCCAGGATCAGGCGCAAGGCGGGCCCGGAGCCGGCCTTCGCGCCTGGACCCGGGTCACTGGTGACTGTCGCCGCGGGTGAGCAGGTACCCGGTCCTGAACCGGGACCGGGACCAGGGTCCGGGTTGGCACCGGAAGCGGGCCCTGGACTGTGACGCTGAGGGGAGCCAGGATGGGTCGACATGGCAAGTTGGCGGAGAAAGTTGGCGAGGACCGTTGGTTTTCACCGATACTTTAGAGCCAGGTAATGCAAGGTGGCCAGCCATGAATCCAGCCCTCCTCATGCCCTCCGTGACCCTGAAAACCGGCGATGCCCTGCTGGTGGTCGACGTGCAACACGACTTCATGCCCGGCGGCGCCCTCGGCATCCCGGATGGAGATCGCATCATCACCCCCTTGAACCGGGTCATCACCGCCTTCCTCCGCCAGCATCTAGCCGTCCTCTACTCCCGCGACTGGCACCCGGTGGAACACTGCTCCTTTCAGGCCCAGGGCGGTCCCTGGCCACCCCATTGCGTCCAGCACAGCTCCGGGGCGGCGTTTGATGCCCGGCTGCACCTGGCACCCAGGCCCCTGATCTTTTCCAAGGGCCAGCATCAGGCGGAGGAGCAGTATTCCGCCTTCCTGGCCGAGGACGGGGCGGGGCACCCCCTGAGCGCCACCCTGCGCCGTCAGGATCTGCGTCGGCTCTTCGTCGCCGGCCTGGCAACGGACTATTGCGTGCAAAACACCACTCTTGACCTGCGGCGGGCAGGCTATGGGGTCATCGTCCTGACCGATGCCTGTCGCGCCGTCAATCTCGATCCGGACGACGAGGGCCAGGCCCTGCGGCGCATGGCGGGTTCCGGGGCCACCCTGGTAGCGACCACCGATCTAGGCATTTATCCCTAAAGGCCATGCCTTTTCGTTCGGATGAGGACACGGCGGGGCGGGGCCTGAATGGGATCAGGTGGGGGCTAGACAATTGTGCGATGTCTGTAGGTTGTGACCGGAATAACCTTAGCCCTGGCCGCCCTCGGCAAAGCGGTTATGGGCGCCATCGCACAGGGGCGGGGTGGCGGTCTGCTTGCACTGGCAGAGGTAATAGGTGCCGTCGGTTTCGGGGGTGAAGGGCAGGGGATTGAAGTCCCCGGTATGCGAGCCGTCGCAATAGGGCTGGTTGGCCGACAGGCCGCAACTGCACCAATAAATGGTCTGGCCGGCCTTGAGTTCGACGGCGGCGGGGACGGTGGCGGCGATCATGGGCTCGATCATGGCGATAACCTCCTCAAGAGTGGATTTTTTTGAGGAACCCGCTCGGAGCGGGGTACCTAGTGGTCAATCATAAAACAGATAGGGCTTGCGCTCCTCGCTCCAGACGGCCTCGTCCGCGGCCAGGCGCGTCTCCAGATCCTCCGGGGTGGCCTGAGGGTCGTCAACCCAGTCGCGCAGCAGGGTGCCGCCGGCCAGGAGGTCGATGGCCAGGCGCTCCGTCTCGTATTCGTAGGGGAAGACCCGCCACAGCGGATAATCCGGATATTCCCGGCGCAGGGTCTTGAGGAAGATGGCCACCAACCGGTAGGGGCGGAAACGTGCATGGTCGTAGCTGGCCAGGTCGGTATGGATCTGGATGCCCGAGCAGAGTTGGCCGGCGTGCTTGTGAAAGGTCGGCTCGAAGTGACAGGGCCGCAACAGGGCCCCCGCCAGCCAGTCCGGGCGCCAGTCGCGCATGCGGCTGAGCAGGCGCCGACCGTCGATATCCGGCGCCCCCAGGATCTCCAGGGCCAGCGTCGTCCCCCGGCCCTCGGACAGTGTGGTGCCTTCGAGGAGCACGGTTCCGGGGAAGCAGCGGGCCATGTTGAGGCTGGAGGCATTGGGGCTGGGATTGACCCAGGGCAGCTCATGCAATGGCCAGCCATGACCGGGAGCGGCGTGGATGCGGTAGCCGCTCATGGGGATGACCTCCAGTTCGACGGTCAGCCCCTGGTCCCGGCGTAGCCAGGCCGCCAGCCACTGGGCCAGTTCGCCGAAGGTCAGGCCATGGCGCATGATCAGGGGGGCAACCCCGACGAAGCTCTCCCAGCCGGGTTCCAGGAGCGTCCCTTCCACGGGACGACCGGCGGGGTTGGGCCGATCCAGCACCCAAACCGGCTTGCCGAGCCGGGCGCAGGCCTCGAGTAGATAGGCCAGGGTGGTCACGTAGGTATAGATGCGGGTACCGATATCCTGGAGGTCCACCAGCAGGAGGTCGAAGGTCGCCAGCATCGCGGCTGTCGGCCGGCGGACCTCGCCATAGAGGCTGAAGACGGGAATGCCATGGAGCGGATCGCGATAGTCCGGACTCTCGATCATGTTGTCCTGCTTGTCACCCCGCATCCCATGCTGGGGACCGAAGGCGGCGACCAGTTCGAGGCCTGGGGTCGCCCGCAGGGCATCGAGGCTATGCTCGCCCGCCGCGGTCAGGGAGGCTGGATGCCCGAGCAGGGCCAGGCGTTGGCCGCGCAGGCGGGCGAGCAGATCCGGGCGGGCGAGGAGTGCGGTGATACCGGGTAGCATGTCCTGGATCAATCCTGAGAGCGAAGCGGAGCGTAAAGCATACTCCCTCCCATTGGGCGGGGGTGTCGGCCGCAAGGAGGCGGTCAAGCCTACCGGACCTTGTTCATGGCGTCCCCCCCAGACACCACCCGAGCCGGGGAAACCGAACAATTAGTTGCGTCGACTCCATTTTGGCCGGCAATTCTTGTCTGAAGTTGCTAAGCATGCCTATAATTGAGGGTTTCTTAGAGTCGGGCCTCGCAACCCCCGTCTCCTCCCGTCCCCCCGATCCTTGGCGCGGTTTCGTTCCAAACCCCACCAGGCCCGGTTTGGTAACCCCTGGAAGCAACAATGACTGACCTCTCAAACTACCGAAACATCGGTATCTTCGCCCACGTGGACGCGGGAAAGACGACGACTACCGAGCGCATTCTCAAGCTCACCGGCAAGATTCACCGCCTGGGTGAGGTGCATGATGGCGAGTCCACCATGGACTTCATGGAGCAGGAGGCCGAGCGCGGCATCACCATCCAATCCGCCGCCACCTCCTGCCAGTGGAAGGGTTGCCGGCTGAACGTCATCGACACCCCCGGCCACGTGGACTTCACCATCGAGGTCTATCGCTCCCTCAAGGTCCTGGACGGCGGCATCGGCGTCTTCTGCGGCTCCGGCGGCGTCGAGCCCCAGTCAGAGACCAACTGGCGCTACGCCAACGACTCCAAGGTCTCCCGCATCATCTACGTCAACAAACTCGACCGCATCGGCGCCAACTTCTACCGCGTCGTCGACCAGGTGCAGAACGTGCTGGGCGCCCGCCCCCTGGTCATGGTCCTGCCCATCGGCCTGGAGAGCAGCTTCGTCGGCGTCGTCGATCTGCTGACCCGCAAGGCCTGGGTCTGGGACGATTCCGGCGCGCCGGAGAACTACAGCATCCAGGACGTGCCGGCGGACATGGCCGACCAGGTCGAGGAGTGGCGGGAAAAGCTGATCGAGATGGCCGTGGAGCAAGACGACGTGGCCTTGGAGAAATACCTGGAGGGCGAGGAACCTGATCTCGAGACAGTGAAGACCTGCATCCGCAAGGGCACCATCAACCTCGACTTCTTCCCCACCTACTGCGGCTCCTCGTTCAAGAACAAGGGCATGCAACTGGTGCTCGACGCCGTGGTGGATTATCTGCCCAATCCCATGGAGGTCAAGCCCCAGCCCGAGGTCGATCTGGAGGGCAACGAGACCGGCGAATACGCCATCGTCGATCCCGAGCGGCCCCTGCGCGCCCTGGCCTTCAAGATCATGGACGACCGCTTCGGCGCCCTGACCTTCACCCGCATCTATTCCGGCAAGATCAAGAAGGGTGACTCGGTACTCAATACCTTCACTGGCAAGACGGAACGCATCGGCCGTATCGTCGAGATGCACGCCGACTCCCGCGAGGAACTGGACTCGGCCCAGGCCGGCGATATCGTCGCCCTGCTGGGCATGAAGAACACCCAGACCGGTCACACCCTCTGCGATCCCAAGCATCCAGCGACCCTGGAGCCCATGGTCTTTCCCGACCCGGTCATCTCCATCGCTATCGCCCCCCGCGACAAGAATGGCGCCGACAAGCTGGGCGTGGCCCTCAACAAGATGATCCAGGAGGACCCCTCCTTCCGCGTCGAGACCGATCCGGAGAGCGGTGAGACCATCATCAAGGGCATGGGCGAGCTGCACCTGGACATCAAGGTCGACATCCTCAAGCGGACCCATGGCATCGAGGTCGAGGTCGGCAAGCCCCAGGTGGCCTACCGCGAGACCCTGACCAAGCGGGTCGAGGACAGCTACACCCACAAGAAGCAGACCGGCGGCTCGGGCCAGTTCGCCCGCATCGACTATGCCATCGAGCCCGGCGAGCCTGGCGCGGGTTATCAGTTCGAGTCCCTGGTCACCGGCGGTACCGTGCCCCGCGAGTTCTGGCCCGCGGTGGACAAGGGCTTCAAGGACAGCATGAAGGAGGGCGTCCTGGCCGGCTTCCCCCTCCTGGACGTCAAGGTCAGCCTCATCGACGGCAGCTACCACCCGGTGGACTCCTCGGCCATCGCCTACGAGATCGCCGCCAAGGGTGGCTATCGCCAATCGGTGCCCAAGGCCGCGCCGCAGTTGATGGAACCGATCATGAAGGTCGACGTCTTCACCCCGGAGGACCACGTCGGTGACGTCATTGGCGATCTCAACCGCCGTCGGGGTATGATCAAGGCGCAGGAATCGGGGCCCAACGGGGTGCGCGTCAAGGCCGACTGCCCCCTGAGCGAGATGTTCGGTTACATCGGCGACCTGCGCACCATGACCTCCGGCCGCGGGCAATTTTCCATGGAATTCTCCCATTACGCCCCCTGCCCCAAACAGGTGGCCGAGGCCGTGATCAAGGAGGTGCAGGAGCGCAAGAAGGGCTGACACCCGTTCCCCGACTCCGCTGGATGCTCGCCGGCCTGCCCGGCGAGCGTGACTCATCTCCCGCTGGCACCGGCCTCGCGCATCGGGTCCGTTGCCACCCCTGAACCTGAGTGAGAGGCGAAATGCTTTCCGAGCACCACGACATCGATCACGAATTTCCGGAATATCACCAGAAGCTCGAGGCCCTGTGCGCGACCGACGCCACCTTCGCCGACCTGGTCAAGCGACACGACACCCTCGATGATGAAATCCGCGAACTCGAAGAGCGCGGTTCCCCCATCGCGGATGAAAGCATCGAGTCCATGAAATTCCGCCGCGCGGAGCTCAAGGACGAAATCTACGTCCGCCTGCGCAAGGGATAGGACCACGGCCGGGGCTTCACCGTCGCCCCGGGCTGCAATCCCTTACCGGGGTTGAACCCCGCCCCTTTTCACCTCCTCACCCGGTCAAGCGCGCTTACCGCTTGCTTGACCGGGTCACCCTCATCCTCCCGGCGGCCGGGGCGGCAAACCCAAAGGCCCCGGGTCAGCCGACACGGTCACATCCGTCTCGGGGACAGTCACTCCCGGTGACGCGCTTTTCTGACCCCGGCATCCGTCGCCAGGCGGTCCGACCCCGATACGCCCTCCCCATGCCCTTGTGAACACTGAGTAGTCGGCTGGCTTACTGGGAATTATCCCGGAAGGATAGTAGCGACTGATGGGGGTAAGGGGTATCCTGCCCCCGCGAAAATTCCGCCCTGACGCGGGATTTTATCCATGAAAGGCACCGCGGGAATAAGGCGCCAGAGCAACCTCTGACAGGTTGGTTTCAGACATGACCAGATCCGGGTCTGGCCATGCGCCTTGAAGTGATCACCAGGAGGGCGGTTTTCAAGGGGTCCGCTAAAACGGCAACGGCGGAGGCCACTCGCTCGCCACCGTCCGGTTGTTCGCCAAACCTATTCCGCTAGACGGAGGAAAGTCCATGACGGAAGTCGTCGCAACCAACGAGACCATTCTGGTGGTCGGTGGTGGCATCAGCGGCATGACCGCCGCCCTCGAGGCCGCCGAGACTGGCAAACAGGTCGTCCTCGTTGAAAAGCGTCCTTATCTGGGTGGCCGCGTCTCCCAGCTCTACAAGTATTTCCCCAAGCTCTGCTTCCCCACTTGTGGCCTGGAGATCAACCAGCGCCGCGCCAAGACGAACCCCAACCTGCGCGTCCTCACCATGGCCGAGGTCACGGGGCTCAAGGGCGAGAAGGGTAACTACACCGCCACCGTCAGGATTTCCCCGCGCTACGTCAACGGCAACTGCACCGCCTGCGGCGAGTGCGAGAAGGCCGTCAGCAGCGAGTTCGACGACGAGTACAACTACGGCCTGGGCAAGCGCAAGGGCGCCTACCTGCCCTACCGCATGGCCCACCCCGCCCAGTACGTCCTCGACCCGCGCCTGATCGGCACCCCCGAGGCCGAGCAGGCCAAGGCCGCCTGCAAGTATGACGCCATCGACCTGGACATGCGGGAGGAGAGCGTCGACTTCCCCTGCGGCGCCGTCATCTGGGCCACCGGCTGGCAGCCTTACGATGCCGCCAAGATTCAGCCCTACGGCTATGACCGCTTCCCCAATGTCATCACCTCGGTGGAGTTCGAGCGCCTGGCCGATCCCCAGGGTCCCACCGGCGGCAAGCTGGTACGGCCCTCTGACGGCAAGGAGGCGAAAAGGGTCGCCTTCATCCAGTGCGCCGGCTCCCGCGACCGCAACCACCTGCTGCATTGCTCGCGCATCTGCTGCATGGCCAGCCTTAAGCAATGCACCTACGTGGCGGACGCCTGGGGCACGGACGCGGACGTGAGCGTCTATTACATCGACCTGCGCGCCATCGACCGCTTCGAGGACTTCTACGCCAAGGTGCGCGGTATCGAGCAGGTCAAGTTCATCAAGTCCAAACCCGCCTCCATCGTCGCCGACAAGGAGGGCAACCCGGTGGTCCATGGCGTGGACACCGAGGGCTACAACCGTTACGCCGACACCTTCGACCTGGTGGTCCTGGCCGTGGGCATGGCGCCCTCGGTAGACCGGGCCAGCTTCCCGGTCGACATCGTCTTGAACCGCGAGGGCTTCATCGAGGCCGACGAGGCCAACGGTGGCGTCTTCGCCGCCGGCTGCGCCTCGGACGCCCTGGACGTGAACCGGGCGGTCCAGCACGCCACCGGCGCGGCGCTGCGCGCCATCCAGGCCGTACACGGCGCCGCCGGAGTGGAGGGTTAATTCCATGGCAGCAGACAAGAAATTCGCCGGCTACCTGTGCACCGGCTGTGGCATCGGCGACCGCCTGGACGCCAAGCAGCTCACCCAGATCGCCACCCGCGAAGGCAAGATGGCCGCCTGCAAGCAGCACCCCATGCTGTGCTCCGCCGAGGGCGTGCAACTGATCCGCGACGACATCGCCGCCGGCAGCGCCACCCACATCATGATCGCCGCCTGCTCGCGGCGCGCCAAGGTCGAGGCCTTCAGCTTCCCCGAGGTCGCCATGTCCCGCGCCAACCTGCGCGAGGGCGTCATCTGGCTGCGTCCCGAGGGCGACGAGCACCAGGAGACCACCCAGGAGATGGCGGACGACTATGTGCGCATGGCCTGCGCCGAGGTCCGCTTCATGACCCAGCCCACGGGGTCCGGCGAGCAGAGCCTCAACCGCACCCTGCTGGTGGTGGGCAATGGCGTCACCGCCATGACCTCCGCCCTGGAGGCGGCCAAGGCCGGCTATGGCGTCCACCTGGTGTGCGACGAGGGCGAACTGGGCGGGGTCTACAAGGACCTCTACAAGCGCGTCCCCTTCCGCGCCGCCCCGGTCGGGGTGTCCAACGCCCGCACCGCGCCCCTGCCCCAGCCGGAAGACCCGGGCGTGGCGGAGATGATCGCCGCCGTCCAGGGCAATCCAAAAATCAAGGTCCATCTCAACGCCAAAGTCACCAAGACCAGTGGCGCCCCGGGGCGCTTCTCCGCCGACATCAGCGTCGAGTCCGGCAGCACGGCCACCGAGAACTTCGGCGCCATCGTCCAGGCCACGGACTACAAGCCCTACGACGCCAGCCAGTTGCCGGAATTCGCCTACGGCAAGTCGCCGGACGTGGTCACCAACTTCGAGCTGGAGCGCCTGGCCAAGGCCGCCAACGGCGGGCCCCTCAAGCGCCCCTCCGACGGCAAGGAGGTCAAGGCGGTGGCCTTCATCCAGTGCGCCGGCCAACGCTCGGACCAGGAGGGGCACCTGCCCTACTGCTCCGGCTTCTGCTGCACCGAGTCCATCAAGCAGGCCATGTACTTCAAGGCCCAGAACCCGGGCTGCGACGCCACCGTGCTGTTCGATGACCTGCGCACCCCCGGGGCCGCCGGCGAGGATTTCTACCGCGCCGGTCAGCAGGCCCAGGTCACCTTCTCCAAGGGCAAGGCCAGCGCCGTGGACATCAACGGTGGCCAGTTGACGGTCAAGTTCAAGGACCTGATCCTGGACGAGGACACCGCCATGGACTGCGACCTGGTGGTGCTCGCCACCGGCCAGGTGCCCAACTCGGGTCCGGACCCCTACGCCCAGCTCGCCGTGGACGAGGCCCCCACCGAGGAGGAGAAGGCCGCCGCGCGCAAGGCCCTGGAAGTGGCCCCGCCCTCCATCCTCAATCTCGACTATCGCCAGGGCACCGACCTGCCGCACCTGAAGCACGGCTTCGTCGACTCCCACTTCATCTGCTTCCCCTATGAGACGCGCCGCACCGGCATCTACGCCGCCGGTCCCGTGCGCCGGCCCATGGACATGAAGCAGGCCATCGACGATGCCGCCGGCGCCACCCTCAAGGCCATCCAGGCCGCCGAGAACGCCGCCCGCGGCGCCGCCGCCCACCCGCGCGTCGGCGACCTCTCCTATCCCACCTTCCGCAAGGAAGGCTGCACCCAGTGCAAGCGCTGCACCGTGGAATGCCCCTTCGGCGCCATCAACGAGGACGAGCAGAAGTATCCGCAGTTCAACGAGTCCCGCTGCCGGCGCTGTGGCACCTGCATGGGCGCCTGCCCGGTCCGTGTCATCTCCTTCGAGAACTACTCCATCGACAGCATCGGCCAGCAGATCAAGGCCGTGGACATGCCGGACGAGTTCTCCGAGAAGCCGCGCATCCTGGCCCTGGCCTGCGAGAACGACGCCTACCCGGCCCTGGACATGGCCGCCCAGTCCGGCGGTCAGATCTCGCCCTTCGCCCGTGTCATTCCGGTGCGTTGCCTGGGCTCGGTTAGCCTGTCCTGGATCACCGACGCCCTCAACTCGGGCTATGACGGCATCGTCCTCATGGGCTGCCGCCGTGACGACGACTACCAGTGCCACTTCGTGCGCGGCTCCAAGATGGCCGCCGAGCGCCTGAGCAAGGTGGGAGACACCCTCCAGCAGCTCAACCTGGAGCAAGAGCGCATCCAGGTCTACGAGGTCGCCATCACCGACGTCCAGCGGGCCCCGCAAATCATCAACGACATGGCCGCGACGGTCGAAAAGATCGGCATGAGCCCCTTCAAGTTCTGACGAGCTGGGGCGCGCCCCGGCGCGCCCCAGGAGAGAGGAATACCGACAATGAGCGATCTGAACACGGCGATGGTCGAACGCTATCGCACCAACTTCCTCAAGGAGGTGGAGGCGAACGTCGAGGAGGGCGAGTGGGTCAAGATGTGCATGCAGTGCGGCGTGTGCTCCGGCTCCTGCCCCCTCGGCAAGTTCTGGGCCCACCCCCCGCAGGAAATCTTCATGATGATCCGCGCCGGCAAGCGCGAGGAGGTCCTGTCCTCCGACTCCATGTGGATGTGCACCTCCTGCTACAACTGCATCGTGCGCTGCCCGCGGGAACTGCCCATCACCCACATCATGCACGGCCTGGCCACCTACGCCAAACGCCTGGGCCTGGTGCCGCAGAACCAGCCGACCGCCAAGTTCGCCCAGTTGTTCTGGGACAACCTGATGAAGAAGGGGCGCGTCAACGAGCTCAAGCTGGGCCTGGCCCTCTATTTCATGAACGGCTTCGGCGAAGGCGTCAAGACCGCCCTCAAGAAGCAGAAGCTGGGCATGAACATGATGAAGACCGGCCGCATGAATCCCATGGAGATCCTCGGCGGCCATGCCGTCAAGGACCTGAGCGGCTTCCAGAAAGTCATCCAGAAGGCCCAGGAGCTGGAAGACGCCCGTATCGCCCAGCATGGCGCCCGTCAGGGCGCCTGAGGAGGAGAGACCCATGGCCAAGAAACAATATTCCTTCTATCCCGGCTGCTCCTCCCAGAAGGGCGCCTCCTCCTCCAACTACCTGGTCTCGGTGCAGACCATGTGCGAGGAGTTGGACATCCAGCTCAACGAGATCCCGGACTGGAACTGCTGCGCCGCCTCCATCGGCTATGCCGGCGGCGGCGAGCTGCCACGCCTGACCCTGTCGGCGCGCAACATCGCCCTGTCCGAGCAGCACAACGCTGGCCAGGATATCGTCGCCACCTGCGCCGCCTGCTGGTTGTCCACCCGCGAGGCCGCCGAGCGCCTCCATGAGGATCAGTCCCTGCTGGCGGAGTGCAACACCGCCCTGGCGGAGGCCGGGCTCAAGCTCAAGAACGCCACGCCCATCAAGCACATGGCGGAGGTCCTGGTCGAGGACATCGGCTACGACACCATCGCCGCCAAGGTCAAGAAGCCCCTGTCCGGCATCAAGATCGCCGGCTATGTCGGCTGCCAGACCAACCGGCCCTTCGGCATCGCCGGCGAGTCCTACGAGAACCCCCGCTACCTGGACAAGCTGGTGGAGGCCCTGGGTGGCGACGCCCTCACTGGTTACGAGAAGAAGGTGCAATGCTGCGGCGGCGCCCTCGCCTTCTCCGAGCCCGCCAAGTCCCAGGAGATGGTCAAGGGCATCATCGAGGCCGCCTACGACCACGGCGCCGACCTCATCGTCACCCCCTGCCCGGTGTGCCAGATGAACGTCGAGGTCTATCAGGACGAGATCAACGCCACCTATGGCACCCAGTTCAAGATGCCGGTGGTCTACTACTCCAACCTGATGGCCGTCGCCTTTGGCCGCAGCGCCAAGGACGCCGCCCTCAACGCCCAGATCATCCCCGCCAAGGCCCTGGACGACCTGGCGGCTAAGTAGATTTGTCCTTTCCGGCATTCCGGAAATAAGGCCCGCGCAAGCGGGCCTATTCTTTAGGGCATTGGAATTACCGTTTTCAAACCATCGAATAAAACGTCTTCATCGGAGGCTGTTTTGAAATATACCCGCTTGATTGCCCTTGCCGTTGTGGCCGCCTTGACTCCAGCCGTTTGGGCGGTATCCGCGGAAGACGCCATTCCGGATAGTGACAAGCAATATGTCAACGTCGTGAAACTGATGGGTATCGGCTGGTTTGAGCTTATGGAAGAGGGTATTGCCCAATGGTCAGCCGAGACGGGTATCAAGGCAAGGCAGATAGGCGCGGACGACGCGACCCCGGAAAAGCAGGTAAAGCTCGTTGAAGAGCTTATTGATCAGAGCGTAACCGCGATCACGGTAATCCCCAACTCACCCGAATCCCTTGAAGGCGCTTTCGCGAAGGCCCAGGCGGCAGCGATCAAGGTTGTCACCCATGAGGCGCCAAGTCAAAAGAACGCCGATGCGGATATCGAGGCATTCGACAATGTGGCTTATGGTGAAACCATGATGGACCACTTGGCTGAATGTATGGGTGGTTCGGGCAAGTATGCAGCCTTCGTGGGACATGTAACTGCGGAAAGCCATATGCAATGGGTCACGAGTTCCCTGGCAAGGGCGCAGGCTCGGTATCCAAATATCTCACGGGTTGAGGACCCCATTGAGTCCCTGGAAAATACGGATACCGCCTATGAGAAGGCAAAGGAACTGCTCAAGCGTCACCCAGATTTGAAGGGTATTCAAAGCTCATCCGCCGCCAGTGTCGTCGGTGTTGGTCGCGCGGTTGAAGAACTGGGTCTGAACGACAGGATTTGCGTCATGGGGACCTCCATTCCGTCACTGGCGGGGGAGTATTTGAAGACGGGCGCAATTGACAAGATTTTCTTCTGGGATCCGGTAGTCGCGGGCAAAGCGATCATGACGGTCGCTGACCTGCTGGTTGATGGCAAGGCCTTGAAGCCCGGCATGGATCTTGGCCTTCCGGGTTACGAAAGCCTGCGACAAAGCCCCGAGAATCCAACAACCTGGTATGGGTCCGCCTGGATCATTGTCGACAAGCATAACGCGACTGAGTATCCGTTTTAATCGGTCGATAACCAAGCCAAATTAAAAAAAGGGCGCCCTCATGACGCCCTTTTTCGTATCGGTGCGCGGATTGGGCGCCCAAGGCGCTGCGCCTATCCCCTTTTCTCCGCTATGATGGTTGGAAACATGGCCTGGCTATCATAGATGATGTCCTGAACATCCAGCCCCGCCTGATCGAAATGTTCCCGCATTTGGGGCTCGGTTCTGAAGACCTGCCATTTTGCCCCGATGATATCCCCAAAAATGGCGGCTTGCTGGCGCAGGTCCTCGACAGGGGTGTCTTTCCAGAGAGAGTCCTTGGTCAGGACCGGTGGCGGCGTCAAAAAGCTGGTGATCAAAACGCCTTTGGGTTTCAGGGCTCGCTGAAACTGACGATAGAGTTTGATCACGGTCGGGTCATCCGGCTCGTAGATATTCAATCCGTTGCTGGCGATCAAATCGAAGGCTGCCATCACTTCCAGCTGCCAGGCGTTTCTCTGCAGGAAGGATACGGCTGGAGGGTTCGCTTTGGCGGCGGCCTGAGTCTGGGCTTGGGATAGGGTTTCGGCATCCAGGTCGATGCCGGTCAGTCGGACATTCGGAGTCATCGAATAATCAAGCGACAGCAGGTCATCCATCAATCCACAGGGAATCGATGCCAAGGACATGTCAGGGCGCAGCCGTTCCTGAATCAAGCGCTGAAATATAAAAAAGCGTTCCCGTGTCGCGCGAAAGACCGGCGCACGGTGGAGTATCCACTGTTCCAACGGTGAAAGGTCCTGCCGGTGCGGACCCTGGAGAATCAGATAGGCCGTCCAGTAGCCGTTCAGCCCGCGATGGCGCAACAAAAACCTACCCAATTCGAATGCCGCGAGTTGGTCAAGGAGGTTAAGTGTTTCCCCCAATGGTAATTTGAGCTGATCCTGGTTGGCTATTAATCGGGCACGAATAGCCTCCAGGTCCAGCCCCGTGCCCTCTGCCTGATGAGAGATGATTGGGGTTTTATCGTCGGTGATCATCGCATTGCTCCATTCCATCCTCTGCCCTGACGCCCCTTGGGGTGCCTGGCCTTTCGATACACGAGGACAAACAACGTTACTCGCAGTTCAACGATTCCCGTTGTCACCGCTGCGGCACCTGCATGGGCGCCTGCCCGTTGCGCGTCATCTCCTTCGAGAACGACTCCGTCGACAGCATCGGTCGGCAGATCAAGGCCGTGGACATGCCGGATGAGTTCTCCGAGAAGCCCCGCATCCTGACCCTGGCCTGCGAGAACGACGCCTACCCGGCCCTGAACATGGCCGCCCAGTCCGGCGGTCAGATCTCACCCTTCGCTCGAGCCATTCCGGTACGCTGCCTAAAGAATGCGATGACAAGGATGAAGGCTGAAGCATGTGTGGTGAAGGGGCAGCGGCATCGGCTTTCATACTTCAACCTTCATCCTTCAGACTAAAGGAAAGTTCCGCCTCAATATCCTCGATAGTTGGCAAACTGCTCGCCAATGCCGCCGGTAGCGCCCGAGTCAATTCGTAGTCCGCAACACCAATCGGCTTATTGATATCGCGCAGGGCATATTCCGCAAGGATGCGGTCTTTTGTCTGGCACAGGATGAGGCCAATGGTAGGTGCGTCCTGTTGGTGGCGGAGTTGGTCATCGACGACCGAGCAGTAGAAATTCATCTTCCCCGCAAATTCGGGCTTGAAATCACCCTTCTTGAGATCGACCACGACGAAGCAGCGTAGGTGGAGATGATAGAAGAGCAGGTCGAGATAGAAGTCGCGGTCGCTGACCTCCAACCGATACTGACGGCCCACGAAGGCGAAGCCACGTCCAAGTTCGATCAGAAAGGTCTGGATGTGTGCAAGCAGGCCGGTTTCGAGCTCGCGCTCATGGAAGGGCTCTTCCAGCGTCAGGAAGTCGAAGAGATAGGGGTCTTTCAGCAACCCTTGAGCAAGCGCGGCGTGGGGCTGGGGCAGCGTGGTGGCGAAGTTTGATACGGCGGCGCCCTGGCATTCGTGGGCGCGGTTCTTGATCTGAACGGCAAGCGTGTCTCGGCTCCAGCCCTGTTCCAGTGCCTGCCGGGCATACCAGAGGCGGGTGGGGATATGCTTGATCTTCTGGATGAGGATGACGTTGTGAGCCCAGCTCAGTTGAACGGCGGCCCGCTGCAACATCGCGGCGACCCTGAGTTGCTCGGTTTCAGGCACGCTCTGCGCTCCAGTTTGGGCAAAGGCTGGTTGCTCAATTTCCGTCGATGACGACATCTCCATCAATTGGGCAACGGTCCGTTGCCCTATCGCGAGGCGCTCGGGATAGGCCCGGTAGAACTGGACCATCAGTTTTAGATTCCTGAGCGAAAAACCCTTCTCCTCGGGCAACTCGTTCTTGAGATCGATGGCCAGCCTGGGGAGCACCCCAGCCCCCCAGCCTTCCCGCTCCTGCCGCGCGGCGATCAGGTAGCCGATATCCCAATAGAGGCGGATCATCTCGGCATTGGCGGACAGGGCCGCGCGATGCTGGGCTTGGCGGACACGGGCCTTGATGTCCCCAAGCAGGTCGCGATAGTCAGCGAGCTCCTGGGCCTTCATCGCGTCAACGCCTCCATGAGCTGAGCCTTCAACTGCGCGCGGGTCTCGGCGATCTGGGCGAGGAGTTTTTCGTATTCGGGCAGGAGGTGGTCCAGGTCGCCCGGTCCGGTGTCGGGGCTTTGCGGGTTCTTGAGGTCGAGGTTGAAGTTACCGGCATTGATGGTGTCGACGGAGACGCGCCAGGCTTGCTCGTTTTCCACCCGGGACTTGAAGCCGTCCTGCTCCTCGCCCAACCAGGCGCGGTCGGCCTCGAACTCCTCGATACGAATGGACTTACCCTTGTGGTTGTAGATGATCGGCATGGGCTAGGCGACCTTCTGGTACAGAGCGGTTTCGAGTTGGCGCACGGCGGCGAGATAGGCGGGCATGCCGCCGAGGAGCTTGATGATCTCCAGGGGCTTGGCTTGAATTCCTGATATCCCGCCCTTCCGCCATCAATCCAGCGGGGCGAGCTGATGGCGGGAGATCAGCACCTTGTTCGCGCGTCCCAACAGGTCGAGAAGGAGTTGCACGCGCTCCTCCCCGGTCTCGGCAAGGATCCTGGCGGGGAGACCGGTGAAAGGTCCGCTGAGAATCTGGACCTGGTCGCCGGGTTGGAAGAGGTATTCCTGGCGCACCACACCCGCCTCGTCGCTGGCGTTGGCGAGGAGTTGGGCGACCAGTTCATCCGGAACGACAGCCGGGTCGGTGCCAAAGCGGACAAGACCGAGGGCGCCGCGGGTGGAGCGGATGGGGGAGCTGTCCTGGAGCAGCATATCGATGCGGATGAACAGGTACCCCGGGAAAAGGGGCTCGATGACCTCGTGCCAGCGCCCACGACGACGGCGGGCGGCCTTGATGCGGGGCAGAAAGGTGTTGAAGCCCTGCCGCTGGAGGTTTTCTTCCGCCAGTTGCTCGTCCCGGGCCTTGGTGTGAACGGCGTACCAATGTTCCATTGTGACTCCAAAGAAATGCGTCCCCCGCCAGACAGCCCCCGGCCCGTGAAACCCTAACGGGCGGTGTATGAGCGCATGCGGGAGCTGTGCCCCCTAGACTAGGGCACTGGCTAGCAAGGGTGCCAGTTCCAGGCGGTTACTGGGGTGGGGGATGCTGTCGGTACTCCAGACGTGGGTAACCCCGGCCTGGCGCAAGCGCTCCAGGGTCCCTTCCAGGAAGAGGGCATGGGTCACCAGAACGGAGAGGGAGGCCGGCCGGGTACCGGCCAGCAGCGCCACCGCGGACTCCAGCGTCCGCCCCGTACTGGCGATGTCATCCACCAGGACCAGATGGCGCCCGGGTGGCGGCGGGTCGGGGAAGGCCACCTGGACCTCGCGGTCACCAAAACGCTGCTTGTTCCCGACGCGGTACTCGAGACCGGCATGGCCGGCGATGGCGGCGACCCACTGCCTGGCCTCCTCGTCGGGGCCGATGATCACTGGGGCCTCCAGTTCCCGCGCCAGAAAATCCGCCATCAGGGGCGCGGCGGTAAGGCACTCGGCCTGCCGCACCGGGATAGCCTCCGCCAGGGTCGCCACCCGGTGCAGATGGGGATCAACGGTGACCAAGGCGTCCACCCACTGGGCCAGCAGGCCGCCGATGATGGGCTGGCTGATGGCCTCGCCGGGGTTGAAGGCCTTGTCCTGGCGCATGTAACAGAGATAGGGGGCGACCAGGGTCAGATGACGCACGCCCAATTCGCGGGCGGCGCTGGCGGTCAGGGCGAGCTCGACGAGCTTGTCGTTGGGGTGGTCGAGGCTGCGGCAGAGGATGACCCGCTCCCCCAGCCCTGCCGGCAGCCGGACCCTGCTCTCGCCATCGGGAAAGCGATGGACCTCCACCTCCGCGTAGCCCATACCCGCCGCGGCGGCCAGGCGCCGGGCGGGTTCACGATAATCCGCGAAGCCGAGCACAAGGGTTGGATGGGAGGTCTCATTCACGTGCATACCTGAACTGGCTGGAGGGAGAATCCATCCCTGGGTGGCGTTTTCGGGGCCTCGCGGGCCTGACCCCATCCAGCCAAGCATCCGCAGTCGGCGTTGACTGATGGCATGGACGACGCATCCGGGCTTTCGTTATCGGTCAGCAGGATCGGGAGGTCCAGGCCTTTCGACTCCGTGGTGCTGGTCCGCGTCCCCTTGGCCGCGGGGCATGGCCGTCTCTTTCCGGCGACGCTCATTCCCGGCGACCGACGCGGATGGGGACGCGCCAGTTGTTACTCCCTGGCCCATGATCGCCGAGGGGCTCGGCAATAGCATAGCCCGAGTCCTGACCGGCGAGGGCGCGGGCGAAGCGATAATCGGCGGGGAAGCGGGCATAGATGGCATAGAGGGTCTCGCCCTGGCGCACCGGGTCACCCAGCTTGCGGTGCAGTTCGACCCCGGCCCCAGGGTCCAGGGGGGCCCCCGCCAGGCGGGCGATGCGGGCGATCTGGAAGTTGTCGATGGCGGTGACCACGCCATCCACCGGGGCCGGGATCTCGTGGCGCAGGCTGCCCAGGGGCGGCGGCTCCGGATTGGCGCCCTGGGCGGCGATGATGGCGCGCAGCTTGGCGGCGGCACGGCCAGACTCCAGGATCTCCCGGGCCAGGGCCTGGCCGGTGCCCCCGCGCACGGCGGGGTCGAACTCCAGGATCTGGCCGGCCAGCAGCAGGGCCTTGTCCCGCAGGTCCACCGGGGCCCCGGGGTCCTTGTCCAGCACGGCCATGACATCCCGGGCCTCCAGGACGGGGCCGATGCCGCGGCCGATGGGCTGACTGCCGTCGGTGATCACCACCTCCAGGTGCAGCCCCAGGCTGTCGCCGACGTATTCGAAGAGCTTGCGCAGGCGCAGGGCATCCTGATGATGGCGCACCTTGGCCGTCGGTCCCACCGGGATGTCGATGAGGAGATGGGTGGAGCCGGCGGCGAGCTTCTTCGCCAGGATGGAGGCGACCATCTGCCCCGGGGAGTCCAGGGACAGGGGCCGCTCCACCGAGATGAGGACGTCGTCCGCCGGGGCCAGGCGGGCGGTGCCCCCCCAGGCCAGGCAGCCACGCTCGCGGCGGACGATGTCGTGGAGCTGGTCCGGCGACAGGTCCACCCGGGCCAGGACCTCCATGGTATCGGCGGTGCCGGCGGGGGAGGTGATGGCGCGGCTGGAGGTCTTGGGGATCAGCAGACCATGGGCGGCGACGATGGGCATGACGATGAGGGTGGTACGGTTACCCGGCACCCCGCCGATGCAGTGCTTGTCTGCCACCAGGTCGGCGCCCCAGTCCAGGCGCTCGCCGCTCTCGACCATGGCCTGGGTCAGGTAGAGAACCTCCTCGCGCTCCAGGCCCACCTGGGCGCAGGCGACGATGAAGGCCGACATCTCGATCTTGGAATAGCGATTGTTGACGATATCCCGGGCGATATCGGCATACTCCCAGGCCTGAAGACGCTCGCCGCGGATCTTGCGGTGGACGGCGCCCAGGGATGCCGGGGGCTGAGCCTGGCTGACGGTGACCGGTGAGCCCTCGGGGGCGCCAATCTGGTCGAAGGCCTGTTCGGACAGGCCCAGTTCGTCCGGGCCGACGATGGCCACGTCGTCCACCACGTTGAGGACCGCCAGCACCGGCATGGCCCCGCGACCGGCCAGGACCTCCACCTTGGCCAGGGCCTGGAAGCCCTCGCTGCGATAGTGCGGGCAATCCCGATGGAGGAAGGCCACGTTCTCCCGGTAGGTGTCGATGGCGATGCGCCTGAGTTTGAGGGTGTCCATCCGCGTCTGTTACTGTGGGTGAATGGTGGCCCGGGCTAGACCATGAAGCTTTTCCCGGGCCAGACCGAAACTGAACGGCTTCTTGTATATTTTACCCTGTCGCTGCTTGACCAGCGGTCGGATACCCGGCATCCCTTTCATCACAGGAGAACTGACCATGTATGTCTTCGGCGTCATCATCGAGGCCCCCTATGAGCAAGCGCTGGCCAGGGTCAAGGAGGCCCTGGGCGCCGAAAAGCTGGGCCTGGTCAGCGAGGTGAACGTGAGTGGCATTCTCAAGGCCAAGCTGGGGGAGGACATCGGCGCCTACTGCATCCTGGGCGCCTGCGCCCCGGCCCTGGCCAGCCGGGTGATCGCGGCCCAGCCCGCCGCCGGGGCCTTGCTGCCCTGCAATGTCGTGGTGCGGGCCCTCAACGAGGCCAGCACCGCGGTCGACTTCATGGACCCAGTGACGGTCCTGGGCCTGGCCGGGGTGCCGGAGGTCGATGCCATCGCCGCCGAGGCCAGGGCGGTGCTGGAACGGGTCCGCGACCGGCTAGCGTCCTGAAGCCTGGTCCTCATGCCCAAGCGATCCCTGAGGCAGAGCCCAGGAGGCGTGGTATCCACTTGCGACAACTCCGAAACCGGGACCTGACCGTCCTCGGTCTATCCGCTGGGCGGGTGCCGGAACCCGAGTCCCCGACCGGTCACCTCCGGCTACAGGAGGTGGACCCGGCCATGGGGGAGCGGGTAGCGGCGCTGCGAGCCGAACTGGAGGAGGTGCTGGCGATCCTAGCCACTGCCCTTGCGAACCTGGACCAGGACCCTTAGGCGTAGCGGTAGGACGCGGAACAGGGGGCACGGCACGGCCAGCCAATCGGCCCGCCAAAAAAAAGCCGCTAGAGGGGGTGTGTTGCCACCCTAGCGGCCTAACTGGCTTGCTGCCCAGAAATCGACCAAACGCCGAGATTAATCAGGGCCGGTCTTAACGGCGGTGAAGCGCCGTTAAGCGGCCTGAAACCGTTCAGTCCCCTCTCCCCAACTCTCCCCCACCAGGGTGAGGGGGATTGTAAATCAGCAACTTGTGCTACTAAAGCGGCCTCTCGCGCATGGGGTCTGAACGGTTACAGCGGCCCTATGCCGCGGACATGATTGTAATAAGCAAGGTTTTATTTAGTATTTCGGTATAGACTTATATTGTAACAAATCGTTATCTCAGACCGACGCCTTAGCCGCCATGCAAATGGCGGAGCGCGCGGCCACCCCGAGTGGATCGGGACCCATTCCCTAACCAGAGGCCGCCACCCGTGATCAAGGATCCACCGACACGCCTCCTGATCGTGGACGATGACGAGCAGATCCGCTCCCTCTTGACCCGCTACCTGACCCGGGAGGGCTTCGCCGTGGCCGGGGTGGAGGACGGTGCCGCCATGGATGAGTGGCTGACCCACCACCCGGTGGACCTGGTGATCCTCGACCTGATGCTGCCCGGCGAGGACGGGCTCTCCCTGGTCCGCCGGCTACGCCGGGGGTCGGCGCTGCCCATCCTCATGCTCTCGGCCCGGGGGGACGATATCGATCGCATCGTCGGCCTGGAGGTCGGCGCCGACGACTATCTGGCCAAGCCCTTCAACCCCCGGGAGCTCCTGGCCCGCATCCGCGCCATCCTCCGTCGCCGCTGTCCCCAGGGGCGCCCGGAGGAGGAAGCGGAGACCGCGCCTGGCCCGGTCCTGACCTTCGGCCCCTATCGCCTCGATCCCCAACATCGGGAATTGTCCAGCGATCAGGGCCCGGTCCCCCTGACCAGCAGCGAGTACGACATCCTACAGGTCTTCCTGGCCCATCCCAACGAGCTGCTGAGTCGCGACCAACTCCTGGATCTGCTGCGGGGTTACGAGCGCTCGCCCTTTGACCGCAGTATCGACGTCCTGGTGGCGCGGCTGCGGGCCAAGATCGAACCCGACACCAAGCACCCCGCCTACATCCGCACCGTCTGGGGCCGGGGTTACCTCTTCACGCCCCAGCCCCTCCCGACCTCCTCCGCCCCCGACTGATGCGCCTCTCCCTGTTCACCCGGGCCCTGCTCACCCTGATCATCACCTTCGGGCTCTTCGCCTTCCTGGCCTTCGCCACCGTGGTCCAGTTCGCCCTGGTGCCGGTGGCGGACCGGGGGACCCGGGACCTGGCGGCCCTGATGATGCTGGCCACCGGGTCCCTGGCCCAACTGGACGCGGACCGGCAACAGGAGTATCGGGACGCCATGGCCCGCGAGCATGGCCTCTGGATGCTCCCACCGGGCGAGGACCCCAAGGGCTTCAGTCACTTTTACTTTCCGTACCTGGAACGCCTGCACCTGGCCCTGGTCGAGCGGACGGGGGGACCGGTCGCCACGGGCAGCAGTTGGCAGGCCGGTGAACGCTGGTTCTGGGTGCGCCTGCCGGGCCAGGACCAGGCCCCGTGGATCGGCTTCCCGCGGGAACGGGTGCAGAGCCGCCCCTTCGAGGGCCTGACCCTGGTGATTCTCACCGCCCTCGTCCTCGTCATCGGTACCGCCGCCCTCCTGGCGCGCCGCGTGACCAAGCCCCTAGAACGGCTGTCCACGGCGGCGGAGGCCGTCGCCCAGGGCTTTTCCCCTCAGCCACTGCCCGAGACGGGTCCCAAGGAACTGGCCCGTCTGGCGCGCCAGTTCAACCACATGAGCCGGCAGGTCCGGGAACTCCTCGCCAACCGCACCCTGCTCCTGGCGGGGATCTCTCACGACCTGCGCACCCCCCTGACCCGCCTGCGCCTGGCCCTGGAGATGCTGCCCCCGGATCCGACCTGGCGGGAACTGACCGAGCGGATGGAGCGGGACCTGGAGGAGATGAACGCCCTCCTGGGCCAGGCGGCGGAGCTGGGTCGGGGACTGGGCCGGGGCGAGGCGCGGTGGGTCGACCTGGCCGGGCTGATCGGCGATCTGTGCCAGGGCAACCCCCGCCTGCGCTGGTCCGGTGGCGCGCCCTGCCGCCAGTGCGTCGACCCCCTCGCCCTGCGGCGCATCCTCGGCAACCTCATCGAGAACGCCCAGCGCTACAGCACCAGGTTGGTGGAGATCGAGCTGGCCTGTGGCCCCCAAGCCGAGATCCGCGTCCTGGATCGCGGCCCCGGCATCCCCGCCGCGGAGCTCGAGGCGGTCTTCCGCCCCTTCTACCGCCTGGAGGGCTCCCGCAGCCGGGCCACGGGGGGCAGCGGCCTGGGGCTGGCCATCTGCCGCCAACTGGCCCAGGCCAACGGCATCGATCTGCGCCTGATGGAGCGTCCTGGTGGGGGCCTCGTCGCCTGGCTGGTGCTCGGCGGACCAACCGCGGGGACGCCAGCCGACACCGGCGCGACAGCGAATCCGGTTGACGCCACCGCCGGCACTGCCTAAATTCCGCTCGACCCTGAATCCGCGCCAAGACGGACGCCGCGCGACCCCGGCCAGCCCTCGCGACCGCGACCCGCTGGCCGGACCACGACTGACCTTACCACCCAGCGGAGCCTCACGAGATGTTGCAGCCCGGCGATCCCGCCCCCCTCTTCTCCCTGCCCGACGCGGACATGGACCGCTTCCATCTGGACAGCCTCCAGGGCCGGAAAAAACTGGTCCTGTACTTCTATCCCAAGGACGACACCCCCGGCTGCACGCTGGAGGCCCTGGAATTCACCGACCTCCAGCCCGAGTTCGAGGCCCTGGGGACGGAGATCATCGGCATCAGCCGGGACAATTGCGTCAGCCACGGCGCCTTCCGTGACAAGCATGGCATCAACGTCCGGCTGCTGGCGGACACCGAGGGCGAGGTCTGCCAGGCCTATGGCGTCTGGCAGGAGCGGGAGCGCCAGGGCGAGAAGCGCTTCGGCATCGTCCGTTCCACCTTCGTCATCGACGAGGCCGGCGCCATCCGTCAGGCCCTCTACGACATCAAGCCCAAGGGGCACGCCGCCCAGATCCTGGAACTGCTCCGGTCCCTGTGACCCCCCGCCGGATAAGTCCGCCGCGCTAGGGCCAGGGCCATGAAACTGCGCGGCGCCATCCTGCTCTTTCTCCTGCTCTTCGGCCTCACCCCGCTGGTCATGGCGGTGGCCATCAATCTCCCCCTGGTTCTGGATCGGGTCGGACTCTTTTATCAGAAGGCCTATCTGCAAAACCTGCGCGCGGATTTCCGTGACCTGGACCAGCACCTGGCCAGTCGGCACGAGATGATCCGCCTCCTGGCCAAGCTGCCGGAGCCGGGCCTGATCCTCGGCGAGCAAGGCAACGAGGCGGAGATCGACCAGGCCCGGGCCCGCTACACCGGCTGGATCAACCAGATCCTGGCCGAACAACAGGACATCGTGCAGCTCCTCTTTCTGGATAACCTGGCCCAGGAGCGCTTCTGGCTAGAACGCGATGCCCAGTCCCGCGAGTGGCGCCCCACGGCCCGGCTGCCGGACCGGCCGCCGGAGGAGCTCCTCGGCGCCGGCCTGCGCCTCCCCCCTGGCGAGGTCCTGGTCAGCCGCATCCGCATCGATCCCGCGGCCGGGGCCCGGGACCCCCGCCAGTTCATGCGCCTGAGCCTGGTGAGCGCCATCGGCCGGGACCCCAGCTCCGCCCCGGAGGGCCTGGTGGTGATGAATATCGACGTCGGCGGCATGGCCCAATTCTATCGGGACACCTTCTGGGTCACCGACCGGGGGCGCTACCTGCGCCCAGGTCAGCCCTGGCAGGACGAGGCCCTGGCCTTCACCGACTTTCCGGGGCTGGAGCAGATCTTCGCCCAGCAACTGCCCGGGCTTTGGCGCGGCGAGCGGGGCGCCCAGATCTTCTGGGTGCCCATGTTCGTCACCGAGGACAGCCGCCCCCTCTGGGTGGGGCGGGCGGTGGACCCCTCCCCCCTCGACAGCTTTCGCAACGCCCTGGTGCTGCGCGTGGCTGGGGTCATCCTGGTGCTGATCCTGGCGGTGATGATCACCGCCGGCTGGATCGCCCGCCGCCTGGAGCGCATGGGCCGGGAGTTGACGGCGGGCGTGGACCGGGTGGTGCGCTCCGGGGAGGAGATCCGCTTCGCCTGGCAAGGCCCCCAGGAGGTGCAGGCCTTCGGCGCCAAACTGACCGCCCTGGCCCACAATCATGCCGAGTACCTGCGCGATGCCCGCGCCCATACCGAGGAACTGGAGCGCTCCAATCGCTACAAGTCCGAATTCCTGGCCAACGTCAGCCACGAATTGCGCACCCCGCTGAACTCCATCCTGCTGCTGTCGAAGATGCTGGCCGAGGACAAGGCCGCCCTGCCCCCCCACCAGCAGCGTCAGGCGCGGATCATCCATGCCGCGGGCCGAGACCTGCGCGCCCTGATCGATGACATCCTCGACCTGTCGCGCATCGAGGCCGGCAAGCTCAATCTCAACCTGGGCTGGCTGGAGCCCCGGGACATGGCCGCGGAGGTCCTGGAACTGATGGGGCCCCAGTTTGCCGACAAGGGCCTCGCTCTGCGGCTGGAGGTGGCGGCGGACGCGCCGGCGCGCATCCACAGCGACCGGGACAAGTTGAGACAGATCCTCAAGAATTTCCTCGCCAACGCGGTCAAATTCACCGAGACCGGCGGGGCGACCGTCACCATCGGTCGGGAGGCCAACGGCGACCTGAGCCTGAGCGTCACCGACACCGGGATCGGCATCCCCGCCGACAAGCACGCCCTGATCTTCGAGGCCTTCCAGCAGGCGGATGGCTCCACCCGCCGCCGTTACGGCGGGACCGGGCTGGGGTTGTCCATCAGTCGGGAACTAGCCCGCTGCCTGGGTGGCGGGATCCGCGTCGCCAGCCAGGAGGGGCAGGGGGCCTGCTTCACCCTCTGGCTGCCGGTGGATGCCGTCGCCAGCGGCGAGGCGACGCCAAAGACGGCGGTCGCCACGGCGCCGGCGCCAGTACCAACCCCGTCCTCGCCGCTCCTCCACCCCCCCGCCACGCCCCCGGTGGGGCCCGACTACCCGGGCCGCTGGGTGCTGCTGGTGGAGCGGGACGCCGCCAGCCTGGTCGCCGAGACCCGTCTGCTGGCGACCTTCGGCCTGCGGATCGAGATGGCCGCCGACTTCGAGGAGGCCCAGGAGACCCTCGGCGAGGAGTCCGGCTGCGCCCTGATCCTGCTGGCCGAGAGGGTGTCCCCGGAGAATACCTGTGATACGATCAAGGCATTTCGCGCCTGGGCAACCGCCGCGCACCTGCCGCTGGTCGTCATCGGGCGCGCCGGATCGCCGGAGGCCCATGGCAGCTATCTCGCCGCCGGCGCCGACGACCTGATCGCCAAGCCCATGACAACCGCCCGGCTGGCGGCGGTCCTCTCCGCCACCCTGGGCCCGGCCGAACCTCGGAACCCGCAAAAGACGGCATGAACCGCTATTCCGGCTTCAAGATCCTGATCGTCGACGACAACCCCCACAACCTCTTCAGCTTGCGGGCGTTGCTCGAGGCGCACATGGAGATCGCCATCCTGGAGGCCAGTTCCGGCCAGCAGGCCATCGATCTGACCCTGAACCATCCGGATGTCGACCTCATCATCCTCGACGTGCAGATGCCGGACATGGACGGGTTCCAGACCGCCTCCCTGCTGAAGATGCGCAAGCGCACCCGGGACATCCCGATCATTTTCCTTACCGCCGCCTTCAAATCCGAGGAATTCCAGCAGCGCGGCTACGCCATCGGCGCCGTCGACTACCTCCTCAAGCCCATCGAGGACAACCAGCTCATCAATAAGATCAGCACCTACTTCCGGCTGATCGAGAAGGAGCGGGCCCTCAACCAGGAGCTGGAGCTGCAGGTCGCCGCCCGCACCGCCGAACTCGCCCAGGCCAAGCAGTACCTGGAGAACATCATCGCCTACATGGGCGAGGCCCTGCTGGTGCTGAACCCGGAGGGCGAGATCAAGTCCGCCAATCCCACCGCCTGCCGGATGCTGGGCTATCCCGAGCCCCAACTGCTGGGCATGTCCATCGGCGACGTCTTCGAGGAGGAGGGCGACGAACAGGCCGGGGCCTTCATGGGCCTGTGGCTGGAGGCGCTGATCCGCACCGGGGCCCTGAGCAAAATCGCGGCCCGCTTCATCGCCAGCGACGGCCGGCGGGTGCCCATCCTCTTTTCCCGCACCGCCGTGCGCGACCCGGCCGGCGGCATCAGCGACATCATCTGCATCGCCAAGGACATGACGGGATATGTCCGCGTCGAGCAGGACGAAGAAGAGCCGGCCGGGACCGGCCCGGAACCCACCCCGGAACCCACCTAGGAGCAGCCCATGACCGAGCCTGACCAACCGTCCCTGCCGGAGGATGAGGAAAGCGCCCTCACCGCCAACGCCCTCAAGGCCATGGCCCACCCCCTGCGGTGGAAGATCATCTGCTCCCTGGGGGACCGCGAGTTGTCGGTGGGAGAGATCGTGGAGCGTACCGGCACCTCCCAGAGCAATATCTCCCAGCACCTGGAACAGTTGCGTAACAAGAACATCGTCGTCGCCCGCAAGGAGGCCAACCGCATCTTCTACCGCATCCGCAACCATCAGTTGCTGGATCTTATCGGTATCATGCGCGACGTCCTCTGTCCGGCGAACCTGGACGACCGTTATCCGCGTTAGCGTGAAAGTCACGGCAAAGACTTTCTTGTGTCACTACCTTCCAGGCCACTAGGGGCTGCCCATGCAAAGCATCGAATCGCTGATTTCCACCCTCTCGGGCTGGGTCTGGGGCCCGCCCATGCTGATCCTGCTGGTCGGCACCGGCGTGTACCTGACCTTCCTCCTCCGTGGCCTCCAGTTCCGCGCCCTGGGCCATGCCTTTCGCCTGATCCTGGAGAAGGACCACGGGCATGAAGGCGATATCAGCCACTTCGGCGCCCTGATGACGGCCCTGGCGGCCACGGTGGGCATCGGCAATATCGTCGGCGTGGCGACGGCCATCACCCTGGGCGGGCCGGGGGCCGTCTTCTGGATGTGGATGACCGGCCTGGTGGGCATGGCCACGAAGTACGCCGAGGCGGTGCTGGCCCAGAAATACCGCGAGCGTGGCGATTTCGGCATGCGCGGTGGTCCCATGTACTACCTGGCCAAGGGTGCCAACCTGCCGGTCCTGGCCTGGCTCTTCGCCCTCTTCACCGCCCTCGCCACCTTCGGCATCGGCAACATGACCCAGGCCAATGCCGTCGCGGGCATCTTCCATTCCACCTTCAGCATCGAGCCTTGGATGACCGGCGTCGTCCTGACCCTGCTCACCGGCGTCGTCATCCTCGGCGGTATCCGCTCCATCGCCAACTTCACCTCCTTCCTGGTGCCCTTCATGATCCTGTGCTACGTCATCGCCGCCGGGGTGGTGCTGGCACTCAACGCCAGCGAGATCCCTGGCGCCTTGTCCCTGATCTTCTACCATGCCTTCAACCCCATCGCCGCCGGGGGCGGTTTCGCCGGCGCGGCGGTCGCGGCGGCCATCCGTTACGGCGTGGCCCGCGGCGTCTTCTCCAACGAGTCTGGCCTGGGCTCGGCCCCCATCGCCGCCGCCGCCGCCCGCACCAAGGACCCGGTCAAGCAGGCCCTGGTCAGCATGACCCAGACCTTCATCGACACCCTGGTGGTCTGCACCATGACGGCCCTGGTCATCCTCACCGCCACCCCCTGGACCCAGGGCGTGGGCGCCGCCAGCCTGACCAGCCAGAGCTTCGCCGAGACCCTGGGCCACACCGGCGAGCTCATCGTCGCCATCGCCACCGCCCTCTTTGCCTTCTCGACCATCCTCGGCTGGAGCTATTACGGCGAAAAGGCCATCGAATACCTGACCAATTCCCTGGGCGGCCGCGGCGCCGTCCGCCACGCCATCCATGGCTACCGGCTGGTCTTCACCAGCGTCGTTATCGTGGGCGCCATGATGCAACTGGACTTCGTCTGGAACTTCTCCGACCTAGCCAACGGCCTCATGGCCATCCCCAACCTCATCGCCCTGCTGCTCCTGTCCAAGGTGATCAAGCAGGAGACGGACCGCTATTTCAATACGCTGAAATGACTTTCCCCGCCAGCGGCCAATCTGGAACGAGAGTCCAGATTGGCCGCTGGCTCCGGGCCTCGACCCGCCCTCCAGCTCCTCTCCCCATCCGCCGTGGCGGTCCTCGGATCGCGAGGCTCAGCGCGCAGAGGATCGCGCCCTAGGGTGCCCCCACCAGGCCCCGCTAGGGTTTCGCGGGCGCGGTCGGCGCCCTGGCCTTCAGCTTCAAGGGCGAGGCCTGAGGCAAGCCCACGGCGGCGGCCATGACCTGGAAGAGCTGGGTGTTGTCGATGAGTTCGGTGCCGGGGTACCAGGTCCCCGCGACGGCGGCGAGCAGCGGGGCGGCAGCCCCGGCGGCATGGAGGGGGACGGGTTCGTTGGTGTGATTGGTGGCCCCGTAGCTCACCTCGCCGTCGGGATAGGTGCAGGACTCACGACGCTCGTAGCCACAGGCCCCCAGGCCCTCCTGCCGGGGCAAGTCCCCCGGCCCCAGGGGGCTGACGAGGCGGGTATACCCCGTGGCGTGATCCGCGACGACCAGCAGCAGGGTGTTGTCCCAGGTCATGCCGTCACCCGGCCGGTTGACGTAGTCGATGACCGTCTGGACGGCTTCGTGCAGATCCCAGACGGTGCCGATCAGGCGCCGGAAGTCATTGGCATGGTTGGCCCAATCGATATCCCCCTGTTCCGCCAGAAGCAGGAAGCCCTCGGGGTCCTGGGTCAGGACCCGCAGGGCGGCGAGCACGGCGTCCTTGAGGAGGGGGTTCTCGACCGTCGCCCGGGTCAGGAGAGGCGTGCCGGGCAGGTCATGGGCCAGGGGCGACTCGAAGTTGCCCTGGGGGCCGCCAAAGAGGCCGAACAGTTTCTTGCCGCCGTTGGCCGCGGCCTGGGCCGCCTCCAGCAGGCTGACCGTGCCATCGACGCCCGGCTGGCGTTCCACCACCTGGTAGTCCGGATCGGCCCTGACCCGGTCATGGGTCTCACGGGCGAGGTATTGGTAGTCCGCGGTGCCGGATGGCCCCGGAAAGCCGCCACCGATGACGACCTCCGGGCCTGTCTCGCCCAGAATCTGCGCCGCCAGGGCCGGATAATCGTCGCGTTTGGGACCATGGCTGACCAGGGCCGCGGGAGTGGCATGGCTGAAGGGGACGGTGCTGACGATGCCGATGGCAAAGCCCAGACGCGCGCGCAGCAGCTCGGCGAGGGTGGGCAACGGTCCCTCCCCGGTGGTACTGGACCCCCCGGGGGTCCTAGGTCCCCAGGCAATAGCACCCTTCACGGTCTTGTAGCCAGTGACCATGGCGGTGGCAGCCGAGGCGGAGTCCGTGGCATGGGGCCCGTCGAATGGCAGGAAATAATCAACCGCCGTGGCGGGATCGTCCAGGGGCCAGGGGGCCCGGCCGCCCAGCCGCCAGTCATAGCCCAAATTGGGCTCGATGGCCTGCGGGTCGTAGGGCGCCGCACCCGCCTCGGCCGCGTACTGGTCATAGGTGGTGATATCCCAGGTCGCCATTTGGCCGCGCCAGGGCAGACGCTGGTAGGAGAGCCCCTCGTCGTGGCCGAAGAGATAGCGACTGGTGGCGATGTCATGGGCCAGGTGCCGGCCATCGCCAATGAACAGGATGAGGTGCCTGACCGGCGCGGTTGTGGCCTCCGCCGGGCTGGCCGCCACCCGCAGCGGGAAGCTGAGCAATCCGGCCAGGATCAGCATGAGCCAAGGGCGCGTCGGGCCTGGGGCCCAGCCCTGACCCGCCTGCCATGCGCCATTCATTGGCATCATCCGCCGAGGGCAAGCCCCCCTTGCGGACCCGGCGTGACCCTCAGGGTGGACGCGGCCTTGCGGCGCGCCAGGGCCTTGTCGATCACATTCTTCAGCGCGATCAGCAGGCCCAGGGCGATGAAGGCCCCTGGGGGCAGGATGGCGAGCAAGGCGCCGTGGAAGCCCTCGCCGAGGGACAGGCTCAAGTGCCTGGCGGCCTCCCCAAAGAGGAGGTCCGCCTGATAAAAGAGGGTCCCCTGGCCGAGGAATTCCCGGATGCCACCGAGCAGCGTCAGGATCAGGGTGAAGCCGACCCCCATCGCCAGGCCATCCACCAGGGCCGGGGCCGGCGAGTGGCGGGAGGCAAAGGCCTCGGCGCGGCCAAGGATCATGCAGTTGGTGACGATGAGGGGGATGAAGAGCCCGAGGACCAGGTAGAGTTCGTAGAAGTAGGCCTGCATCACCAGTTCGACCGCCGTGACGAAGGCGGCGATGACCAGCACGAACACCGGCAGGCGGACCACCGGACTCACCAGGTTGCGAATCAGGGAGATGACCAGGTTGGCCAGGAGCAGCACCGTGGTGGTCGCCAGCCCCATGCCCAGGCCATTGGTCGCCGAGGTGGTGGTCGCCATGAGGGGGCAAAGGCCCAGCAGGGCGACCAGGGCCTGGTTCTGGCGCCACAGACCGTCGCCGATCAGGGCCCCATAGGAGGGATTCGCCATCAGGAGGCCTCCTTGCCCGCCGCGTCGGCGGCCATGGCGGGCCGGTCATAGAGGGCCGTCCCCTCGCGGGCGACGAACTTGAGGGAGTTCTTCACCGCCTTGACGATGGAGCGGGGGGTGATGGTGGCGCCGGTGAATTGATCGAAATCGCCGCCATCACGCTTCACCAGCCAGCGCTCCTCCGCCGGCTGGCCCAGGCCCTTGCCATCGAACTGGACCTTGATCCAATCGTTCTTGCGTTCCTCGATCTTGTCCCCCAGGCCCGGGGTCTCATGGTGCTCGATGACCCGCACCCCGCCCAGGGTACCGTCAGGCTTGACCGCCACCAGGAGACGAATGGGCCCCGAATAGCCATCGGGGACCACGGGGGTGAGGATGACCGCCACCGGCTGCCCGGCCTGCCGCACCCGGTAGACCTCGGTGCTCGGGGCGCCCAGCAGGTCCGGGGCGCTGACCTGGATACGGTCCTGGAGAGGATCGTTGTCCATCAACGGGGCGCCGCTGACCGGTTCGGTGGGGAGGATGGCCCGGAACTTGGACAGCATGGCCTCGCGCTGGTTAGTCGCAATCCGCTCGGTGGTCAGGGTGTTGGTGAGCACCACCAGGCCCACGCCGGCGATGGCGAAGGCGCCGAGGATGCCCCCGGCAACGAGAGTGGGATGTTTGATCATGTCTCTTCCCTCCGGCCATGGCCAAAGACCCGGGGCTGGGTGTAGTGGTCGATCATGGGGGCGGCGATATTCATCAGCAAGACGGCGAAGGCCACCGCATCCGGGTAGCCACCCCAGTGACGGATAACAAAGGTGATGAACCCGATGGCGGCCCCGTAGATGAGTTGGCCCCGGGGCGTGGTGCAGGCGGTGACGGGGTCCGTGGCGATGAAGAAGGCGCCCAGGATGGTGCCACCGGCGAAGATATGGAAGGCCGGGAAGGGGAAGGCCTGGGGATCGAAGAGCCAGAAGAGCCCCGCCGGCAAGAGGATGCCGACCAACACCGCCACCGGGATGCGCCAGCTGATGACCCCGCGCCAGATCATCCACAGGCCGCCGAGGAGGAACCAGTTGCCCACCCACTCCCAGCCGCGCCCGCCGAAGTCCCCCCAGAGGGGACTTTGGAGAATCTCCGGGATGGTGCTGTTGTGATCGAGCTGGGAGAACATCTCATCCAGGGGCGTCGCCGCGCTGACCGCGTCCCAGGTCAGACCGGGGGGCAGGGCGCCGGTGAAGATCAGGCGCAGGGAATCGACGAAGGACAGGGTGACCAGGTCATGGGCCGCCAGCACCTCCAGGATCTCGGGCGCCAGCCAGTTGGTCATCTCGACGGGATAGGAGACGAGCAGGAAGACATAGCCCGCCATCGCCGGATTGAAGGGGTTGTAGCCCAGGCCGCCATAGAGTTGCTTGACGATGAGGATGGCGAAGGCGATGCCGAGGAGTGTCATCCACCAGGGCAGGGTCGGGGGCACGGTGATGGCGAAGAGCAGGGCGGTGACCAGGGCGCTGAGGTCCCCGAGGGCCGGCAGGACCGGGCGGCCGCGCAGGCGCATCACCAGGGCCTCGCATCCCAGGGCCAGGACGCTGGCCAGGGCCATGTTGATCAGGACCCCCCAGCCGAAGTACCAGACCATGGCCAGGGTCCCCGGGATCAGGGCCAGGATGACCTGGAGCATGAGGCGATCGGTCCGGTTGACGCGCCCGGCGAAGGGCGAGGAGATGACGGCGCCGCGGATCATGGCTGCTCCCTCCCGGACGAGGCGGCCGCTTCCTCCGCCTGGAGTTCACGACGGCGGGCCTCCGCCGCCTCCACCTGGCGGCGCTGGGCCGGGGTCAGGTCCTGGGTGTTTTTTGGGGCCTGACCCTGTCGAGCCAGGGCCGCCTTCTTCTCGGCCGCGCGCTGAAGGGCGGCGGCGATGGCGGCCCTTTTCGGGTCCTCCGCGCCACTATCCGCCGGCGTGGCCCCCGGAACCGTCGGTGTGGTCCCCGCGACCGCTGGCGGGACGGCGGCATCGGCCTCGCCCCGGGCGACGGCCCCCGCCGCGGCGGGAGGAGGATGGCCGGCGAGCGCGGTCGGTTCGGTCGGTGAAGTCGACGCCGTCGACGTGGTTGACTCAGTCGGCGCCGGTGGAGCCTTGGGCGCCGGTGGGGAGCCAGCCCCGGCCAATGGCGCGCCGCGGGCGGACGCCGGCTTCTCTGCCAGGGCCTCCTTCTTCTTCCGCAGGTTGGCCTTGCGCTCCTCCTCCAGCCGCTCCAGCCGGGCGGTCTTGGCCTCGTGGCGCTGACGGGCGTGCTCGGCCTGGCGTTTTTCCCGCTCCTGGGCCAGGCACTCGGCCTTGGCGAAGCGGTAGTACTGGACCAGCGGAATGTGGGAGGGACAGACCACGGCGCAACAGCCGCACTCGATGCAGTCGAACAGGTGGTAGGCGCGCGCCTGGTCCAGGTCACGGGCGCGGGCATGCCAATAGAGCTGCTGGGGCAGCAGGCTGGCGGGACAGGCCTCGGCGCAGGCGCCGCAACGGATGCAGGCCAGGGCCGGCCCCGGATCCGGGGCCTCGGTCGCGCTTAGGGCCAGCAGGCAGTTCACCCCCTTGGTGACCGGCATGGCCAGGTCGTCGCAGGCGAAGCCCATCATGGGGCCACCGATCAGCAGTTGCCGCAACCCGGGCCCCAGGCCACCGGCCAGGGCGAGCAGGTCCTGGATGGGGGTGCCGACCAGCACCTCAAGGTTGCGGGGCTGGCCCATGGCGCGACCCGTGAGGGTGATGATCCGCGAGATCAGGGGCTTGCCCTCCTCCGCGGCATCGGCGATGGCGGCGGCGGTGGCGATGTTCTGGCAGAGGATGCCGAGCTGGGCGGGGATGCCGCGGCTGGGGACCTCCTGGCCGGTGAGGATGCGGATGAGCTGCTTCTCGCCACCGGAAGGGTAGAGGGTGGGGATGACGACGAGCTCGATGCCCTCCAGGTCCGCCCCGTCGGCGAGGGCCTGACGCAAGGCGGCGATGGCCTCGGGTTTGTTGTCCTCGACGGCGATCAGGCACTCCTCCACCTGGAGCAGGTCCCGCAGCAGGCGCACGCCGGCCAGGATGCGCCCGGGCCGGTCCCGCATCAGGCGATCGTCGCAGCTGATGTAGGGCTCGCACTCGGCGCCGTTGAGGATCAGGGTGCGGATGCGCTGGCCGGCGGGGACACGCAGCTTGACGCTGCTGGGAAAGGCTGCACCCCCCAGGCCAACGATGCCCGCCCAGCGGATGCGCTCCCGGAGGGCCTCCGGATCGGGTCTGGGTCCCAGGGACGGGGGGAGATCGGCCCAGGCATCCCGGCCGTCGGTGGCGATGAGAATGCAGGGGGCGCTGAGCCCGGAGGCATGGGGGACGGGACGCTCCTCGATCGCGACCACGGTCCCGGAGCTGGGGGCATGGACCGTGGCGCTCACGGCCCCCTGGGCCTCGCCGATCAACTGCCCCTTGCCCACCAGGTCGCCGACGCCGACCAGTGGCTTGGCCGGGGCGCCGATGTGCTGCTGGAGGGGAATGACCAGCAGGGGCGGCAGGGGCGCGGTGGCGAGAGGCGCACCGCTAGACAGGGCCTTCTCGTCGGGCAGATGCAGGCCGCCGTGAAAGGTCCACAGCGGGCGCGGCGCGGGACGGCGCGGGGAGGCGAGTGGGGGGGAAGCCAAGCGGGGTCTCCCTCGGATCAGACAGTGGCCCGGCCGGACGCGGCGGCGGGGTCGGCGGGGGTTTGGGTTTGCGGGACCTCGGGAGCGGCCACCGCGGCGGGGAAGGGCCACTTCCAGTTGCTGGTGTCCGTCTGGATCGGAATCATGTGGATGCATTCCACCGGGCAGGGCTTGAGGCACAGCTCGCAGCCGGTGCATTCGCTGGCGATCACGGCGTGCAACTGCTTCGCGGCGCCCATGATGGCGTCCACCGGGCAGGCCTGGATGCACAGGGTGCAGCCGATGCACTCTTGGGGATCGATCACGGCGATGGCCTTGGGTTTCTCGGCGGCAGCCCCGTCGAGCGGCTCCGGTTCCCGGCCGAGGAGTTCGGCCAGGGCGATGACCGTCGTGGCGCCGCCGGGGACGCACTTGTTGATCGGCGCCTCGCCCTTGGCGATCGCCTCGGCGTAGGGCTTACAGCCCGGGTAACCGCACTGTCCGCACTGGGTCTGGGGCAGCAGGGCGTCGATCTGTTCGGCAATGGGGTTGCCCTCGACCCGGAAGCGGATCGCCGCGTAGCCCAGCAGCAGACCAAAGACAGCGGCGAGGATGGCGATGGCGAGGATGGCGATCATCGTGACGAGAAGGGTAGGGCGGGAGAACGAGGATTCAGCGGGGCCTGATCAGGGTGAGGTTCGGGGTCAGTGCCAGGGTCAGCGCTAAGTCAGGGTCAGGGTTAGGATCAGGATCGTAGATAGGGTCGCGGTCATTTGGAGACCAGACCCGCGAAGCCCATGAACGCCAGGGACATGAGGCCCGCCGTAACCAGGGCGATGGCGCTGCCCTGAAAGGGCTCGGGGACATCGGCGACGGCGATGCGCTCCCGCTGGGCGGCGAAGAGGACCAGGACCAGGGAGAAGCCGGTGGCGGCGCCGAAGCCGTAGACGGCGGAGCGCAGCAGATCCAGGTCGGCCTGGAGATTGAGAATGGTGACGCCGAGGACGGCACAGTTGACCGTGATCAGCGGCAGGAAGATGCCCAGTACCTGGTAGAGGACCGGGCTGGTCTTGCGCATCACCGTTTCGGTGAACTGGACCACCGAGGCGATGACAAGGATGAAGGCGATGGTGCGCAGGTACTCGATACCCAGGGGCGCCAGCAGATACTGGTTCACCAGCCAGGTGCAGATGGAAGACAAGGTGAGGACGAAGGTGGTCGCCATCCCCATGCCGATGGCGGACTCCAGTTTCTTGGAGACCCCCATGAAGGGGCAGAGGCCAAGAAACTTGACCAGCACGAAATTATTGACCAGCACGGTGCCGATCAGGATGAGGGCGAACTCTGTCATGGTGGCGGTGGCGTCGGCCAGGAGGGACGGGATGGCCCAGGAAAGCACTCGGATATGGCAAATATCATACTAGCGCACGGCGGATGGCGATACCTTGACAACGATCAGACAGTAGGGGGAGGGGGGCTAAGCGGCAGCCCCCCCGGTGAGGGGCACGAAGGCCACATCCAGCACCTTGGTCAGGGACAGGGCGCCGTCAAGGGCCTTGTCGAGGGTCACCAGTTCCTGATGACCATAGGCCTGACCCACCGGGATCACCAGCCGGGCCCCGGGGCGGAGCTGCTCGATCAGGGCCGGGGGAATCGCCGGGGCGGCGGCGGTGACCAGGATGCCATCGAAGGGGGCCTGCTCCGGCCAACCTCGGTGACCATCGCCCAGACGGACGGTGACATTGGCGTAACCCAGGCTTTGCAACCGCTCGGCGGCCGCCGTCGCCAGTTGGGGCACGATCTCCAGGCTGTAGACCTGGTCGACCAGGCGCGAGAGTACCGCCGCCTGATAGCCAGAGCCCGTGCCGACCTCCAGCACCCGGTCCCCGGCGCCGCAACCCAGCAGGTCGGTCATGAGGGCGACGATGTAGGGCTGGGAGATGGTCTGGCCCCAGCCGATGGGCAGGGGGCCGTTGACGTAGGCGAAGGCCTGTTCGTCCGCGGGGACGAAGTGGTGACGCGGCACCACGGCCATGGCGGCCATGACCTGGGGGGCCAGGGCGTCACGGCCGATGAAGGTGCGGGTGTAGCGCACCTCGTCCTCGATGTCACTCAGCATCTGGACAGCGTCAGGTCGCATGGCCATCCTCTCTTAGGTTTGACCCCTCTCAGCGCGGTGGGCGGGTGTGCCAGGGGCAAGGCTGGGCCGAGTATGGGGCGCCAGCCCTAGCCGGCCTGGCCGGCGTCAGGAGGGATCCTCGGGGGAAAACTCGGCATCCCCGCCCTGGAGGTCCGGCGGGGCTGGATAACGCTTGAGCAGGCTGTCGGGGATCTCACCCCGGCCAGCCTGATAGAGGGCGCCGGACTCCAGCATGATCAGCACCATCAGGACGATCAGCACCGGCGCGATGGCGACCCGCTGCAGGGCGACGAACATGAGTTCCTGCATCCCAGCGCTCTTCTGCGCCGTGGACAAGAGCCAGCCCCCACCGATGAGCCCGGCGCCCACCGCGTAGGCAATGAGCAGGATCCGGTAGCGGAGGGTGGCCAGCCGCCAATGAGCGGCCACGAACCAGGGGCCGGTCCCCGCCAGTCTGGCGGCCTTGACGAAGGTGACCAGGATGATGCCCAGGGAGATGAGGAAGGGCACGAGCACCCCGACCAGCTTGTAATCGGCCAGGGGGGAACCGTGCTGGAGGAAGCTACCCGCGAGCAGGGCGATCAGCATCAGCAGGTTGACCAGGATGAGGTTGACCATGGCCAATTCATGGGCTGACTTGGCCTGACGGCGGATGGCGCTGGCGATGGGGAAGAACATGGCCGGGGTCCCAGGGTAGAGGCGAATGGGAGGGGTCGGTAACGAAGGAAGTCACGGAGGCTTTGTAATGATGTTTTTAGCGAAAAAGACTGGCCTTGTCATTGCGCTTCGACAAGCCCCGGCCATTATTCCCGGCTTGGCCCTTGGGTGGTGAATCGGTAGCATGCCCCCAAGTCGCGCCACATTTGACCCAAAGTCCTCGCTTTCCGGTCAGGCCCGCAAGGGTCGGGAAAACCGTCAAGCAGGGGTGAAGGGTCAACCCGCTTTATCCTGCTTCCCCCGGAGATTGCCGCCATGATTCATCCCCTCCTCATCGGCAAGGGCCCGTACCCGATCCATCTGCTGCCGGCCATGGCCAATCGCCACGGCCTGGTGGCCGGGGCCACGGGCACCGGCAAGACCGTCACCCTGCACCGCCTGGCGGAGTCCTTCAGCCGCATCGGCGTCCCGGTCTTCATGGCCGACGTCAAGGGCGACCTGGCGGGGATCGCCCTACCCGGCGGCGGCAATGCCAAGGTCGAGGCCCGGGTGGCGGAGCTGGGTCTGGGACCCGAGGACTTTTCCACCGCCGCCTGCCCGGTGACCTTCTGGGACATCCTCGGCGAGCAGGGCCACCCGGTCCGTACCACCCTCTCCGAGATGGGCCCCCTGCTGCTGGCACGCCTGCTGGACCTCAACGAGACCCAGGAAGGGGTGCTCAACATCGCCTTCCGCCTGGCGGACGACAATGGCTGGCTGCTGCTGGACGTCAAGGACCTGCGCGCCCTCCTCGCCCATCTGGCGGACAACCCCGGCGCGGCCAGCGACTATGGCCACCTCTCGAAGGCCAGCGTCGGCGCCATCCAGCGCAAGCTGCTGACCCTGGAAGGCCAGGGGGCGGGGATGCTGTTCGGCGAGCCGGCCCTGGACATCGCCGACCTGATGCAGACCGACGAGCGCGGCCACGGCTACATCAACCTGCTGGCGGGGGACAAGCTCATCCACACCCCCGCCCTCTATGCCACCTTCCTGCTCTGGCTGCTGGCGGAGTTGTTCGAGCAACTTCCCGAGGTCGGCGACGTGGACAAGCCGCGCCTGGTGTTCTTCTTCGACGAGGCCCACCTGCTCTTCGACAGCGCCCCCAAGGTGCTGCTGGACAAGATCGAGCAGGTGGTGCGCCTGATCCGCTCCAAGGGGGTTGGCGTCTACTTCGTCACTCAGAGCCCGGCGGACGTGCCGGACGACGTCCTCGGCCAGCTCGGCAACCGGGTCCAGCACGCCCTGCGCGCCTTCACCCCCCGGGACCAGAAGGCGGTGCGGGTGGCGGCCCAGACCTTCCGCCCCAACCCGGCCTTCGACACCGAGGCCCTGATCACCAACCTGGGGGTCGGCGAGGCCCTGGTCTCGACCCTGGACGCCTCGGGCACCCCGACCCAGGTCGAGCGGGTCAAGGTGGCCCCCCCGGGAAGCCGCATCGGCCCCATCACCCCCGCGGAGCGCCGCGCCCTCATGGCCGAGTCCCTGGTCAAGGGCGTCTACGACGAACCGGTGGATCGCGAATCCGCCTACGAGATCCTCACCGGCCGCGCCGCCCAGGCCAGCCGGGAGGAGCCCGCGGACCGCGACGCCGGTGCCGGGACCGCCCGCCGCGGCTCCAGCCGCCAGAGCCCCCTGGAGGCCTTCGCCACCAGCACCCTGCGCTCCGTCGGCAGCCAGCTCGGCCGCACCCTGGTGCGCGGCCTGCTGGGCTCCCTGCTGGGCGGCAAGCGATGAGCCTTGACCAGGGGCAGGTCCCGGCCCCGGACCAGCTAGGGGACCAACCTGCCGCGGCCGACCCGCCGTCCGGGCCCTCTGGCCAGGGAGGCCTACCCAGGCAGGAGGGGCCGCCGCCTGGGGCGACCGCAGCCGCGGCCGCGGCCGCGAGTGATACTTCGCCCCCGGCCGATCTAAACTCCAGCGAACCCCGCATCGACCTCCAAGTGGGCGCCACCCGGGTGACCCTGCTGGGCACCGCCCACGTCTCCAAGGCCAGTGCCGACCAGGTGCGACGGCTCCTGGAGACGGAGCCCTTCGACGCCGTGGCGGTGGAGCTTTGCCCCAGCCGCTACCAGGCCCTTCTCGACCCGGACGCCCTGGCGCGCATGGACCTCTTCCGCGTCATCCGCCAGGGGCGGGTGGCCATGGTGGTCGCCAGCCTGGCGCTGGGGGCCTACCAGCAGCGCCTGGCCGACCAGTTCGGCATCGAGCCCGGCGCCGAACAGCGCATGGCCATCGCCCAGGCCCGGGAGCGCCACCTGCCGGTGCTGCTGGTGGACCGGGAGATCGGGGTCACCCTCAAGCGCGTCGCCGCCAACCTCGGCTGGTGGCGACGGCTGGAGCTCTTCTCCGGCCTCCTGGCCTCCCTGATCTCCCAGGAGAAGGTCTCCGAGGCGGAGGTCGAGCGGCTCAAGGAGGGCGATGTCCTGGAGACCAGCTTCGCCGAGTTCGCCCGCGACCGCCAGGACCTCTTCCTGCCCCTGATCGACGAGCGCGACCGCTACATGGCCGCCCGCCTGCGGGAAGAGATCGAGCGCGAGGGCCACGGCCGTGTCCTGGCGGTGCTGGGGGCCGGCCACCTCAAGGGGGTGGCCCGCTACCTGGCGGCGGCGGCCGTCCCGGCCGAAACCTGGGAGAGCTCCGATACCCGCCCTCAGCCCCGCCAGATCATCGAAGAACTAGAGCGCCTGCCACCGCCCAGCCCCTGGCCCAAGGCCATCTCCTGGCTGATCCTGGCCCTGATCCTCGGCGGTTTCGGCTACGGCTTCGCCCAGAGCCCCCAGCTTGGCTGGGGGGTGGTGGTCGACTGGGTCCTGATCACCGGCGGTCTCTGCGCCCTGGGCACCCTGCTGGCCGCCGGTCACCCCCTGACGATCCTGTCGGGCTTCCTCGCCGCGCCCCTTACCACCCTGCACCCCGCCATCGGCGCCGGCATGGTCACGGCCATGGTGGAGCTCTGGCTGCGCAAACCCAACGTCGGCGACTTCGGCCGGCTGCGCCAGGACGCCACCCGGGTCGGGGCCTGGTGGCGCAACCGGGTGCTGCGCATCCTGCTGGTCTTCCTGTTCTCCAACCTCGGGGCCGCCACCGGGACCTATGTGGCGGGTTTCCGCATCTACGATCAGCTCTTCACCTGAGATCAGTTCTTCACCCGAGGGTGGCGGGAAGCAAGGGATCACTTTGCCCCACCGCCACCCGCATCCACTGGGTGGGCGGGTAAACACCTGGTCCTTGATGATCCCTTGAAGATTGGAAATTCAATTTCCAATTTGCACGATAGCCGTTAACCTATTGTTATAATTAATCAATAGTCCTGCGAGACTTTGCGGCGCTTGAGCCGGGGCTTCCCCGTCCTGGCCATTACCGGCCCACGCCAGTCCGGCAAGACCACCCTGGCGCGCGCCACCTTTGCCAACTCCAGACCAGGTGGCGGCGATGGAATTTTCAACCGCTCGGCCGCGCATTACCTGTCAGCGACTATGCTGGAGTTATCGTTCTTATCGTTCGTCATCCCGTTGGTGTTTTTAGCCAAGCGGCCACGTTTCACGAGAGCCGAGGGGATCCAGCCACGCATGCACACCGGACTTGCCTCCCTGCCGCGCACCGTCTGGCTGATCGGACTGATCAGCCTGCTCAACGACTCCGCCTCCGAGATGATCTATCCCTTGGTCCCGCTCTATCTCGCCGCGGTGCTGATGGCGGGGCCGGGGGTCCTGGGCCTGATCGAGGGGATCGCCGAGGCCACCGCGAGTCTGTTGAAGCTATTCTCGGGCGTGATCGTGGATCGCACCGGGCGCGCCAAGCCCTGGATCCTTTGGGGCTATGCCCTGGCCGGCTTTGCCCGACCCCTGATCGCGCTGGCTGGAAGCTGGCCGGTCGTGCTGGTCCTGCGCCTCGCCGATCGGATAGGCAAGGGGCTGCGCACCTCGCCGCGCGATGCCCTACTCGCGGCCAGCGTGGCGCCAGATGTACGCGGCCTGGCCTTCGGTCTGCATCGCGCCATGGACAACGCCGGGGCCCTGGTGGGACCCCTGGCGGCGACCCTCTTGCTCGGGCTGGGCTGGTCCCTGCGCCAGGTCATATTGCTCGCCCTGGTGCCAGCCATCCTCTGCCTGCTGCTGTCGCTCGGGCTGCGCGAACCGCGTGTGGTGGTCCGGCCCGCGTCCCCCGCCTTCAGTTGGCGCCTAGAGGGCCTGCCAAGCGCGTTCAAGCGTTACCTGCTGGTAGTGGCACTCTTCACGCTCGGCAACGCCTCGAACATGTTTCTGCTGCTGCGAGCGCGGGAGCTCGGCCTCCCGGAGGTCCAGGTCCCGCTCGCCTGGGCCGCCGTCGCGCTGGTGGCCATGCTGCTCTCCACGCCCCTGTCCGCGCTCTCCGACAAAATCGGACGGGCAAGGCTGATCCGTGCCGGCTGGTTGGCCTATGCCGCCTTTTATCTCGGCATGGGGCTGCTGCCGCCTGACAGCCCGCTGGCACTCTATGGGCTCTTCGCGAGCTACGGCCTCTTCATGGCGGCAACCGAGGGAGCGGAAAAGGCCCTGGTGGCGGACCTGGCCCCGCCGGAGCTACGCGGCACCGCCTTCGGCTGGTTCAACCTGACCGCCGGGATCGTCTTACTGCCGGCCTCCCTGCTGTTCGGCACCCTCTACCAGTGGGTCGGAGCGGCTACCGCCTTCGCCTTTTCCGCAAGCTGCGCCCTCGGCGCCGCCGTGCTTCTGACCACCTGGGCACTGCCCCCTAGCCAACAACAACTGATCACGCCATGAGCGCCTTTCCTCCCTGACCATCGATGACCAAGCGATAACTTGCTCACCGCACCCCCGCCGACTAGGCTTAGTCCGCCGACTTGACCAAGCTCGGGGGGAGAGCGATGACTCTGACCGTGAAACTTCATAAGGAAACGCCTTAAACCGTGGTTTCCATAATTTTTTTAGTTGGATCAATTGGATGTCTTTGCCTCCGAACCTGCTGAAATGATTGCCAAACAATGGCAAGCCCTGCCCGGCGGGGGTGAGGCGCGCCTTTACCCCTGGATCCCCCGCTTCTCTGGCCTGTGCTCCAATGCCTTTCTCATCGAAACCGCACGTGCCCTGATCCTGATCGATATCGGGGGTCAGGCCGAGCAGGCGGCTCTGGTGGCGGATCAAATCCGCGAACTGAGGCGGGAACGCCCCAGACCCCTCCTGGTGCTCCTGACCCACGCCCATTTCGACCACTTTATTGGCCTTTGCGCCCAGCCTGAACTTCTGGATAGCCGACTGACGGTGGTGGCCGTGCAAGCGGCGGGGGCCCGGGCCCTGACTGCTGCCGATCTGGCCCAGACCCAGGCGGCTCTCCTGGAACTGAGCTTTCCGCCCCTGCACGTGGACCTGCCCCTCCTGGCGGCGGGTGAGGATGAGGGGCCCCGATCCCTGAACTGCATGAACGGGCTACGGCTGGAGCAATCGGCACCCTGGCGGGAGGCGGGGCTAGTCGTTCAACGCTTGCGGGTCGAGGGGCTCGCCCTGGATCTGATCCATACCCCGGGCCACAGCCCCGATCATTGCTGCCTGCGTCTGGGCGACCTGGTGCTGCTCGGCGACCTCCTGCTCGCCGCCAACGTGCCCGGGGTGATCGGCTGGGACCAAAAGGCCTTGCTCAGGTCCCTGGCAGGTATGACAAAGATCATCGACGGCGAGGGGATCCGTGTCGTCTGCCCTGGTCATGGACCGGCTCTCCCCCCCAACGTCGCCAGCGCCTCACTCATCAAGGTCGCGCACGCCGTCAGGCCGTTGCGGGATATCGCCGCGCTCAACCCGGAGCGTGCCCGTCGGCTGGCGGATGTAGCCGCGATGGCCCTGCCCGAGGTGGGCCGGCTCTTCCGGATCATGGCAGGGCGACTCTACATGGTGTCTCACCTGATGGCCGAACTGGGTGTCGATGGCACCGAAGCGCGGCTTCAGGGGCTGATCAGGGCCGACCTGGTCGACCAACTCCTGGAGGGATTCTCGACCTTTAGCCAGGCAGGCGCCGAGGCGTCGCCCACCCCGATACTGGTGGCCCACAAGGCCGTCGGGGTCATCGAGCGACTGCAAACGGCCTTTGACCGCGAGGGTCTGGGCCTGCTCCTGGACCCCAGTCTGCTCCGTCGCGCCGAGCGTCTCCTGACGGACTACCAACTCCTCGTGCGGGGCTTCGAGCCCCTTCGGGAATGGCAGGCCGAGGATCTACAGGACGTGCTTGCGGCCGGGTTGGCCGCTCACCAACACCCCCCGGAGACCTTGGCGGATTGTGTTCGAGCGGTGACGGAGGATACCGACTTCGACACCTGGCTGCTCGGCCGTATCGCACGACGGCCGCTTTTAGACGCGGTGCAGGTCGATCTGGTCAAGCCCCCCTCAGCCCCGTCGGTGGTCATGGACCGCGAACGTTTCCAGGACCTGCTGACCACCCTGCTCGAGCATCTGGTTGGCGCAGGGTGCAAAGACATTCGGCTACACATGCAAACCCACGACTCATCGCCAGTAGTCTTTTTAGAGGGGAGCAGCCACCCGGCGGGGCCCAATAATCCAGATTCCGCGCCCCGTCCGTATCTCCAATGGCTATCAGACCTCGCGGGGGCTCGGGTGACGCTGACCTCAGATCCGGCCGCCGGACGCCAGGGCTATCAGATTCACTGTCGACTGCTCACATCATGAACCGCTGTGTTTTGAGCCACTGCCGGAGGAGGAACTAACCGCCCGGCCTCGGTGGCCTCTCAAATTTCCAGGATAAAGCGGCCAGGACACTAACCGGGCTGCCGTAAACCGCATCAAAAACCGCCACTCAACCGCGCCACGGCAAACAGGGTAAACTTCCTCCTTTCTCGCCGTACCCCTCAGGATTCAGCCCCGTGAGCGATTACAAGAACACCCTCAACCTGCCCAACACCGGCTTCCCCATGAAGGCCAACCTGGCCCAGCGGGAACCGGAGCTGCTCGCCCACTGGGAGGCCATGGACCTTTACGGCCAGATCCGCGCCGCCCGCGCCGGGGCGGAGCAATTCATCCTCCACGACGGCCCCCCCTACGCCAACGGCGACATCCACATCGGCCACGCCGTCAACAAGGTGATCAAGGACATGATCATCAAATCCCGCACCCTGGACGGCCTCGACGCCCCCTATGTGCCGGGCTGGGACTGCCACGGCCTGCCCATCGAGCTCCAGGTGGAGAAAAAGGAAGGCAAGCCCGGCGCCAAGATCAGCGCCGCCGCCTTCCGCCAGGCCTGCCGCGCCTACGCCGCCCGCCAGGTGGACGGCCAGCGTCGCGACTTCAAGCGCCTGGGGGTCCTGGGCGATTGGGACAATCCCTACCTGACCATGGACTTCGCCTTCGAGGCCAACATCATCCGCGCCCTGGGGGTGATCCTGGCCAATGGTCATGTCCACAAGGGCTACAAGCCGGTGCACTGGTGCATCGACTGCGGCTCGGCCCTGGCGGAGGCCGAGGTGGAGTACGCCGACAAGGAGTCCATCTCCATCGACGTGCGCTTCCCGGTCCTGGACGAGGAGTCCCTCTTCACCCGTTGCCACTCAGTGCCCAACGGTCGCGGCGAGGGCCCCCTGTCGGTGGTCATCTGGACCACCACCCCCTGGACCCTGCCCGCCAACCAGGCGGTGGCCCTAAACCCCGAGCTGGAATACGTCCTCATCCAGACCAACGGCGACCATGGTCGCGAGCGCCTGATCCTGGCCGAGGGCCTGATGCGCGACACCCTGGACCGCTGGGGCATCGAGCGTTACCGCGTCCTCGCCTATGGTCAGGGCCATGCCTTCGAGGGCCTCAAGCTCCAGCACCCCTTCTATGACCGGGAGGTGCCCATCATCCTCGGCGAGCACGTCACCCTGGAGGCCGGCACCGGCGCCGTCCACACCGCCCCCGGTCATGGCCTGGAGGACTATATCATCGGCAACCGCTACGGCCTGCCGGTGGACAACCCGGTGGGCGGCGACGGCCGCTTCCTGCCCGACACCCCCCTCTTCGCCGGGGAGCACGTCTTCACCGCCAACGACAAGGTGGTGGAGACCCTCAAGGCCCGCGGCGCCCTGGTCCAGGCCTTCCGCTTCAGCCACAGCTACCCCCACTGCTGGCGCCACAAGACGCCCATCATCTTCCGTGCCACCCCCCAGTGGTTCATCGGCATGGAGAAGCAGGGCCTGCGCGCCGCCGCCCTGCGCGAAATCGAGGGCGTCACCTGGACCCCGGACTGGGGCCAATCGCGCATCGAGGCCATGATGCGCAACCGCCCGGACTGGTGCATCTCCCGTCAGCGCACCTGGGGCGTGCCCATTCCCCTGCTGGTCCATAAGGAGACCGGGGAGCTGCACCCGCGCACCCCGGAACTGATCGAGGAGGTCGCCCGGCGGGTGGAGGCCCAGGGCGTCGAGGCCTGGTTCGCCCTGGACGCGGCAGACCTGATCGGCGTCGCCGGGGCGGCGGAGTATGAGAAGGTCCACGACACCTTGGACGTCTGGTTCGACTCGGGCGTCACCCACGCCTGCTGTCTGGAGAAGCGGGCGGGGCTGAGGTCGCCGGCGGACCTCTACCTGGAGGGCTCCGACCAGCACCGCGGCTGGTTCCAGTCGTCCCTGCTCACCTCGGTGGCCATGTACGACCGCGCCCCCTACCGGGGCGTCCTCACCCACGGCTTCACCGTCGATGCCAAGGGCGAGAAGATGTCCAAGTCCAAGGGCAACGTGGTCAGCCCCCAGGACGTGATGAAGACCCTGGGCGCCGACATCATCCGCCTCTGGGTGGCGGCCACAGATTACCGCGGCGAGATGAGCGTTTCCGACGAGATCCTCAAGCGCACCGCCGACGCCTACCGGCGCATCCGCAACACGGCGCGCTTCCTGCTCGCCAACCTCAACGGCTTCGACCCGGCGGTGAACCTCGTCGCCCCGGCGGAGATGATCGAGCTCGACCGCTGGGCGGTGGACCGCGCTTACCAACTCCAAGAGGAGATCGTCGCCGCCTACCGCGACTACCAGTTCCATCTGATTTACCAGAAGATCCACAACTTCTGCGTGGTCGACCTGGGCGGCTTCTACCTGGACGTCATCAAGGACCGCCAGTACACCACCCCGACCGAGGGCCTGCCGCGGCGCTCCTGCCAGACCGCCATGTACCACATTGCCGAGGCCATGGTGCGCTGGCTGGCGCCGATCCTCAGCTTCACCGCCGACGAGATCTGGCGCTACCTGCCGGGCGAGCGGGGGCCGTCGGTCTTTCTGGGCACCTGGTATCAGGGCCTGTTCGCCCTGGATGCGGCCGATCCCTTTGATCGCGCCTTCTGGGACCAGGTCCTGGCGGTACGCCTAGCGGTGGCCAAACCCCTGGAGGCGGCGCGCCAGGCCGGGCTCATCGGCTCGGGCCTGGACGCGGAGCTGGATCTCTACGCCGCTCCGGAACTGGCCGCCACCCTGGGCCGCCTGGGCGACGAGCTGCGCTTCGCCCTCATCACCTCCGCCGCCCCGGTCCACCCCCTGGCGGAACGCCCGGCCGAGGCCCAGGACACCGAGCTGGCCGGCCTGGCGGTGCGGGTGCGCAAGTCCGAACACCCCAAGTGCGTGCGCTGCTGGCACCTACGCCCGGACGTGGGCGCCGATCCGGCGCACCCGGAGCTGTGCGGGCGCTGCGTCGACAACGTCGCCGGGCCTGGCGAGGTGCGGCGCTATGCCTGAAGGGATTCTTCCCCCTTTCCAGGGTGGGATGGTAGCCACAAACCACTCCCGCCCTTCTAACGAGGAAGGGTTCACCCGTCACCCCCTGCCCCATGATGGGAGAGGGTTCACGAACAACTCCCTCCCCCTTGGCGGGGGAGGGCTGGGGAGAGGGGGATGAAGCTCATCACGCACCCCACCATGGCCCGCTGGCTCTGGCTATCGCTGCTGATCGTCATCCTTGATCAGGCCACCAAGTGGCTGGCGGAGGCCCTGCTGCTGCCCTTCCAGCCCGTGCCCCTCATGCCCCTGCTCAACTTCACCCTCATGTATAACGAGGGCGCCGCCTTCAGCTTCCTGGCCAACGCCGGCGGCTGGCAGCGCTGGCTGTTCGCCGGCTTCGCCCTGGTCATGACCCTGGCCCTGACATTCTGGCTGCTGCGCCTGGACAAGGGCGAGCGCGCCACCGCCGCCGCCCTCAGCCTGGTCATCGGCGGCGCCATCGGTAACCTCATCGACCGCGTCCAGACCGGACGGGTGGTGGACTTCATCGACTTCTATGTTGGCACCTGGCACTGGCCCGCCTTCAACGTGGCCGACAGCGCCATCAGCATCGGTATCGTCTTTCTTCTGATCACCAGTTTCAGGAGCGAACTTGCCACGAGATAGCGAAGTCATTCGCGACAGATGCCATGGAGATCATTCGCACCGGATTTCAGGTACTCCGTCAGCCTCGATGATTGGCTACCGTCGCGGCGCCCTCTAAGTTCACCCTTGGGGCCAAATGGAGCTTGAGTTGAAAGCCAGCATCGCCACCCAGGCCACCGGGAAGGCGATCGAGATAGAGGGCGAAGAGCCCAAGGCCCAAGGCAAGATGGCTTGCCAGCACCAGACCCAGCAGTATCCCGCCAACGCCGGCGTCCGCTACCAGCAGTCCGAACAGCGCCACGATTAAGGCCAAGGCAAAAGCCAGGAGGGCGAGCCCAAAGGACAGTACGGCATATAACCGCAGGGGCAATCTGGAGGCCCCAAACAAGAGATGGAGATGGCGGTAAGCCTGATCGATTCGTCCCGAGGGGGATTTTCTGGCCGGTTTTGGCATATCCGGAACCGCTATCTCTTCCGGATTGAGCGCCAGACTGAGGGCCAGGGCGGGAAGTACCTCGGGTACGGGTAAGGGACCGACACCCGCCTGGTTCAAGGTCGTGATGAGGCTTCGATCGTAACCATAGAGCCCAAAATCCGGGTCATTGAGCCTGAACCCGGACACGCGCGTTCTCAGCCAGGTTTCCGCCTGAAACAGTCGTCGGTGCCAGCCTGAACCCTCTGATCTCGAGGTGGCGCCGGCGACAAAGTCGTGCCCAAGATCCAGGGAGTCGAGGAACTGGGCGATCACCTTGGATGGTGCCCCGGTGCGGAAGGGCAGGATGATGGCGGCTTTGCCCCGGCAGGCCTTGAGGCCCGCCAGGACCGCGGTATCCTCGCTAACCCGGCCGTGGGCCAGCAGGACCTGAGTCAGTTCTGGCCACAGCTTATGCTGTTGATATAAAAGGGTTGAGGTGCGGTCCAGGCTGCCCTGATCGACGAACACCACCTCGTAGGAACGGTTCAGGCTGTTGAGAAAGGGATAAAGCTCGTCCCAAAAACCTTGCAGGCCCCTCTCGGCATCCATCAGGGGAATGATCACCGACAGCGCCGGTCCTGGATTCTGTTTGGCTGAGCCCTTCAAGGCGCTGAACTCCTGGGGTTAGGGACTAAGGCACGGGCTCCGGGGAGGAGAGAGGGTTTGCCGAACCGGGGTAAAGCGGCGGGTCAAGCCAAGCGGGTCGGGAGCGACCGGATCCCTGCCGATGCGAAAGGCTGGGAAGGGATCCGGCCTGTCAGGCATCAGTCGATATTGCCCTTCTGGTACTGGTCATACAGGTAACCGCCAAGGGCGCCGGCACCGGCACCGATGAGGGCGCCCGCGCCGGCCTGGGCGCTGAGGGAACCGATGAGGGCGCCACCCGCCGCGCCCATGAGGGCGCCACTGCCGGCGCGCTCCCCGGTGGTGGTGCCACAACCCGCAAGGGTCAGGGCGGAGAGGGTCAAGATACCAACGGCAAGGGTCTTTTTCATGGTCACAGGGATCTCCAAAGGCTGTCGTGGCCCGGGGGGCCGTAAAAGTGGTGGTTAGAAAGCGTCCGTTATCCTTTCCCGCTTTGCCCCTGGGGGGTTGTTGCCCGATCCGCGAACCAATTGATGGACGGTTTCTTGGCGGGCGCGTTCACTAGGCGAGAACCAACTTGATGGACGGTTTCTTAAACAGGCGGTTCATTTCTGCTTACAGGGATACTTGATATACAGGGCGCGCATCACGCCATTGACAGGCAGTTCCGCCATTAACTTTTTATCGTTCTTATGCTGTTCGCCCCATGCGAGGAAGATACCGCGGACGTCCCCAACGGTAACGCCGCTGGGAATGCAAACCAGGGCCTTGCCTTTCTTCCGGGCGGTGGAAAGATCGTGATACTGAACGGTGGCCTCCAGGAACGCCGTGCAGGCGAGGGCGGTGGCGACATGCTCCGGGGCCTCCACGGGCACCGAGCAGACATGGAGCAGATCGCTGGTATGGTCGAAATTGAAATCCTCGTTGGTCACGGCGAGGGCGGAGCCGGACAGGAGTCCCGACAGGGTGGCAACCGCTAAAGACGTGGTCAGGGACCGGTTCATCAGGCGCATGGGCTTGGTCTCGTGGTGGTTAGGTTCCGGCGCCGCCGCGTGGGCCGCCGGAGGCAGGGGGGTATGGATGGGTTGGGGGTGATAACTCAGGCTGGATTATCGACCCCCCCTTTCGTGGCGTCCAGCCTGGCCTGGACCGCCGGTTCCGGGTACGAACGAGGCGCCGTTAAGGGAGAGTCGGTAGACAAGTCGGCAGGCCGCTGGCCAGGTCCGGATAGCGTAGGCGCAGACCCAATTCCTCACGCAACCGCCGGTTACTCAGCCGCCGGGACTCGGCGAGGTAGGACAACATGCCCGGGGAGAGTTTCCCCGCGGCTTCATCTAGCGGCAATAGGGGCGGACGGGGGATGCCGGCGAGGTCCGCGACCCGCAGGAAATAATCCGTCATGGTGGAGGGGTGGCCATCGCAGGCGTTATAGACGGCCCCGGGGACGCCCCGCGCCATGGCCGCGACGCAGGCCGACACCAGGTCGTCGACATGGATGCGGTTCGACCAGGGCGAATCTTCCTCCCGGGCCAGGGGCAGCCCCTGACGCAGGCGCTCCAACGGCAGGCGGTCCGGGCCGTAGATCCCCGCCACCCGCAGGATGACCAACTCGGCGCCGGACTCCCGGCTCCAGGCCCGCAGGGTCTCCTCCGCATCCCAGCGCCGCCAGGCACGGGGCACGGCCGGGGCGGTTGGCCGGGTCTCGTCCACCCAGTCGCCGCCACAATCGCCGTAGACCCCGGTGGTGCTCATGTAGACCAGGCGGCGCGGATGGCCGGTCTGGCGGAAGGCGGTCACCAGGTGGCGGGTCAGCCGATCCTCGACCCCCTCGGCGGGGGGCGGGGCCAGGTGAAAGACTGCCTCGCCCGCCCAGGCGAGATCCCCCAGCGGCGCGACGGCCAGATCCCGCGCCTGGGCCGGGATCCCCGCCGCGATCAGGGCCTGGCAACTGGCCGGGGTGCGCGTCAGGGCGACGAGGGACTGGCCCGCGCCCAGATAATGGCGCGCCAGGCGTTGCCCGACATAACCGCAGCCCAATATCCACATGGCCCTGACCTCACTGTAAACTCGCGATGGGGAATCGTAGGGATCGCCTCCCGGTTTTCGGCATCGATGGGGAGGAGCGGAGAAACCGGAGATCGATGTGCGATGCCTATAAGGTCCGACCAGGAGTTTATTGCAATTCCCCGTCCCGGGGCGCATCTTTTGGCCAATTACCACCGCAAGGGGCATAATTCCCAATCCCCCGGGACAGTCCCCCTATGACCGCGAGCAAGACGGCATGAGCCCCTCGCGACACCCCTCCTGCTGACGAGGCCCAGCGCGCCATGACCTTCGACATCCAGACGCAACCCGGTGGCATTCATTTCCAGGCCGAGTCGGGTGAAACCCTGCTGGCGGCGGCCCTGCGTCAGGGCGTGGTCCTGCCCTACGGCTGTCGTGGTGGCATGTGCGGTTCCTGCGTGGCCACCCTGGTGTCCGGAAAGGTCAGCTACCCCTCCGGCAACACCCAGGCCCTGGAGGGCCGCGACCCCGGGGCCTGCCTGACCTGCCAAGCCGTCGCCGAGACCGACCTTGTCCTCGAGGTCATGGAGATCAAGACCGCCAGCCAGATCGAGGTCCGTACCCTGCCCTGTCGGGTGGTGGACAAACAGGCCCTGAATCACGACGTGATGCGACTGCTCATCAAGCTGCCGGAAAACCAGCGCCTGCCCTTCCTCGCCGGCCAGTACCTGGATTTCCTGCTGGAGGGGGGCAAGCGCCGGGCCTTCTCCATCGCCAACGCCCCCCATGACGATGAGTTCATCGAACTGCACGTGCGTCATGTGCCGGGCGGCCAGTTCACCAGCTTCATCTTCGACGCCCTGGAAGAGAAGGCCATCTTGCGCATCCAGGCCCCCCTGGGCACCTTCATCTTGCGCGAGGCCTCAACCCGTCCCATCATCCTCGTGGCCGGCGGGACCGGCCTGGCCCCGATCAAAGGCATCATCGAACACGCCTTTCATATCGGCATCACCCGGCCCATGCACCTCTACTGGGGCGTCCGCCAGCAGGCGGATCTCTACCTGCCGGACCTGCCCCTGGCCTGGGCGCGGGAGCATGGCAACTTCAGTTACACCCCGGTCCTGTCGGAACCGGACACCGGCTGGACGGGGCGCAGGGGCTTCGTCCACGAGGCAGTGCTGGCGGATCACCCGGACATGAGCGGCTTCGATGTCTACCTGGCCGGCCCGCCGATCATGGTCCAGAGCGGCAGTCAGGCCTTTGCCGCCGCCGGCCTCTCGCATGATCATATGTACTCCGACGCCTTCGAATACGCCAAGCCCAGCGGGAACTGATCCCCGCGACGGCGCGAACCTCCTGGCGGTACTTCATCCTCCATAACTGCTGGAATCTCCGTGGCCACCACCCTCACCTTCGAACATCCGCTCAATGAACGGGCCCGCACCCTGATGCGGTTGGAACACCTCTTCGAGAAGCTGGCCTTCTTCCAGCCCCAGGACAACCCCTGGGCGGCCCGGGCGATGGTGGAAACCCTACTGGATATCGCGGCCGCCAGTTCCCGTGCCGACATCAAGACCGAGCTGATCAAGGAACTGGATCGCCAGTCCCTCAATCTGGAGCGGTTTCGCAACCAGCCGGGAGTCAAAAGCAAGGCCCTGGATACCTCCCTGAGCGAACTCGCCGCCGCCGCGGAGTCCCTGCGCACCCTGGAAGGCCCGGTCGGCCAACGTATTCGTGAGAATGAATTCCTCAAAGGGGTCGCCCAACGCGGCAGTCTGCCCGGCGGCATGTGCAGCTTCGACCTGCCTCAGTACCACCTCTGGCTATCCCTGGCCTTCCGGGACCGCAACCGCGAGGTCAGCCTCTGGATGGAGGATCTGATCGCCGTCCGCGACGCCATCCAGTTGCTGCTCTCCTACATCCGCGGCAGCGCCACCCCCCGCCGGGTTCAGGCACGCGAAGGGCTCTACCAGGAATCGCTGGAAGGCAAGGCACCCGCTCACCTGATCCGCATCGCGGTGCCGGGGGATACCCTGCTCTACCCTGAGATCAGCGGCCATAAGAATCGCTTTGCCATCCGCTTCCTGCGGACCAATGACCAGGCCGCTCCCGAGCCCGTCCGCGAGGACCTGGAATTCAGCCTGGCCTGCTGCGTGCTCTGAGGTCCCCGGGGTAATCAAGATCAGGGCAAGCGCTCAGATGGGCCAGAGTTCCCGAATCGCCGCCACCCCCTGGGCGCCATGGTCAATGGCCTGCTCCACCTCCCCGGGACCCAATCCGCCCAAGGCATAGACCGGTAGCGTGGCCTCCTCCGCCAGGGCGGCGAAGCGCTCCCAACCGAGGGGCGGGGCCCCCGGATGACTGGCGGTGGGCATGACCGGCGAGAGCAGGGCATAGTCCAACCCCAAGGCCGCGGCCCGGGCCAGGTCAGCCACCCCATGACAGGAGGCCCCCACCAAGGCCCAATCCTCCGGCCGCCGGCGCAGTTCGTGCAGGTAACGGCTGGCCAGGTGCAGGCCATCGGCGACCAGCCCCCGCGCCTCCCCAGGCCCGCGGTTGATGACTAGACGCGCCCCCTGACGCCGGCAGAGGATATGGGCCGCCGCGGCCAGCCGGGCAAAATCCGCCGCCGGCAGGCCATGAGCCCGCAGTTGCACCAGCCTCACCCCGGCTGCCAGGGCCCGCTCCAGGCGCGAGAGGAAGACGGGCGGTCTCGTCGGGTCCTCACCGGTGATGAGATAGAGGGTCGGCAACCGCAGGGCGGTGATGATGGGCCGGTCCGCGGCGGGAAAGTCCACCGGGTCCATGTCCGCCGGCTGCCGCCAGTCCAAGGGCTGACCCTCCCGACCCACCGGCGTGCCGGTAAAGGCCGTCACCCGATGGACATCGAGCAACACCCGCCGGTCGCCATAGTCGTGATGGACCCGGATCAGCGGCCGGCTGGCCAGGACGCGAATGCCCAGTTCTTCCGCCAGCTCCCGCTCCAGCCCTTGCCGGGGGGTCTCACCTGGCTCCAGCTTGCCGCCGGGAAATTCCCACAGGCCGCCCTGGTGCGTCCCCGCATGCCGTCGGGCAATGAGAATCCGGCCTTGTCCGTCCGCGATCGCGCCGGCGACGACATGAATCATCTTCATTGCATGTGATTCCGGCTCTCTTACGTTTAGTGTGGGCAAGGGGTCAGACTCCCTGGACGCCAGTGGCGACCGCCGAGGTCCCTTTGAGCTTGAAGGGTGAGACCGGCAGATGGGTGAGCTGACCCGCGACCAGATAGCTGATGGTGATGAGGT
>JAHDND010000036.1 GCA_018435665.1 Candidatus Thiosymbion sp. | reverse complement strand
CGCCTCTAGAAGGCGGTAGACGCTTCCTGAGCAGGGGGGATCAAAAACCAAATCCGGTCGACAGTGGCGTCCTGGACCCTCTCGACCGCTCAGAGAGAACATTAAACGCATCGCCTGGCTAACTGAACCGGACACCGTTGTGGCAGAAGTAGATTACCGGTAAAGGCTCCCGCGATCAAAACCCCGGTCCCATTCTGAAGAACGGCAACACGTCCTTCTATCGCAGCGCACAATACCTGGCCGACGAGATCGCGAAGATGGGGCCGTTTGAGATCGTTTTCGGCGGCGACATGGCGCGCGGCATCCCAGCGGGGTCCTGGAAGCTGATCGACGGCACCGATCCGGGCTTCACCCTGTTCGACCGGCTTCGGGTACGCGGCTGGCAAGTACCGGCCTAAACCTTGCCGCCGAATTGTCAAGAGCAAGCGATCCAAAGGACAGTGAAAAGACTGGCGGTCAGTGAGCTACCGGGGAGAAATCAGCCCCGCGATTCCTCGATCAGGGCGCGGATCAGCGGTAGGGTTGGACGCTTTTTGTGGGTGAGACTCGCCCGATCGAGCCGCCCGAGTAGCCCCAGCAGGTAGCCGGGCTCCCGGGGACAGCGCTTGAGCAGATAGGCGATGGCCTCCTCGCCTAGCTTGAGACCGCGGCGGCGGGCGGCGTGGCGGAGCAGCGCGGCGCAGTCCTGCTCATCCAGGGGCCTCAGCCGGTAGGTGGCGCCCCAGGTCAGCCGTGAAGCGAGATCTGGCAGCTGGATGCCGAGCTCCGCGGCGGGGCTCCGGGCCGCGACCAGCAGCCCCCGTCCGGCCTCCCGCAGGCGATTGTAGAGGTGAAAGAGGGCCTCTGCCCAGGTTGCCTGACCGATCACGGCCTCCAGGCCGTCGAGGGCGATGCGGTCCCAGTCCTCCAGGGCCTCGAAGACCGCGGGTTCCAGCCCGGGATGATCCAGGGGCAGGCAGGCCGCCGCCAGCCCCTCCTGCCGCGCGGCCTGGCAGGCCGCCTGGAGGAGGTGGCTCTTGCCCGTACCCGTGGGGCCATGGAGATAGATAAAGCCGTCGGTGGCCGTAGGTCGGGCCCAGGCGGTTAGGGCCGCGACCACCTCGGCATTGGGTCCGGCCAGGTAGGCGGAAAAGTCCGACTCGGCGCTCGGGCTCAGGGCCAGGGGCAGTTGCAGACCGCCGATCCCCCCGGACGGGGTGTGGCCGGCTTCACCCCGCTCCGGGCCGGGGATGGGCGACGCCGGCCATGGCCCTTGCCCAGGGGCAGGCCCAGGGGCAGGGAGAGGTGCTGGCACTGGGTGCCTCGACACGCTCGCGGGGGCCCGTCAGCCGGCCCGTTCCAGGGCAAGGGCCGCCCGGGCCAGACGACGTCCCAGGGCCTGGCAGAGGTGCTTTTCCTCTTCGCTCAAGGGGAGCTGACTCTCGCCCCCGGCCAGATGGGAGGGGCCATAGGGCGTGCCGCCACTGGTGGTGCGGAGCAGGTCGGTCTCGCTGTAGGGCAGGCCCATGAGCAGCATGCCGTGATGCAGCAGGGGCAGCATCATGGTCAGCAGGGTGCTCTCCTGGCCGCCATGGAGACTGGAGGTGGAGGTGAAGACGGCGGCGGGCTTGCCGATCAGGGCCCCGGATAGCCAGAGGGCGCTGGTGCCGTCGAGGAAATATTTCAGCGGCGCGGCCATGTTGCCGAAACGGGTGGGGCTGCCAAGGGCCAGACCGGCGGCGTGGCGCAGGTCGTCCAGGTCGGCGTAGGGGGCCCCGCTGGCGGGGATGCCGTCCTCCGTCGCCTCGCAGACGGTGGAGACCGCCGGGACCGTCCGCAGTCGGGCCTCGATGCCCGGCACCTCCTCGACCCCGCGGGCGATGAGGTTCGCCATCGCGGCCGTGGCGCCATAGCGGCTGTAGTAGAGGATCAGAATATAGGGCATGGCGGTGAATACTCGGGAGGAGGGTGAAATGATCGGCGCTGGGTGAGCTTGGCGGCAGGTCAGAGAATGGTCAGCACGGTTTCTGGCGGTCGGCCGAGTGCCGCCCGGCCGTCCTTGAGCAGGATGGGGCGCTCGATGAGAATGGGGTGAGCAATCATGGCCCTGATGAGGTCCTGACGCGTCAGGGCGGGATTGTCCAGACCCAGTTCGCGGTATTCCTTCTCCTTGGTGCGCATCAGTTGCCGCGGCTCCAGACCGAGCTGGTGCAGAATCTGGTTGAGCGTCGTGAAGGTGAGCGGGGTCTTGAGATAGTCGACGATCTCGGGTTCAAGCCCACGATCGCGCAGTAGTTGCAGGGTCTCGCGGGATTTGCTGCAACGTGGATTATGATAGAGGGTGATGGACATATCTGACTCGCCGTGGACAGGCCCAGGTGATTGGCATTTGCACGAGCCCTATTCTAACTCCGGGGCTTACGAAATCGGCGTGAAGGTGGATCTGACGTGAGTGAGGCCAGAGTAACGTGAACCAGCACTCGGATGGAGATGAACTCATCGGTATGCGTTGCCTGGTGTCCGGCAGGGTCCAGGGGGTCTTTTTCCGTGCCTCCACCCGGGAAGAGGCCCGGCGGCTGGGGTTGAGCGGCTACGCGTGTAATCTCGCCGATGGGCGGGTCGAGGTCCTGGCCTGTGGGCCGCGGGCGGCGGTGGCCGAATTGCGCGACTGGTTGAGCCAGGGCCCACCCCTCGCCCGGGTCGAGGCCCTCGCGTGCGAGCCGGTGCCTTACCAGGCGCTGAGCGGCTTCCTGAACCGCTAGGGGCCTGATCCCTGACCCCTGACCCCTGACCCCCGGCGGCGCGGACCACGGGGCCAAACGGAGAAGCCGACGGTGCAACTGCCACCCTTGACGGACGGGCGCATCCTGCGCCGTTACCAACGCTTCCTCGCCGAGGTGGAACTGGCTGACGGTATCCGGGTCACCGCCCACGTCCCCAACACCGGCCGCATGACCAGTTGCTGGGCGTCGGGGGCCCCCGTCCAGCTCAGTCACCATGAGGATCCCCGTCGCCGCCTGGCCTGGACCCTGGAGCGAGTGGACATGGGCCAGGGTTGGATCGGCGTCCACACCGGCCGCCCCAACGCCGTCCTCGCGGAGGGCATCGCCGCCGGAAGCATCCCGTCCCTGGCCGGCTACGGTGTTCTGCGCCGGGAGCAGGTCTATGCCCCCGCCGGTCAGGCCCCGGGCCGGCTGGACCTGGTCCTGCGGGAGGGCCCGGCCCCCGATGCCCTGGTGGAGATCAAAAATACCACCCTGCTGGAAGGTGAGCGGGTGCTGTTTCCGGACGCGGTCAGCGAGCGCGGCCGCAAGCATCTTGACCTGCTGGCGACCGCCCGGGCCGAGGGCTGGCGGGCGATCATTCTCTTCGCCGTCAACCGGCCCGAGGGGCAGTGCTTCGCCCCAGCCGCCGGGGTGGATCCCCGCTATGCCGAGCGGCTGCGTCAGGTTGCCGCCGCTGGGGTGGAACTGCTCGCCATCCGCCTGCGGCACACCGCCACCGGCATCGAGACGGGTGAAAGCCTGCCCGTAAGCCTTGCCTGACCCCCCCCTGGCCTGAACAACCGGGTGGACAAGCATCTTTGGGCCCGGAGGGGGCTCAGAGGCTGTGCACAACCCCTAATCAGGGGAAGCTGGGAGTCGCCAATAACAACGAGAAAGAAGGCCTGAGGCTGAGAAGAAACGGGATTTTTTTAAACTCTCAGTAGCCGCTGCCGCTGAGGTCGAGGGGATCGGGATAAGCGGCGATGCGCTCGATGCCAGTATTGATGCGGCCATCCGGGTGGAGTTCCAGCCAGCGAAAGCCGGGCGTGGCCGGGTCGAGGGCGAAGTCCGGGCTCCTGGGCAGGAACTGGATGCAGGTCGAGGGGGCGCCTAGCAGGGCGACCCCCCGGCGCTCCCCGGCGTATTCCTGGTGCACATGGCCGAAAACGATAGCCCGCACCTGGGGATGACGGTCGATGATGGCAAAAAAGTCAGCCGGGTTGTCCAGGGTCATCTCGTCCAGCCAGGGGCTACCCAGGGGCAGGGGCTGATGATGCAGAACCACCAGGGCCGGGGCCTCCGGCCGGGCGGCCAGGGCTACCTCCAGGATCGCCAGTTGCTCGGCCGCCAGGTGGCCGCCCTCGGAGCCGGGCAGGTGGGAGTCGAGCAGCACCAGGTTCCAGGGACCGCAGTCGACCCGGCGTGGCATGTCGATCGGCCCGCCCACAAGGCTGCGGGCCATTTCCCCCGGTACGTCGTGATTGCCAGGGATGGCATGGCAAGGAAGGCCCAGTCGCGCGCAGCGTTCAGCAAGATAGCGGTAGCTGGCCGGGGTGGCGTCCTGGGAAAGGTCGCCGGTCAGCAGGACCCGGTCCGCGACGCCAAGCTGCGAGGCGGCCAGCTCCAGGACCCACTCCAGGGTTAGGCGCGTCCGCTGGCCGAGCAGGTCCCCCTCGGGGTCGGCGAAAATGTGCGGGTCTGAGATCTGGAGCAGGCGTTGGGTGGCGGGGTGGGGCATCAGCGACGTCTCGGGGAAACCTCGGCAGGAACGGCGCGTCAGGGAACAAGCCCCAGCCACACAGGGCTGGCGAGGTTCGGGGTCGGGCGAGTCCCCTGGCGGGCGTCAGTTGTCATCCTCGACACCCAGGGCTTTTAGGGTCTTCTTTACCAGACCGGAATCGCCATCCCAGTCCGGGACGCTGACGATCACCTCTTCGGGCTCTTCTGCTTCCAGGCGCGCCGGGTTGGGGGTGGTGAAGCCCTCAACACGTGTCATGACGTCACCGTCGAAAAAGACCACCAGGGGTTTCTTCTCCATGTCACTATGGGGGTGACGAATGGTGTAGGTGTAATACCAGCGATCCGGGTGGAAGAGGTCGGTGAGCATGGGCGTGCCCAGCAGGTAGCGGACCTGGTTGCGCGTCATGCCCGGTTCGAGCCGGTCGACCATCTCCTCGGTGAGGATGTTGCCCTGCTGGATGGTCATCTGATAGACGAAGGGCAACCGGTTGAGGGCCGAGTCCTGGTAGTCGGGCGCGCCGTCCTGCTTGGTGGCGCAGCCGCCGAGGGCGAGGCTTGCACCCATGGCCAATAAAATGGGAAGCTTTTGCATCTTTTTGGTCGATACCCGGGCGGACGCCGATTCAAGGGGGGAAATAATACCCCAGCCCATGTAGCCTCGGGGAAGGAATCGGCGGGCGAACCCGGGGGGAGGGTGGCGGTGGACAGGTCCGATATCAGGCAGGCCGGGCTCAAGGTGACGCTACCGCGCGTCAAGATCCTGGAAATTCTGGAGGCCAGTGGTCAGGGCGAGGGGCCGCGGCATCTGCGCGCGGAAGACGTCTATCGCCGGCTGTTGGAGCGGGGCGAGGAGATTGGCCTGGCCACCGTGTACCGGGTCCTCACCCAGTTCGTGGAGGCCGGGCTGGTCTGTCGCCACAACTTCGAGGGGGGGCAGTCGGTCTTCGAACTGGATCGCGGGGCCCATCACGACCACCTGGTGTGCTTGAACTGCGGCCAGGTGGTGGAATTCATGGATGAGGCGATCGAGGCCCGGCAGGAGGCCATCGCCGCCCAGCATGGTTTCACCCTGGAGGACCACACCCTGGTGATTCATGGCCTTTGTCCGCGCTGCCAGGTGACGGAATAAGCCTCACCCGATCCGGGTCAACCCCAAGTAGGCGGGGCGATGACCATCAACCCCCGGCCCGCTCGATCATCTCCCCGGCGTGGGCCAGGGTCTTCTCGGTGATGGTGGTGCCACCGAGCATGCGGGCGATCTCGTCGATTCGCGCCTCGGCGTCGAGGTGGCGGATATGGGTATGGGTCTGGCCGTCCCAGGTCTCTTTGCGCACCTGGAGCTGATGATGGGCCTGGGCGGCCACCTGGGGCAGGTGGGTGACGCACAGTACCTGTCGCCGCTCCCCCAGGGCGCGCAGTAGGCGGCCGACGACCTCCGCCACCGCCCCGCCGATGCCCACGTCCACCTCGTCGAAGACCAGGGTGGGGATGGCGGCGCACTCGGCGGTGGCGACCTGGATACACAGGCTGATGCGGGAGAGCTCACCCCCGGAGGCGACCTTGGCCAGGGGCTGGAGGGGCTGGCCCGGATTGGCGCTGACCAGGAACTCCACCCGATCCAGGCCCTGAGTGCTGGCGGCCTCCTCCGCCAGGCGCGTCAACTGGACCTCGAAGCGGCCGCCCTTCATGCCCAACTCCGCCATGGCGGCGGAGACGGTGGCCGACAGCCGGGTGGCGGCGGCCTGCCGGGCGGCGCTGAGGTCAAGGGCCCGGTCCCGGTAACGCTGCCAGGCGCCGTCCCGTTCCCGGGTCAGCACGTCCAGGGAGACCTCGTCCCCCTCCAGTCCGGCGAGTTCGCCGCGCAGGCGCTCCAGGGTCTCCGGGAGTTCGTGGGGCAGGACCCGGTATTTCCTGGCCAGGTCGTGGACCTGGGCCAGACGGGCCTCGACCTGCTCCAGCAGGGCTGGGTCCAAGTCCAGGCCATCCAGGTACTGACGCAACCCGGAGGCCGCCTCCTCGACCTGGATGGCGGCCCCGGCGATCAGGTCGCGGACCTCCCCCAGGCGCTCGTCGAAGTTCAGGAGGCCGTCCAGCTCGGCCTCCGCCCGTCCCAGTTGATCGCGCAGGGCGCCTTCGCCGTCGTAGAGGGCGTCGAGGAGGCGACCGGCGGTGCCCTGGAGCAGGCCTAGGTGGGCCAGGCGTCGCTGCTCCCGGTCCAGTTCCTCGATATCCGGGGCCGTCAGGCCCAGGCCTTCGAGTTCCTCGACCTGGAAGCGCAGCAGGTCCAGGCGCGCCGCCCGTTCCGCCCCCTGGGTGAGCAGGGCGCGGAGCCGGTCATCACGGGCGCGGTAGTCGCGAAAGAGGCTGGCTAGTTCCCGGACCTGGCCGGTCTGGCCGGCGTAGCCGTCCAGCAGGTCCCGTTGGGCGGCGGGTCGCAGCAGGGACTGATGGGCATGCTGGCCATGGATGTCGACCAGGCGCTCCCCCAGGGACTTGAGCTGGGTGCCGCTGGCGAGGTGGCCGTTGATGTAGGCCCGGGAGCGGCCGCTGGCGGGCAGGACGCGGCGGATGGCGCAGTTGTTGTCGCCGTCGCCGTCACCATCACCCTCCTCGGCCAGGTCCTGTTCCGCCAGCCAGTCCCGGGCCGCGGGTACCGCGGTCAGGTCGAAGCTGGCCGCCACCTCGGCCCGCTCGCGCCCGCCCCGGATCATGGCCGCGTCGGCCCGGTCGCCCAGGGCCAGGCCCAGGGCGTCGATGAGGATGGACTTGCCGGCCCCGGTCTCTCCGGTCAGGGCGGTCATGCCCGGGCCCAGTTCGAGTTCCAGGGTGCTGACCACCGCCAGGTCCTGGATGAGGATGTGGCTCAACATGAGGGTGCCTCTTTTTCGCTAGCCAACATCGATATTCAGGCCCGCCGGATGACCGGCCCACCCCAGCTTGGCGCGGAGGATCTGAAAATGATCGTGCCCCCGGGGATGCAGGAGGCGGATCGGGTGGGGCGCCCGTTCGATCCGCACGCTGGAGTCCGCGGTGAGAAAGACGTCGGCCTGGCCGTCGCAGGTGACGATGACGTGGCCCTGGTCGTGGGCGCTGTCGGCGCGAATCTCGATATGGCTGTGGCCCGCCACCACCAGGGGCCGGTTACTGAGGGTATGGGGGCAGATGGGCACCAGGGCGATGGCGTCCAGGGCCGGGTGGATGAGGGGGCCGCCGCCGGAGAGGGCATAGGCGGTGGAGCCGGTGGGAGTGGCCACGATGATGCCGTCCCCGCGCTGGCGGTTGACGAAGACCCCGTCGATCAGGGTCTCTAGCTCGATCATGCGCGCCGTGTTCCATTTATGGATGACGACGTCGTTGAGGGCCAGGAGTGGCGGGTCGCCGTTGACCCGCGCCGCGAGCAAGAAACGCTCCTCGGCATCGAATTCACCGGCCAGGATGGGGGCCAGGCAGGTCTCGAGGGCATCGGTCGGGAGGTCGGCGAGAAAACCGAGGCGCCCCAGGTTGATCCCCAGCAGGGGGACCCCCGAGCTGGCCAAGGCCCGGGCGGCGCCGAGCAGGGTGCCGTCACCGCCGACGGTGATGACCAGGTCGCAGACGCCCCCCATGGCGGTGGGCTCCAGGGTCAGGTCGCCGGGTTCGGCGGTGAGGGTCGCTGCCAGGGGGTCGAACCGGAGGGCGAGCCGCCGCTGGCGCAGACACCCCGCCAGATGCTGGACGGCCTGGCGGGTCTTGGCGGTCTCGCCCTGCTTGGCGATGATGCCAATGGTGGCGAAGGGGCAGGGTACGGGGATGAGGGGGGCTTTCATGGCGGTGATGATCGCCGAAAGGCCCGGGGTCGTAAACAACGCTGGTCGCCTTGATGATCGCCGAAAGTCCCGGGGTCCTTAACAACGCTGGTTGCCTTGACAGCCCGCCGGGCAATCCCTAAATTGACGGCTTTAGCACTCGCCCCAGGGGAGTGCTAATCGGGTGGTGAGGACGCGCGTTCGCGCGAGGTCGGGATTCCGAGGGTGCAAAGTGACGGCGAAGACTGACAATCCGGTCAGTGACCGGGCCTTGCACTTCCTTAAGGCGCTGGTGGAGCGGTATATCCGCGACGGTCAGCCCGTGGGTTCCCGTACCCTGGCCAAGGACACGGGGCTGGAGCTGAGCCCGGCCACGGTCCGTAACGTCATGTCCGACCTGGAGGAGCTGGGCCTGGTGACCTCGCCCCATACCTCCTCGGGACGGGTGCCGACGGTATCGGGCTATCGCCTCTTCCTCGATACCCTGCTGACGGTCAAACCGCCCGCGGCGGATGAGGTGGACGAGATGCGCCGGCGCTTTGCCGCCCTGGACGACTCGGCGGCCCTGATCGCGACCGCCTCCCAGCTTCTCTCTGGCGTGACCCGTCTCGCCGGGGTGGTGATGTTGCCGCGCCGCGAGCGCAACGCCTTCCGCCAGATCGAGTTCCTGCCCCTCTCCGGGGACCGGGTGCTGGCCATCCTGGTGACCGACGAGGGCGAGGTCCACAACCGGGTCATCCACACCGATGAGCGCTACAGCCCCTCGCAACTGGAGCAGGCCGCCAACTACCTCAACGCCCTCTTTCTGGGACGAGACATGCGCGAGGTTCGGCAACGGCTCCTGGAGGAGATGCGCCACACCCACGACCGCCTGGACCGGCTGGTACGCCAGGCCCTGGATCTGGCCCGGCAGGTGGTGGAGGTGGCCGAGGACAAGGATGATCTCTACGTGGCGGGGCAGACCAATCTCATGGATTTCGCCGAACTCGCCAACCTGGAGCGCCTCAAGCAACTCTTCGAGGCCTTCACCGAGAAGCGGCAGATCCTGCACCTGCTGGATCGCTGTATCGAGGCCGAAGGCGTGCAGATCTTCGTCGGCGAGGAGTCGGGTTACGAGGTCCTGGGCGGGTGCAGCCTGGTGGGCGCCCCCTACCACATCGATGGCAAGGTGATCGGGGTCCTGGGCGTCATCGGCCCGGCGCGCATGAACTACCCGCGGGTGATCCCGATCGTCGACGTAACGGCGCGCCTCCTCGGCGCCGCCCTCAAACATGGTTGAAGTGCAGATCCGGGGTGAAGGCTAGCCCCCTTGCATCCCGGTCAGGAGGTGATGATGGCAATGGCAGAGGAACAGGTACCACCCAGCGGAAACGCCCCCGCCCCCGGCCCCGCGTCCGACTACCGGGTAGAGGTGAAGACCGAGGTCAGGGCTGACGCCCAGGTCGCGCCGCCCGCCGACCCCGCGGCCAACGCCGCGGCCCCGGACGAGGCGCCGCCGGCGAGTGAGCCCAATCCGTTCGCGTCGGCGTCGAGCGCCGAGGGGGGTGCGGCCAGGCCCCAGGCGGCGGGCGGGGCCGGTGAACAGTCGGGCGTCAATCTGGCGGCCCTGCTGGAGGACGCCCGCGCCAAGGCCGATGATCACTGGGACCAGTTGCTGCGTACCCGCGCCGAGATGGAAAACCTGCGCCGGCGCCATGCCCTCGAGTTGGAGAAGGCCCACAAATACGCCCTCGACAGCTTCGTCAAGGACCTGGTGGGGGTTCGCGACAGCCTGGAGCTGGCCCTGGAGGCCGCCAGCAACGAGAAGGCCGATCTGGCCAGCCTGCGGGAAGGGACGGACCTGACCCTCAAGCAACTGGCGGATGTGATGAGTCGCTTCGGCGTCGAGCGGCTCGATCCCCGGGGGGAGCCCTTCAACCCGGAGTATCACCAGGCCATGACCCTCCAGCCCAGCGCCGAGGTGCCGCCCAATACCGTGACCACCGTCGTCCAGAAGGGGTATGTCCTCAACGGTCGTCTGGTCCGCCCGGCCCTGGTGATCGTCTCCAGCGCCGGTTGAGCGCTGGGTGGCAAGCTGAGCCACAAGGCTTCCTGACCGGGGTCAACCAATCACGCATTAACCCGATCGCCGCCTTTAAACCTGCGGGGGGTCCCCCCATCTGCCGCGGCATCAGGCACGCCCACCCGGCGCGCCATCCACCAGTTTCGGAGAACATTGAGCATGGGAAAAATCATCGGTATCGACTTGGGCACCACCAACTCCTGCGTCGCCATCATGGAGGGTGACAAGGTCAAGGTCATCGAAAACGCGGAGGGCGATCGCACCACCCCCTCCATCGTCGCCTTCACCGGGGACAACGAGGTCCTGGTCGGTCAGTCCGCCAAGCGTCAGGCGGTCACCAACCCGCAGAACACCCTCTTCGCCATCAAGCGCCTCATCGGTCGCCGCTTCGAGGATGACGTGGTCAAGAAGGACATGGGCATGGTGCCCTATAAGATCGCCCGCGCCGATAACGGCGACGCCTGGGTAGAGGTCCACGGCAAGAAGATGGCCCCGCCGGAGATCTCGGCCAAGATCCTGCAAAAGATGAAGAAGACCGCCGAGGACTACCTGGGCGAAGAGGTGCGGGAGGCCGTCATCACCGTGCCCGCCTACTTCAACGACTCCCAACGCCAGGCGACCAAGGACGCCGGGCGCATCGCCGGCCTCGACGTCAAGCGCATCATCAATGAGCCCACCGCCGCCTCCCTGGCCTATGGCATGGACAAGCAGCGCGGCGACCAGAAGATCGCGGTCTTCGACCTGGGCGGTGGCACCTTCGATATCTCCATCATCGAGATCGCTGAGATCGAGGGCGAGCACCAGTTCGAGGTCCTGTCCACCAACGGTGACACCTTCCTCGGTGGCGAGGACTTCGATAAGCGCATCATCGACCACCTGGTGGAGATCTTTCAGAAGGAGCAGGGCATGGACCTGCGCAAGGATCCCCTGGCCCTTCAGCGCCTCAAGGAGGGCGCCGAGAAGGCCAAGATCGAGCTCAGCTCCAGCCAGCAGACCGACATCAACCTGCCCTACATCACCGCCGACCAGACCGGGCCCAAGCACCTCAACGTCAAGCTGACCCGGGCCAAGCTGGAATCCCTGGTCGAGGACCTGGTGGAGCGGACCATCGGACCCTGTCGCACCGCCCTCAAGGACGCCGGCCTCGGTGCCGGGGAGATCAACGAGGTCATCCTGGTCGGTGGCCAGACTCGCATGCCCATGGTCCAGGCCAAGGTGCAGGAGTTCTTCGGCAAGGCCCCACGCAAGGACGTCAACCCCGACGAGGCGGTGGCCGTGGGCGCCGCCATCCAGGGCGGCGTGCTCGGCGGTCAGGTCAAGGATGTGCTGCTCCTCGACGTCACCCCCCTGTCCCTCGGCATCGAGACCCTGGGCGGGGTCATGACCAAGCTCATCGAGAAGAACACCACCATCCCCACCTCGGCCCAGCAGGTCTTCTCCACCGCCGACGACAACCAGACCGCGGTCACCGTCCACGTCCTCCAGGGCGAGCGCGAGCAGGCCTCCGCCAACAAGTCCCTGGGGCGGTTCGATCTGAGCGACATCCCTCCGGCGCCCCGCGGCATGCCCCAGATCGAGGTTAAGTTCGACATCGACGCCAACGGCATCCTCAACGTCTCCGCCAAGGACAAGGCCACCGGCAAGCAGCAGACCATCGTCATCAAGGCCTCCTCGGGCATCTCCGATGAGGAGATCAAGCGCATGGTCAAGGACGCCGAGGCCCATGCCGAGGAGGACCGCCGCTTCCACGAGCTGGTGGGCGCCCGCAACCAGGCCGACACCCTCATCCATGCCACCCGCAAGTCCATGGAGCAGCTCGGTGACAAGATGGAGTCCGGGGAGAAGGAGCGCATCGAATCCGCCATCAAGGACCTGGAAGCGGCCATGAAGTCGGAGGATAAGAATCGCATCGAGTCCCTGACCAAGGCCTTGGGCGAGGCCTCCGCCAAGATGGCCGAGCGCCTCTATTCCCAGCAGGGTGACGCCGGCGCCGGTCAGGCCGGCCCCGGGGGTCACGCCGGCGCGGCGGGCGGCGAGAAGAAGGCCGGCGGCGACGACGTGGTCGACGCCGAGTTCGAGGAGGTCAAGGACGACCGGAAGTAACCTGGCGCTGAGCGGCGCGGCCCTCGATCCTGCGTCGGGGCGGCGCCGGCTGGTCCCTGAACGGGCCATCACGGCCACCCGATATCCCTCGCGGTGGCCGTTGTTCATCCGCCACCGGCAAACCTGAAGTCCCGACCGCCATGTCCAAACGCGATTACTACGAAGTCCTTGGGGTCCCCCGCAACGCCAGCGAGGCCGATATCAAGAAGGCCTACCGGCGCCTGGCCATGAAATACCATCCGGACCGTAACCCCGGCCCGGAGGGGGAACAGAAGTTCAAGGAGGCCAAGCAAGCCTACGAGATCCTCACGGATGCCCGCAAACGCTCGGCCTATGATCAGTTCGGTCATGCCGGGGTCGATGCCGAGGGGGGCTTCGGTCAGGGCCCGGCGGGTGGCTTTGGCGACATCTTCGGCGATGTCTTTGGCGACATCTTCGGCGGCGGCCGGGGCGGGGGTCGGCGCGTCCACCGCGGCGCGGATCTGCGCTATGACCTCAATCTCAGCCTGGAAGACGCGGTGGCCGGCAAGGAGGTCAAGATCCGCATCCCCACTCTGGTGGAGTGCCATCATTGCGGCGGCACCGGGGCCAAGCCCGGCACCAAGCCGCGCACCTGCACTACCTGCAATGGTCTGGGTCAGGTGCGCATGCAGCAGGGTTTTTTCTCCATCCAGCAGACCTGTCCCCAGTGTCGGGGCACCGGGACCCGCATCGAGGACCCCTGTGTCCATTGCCGCGGTCAGGGCCGGGTCCAGGAGCAGAAGACCCTCTCGGTCAAGGTCCCGCCCGGGGTCGACACCGGCGATCGCATCCGCCTGGCCGGGGAAGGGGAGCCAGGGGAGCAGGGCGGCCCCCCGGGGGATCTCTATGTGCAGATCGCGGTCGAGCGTCACCCCATCTTTACCCGCGAGGACAATCACCTCTTCTGTGAGGTTCCCATCGGTTTCGTTACCGCCGCCCTGGGCGGCGAAATGGAAGTCCCGACCCTCGACGGCAAGGTGATGCTCAAGATTCCCGGCGGCACCCAGACCGGCAAGATGTTCCGCATTCGTGGCAAGGGGGTAAAGCCGGTGCGCGGCGGGGCCATCGGTGACCTCATCTGCCGGGTCCTGGTGGAGACCCCGGTCAACCTCACCGAGCGCCAGAAGGAACTGCTACGGGAGTTCGACGAATCCGTCACCGCCGGCGGCGACAAGCACAGCCCCCAGTCCCATTCCTGGCTGGACGGGGTCAAGGGCTTCTTCGAAAAGATGGGTTTTTAAGGCTGCCACCAGCAGCCTTTCCCGGCTCAAAGCCAGAGAACCTGCCCCGAACGCGCCGGGCGGCGGCAAGGTCTCTCAACCCTTCAACGAGGCCATAACCCGATGGAACACAGTATCCAGCACTATCTGCTGGGCCTGTTCGCGGTGGCGAACAACTTCCCGGCCCTGGCGCCCTTTCTGGCCCTGAGCATCGGCCTGACCCGGCTGCAAAGCCTCAAGCTGGTCATTCTCGGTACCCTGGGAGCCTTCATCGTCATGATCACCAGCATGCTGGCGGGTCTGGCCATCCTCGACTTCTTTGGTATCAGCATCAGCGCCTTTCAGATCGCGGGAGGCATCCTGCTGGGCGGAACCGGCATGAGCATGCTCAACGCCAAGGGGGCCGGCGACGTCCAGGGCAAACAGCTCGAAAAGCACGCCCTGGATCGCACCACCCTGATCACGAACATGATCGTCCCGGTGACCTTACCGCTGACCACCGGCGCCGGCACCATCGCCACGGTCACCCTCTTCAGCCACCAGGCGGCGGAGTCCCACTCCTCCCTGCCCCTGTTCCTCGCCATCTGTCTCATGACGGCGATCATCTTCCTGATCTTCTTCTTCGCGATCGGCTTGATGAAATTCCTCGGCGAGGTGGGCATGAGCGTCCTGATCAAGGTGATGGGCCTCTTTACCCTGGCCATCGGCGTGCAGTTCATCATTACCGCGATCACGCGCATCTGGGGCACCCTGCCCGCCCATTGAGCCGCCCGGGGGCCTACAACTGGGACTGAAGTTCTCCGCTCAACTGTCCTCCCTTTCTCTTTCCCGTTCCCGTTCAGGGTCCTGCCCCTCCCAGGCGGCGCTGGCCTCGCACAGGTCGGCCAACTGGAGATCGAGGTCCCCGAGGGGCTTCTCCAGGTCCGTCGCGCCAGACAGGATGGCCTCTTCCAGCCACCCCGCCTGGCGCATCAGGCCCTGGGCGCAGAGGTTGGCGGCATGGCCGCGCAACTGGTGCATGCGCCGCGCGGCCGCGTCGCGTTCACCCCGGGCGAGATCGGCCCGCGTCGCGGCGACCACCCCGCCGAATTTGGGGGTGAGGCCGGCAAGCAGTTTCAGGAACAGGGCCTGGTTGCCGCGGTAGAGCCTGGCGGCCTTGACGCGGTTGATGCCAGGGATGAGGGGGAAGTCCGCCGCCCCCCCGGACGCAGTGGCCTCCGTTTCCGTTTCCGTCTCCGTCCTGGCGGCCTCCGCCTTAGCTTTCGCCTCGGACGCCGCTGCCTCCGCCTCCACTTCAGCCCGGGATACCGCGGTCTCCGCCGCCACCCCCGCCGGGGCGGGGGGCGTGGCCAGGGCCGGGAGCCACTGCCGCAGCAGGGTCGCGATCTGGTCCAGGTCCAGGGGCTTGGTCAGGACGGCATCGACGCCGGCCTCCCGGGCCGCCTGCCGTTGTTCGGGCAAGACGCCGGCGGTGAGCGCGATGACCGGCAGGGTCCCCAGTCCCAGGGGGCCCCGGATCAGGCGGGTGGCGGTCAGCCCGTCCATGACCGGCATCTGCAAGTCCATCAGCACCACGTCGTAGCCCGCGGGCGCCGACTCCAGGCATTGAACGGCCTGCTGGCCGTTGGCCGCCGTGGCGACGGTGGCCCCCTCCAGGATCAGGGTCTGGGCCAGAAGCACGCGATGGGTTTCGCTGTCATCCACCACCAGGAAGCGCCAGCCATCCAATGTCGGTCCGGCGTTCGGGGTAGCCTTGCATCTGGTCGGGCCGACCCGCTCCACGCCCGGGGTCCGGTGGAGAGGGAGTTCGAACCAGAAGGTGCTGCCCTGGCCTGGCTGGCTCTCGGCGCCAATCCGACCCCCCATCATCTCGACCAGGCGCTTGCTGATGGCCAGGCCCAGGCCGGTGCCGCCATAAGCCCGGGTGGGGCGGCTATCCCCTTGGGTGAAGGGGGTGAACAGGCCCGCGAGGACCCCAGGGGCGATGCCGATGCCGGGATCATGGACCACGAAGCGCAGGCGCACCTCCTTGTCCGACTGAGCCAGAACCTGGACCCTGACCTCGATCGTGCCGCTGTCGGTGAATTTGATGGCGTTACTGATGAGGTTGGTCAGGACCTGCTCCAGGCGCAGGGGATCGCCCTGGAGCAGCCCGAGGTCAGCTGGGGGCCCCGGGATTTGCAAGGCCAGGCCTTCGGCCCGGGCCTTGGGGGCGAGGAGGCCGTCGAGCTTGGTCAGCAGGGCTTGCAGGTCCAGGGGCTGGACTTCGATGGCCAGCTTGCCGGCCTCGATGCGGGACAGGTCCAGGATATCGCTGATGATCCCCAGCAGGGTCTGACCGGCCTCCTGGATGCGGTCCATCAGGTCACGCTGGTTGGCGCTGAGTGACTCGCGCCCGACCATCTGCGCCAGGCCGAGCACCGAGTAGAGCGGCGTGCGGATCTCGTGGCTCATGTGGGCCAGGAATTCGCTCTTGGCCCGGCTAGCCTCCTCCGCCAGGCGCTGCGCCTGGACCAGCCGTTCCTCCGCCGCCTTGCGGGCCGTCACGTCGATGAAGGCGGTCAGTAGACCCCGGTCGAGCCCGACGGCGGAGATTTCGACCTGGCGGATGGCGCCATCCCCCCGGGTAATCTGAAATTCCAGGGGACCAATGGTGCCTTGGCTGGTACGCCCCTTCCGCAAAGCCCGTCCCCAGATCTTCCGGACCTGGCGGCGATAAGCCGAGTCTGGATAGACGCGCCGGTACCAGTCCCGGAGCGTCGGCACCTCCTCCCGGGAAAAACCAAAGAGGCGCTGGTACTCATCGTTCACCAGCAGGATGTTGTTGCGGGCATCCTTGAGGCCCATGGGGATGGGGGCGACCCGCACCAGACGCTCGAACCGGTCCCGGCTGGCATGGGTCGCCGCCTCCGCCATGATGGCGTCGCGAATGGCATAGGTCAGGCGCGCCAGGGCCAGAAACAGGGTGGCGGTGGCGGCGATCCGGGCGAACAGGCCGAAGATCCCGTCGCCGGCCCAATGGAGGGCGATGGCCGCGGTGAGCACGGCCAGGGAGGCCGGCAGGATGCCGCGCAGGGTCCGCGACTGGGTGGTGGAGAGCGGGGGCAGGCCGGCCAGCGCCGCCCCGGAGATGGCCAGGCTGGCGAGCGGCCACCCCAGGTCGAGCCAACCTCCTTCGACGTAGGCATCCTGGGCCAGTTGGATCCAAAAGAGGGTGTCCGCCAGGCCAAAGGTCAGCAAACCGGCCAAGAGCAACCACCAGCCCCGCGCTACACGAAAGTCCTGGACGAAGACCAGAAGCAGACTGAGGACGATCATGACCAGATCCAGGCCAACGTAGATGCCGGTGAGCATGACAGAGGAATCGGGTTCGGCCTGGGTGAGATCGATCTGCCAGGCCTGGTTGAGCAGGGCGATGAGGACAAAGGCCCCGCTCCCTATCACCAGGGCATCGAGGTAGTTGCGGTTGCGGCGCTGGGTCGGGTTCTGGCCTTCGCGGGTGAGATGCCCGATGCTCCAGAAGACCAGCAGGTAATAGATCAACCAGAGAGCATCCTCGACGGGCAGGGGCGGCGGTGCCTCGTCCAAGCGCCCCGCCAGGGCCCACCAGACTTCACCGAGGGCGAAACACAGGTAGGCGGTGGCCAGGATGCCCCAGGCGCGGGCCTGAGGGCCACCCTGCCAGGCACGCAGGGCGAGAGTACCGACGGTCAGCAGGTGGATCAGAGGGTAGAAGATCCCATCGGCCCAAAGTAGGTAGGTCCCGGGGACGCGCAGCCAGACGAAGGCCGCGAAGATGGCGATCAGGACGGCCTGCACGGCCAGGAGGGTCAGCATCAGGTGCCGCCCGGTGGTTTCAGTCAACAACATGGCTCGATCGGCCACTCCGGGCCAAGCAGGTAGGCTGGTATGCCAAGGGGGGTAGGGACGGACGGGCAGGGGCCGCGATCCTGCCACACCGGCTATTTTGCCCGCATTTCCCGGGAAAACCCAGCCAGCCATCGCGGACCGCAGCCCGATGCCTGCCCGTCGAGTGGGAAGCCCAGACAGTGCCCGGATGCCTGCCCGTGGCGGGGGAAGCCCTTCAGTTCACCTCTCCCGAGCCCCTCCCCGTCAGGGAGGAAGGGGCAAGCGCTCAGGCGTGCTTGATGACCAGGGATTCCAGGATGCCGGCGATGCGCCCGGCCCCATCGAGGGCCGTCTCCAGGCGGTCAAGGAGGTGTGACCAGCGCAGCAGGGGCAGGGGGTTGGTCGCCTCCGCCTCCTCCTCGTAAAGCTCGCCCAGGGCCACCAGCAGCAGGCTGTCGCTCTCCTCGGTGAGCCGCTCCACGGCGGCGACCTCCGCCAGGATGGGTTCTCCGCGCCGCAGCTTGGCCAGCATGAGCGCCGCCAGTTCCAGCATCTCCGTCAGACTGCCCGCCAGGGAGCTGGCCGCGGGGCGCGGGGCGGTGAAGCCGTAGAGGCCGGCCCGGGCCGCCACCGCCACCAGGGCGCGGGTGGTCTCCTCCAGGGCCAGGCTCAGGGCGTGGAGATCGGAGCGCTCCAGGGGCAGCAGGCGGGTCAGGCCCAGCTCCCGGCCGATGGCGCGGAAGGTCAGGCGCGCCGTCTGCTCCAGGTCCCGCACCCGGCCCGCCGCCGCCCCCGCGGTCGCCGGGTCAGCCAGCAGGGTCTGGAGCTCCCCGGCGGCCTGGATCAGCAGAGCGAATTGCCGCTCCAGCAACCGGCCGAAGGGAAAGGCGTGACCTAGCAGCGAAAAGGCCATGAAAGTCAACCTGTCAAAGTCGCGGGCAGCCGTTGGACGCCGATGTTGGCCGTCGCCTTGACGGGAGCCTGTGGACCAGGTCCTGGCATCGGCCGGGGTGAAGTAAGCCGCTCGTGAAGAGGCGCCAGGATGCCAGGGATCCGGCCGGGGTGAAGGACACCACCCTTGAAGCGGTCCAGGCAGCCAGGATGCGAGGACTCATCGGCTCACCCCCTCACCCTCCTCCCGACCGTTTAAGTCCGCCATTCCACCTTTGCTACCGCGCCGCCCCGCCAGCCAGCGGGAGAATTGGTCCACGTAGAGGTAGAAGACCGGCGTCACGAACAGGGTCAGGAGCTGGGAGAAGAGCAGCCCGCCCACCACCGCCACCCCCAGGGACTGGCGCGCCTCGCCCCCGGCGCCCCAGCCGATGGCGATGGGTAGGGTGCCGAAGAGGGCGGCGAGGGTGGTCATCATGATCGGCCGGAAGCGCGTCAGGCAGGCGGCGTGGATGGCCTCCCGGCTGCTCAGGCCCCGGGCGCGCTCCGCCTCCAGGGCGAAGTCCACCATCATGATGCCGTTCTTCTTGACGATGCCGATGAGCATGATGATGCCCACGTAGGCGTACATGTCCAGCTCCAGACCCAGCAGTTTCAAGGCCGCCAGGGCGCCGAAGCCCGCCAGGGGCAGGGCGGTGAGGATGGTCAGGGGGTGGAGGAAGCTCTCGTAGAGCACCCCCAGGACCATGTAGATCACCAGCAGGGTGATGATCAGCAGGAAGCCCATGCTCTCCAGGGAGGTCTGGAAGGCCTGGGCCGTGCCCTGGAAGACGGCGTGGACCCCGGCGGGCAGGGTCTCCTGGGCGAGGCGCTCGATCTCCAGGATCACCGGGCCGATGGCGGCCTGGGGCTTGAGGTTGAAGGAGATGGTGGCGGAGGGCAGTTGCCCCAGGTGATTGACGCTGCGCGGGGCCACCGTCTCGGTGAGGCTCGCCACCGCCCGCAGGGGCACCAGCTCGCCGCCCCGGGCCCGCAGGTAGAGGGCCTCCAGGGCGTTCGGGTCCTGCCGGTGGGCCGGGTCCAACTCCAGGATGACGTAGTAATAGTTGGCGGCGGCGTAGATGGTCGAGACCTGGCGCTGGCCATAGGCCGAGTAGAAGGCGTCCTGGATCTGGCGCAGGGTCAGCCCCAGGGCGGAGGCCTGGTCGCGGTCGATCTGGATCTCCACCCGCGGCTGGCGCACCTGGAGGTCCGACTTGACGTCGATCAGATCGCCCAGGCCCTTGAGGCGCTCCTCCATCAGGGCCCCGTAATGCTGCAAGTCCCCCAGGTCGTTGCCCTGGAGGGCGAGCTGCCACTGGGCGCTGGTAAGGCGGGAACCGATGGTGATCAGGGGCGGGTTGACCAGGGAGACGTTGAGGCCGGGGATGGCGTTCAGTTGCGGCCGCAGGCGGGCGATGATCTCGTCCACCGAGTGCTCCCGCTCGGCGGCGGGGGGCAGGCTAAGGAAGGCGAGGCCGGCGTTGTCGCTGATGAAGCCGACCGTGGAGGCCACGTTGGCGGTGCTTATGTCCGGGTCCGCCAGCAGCACGGTGTTGAGCCGCTCCTGGTAGCGGACCATGTCGGCGAAGGATGTGCGGTCGTCCACCTGGGAGAAGATGCGGAAGAAGGCCTGGTCCTGGGTGGGGATGAAGCCCTTGGGCAGGTCCCGGAAGAGCAGGACGGTGCCGGCCACCGTTGCCAGGGTCAGGCCTAGCATCAGGCCGCGGTGGCGCAGGGCCAGACTCAGTGCCCGGCCGTAGCCCTGGGTCAGGCGGGCGAAGCCCCGTTCGAAGAACCACGACAGCCGTCCCGGCCTGCGCTGGGGCTTGGCGGCGGGGACCCCGGACTCCAGCCCGGAACCTGCCCCCGACTCCGCCCCGGAACCCAACCCGGACCCCGCCCCCGCATCCCCCCCGGCCCCCAGCCCAGACCCAGTCGGGGACCCCGCCCGGGAGCCGAGCAGGCGGCTCGCCAGCATGGGCGTCAGGCTAAGGGACAGGAAGCCGGAGAGCAGGATGGCGGCGGTGATGGCCACCGCGAACTCCCGGAACAGGCGGCCGAGGATGCCCTCCATGAAGAGGATGGGGATGAAGACCGCCGCCAGGGAGATGGTCATCGACAGCACGGTGAATCCGATCTCGCGGCTGCCGCGCAGGGCCGCCTCCAGGGCACCCTCGCCCGCCTCCATGCGGCGGATGATGTTTTCCAGCACCACGATGGCGTCGTCCACCACGAAGCCGATGGACAGGGTCAGGGCCATCAGCGACAGGGTGTTGAGGCTGTAGCCCAGCAAGGCCATGACGATGAAGGTGGCGATGATCGCCAGGGGGATCACCAGGCTGGGGATGAGGGTCGGGCGCCAGGCGCGGATGAAGATGAAGATCACCGCCACCACCAGGACCAGGGTCAGGGTCATGGTGAGCTGGACATCCACCACCGACTCGCGGATGAAGTCGCTCTGGTCGTAGAAGAGCTCCAGGGTCGCCGCCCCGGGCAGGGCCGCCGCCAGCCCCGGCAGCCGGGCCTTGATGGCGTCCGTCAGACGCACGGCGTTGGCCCCCGCCTGTTTGCGCACCATGATGAAAACCGCGTCACGGACCTGGCCGTCCTTGAGGGACCGGGCGCGGGTGTGGTCCAGTTCCACCCCGTCCACCACCTTGCCCAGGTCCGAGAGGCGCACCGGGTTGCCGCCCTGATAGCGCACCACCAGGTCGCGGAAGGCCGCGGCGTCCAACAGCCGGCCTTCGGGATTGAGGGTATGGGCGCTTACCGGACCGTCCAGGGTGCCCCCGGGGAGATTGACGTTGCCCGCGCTTAGAGCCTCCGCCACCTCGTCGATGCCGATGCCGCGGTGGGCCAGGGCGTCCGGGTTCACCTGGACCCGCACGGCGTACTTCTGGGGCGGCGCCAGGTCGATCTTGCCCACCCCCTCAAGCATGGACAGGCTGGCGATGATCAGGCTCTCTCCCAGGTCCGAGAGGGTGGTGAGGGGCAGGGTCGCCGAGGTCAGGGCCAGTATCATCACCGGCATGTCCGCCGGGTTGACCTTGACGAAGGTCGGCGGATTGGGCATCTCTGGCGGCAGCACGCCCAGGGCGGCGGCGATGGCGGCGCTGATGTCCTGGGCCGCCGCGTCGATGTTCCGCGACAGGGCGAACTGGACGTTGATGGTGGTCGTCCCCAGGGACGAGGTCGAGGTCATGGAATCGATGCCGCTGATGGAGGCGAATTGCTTCTCCAGGGGCAGGGCGACGGCGGCGGCCATGATCTCCGGGTTGGCCCCCGGCAGCTTGGCGGTGACGCTGATGGTGGGAAAATCCACCGTCGGCAGGTTGCTAATCGGCAGCCGGTCGTAGGCGATGAGCCCGAACAGCAGCAGGGCCAGCATGACCAGGGTGGTCATCACTGGCCGGCGGATGAACAGTTCCGAGAGGTTCATGGCTCAGGGGCGGGGCGCGGGCTTGACCGCGACGCCAGGCTTGAGCTTGTTCTGGCCCGCCACCACCACCGCCTCGCCAGGGTTCAGGCCGCTCAGGATCAGGGTGCGGGCCTCCAGGCTCGCGCCGGCCTGGACCGGCCGCAACTCCGCCTTGCCGTCACCGCCGGCGACGAAGACGCAGCTCCCCTGGGGGCACTTCATCACCGCCTCGTCGGGCACCAGCAGGCTGTCGGCCAGGGTGCGCAGCACCAGGCGCACCTTCACGAACTGGCCGGGCCAGAAAAAGGCGTCGGCGTTGGCGAAGCGCGCCTTGAGCTTGATGGTCCCCGTCGCCGGATCGACGCTGTTGTCGATGAAATGCACCTCGCCGCCCCCCCGCGTCGCCCCCGAGGCGGCCACCGTCGCCGTCACCTCCAGGCGCCCGGCGGCGAGGGCCTCCAGCACCTCCGGCAACCGGCCTTCCGGCAGGGAGAAGACGATGTGGATGGGATCGATCTGGTTAACCACCACCAGGGGGGTCTTGTAGGCCTCGACGAAGGCCCCCGCGTTGGCCAGGTAGGCCCCCGCCCGGCCGGGAATGGGCGACAGGACCCGGCAATAGTCCAGGTGCAGCCGGGCCTGCTCCACCTCCGCCTCCCGGGCGCGGATCGCCTCCCGCAGGACCACGGCGGCGTTGGAGTACTGCTCGGCCTGGGAGCGGGACACGGTGCGCTTGGTCTCCAGTTCTGCGTAGCGGTTCGCCTCGTCCTGGGCGAATTTGAGCTCGGCCTGGGTCTTGGCCAACTGGGCCTCGGCGGAGCGCAGTTCGGCCTGGTAAGGGGCGGGGTCGATGGCGTAGAGCAGGTCACCGGCGGCGACCGCCTGGCCCTCCCCGAAATGCTGGGCCAGGATCTGACCGCCCACCCGCGGTAGCAGGGTGACGGAATTGGACGCCTCGGCCCGACCCACCTCCTCCACCGCCACCGGGACCTGCTCGGTGGCGACGGTCAGGGTGACCACCGGCACCGGCGGCGGGCTGGCGGGCGCCTTGCGCTCCTCGCAGGCGGAGAGGCCAAGCAGGAGGAGTCCGGTCACCAGCAACCTTGGGCCGAGGGACAGTGGTCGTTCAGCCCCTGGCAACCTAGGGCCGAGGCCGAGGCCGAGGGTCAGTGATCGTCCCTCCCGTGGCAACCCGGGTCGCGAAGGCGAAGGTAATGCCACACCCGCGGGGATGGAAGGCCAGTAAGGCCGTCTCGAAGAAAAGGTGGGTAGAGGTTGCATTGAGCGAGCGGCGAATCCCGGCGCCTGGAGGGGCTGGCTGAACTGAGCTTAGACCCCGGCCGAAACCCTTGCAAGGCGCTTTGGTGAGGCAGGCGCCTAGGGATGCGCCACGGCGAGTAGCTCGCGGGTATCTGAATACCATGACCGATCGGTACCCGTCGCGCCCGGGGTGATGGAGAAGGCAGCGGGTTCAACTCCCCATCCAACCGCTACTCGTACCGGAGAGGATTGTCGAGCGATGGTCGAGATGGCTTAATCGTATCCGTTCGGATACGATTAGCCCCATGATCAATTTTCTTCGGACTGAGGTATTTTCTTAATTTGCTCCATGGGTTAGAAGTCAAACTGACGGTCACTCCGCTCCATCCCTGAGCCAAGGCCATCATCCGAATTTCAAAGAGGTTACCGCTAGGGATGACTACCATGGATATAGTTAGAACTCGCAGCAAAAGGCTCACCGTGTGGCTGGCAGTGCCCCTATTGGCCATGACGGCACTGATGGCTTGGCTTCATTATTGGTCCTCGCGGCCGATTCAGGTCGGGCTCGGGATCGACCTGCCGGTGATCTATGGCGCGGTCATCGATCCCAGCGATAAGAATACCGCCGATCTCTTCCTGGAGGAGCACCCCCACAGTCGCATCCGCATCCATCACCTGTACAACGACGCCCGGCCGGAGACGGCCGCGCCGGATCTCGAGGCGGCGATCCGCCAGGGCGTGCGCTTCTTTGTCACCACCCACGCCTCCAGCCATGCCGCGCCGAGCCTGCATCTATTCGCCGACGGGCGGGCACTCGGCATCAATGTCTCGTCCGCCAGCCTGGTCTTGAGCGGGGAGGACGACTTTCTGTTGCGCATCGTCCCGGATCTGCGCCAAGAGCAGATCGAGCTGGCCCGCCAGGTCGAGCAATTGCCGGGCAGCCGCCTCCTGGTCCTTCAGGACACCAGTAACCTGGCCTGGACTGCTCCGGCCTTTGCGATCTTTTCGGCAGCGCTGAGCGCGTCGGGCCGCTGGACCCTCACCAATCACCAATTGATGGTGGCCGATTTCACGCCCGCCACACTCACCGAGCTGATGTCGGCACCCTACGATGCCCTCTATCTCCTCGCGGGCGCCTATATGCCGCCGATCGGCGGCCTCGCTCAACTCTTTCATCAGTTCCATCCCCAGGCACCCATCCTGCTGACGTCCTGGGCAAGAGCGCCCGCCGTGTTCGAGCAGGCCGGCAGCGCCATCGACCGCTTGATCCTGGTCGGCCATTTTCCCTCACGTCATGATGACCACGCCGTCGATGGTTATCTGCGCCGCTTCAACGCGCGCTTCGGTTACGTCCCCCAAGGTATGACCCTCGGCACCCGACAGGCCCTGGAGCTGCTGGATCAGGCCTTTGCCCAGGGTCATGACACCCCTGAGGCGGTCAAGCGATACCTGCTCGCGACGCCGACCCACCAGACGAGCCTGGGGCCCATCACCTTCGATCCTTATGGGGACTTGGTCGGTGGCTTTCATACCCTGAACGACCTGCGGCGTGAGCTTCAATGAGGAGTGCCAGGCGTCGGATCAGCTTTTGGCGCTACACCCTGGGACTCGAGCTCGCCGGGTTGGCGCTCACGGCCGTTGTGCTCTCCTTGGCGGTGGCCTTCACCCTGACAGAGGTCAATCGCAAATATCTGGATATGCGCGTCACCGATGCCAGGCAGGTCGGCCTGTTCCTGGAAAACCACCTCAACACGGCGCGCCAGTCACTCGCCACCTTCGCGAGCCTGCCCGAGGACGAGCGGTCACCCGGGGTGATGGCGCTGGTCAGCGCCTTTTCCGACATTTATCGGATCGACGAAGGCCTGCGCCTCGAGCGGACGTACAAATCCGTGCCTGGCTCGCAGGTCTTTCCCGGCTTTGTTTTCTCGGAGGGCAAGCTGGCCGAGTATCTGCGGGCGAGCGACCGGCCTGCAAACCTATCCGAGATGATGCGCGGCTATGAAGACAATCGCTCCAGCGTCTACTCTGTCGTGCGGGTCGGCGATGAGCGCCTGCTGGGGCGTCTGGATCTGAGCTACGTCCAAGACTTCCTGACCCAGTATTCGCGTTTCTCGGGCACGCCCCTGCTGCTGGTGACGAACGATGGCTTCGTCATGCTCTCCGGCGATCCGCGGCTGCAAATCCCCGCCTTTGAGCTTGGAGACTGGGTGGGTGGGTCGTCGGCTCGCCGGACCCTGGCGCTCGGCGACCGCCGCTGGATCCCCTTGGTCTCCGACCCGCTCGCCATGGGTGCCCGGGTCGTCACCCTCATCCCGACCGAACTGATCGAGACGCAAAAGAACGCCCTGCTCGTCTTCGCGCTCATCATTGGTGTCAGCGTCATCCTACTGGTCATCATCAAGAATCTGCGTCTGCGAGGTCTCTTTATCCAGCCGCTCGCGGACTTCGCGGAGCGGATGCGCGCGCTGGAGCAGGGGCAGTTGTCCAGCGTAGATGCCGACGGGGATGATCGGTTCGAGGAGCTGGCAGACATTCGGACCCGCTTCCGTGCCATGGCCGGGGCGATCCGCCATCGTGAGCAGTCGTTGGAGCGGATGACCGCCCAGGCGCAAGCCGCGTCCGTCGCCAAGAGCGCCTTTGTCGCCAACATGAGCCACGAGATCCGCACGCCCATGACGGGCATTATCGGCATGGCGCAATTGGCCTTGGGGACCCCGCTCGATCCGCGGCAGCGCGACTATGTGGAGAAGATCGAGGTCTCCGCGCGATCGCTGCTCGGCATCCTCAACGACATCCTCGATTTCTCCAAGATCGAGGCCGGCAAGCTGACCCTTGAACAGGTGCCCTTCGATCTGCCGCGTACGATCGCGGAGGTGATCCCGTTGGTCGAGCTCAGCGCGCGGGCCAAGGGACTCGAGCTCGGCGTCGATCTCGATCGCGCCCTTGCCACCCACTACCGCGGCGATCCGCTACGGCTCAAGCAGGTCCTCATCAATCTGCTCGGCAACGCCATCAAATTCACCGATCGCGGCCGGGTCCAGCTCAGCCTCTACCCGGGCGCACCTGGGCGACTCTGCTACGCAGTCCAGGACACGGGCATCGGCATCAGCGCCGAGCAGCAAGAGGGGCTGTTCCAGGCCTTCACCCAGGCCGACGGCAGCACCAAGCGCCGTTACGGCGGCACCGGCCTGGGATTGGCGGTCAGCAAGCAGTTGGTCGAGCTCATGGGCGGCCAGATCCAGGTCGAGAGCGCGCCCGGCCGCGGCAGTTGCTTCCGCTTCGAGATCGCCGCCGAGCCGATCGCTCCATCGGCGGTCGAGCCGGCTGGAGAGGGGGTCGACTCGGTCACGCTCACGGTAACCCCCGAGGCCGCCGCAGCCGCTGCCCGGCGTGAACCCGAAAACCTGGCCGGGCGGCGGATCCTGCTGGTCGAGGACAATGTCATCAATCAACAGATCGTCTGTGGTCTGCTGGAGGATACCGGGCTGCTGATCGAGGTCGCCGACAACGGCCAGGAGGCCGTCGACCTATTCCGAGCGCGCCCCCAGGAGCTCATCCTGATGGACATCCAGATGCCGGTCATGGATGGCTACGAAGCCACGCGACTGATCCGCGCCCTCGATGCCCAGGTGCCCATCATCGCCCTGACCGCCAACGCCTTCCCGGAGGACATCGAGCGGGCACAGGCGGCGGGCATGAACGCCCATCTGAGCAAGCCCATCGACATCCAGCAACTCAAGGCGCTGATCGGCGATTATCTGTAACCGCCATTGAAGCCTGACCTTCACGATCGTTGGGGAGTTATGGTCGTTATGGGAAGCGACCAGGGAGATAACCGCCTTCGGAAGCGTAGTCTTGCCGGATTGTCGCGGCCCAGTCAGGGTGACCACGGGAAACCCGGTCGGAAGCTGACGCAAGCGGTCTTCAAGGGCGCGGCGGATCATGACGGGACATCAGTCTATGTAAAATGTAAATTTGATTTACATTTTACATAAACAGCGCCTGGGATTGCTCGCCGTCATTGCCTGGCGCAGGGCAGCGCGGTCAGGCTGAGCTAGAGATGCTGGATGAGATTCTCTACCTTGGCAGCAAAAAATGGCTTGCCCCATGGCTTCAACCCGTTGATCTTGCACCGGATGGCAGGACCGATTGGCTACAATGAACGGCGAGGCCTAGGGCGTGGGCAACGGGTAACTGCCAGATTCGGCTCACGACCTGCGCAGGAGGGTCAAACAACGATGCACCCGACAATCGCAAAGAAATTGCCCGAGATCGCCGAAATCTGCTCCCGGTATGGAGTAAGGCGGTTGGAGCTTTTCGGCTCGGCGGCGCGCGGCGTGGATTTCCTGCCTGAGCACAGTGACGCGGATTTCCTGGTTGAGTTTGGACCCGACAACAGGGACCTTGGCCCGTTGGAGCGTTTCTTTGGCTTCGAGCAGGATCTGGAGCGATTGCTCCAGCGACCAGTTGACCTGATCGAACGCAACGCCCTGGAAAACAGCCGCAATTACATCCGCCGCCGATCGATTCAGCGCGAATTGGAGTCGGTCTATGGCTGAGATCCCGGATCGCGACCTGTCGCTGCTGCTCGATATGTTGATTGCCTCCCAAGATGCGCTGGAGTTTACGCGCGCGTTGAGCAAAGAGGCGTTTCTTTCCAGCCGATTACATCAGAACGCGGTTATACGCGCGCTGGAAGTTATCGGAGAGGCCGCAGGCCATGTGTCCTCCATCTCCCAGATGGCATTGCCAAAAATCCCCTGGCGCGAGATCACGGGAATGCGTCATCGGCTGATCCATGGTTATGCGGAAGTCGATCTGGCACTGGTCTGGAGAGTTATTGCGGAAGATATCCCCCCACTGATCAAGATGCTCGTCCCTCTGGTACCAGCGGAAGACGACCCTGGCCAGCCGCCTCACTGAATGGCGGGCGGTGGAACCCTCATCCCCATTGCGCCAGCGGACAGTTGGCCGTCAGCGTAGCGATAGTGCTTGATCTGCCGGCGGATATTGCGCTGGACGATGACGCCTAGCACACGCCACTCCAGGCCGGTGAGGTCGATCTCCGGGTAGAGGGGATTGATGGCGACCAGACACTCCCGCCCCTGGGCATTCCGGCGATACTGGCGGAACCAGCGCACCCCCTCCACCTCGACGAAGATATACATGCCGTCGCTGCACTGCTCCTCGGGACGGATGACGATGATGCACTGGTCGGGGAATTCCGGCTCCATCTCGTTGCCGAGGACTTGCAGGGCGTAGGGTTCACGCAGGCTACAGCCGGTGAAATCTGGGGGCATGTCGGTCAGGTCGGTCATGGGATGGTCTCGCGAGGATGAGCCCCTCAGGGGCCCGTGACAGGGTCAGGAGTATACCCAACACCCGCCGGGTTGCCGCCCTGCGGCGCAGGCTTAGGTGCCATCTGACGGGGAAATATGCATCGCAATGCAATTTTTGGCAGCGATAGAAAGGGTCTGGGGCGGCTGGCTTGGGTATTGACCGCAAGGATTCGGTCGTCAAGCCTTCCGGGACCCATTCAGGTAGTCCCCACCGCCAGACGACTCCCTACCCAGAAGAAAGAGGATAAGGGAGCCCGGACCCCAGCCTCCCCCTGAGCTATCATCCCCCTCCCGGGCCCCGACCACCGCTGAGGCCCCGAGCCGAGTGCCCCAGGCAGCGAAAACCGACGACCCATGATCACCAACGCCACCGAACGGGTCCATAAGGACCGCCGCGACGCCCACAATCTCAAGGCGATGCTGCCCTACCTGTGGGAGTTCCGTGGCCGGGCCCTGCTGGCCCTGGCCTGTCTGGTGCTGGCCAAGGTGGCGACGGTCGGGGTGCCCCTGGTGCTCAAGGAGATCGTCGACGCCTTCGAGCAGGCCAGGGATCAGGTGTTGATCCTGCCGGTGAGCCTGCTGCTGGCCTATGGCCTGCTCAAGCTCTCCGCCTCCCTGTTCAACGAGCTGCGCGACATCGTCTTCGCCCGGGTGCGCTACCGGGCCATGCGCCGCCTCTCCACCAAGGTGCTGACCCACCTGCACCGCCTGTCCCTGCGCTACCACCTGGGGCGCCAGAGCGGGGCCATCAGCCGCGACCTGGAGCGGGGCACGCGCTCGGTCAGTTCCATCATGAACTATCTGGCCTTCAGCATCCTGCCGGTGCTGGTGGAGTTCGGCCTGGTGGCAGTCATCCTGCTGACGCGTTACGAGCTGGTCTTCACCCTGGTGACCTTCGGCGCCGTCGCCGTCTACGCCCTCTTCACCTTCGCCATCACCGAATGGCGCATGGACTACCGCCACCAGATGAACCGCCTGGACTCGGAGGCCAACAGCCAGGCCTTTGACAGCCTCATCAACTACGAGACGGTCAAATACTTCGGCAACGAGGGCCTGGAACTGCGGCGTTATGACGGCACCCTGGACGCCTGGGAGGAGGTGGCGGTCAAGAGCCAGACCTCCATGTCCCTGCTCAACTTTGGCCAGGGGGCGATCATCGCCCTGGGGGTGACCCTGATCATGTTCCTCGCCGCCCGCGGGGTGGTGGCCGGGCAGATGAGCATCGGCGACCTGGTGCTGGTCAACGCCCTGCTTTTGCAGATCTTCATCCCCCTCAATTTTCTCGGCATCGTCTATCGCCAGATCAAGTACGCCCTGGCGGACATGGATCTGGTTTTCAAGCTGCTGGAGCGGGAGCCGGAGGTGCGCGACGCCGCGGAGGCCAAGCCCCTGGTCCTGGGACGGGGCGAGATCCGCTTCGAGGCCGTCGATTTCCACTATCAGCCGGAGCGCCCCATCCTCCATGGCCTGAGTTTCACCGTCGGCGCCGGCCAGAAGGTGGCGGTGGTGGGCCACAGCGGGGCGGGCAAGTCCACCTTGTCGCGGCTGCTGTTCCGCTTCTACGATGTCACCGGCGGGCGCATCCTCATCGACGGCCAGGACCTGCGGGGCCTGACCCAGGACAGCCTGCGCGCCGCCATTGGCATCGTCCCCCAGGATACGGTGCTGTTCAACGAGAGCATCCATTACAACATCGCCTATGGCCGCCCGGATGCCAGCCGGGCGGAGATCGAGCAGGCGGCGGCCATGGCCCATATCCGCGACTTTGTCGAATCCCTGCCGGACGGCTGGGAGACGGTGGTGGGCGAGCGCGGCCTCAAGCTCTCCGGTGGCGAGAAGCAGCGCGTGGCCATCGCCCGCGCCATCCTCAAGCGCCCGCGCATCCTGGTCTTCGATGAGGCGACCTCCTCCCTGGACAGCCAGACCGAGCAGGCCATCGGTCGCACCCTGGCGGAGGTGGCGGAGAATCACACCACCCTGGTCATCGCCCACCGGCTATCCACGGTGGTGGATGCCGACCAGATCCTGGTCCTGGAGGCCGGGCGGCTGGTGGAGCAGGGCAGTCATCGCGACCTGCTGGCCCAGGGCGGGCGCTACGCCGCCATGTGGGAACTACAACGGCGGGAGCGGGAGCGCGCCCTGGCCGAGGCCCGGGGCGATAGCGGAGGTGATGAAGCAAGCGCCGGCGAGGGGGATGAGCGGACCTTGAGCGGCGGAGAGGCCAGGGTCAAGGTTGAGCCGGAGGGCATTGGAGCGCCCACGGCCACGGCCGAACTTGCCATGCCCCTGGAAAACCCCCATTAAATTTGCCATGTCCGTTCCCTCCCACGTCTCCTCCGACCGCGGTTCCCCGCCCGATCTGCCCCAGCGGCGCTGGCCGGCCTGGGGGCTGGCGCGGGGGATCGGCTTGATCGGACCCCTGGCCAGCCTGACCCTGGGCCTGGCAGGTCTGGCGGGATTGCCACTCCTGTCACCCGCCTGGTCCGACCCCGCGCAACTTTGGTCCGGCCCCGCGCAACTCTGGTCCAACCCCACGCAGATCTGGTCCGGACCCGTGCCGTTCGGCTGGCTCGCCTCTCTGCTGCTCACCCTGGGCGGTCTCGGCCTGGGGGCCCTGCGCCTGCGCCGGCGCCTCCTGCTGCCCCTGGCCGGCATGGAGGAGGCGGTCATCCGCATCTGTCAGGCCGAACCGGGCACCAGTGGCTCGCTGCGGACGCCGGTCCTGGAGGCGGGGGTCCTGGGGCCCCTGGCCCGCGCCATCTGCAGCCTCAACGAGGAACTGGCGGAACTCTACGAGGACATGGACCACCGGGTCGCCCGCCAGACCATGCGCCTGGCGCAGAAGACGGCCTCGATCAAGATCCTGTACGACGTGGCGGCCGGGATCAACACCGCGGCGTCCCTGGACAGCCTGCTGCTGCGCTTCCTGCGGGTACTCAAGGAGATGGTCAATGGACGGGCGGCCTCCGCCCGCCTGGTCCTGCCGGATGGCAGTCGGCGGCTGGTCGGTTCCATCGGCCTCGATGGCGAGCTGGTGGGCGACGCCAACCTGGGGCCGGTGGATCTCTGCCTCTGTGGCAATGTCCTGGCCCCCGGCGATATCCTCTGCGACCAGGATCAACGCTATTGCTCGCGGGTCTACGGTCGCCAGATGTTCAGCGACGCGGAGATTGACGTGGTCACCATCCCCCTGGAGCACCGGGACGAGTTGCTCGGCTACTACACCATCTTCGTCGACAAGCCCGGGATCAGCGCCCGCGAGGATATCCTCGAACTCCTCTATAGCATCGGCCATCACCTGGGCATCGCCGTGGCCAAGTATCGTGCCGATGAGGACAGTCGCCGCCTGTCGATCATGGAGGAACGCAACTCCCTGGCCAACGAACTGCACGACTCCCTGGCCCAGACCCTGGCCAGCCTGCGCCTTCAGGTCAACATGCTGGGGGATTCCCTGGAACAGGGCAACCTGTCGACCAAGGCCCGGCTGGACCTAGAGCGCTTGCGTGGTGGCCTGGATGAGGCCAACCGCGAATTGCGCAGCCTGCTGGCCAACTTCCGCGCCCCCCTGGAAAAGCGTGGCCTGGTGCCGGCCCTGGAGCGGATCACGGCGAGCTTCCGCCAGGCCACCGGCCTGCATGTCCTATTCCAGAACAACACCCGCCCCATCGAGCTGCCGGTGGCTGGCGAACTCCAGGTCATTCGTATCGCTCAGGAGGCCCTGGCGAATATCCGCAAGCATGCCCAGGCCCAGACGGTCCGGGTCCTGCTGGCCACCCGACTGGATGGGGGGCAGGCCCTGCTGGTGGAGGACGACGGCGTCGGCTTTCGCCACCCGGCGGCGGAAGGACAGGAGGGGGAGCATATCGGTCTGTCCATCATGCGGGACCGGGCGCGACGCATTGGTGCCGAGCTGCGCATCGAGTCCGAGCCGGAGGAGGGGACGCGGGTGGAACTCCATTTCTCGTTGCCGGAGCGTCAGGCTGCCCGGCCGCCGGAGGTTAGCTAATGCACGTGCTGTTGATCGACGATCATGCCCTGTTCCGCTTCGGGCTTGGTGAGCTCCTGGAACGCCGGGGCATCACCGTGGATACCCAGGGCGACTGCGAGGCGGGCATCGCCCGGGTCACGCAGACCCGGCCGGACGTGGTCCTCCTCGATCTGCGCATGCCCCAGATGACCGGGCTGGAGGTCCTCAAGCGGCTGCGCCAGGCGGGGCAGGCCATGCCCATCGCCATGCTCACCACCAGCACCGACGAGCGCGACCTGATCGCCGCCCTCCAGGCCGGTGCCCAGGGCTATCTCCTCAAGGACATGGAGCCGGATGAGCTCATCGCCGCCCTCAAGGACATCCTCGCCGGAGAGACGGTGGTGGCCAAGGAACTGACCGGCATCCTGGCGCGGGTTGTCCAGGGGGGCGGGGAAGAGCGCCGCGCGCCCCTGGCCTTTTCCGATCTGACCCCCCGGGAGCGGGAGATCCTCTGCCATCTGGCGGACGGCCGCAGCAACAAGGTCATTGCCCGGGTTCTGGGCATCACCGACGGCACCGTCAAGCTCCACGTCAAGGCCATCCTGCGCAAGCTGGCGGTCCACTCCCGGGTGGAGGCGGCGGTGATCGCCGTGGAGAAGAATCTCTGCGCCCGGGGTGGTCATTAGTATTTCGCGAGATAGAAGAATCCCCATGAAGAACTTCATCGAACTGGTACGCGGCTGCCTCACCGAGGTCCGCGAGATCATGCCCTGGGACCTGGAGGAGCGGCGGGCGGCCAACCCCGAACTGCTGATCCTGGATGTGCGGGAACCCTACGAGTTCTACGCCATGCATATCCCCGGCTCCATCAACGTCCCCCGTGGCATCCTCGAATCGGCCTGCGAGTGGGACTACGAGGAGACGGTCCCGGAACTGGTCACCGGCCGCGACCGGGAGATCGTGGTCGTCTGCCGCTCCGGCTATCGCAGCATCCTCGCCACCCACGTCATGCAGGTCCTGGGCTTCACCAACGTCGCCTCCCTTCAGACCGGCCTGCGCGGCTGGAAGGACTACGAACAACCCCTGGAGGACGCCCACGGCAACGAGGTGGACCTGGACGAGGCGGACATCTATTTCACCCCCGTCCTGCGGCCTGACCAGATGCGTCCGGCGACCTGAGCGATTCCTCTCCTCCTTCATCACCATCCGGGACCCCAACGCCCCCATGATTTCCCTTCTCGACTATGGCGCGGGCAATGTCCGCAGCCTGCGCAACGCGGTGCTCAAACTGGGTTACGAACTCCAGGACATCCGCGCCCCCGAGGACATCCTCGCCGCCGAGTTCATCCTCTTCCCCGGCGTCGGGAGTTTCGGCTCCGCCATGCAGCGGCTGCATCAGATGGGCTTCTTCGCCCCCCTGCAAGAGTACCTGCGGGCGGACCGACCCTTCCTCGGCATCTGTATCGGCCTCCAGGCCCTGTTCGAGGGCAGCGATGAATCTCCCGGCGTGGCGGGATTGGGCATCATCCCCGGTCGGGTCCGCCGCTTCGACACCCCCGGCCTGTCCGTGCCCCACATGGGCTGGAACGGCATTCGTGTCAAGCATCCCTCGCCCCTGAGCGAGATCACCGCGGACGAAAAGCTCTATTTCGTCCATTCCTACCGCGCCGTGCCGGAGGTCGTCAACGCCGACTGGGTGCTGGCGGAGACGGACTATGGCGCGCCCTTCGTCAGCGCCGTCGGGCGGGGGCGGGTGGCGGCGGTTCAGTTCCACCCAGAAAAGAGTGGGCTGGCGGGACTGCGCCTGCTGGATCACTTTCTTCGTCGGCCTGGCGTTGTGGCCCAGCCCGGCGCAACCACCCGCCTGGCCAAGCGCATCATCGCCTGCCTGGACGTGCGCGCCAATGACGCCGGGGATCTGGTGGTGACCAAGGGCGATCAGTACGACGTGCGCGAGGCGGGGGAGGTGCGCAACCTGGGCAAGCCGGTGGATCTGGCGCGGCGCTATTACGAGGAGGGGGCGGACGAGATCACCTTCCTCAACATCACCGCCTTCCGCGACTTTCCCCTCGCCGATCAACCCATGCTCGAGGTGCTGCGCCGGACCTCGGAGCAGGTCTTCGTCCCCCTCACCATCGGCGGCGGGATCCGCGCCTTTACTGACGGCGAGGGCCGGCACTACTCGGCCCTGGAGGTGGCCGCCGAGTATTTCGCCTCCGGGGCGGACAAGATCTCCATCGGCAGCGATGCGGTCACCACCGTCGAGCAGGTCCTGGCCCAGGGCGGGCGTACCGGGGACAGCGCCATCGAGCAGATCGCCCACCGCTATGGCAACCAGGCGGTGGTCATTTCCATCGACCCCCGACGGGTCTATGTCACCGGCCCCGAGGAGGCGCCCCGCCACCAGGTCATCCCAACCGCCATCCCGGGGCCCCGGGGCGAGGCCTGGTGCTGGTTCCAGTGCACGGTCAAGGGCGGGCGCGAGGGGCGCGACCTGGACGCCGTGACCCTAGCCCGGGTCTGTGAGCAGCTCGGCGCCGGCGAGATCCTCCTCAACTCCATCGACCGCGATGGCACCGGCATCGGCTTCGACCTGGAGCTGATCCAGGCGGTGCGCTCGGCGGTCACCATCCCCGTCATCGCCTCCAGTGGCGCCGGTCGCGTCGAGCACTTCAGCGAGGTTTTCGCCGCCACCGAGGTCGAGGCGGCCCTGGCGGCGGGCATCTTCCACCGTCGCGAGGTGCCCATCGCCGCGGTCAAGGCGCACCTGCGCGGGTGCGGCATCGAGGTGCGGAGTTGACGGGGTCCCCTCTGCCCGGTCCGGCCAGGGCTATATCACCTCGACGTGGGTATCGACTATGATTCCCTAAAGCCCCCGGAAACCGGAGACCGTCATGCGCCCGACCCTGCTTCTGCTCTGTGTTTTGCCGATCCTGCTGACGGCCTGCGGATCGAGTTCGCGCCAGGATGGCCCCGCCGCGTCCTACGTCCGTCCGGCCTCTGGTTCCACCCAGGTGCGCGGGGACTATGCCGGCAATCCCGCCGCCCAGGCCTTCGTCGACCGCATGGCGGCGGAGGGTTTCGACCGCGCCCAGGTGGCGGACTGGCTCTCCCGGGCGCAACGCCAGCAATGGATCATCGACTTCGTCCATAAGCCCGAGGCCAAGCCCTCCACCACGCCCACCGGGGCCTGGACCCGCTATCGGGCCAAGTTCCTCACGGAGGCCAACATCACCAAGGGGGCCCAGTTCTGGTCGCGCTATGAGCGGGAGTTGCAACGGGCCCAGGACAAATACGGCGTCCCGGCGGAATACGTGGTGGCCATCATCGGCGTCGAGACCAACTGGGGCGGTTACATGGGCAAGCACCGGGTGATGGATGCCCTGGTCACCCTGGCCTTCGACTTCCCCCGGCGCTCTGACTATTTCACCGACGAACTGGCGGCCTATCTGCGCATGACCCGGGACGAGGGCATGGACCCCTTCCAGCCCAGGGGCTCCTACGCCGGGGCCATGGGCTACGGTCAATTCATGCCCTCCAGCTATCTCAAATGGGCCGTGGAGTTCGACGGAGATGGTCGCCGCGATCTGTGGAACCCCGTCGACGCCATCGGCAGCGTGGCCAACTACTTCGCGGTCCATGGCTGGCGGGCTGGCGAGCCCGTCGCCGTCCGGACGGGCGCCAGCGGCAACACCCAGCTCAAGACCGGTTTCGACACCCGCTATGACCTCAACACCCTCGCCAGCGCCGGTTTTCGCCCCGAGGGACGGGTCCCCAGTGGCGAGGAGGTCAGCCTGATCCGCCTGGACGCCAGTGGCGGCTACCAATACTGGCTGGGGCTGAACAACTTTTACGTCATCACCCGCTATAACCACAGCAGTTATTACGCCATGGCCGTCCATCAGTTGGCCCAGGCCATCCGCGCCCGGCATGGGGGCGGGCCGGATACCCGGCTGTCTGGCGTGGAGGTGGTCTCCGCGCCCGCGCTCTGACCCGGGACCAGGCTGACCCTGGATAAGCTTCCCCTAACGGCCCTAAGCAGGGTCGGCCCGCGCCTTGCCGAGCGCCTGGCGCGGCTAGGCCTGGTGACGGTCCAGGACCTGCTCTTCCATCTGCCCCTGCGCTACCAGGATCGCTCGAATCCACGTCCGATCGGGGCCCTGCAGCCCGGCGAGCTGGTGTCGGTCGAGGGCCAGGTGGCGGAGGCGCGGATCAGTCACGGCCGGCGCCGAACCCTCAAGGTCCGCCTGACGGATTCCTCCGGATCGCTCCAACTGCGCTTCTTTCACTTTGGCGGTTACCAGACGGCGACCCTGGTCCCCGGTACCCGGCTGCGCTGTTTCGGCGAGGTCCGCTCCGGGGACCCGGCGCTGGAGATGATTCACCCCGAGTACCGCGTCGTTTCCCCCGAAAGTCCGCCTCCCCCGCCGGACGAGGGCCTGACGCCCGTCTATCCCGTCACCGCCGGTCTGCAGCAGGCCACGCTGCGCCACCTGATCGATCAGGCGCTGGCCTGGCTCGACACCTCTGCCGGCCCAACGCAGTGCGAGGTGCCTGGGGCCGGGTCGGAGGCCGCGAGGCTCCGGGAACTGTTGCCCCCCGAGCTCTTGGCACCCCTGGGCCTGCCCACCCTCACGGAGGCCCTGCGTTTCCTGCACCGTCCGCCCCGGGAGGCACTGGGCCAGGAACCGGGGGACCCCCGGCATCCGGCCTTTCGCCGCTTGGCCTTCGAGGAACTGGTGGCCCACCAGGTGGCCTTACGCCGGCTGCGGCGCCTGCGCCAGCAGGCGTTGGCGCCGGTGCTGGCGGGGAGCGGCGAACTTCGCGCCCGGCTGCGGGGCGCCCTGGCCTTCGCCCTCACCGCCGCCCAGGAGCGGGTCTTGGGGGAGATCGCCGCCGATCTGGCCCAGTCACGTCCCATGCTGCGCCTGCTCCAGGGAGATGTGGGGTCGGGGAAGACGGTGGTGGCGGCCCTCGCCGCCCTGCAAGCGGTGGAGGCGGGCCGTCAGGTGGCCCTCATGGCCCCCACCGAGCTTCTTTCCGAGCAACATCGGCGCAACCTGGCCGCCTGGCTGGGGCCCCTGGGCCTGGAGCCCGCCTGGCTCACCGGGCGGCACAAGGGCCGGGAGCGCGAGGAACGCCTGGCGCGCATCGCCATCGGCGAGGCGCGGGTGGTGGTGGGCACACACGCCCTCTTTCAGGAGGAGGTCGTCTTTCAGGACCTGGGCCTGGCGATCGTCGACGAACAGCATCGCTTCGGCGTCCACCAGCGCCTCAAGCTGCGCGAGAAGGGCGCCACCCCCGCGATGGTCCCGGGGTCAGGGCAGATGTCTGGGCCAGGGCTGAGGTCAGGGCCGGGATCTGCGTCAGGCACGGGGTCAGGGCCAGGGCTTGAGCCTGTGCCTCAGCTGGGGCCGGCGCCGCTGCGGCTGCCAAGGCAGGCGGCGGAGCGGGTCCCGCACCAGCTCATCATGACCGCCACCCCCATTCCCCGTTCCCTGGCCATGACGATCTACGCCGACCTGGACCTGTCGGTCATCGATGAGCTGCCCCCCGGGCGCACGCCGGTGACCACGGTGGCGGTGGCGGACCACCGCCGCGCGGAGGTCATGGCGCGGGTTCGGGAGGCCTGCCAGGGCGGCCGCCAGGCCTACTGGGTCTGCACCCTGATCGAGGAGTCCGAGGTCCTGCAATGTCAGGCGGCCGAGGACACGGCCCTGACCCTGAGTGAGGCCCTGCCGGGCCTGCGCATCGGACTGTCCCACGGCCGCCTCAAGGCGGCGGAGCGGGAGGCGGTGATGAGCCAGTTCGCCGGCGGGGAGATCGATCTGCTGGTGGCGACCACGGTCATCGAGGTCGGGGTGGACGTGCCCAATGCCAGCCTGATGATCATCGAAAACCCGGAGCGCCTGGGGCTGGCCCAATTGCACCAGTTGCGCGGCCGGGTTGGCCGGGGCTCCCAGGTCAGCCACTGCCTGCTGCTCTACCGCGCCCCCCTGACGGTGGCGGCCCGGGAGCGCATCGAGCTCCTGCGGCGCAGCACGGATGGCTTCGAGATCGCCCGTCAGGACCTGGCGATGCGCGGGCCGGGCGAGGTCCTGGGCCGCCGCCAGACCGGCGAGATGCAGTTTCGCCTGGCCAACCCCGCGGCCGACGAGCCGCTGATGGCGGAGGCCCGCAACGCGGCGGATTGGCTCCTGGACCAGTGTCCGGAGCGGGTGGATCCCCTGATCGACCGCTGGCTAGGCGTCCGGGAGGCCCTGGGTGGGGTTTGAGCCGCTCAATCCGGTTTCGTCCCATCTTGTCCGATAGACATGAAGACGGCTCTGCGATTGGCGCCCCCGCCCGACGCCCCTGATCCTCCTCGCCGCTGCCGAAACCAAAACGGAGAGGTGTCGTCTATAATCCCCACCTCTGAGCTCTCTGTTTCCAGACGGATGCCCGGATTCCACTTGATGGCACGCTTCCCCTCAACCCTGACCCGCCTCCCCAGCCGCCGCTGATCCCCTCATGACCCTGGCCGCGAACACTCAGCCCCCGAGGCCCCTTGACTGGCGGGAGCGCCTGCGTGCCTACGCCCTGCTGGTGCGTTTTCACCGCCCGATCGGCAGTCTGTTGTTGCTCTGGCCGGCCCTCTGGGCGCTCTGGCTGGCGGGGGACGGCCAGCCGCCCTGGCACCTGGTCCTGATCTTCATCGCCGGGGTCTTTCTCATGCGCTCCGCCGGCTGCGCGATCAACGACTATGCCGATCGCGACTGGGACGGCCAGGTGCGGCGTACCCGGGAGCGGCCCCTGGCCACCGGGCTGGTCAGCCCCCGGGAGGCGCTGGGCGTCTTTCTGGTACTGAGCCTGGTTGCCTTCCTGGTGGCCCTGCCCTTGAACTGGCTCACCATCGCCCTCTCCCCGGTGGCCCTGGGCCTGGCGGCCCTCTACCCCTTTACGAAGCGCTTCACCCACTGGCCCCAGGTCTTCCTCGGCGCGGCCTTCGGCTGGGCGGTGCCCATGGCCTATACCGCCGTGCTCGGGACCATCCCCCTCCAGGGTTGGCTGCTCTTCCTCGCCACCCTGATCTGGGCCCTGATCTATGACACCCAGTACGCCATGGTGGACCGCGAAGACGATCTCGCCATCGGTATCAAGTCCACCGCCATCCGCTTCGGCCGCCACGACCGGCTGATCATCGGCCTGCTGCAACTGGTCTTTCTCGCCCTCCTGGCCCTTATCGGGCTGACGGCGGGGCGGGGCGGCTGGTTCCTGCTCGGCCTGGCGGTGGCGGTCGGCCTTACCGTCTATCAGCAGGTCCTGATCCGCGACCGCGAACCCGCCGCCTGTTTCCGGGCCTTTCTCAACAACAATACCCTGGGTCTGGCCCTCTTTCTCGGCCTCTGGCTGGACTACGCCTGGTCCTGAGCCTCGGCTGCCATGAGCGGAGTCGCTGCTGTCATGCACATCGCAGTTCAGCATTCGGCAGCGAAAGGGAGGGTCGGGGGGCTTCTGGCGGGGGTGTTGACCGCAAGGACGCGGTCGTCACGCCTACAGGGACGGATTCAGGTTGTCCCCCGCCAGGCGCCTCCCGACCCGGAAAAGCGAAAATTGAGGTGCGATGACTCTATCGTTCGCGCCGGGCAGAACGACCACTTGATTTGCGGGGGGTTAAGCAGAACTTTGCCGGGACCCTCCGGGTCGAAACCGGAACCTCGCGTTTCTGACCCCATATTTAGCCTTTTTTACCCGTTGGCCAAGTCCAACGGCCAAGGGCTGGCATCCTGCCCTGACAGGCCGGGCTTCTCTTCGAACCTTATCTCTCAAACTTCCAAGGAATCACCACCATGACACTGCGTTCCCTGCTGTTCCTGCTGTTGGCTGGTCTACTCTCCCTGTCGGCCTGGGCCGCCGAGGAGGATTTCGACTACACCCAGCTCCCCAATCCGCAACCGACGGAGACCGGGGACAAGATCGAGGTGGTGGAGGTCTTCATGTACACCTGCCCCCATTGCTTCCATCTCGAACCGACCCTGGCCCAGTGGCGCCAGACCCTGCCGGCGAACGTGGCCTTCCGGCGCATGCCGGCGGTGTTCGGGCCCAAGCCTGACCTCATGGCCCGCGCCTTCTTCGCCGCCGACCTGCTGGGGGCCCAGGAGCCCTTCACCCAGGCCATGTTCGATACCCTGCATGTGAAGAAACAAAAGATTACGGATGAAACCGCCGTGGTCGCCGTGGCCGAGGCGGCGGGCCTGAATGGACCCGAATTCCTCAAGGCCCTGAATTCCTTCGATGTCAACATGAAGGTCAACCGCGCCCGCCAGGCGACCAGCAACTACGGGATCGACGGCGTCCCCGCCGTGGTGGTGAACGGCAAGTATCGGACCAGTCCCGCCCAGGCCGGCAGCCGTGACGGCATGGTCAAGGTCATGGACCAGCTCATCGCCAAGGAGACCCAGGCCCCCTGAGCCAGGGGCTCCGTTCCCTGCCTGGGGGCAGGCTCCTCGCGCCAGGGCAGTACAAGCTTTCGCTGAGGAAATGGACCTCAGGGCCACACACCGCGGGCAGACGCCGCGCGCCAAGTCGGCACAAGCCTTTTGCTGAGGAAGTGGACGGCAGGCCACACACCGCGGGCAAGCGCCTCGCGCCAAGGCGGCTCCAGCCTTACCCCTGGTCAGTCGTAATAGTGCGGTTTGACCTCCTCGATGGGGGTGATCCCCGGGGGCGGAGGATGGCGCTCCACCACCCAACCGGGCAATTTGGCCTGGTTGGCGTGGTAGAGGGCCTCGGACTCGAAGAGGATCAGGACCAGCACCGTCACCATGACCGGCAGGATGCCCATGCCGACCACGATGGCCCAGACCGCCTCCTTGCGCCACCCCAGCTGGCTGTAACCCATCCACCCCAGGAAGGCGACGAGCAGTAACAGCAGGAGCATGCCGATGAAGAAGCGGCTGCGGCGGGCGCAGACCTGCCAGTGACACATGGGGTACCAGGGGTCCCGGTTCAGGGCGCGCCGCGCCCGCCAGAGGGTATAGCTAAGCAGGCTGATCGAAATGAGCGGCGGTAGCGCCATCACCCATGGGAAGCTGCCGGCCAGGCCGCCCAGGCCCACGGTGAGCAGGATGTGATTGGCGATGAGATTGGTCAGAAAGATCTCGTGGGGGATGTTGGCCTGCTTGATCTCGGCCGGGCTGACATGAAAGCGCATGGGCGGGTCACCGGGTTGGGCGCGGCCCCGAGCGGGAGGGGGCAGCGGTCATTGGGGGCGGTTGTGAGGGATTTTATCGACGAGGCGATGCAATGTTGCATTGACTCACGGCATTGACGGAAAGGGTCGGATGGTGCCTGGCGTGCGACCACCAGGGGCGGTCGTCAAGCCTACAAGGACGTATTCAGGTGGTCTCCCGCCGATGCTACCCGACCCGGGAAAACCGAGAATTGATTTGCGTCGTTAGTCAACGGCCGGAGTTCCCGCAGACGGGGCAGGCGGGATCGGCGGGCAGGCGTAGGGTGCGAAACTCCATGCGCAGGGCATCGATGAGGAGCAGGCGCCCGCTGAGGGGCTGCCCGGCACCGGTGAGGACCTTGAGGGTCTCCGTGGCCTGGATGGTGCCGACGATGCCCACCAGGGGCGAGAGGACGCCATTGTTGGAGCAGGTCGCGTCCTCCTGGCCCTCCCGGGGATAGAGACACTGGTAGCAGGGGCCGCCGGGGGTGCCCGGGAAGACGCTGACCTGACCCTCGGCGCGGATGGCGGCGCCGGAGATCAGGGGAATCCGGTGCTGGTGACAGGCGGCGTTGACCGCGAAGCGGGTGGCGAAGTTGTCGCAGCAGTCCACTACCGCATCGACCCCGGTCAGCAGGGCCGGTAGTTGTTCCGCGTCGATGACGCCGGCATGGCCCTCGACCTCCACCTCCGGGTTGAGGGTGGCCAGGGCCTGGCGGGCGGATTCGACCTTGCTCAGGCCCAGGCGGGGCGTGTCGTGGAGGATCTGCCGCTGGAGATTGCTCAGGTCCACCCGGTCGAAGTCCGCCACCCGCAGGTGGCCCACCCCAGCGGCGGCCAGGTAGAGGGCCACGGGGGAGCCCAGACCGCCGAGGCCGACGATCAGCACCCGGGACTGGAGCAGCCGTTCCTGGCCGGCGATGCCGATGGCCGGGAGCAGGATCTGGCGGCTGTAACGCAGGAGCTGGTCGTCGTTCATAGCAGTATGGACATCGCAATTCCGTTTTCGGCCTCGATAGGGAGGGTCGGGTGGCGTTTGGCGGGGGTGTCGACCGCAGGGATGCGGTCGTCAAGCCTACAGGGATGTATTTACGGCGTCCCCCGACAGACGCCACCCGACCCGGGAGAACCGAACATTGATGCGCGATCTCCAGAGGCTCGCAAGCCCCAGGTCGCGCGGGGATGGCCGGCGAGATCGGTCCGGGTGGTGATGGCCGTAAAACCGGCCGCGGCGAGCAGAGTCCGGACCGCCGGGGCCTGGTCGTAGCCGTGTTCCAGGGCCAGGAGGGCACCCGGTTTGAGACAGATCTGGGCCTGGGGAATGAGCTGACGGAAGGCGTCCAGACCCTCCGGCCCCGCGGCCAGGGCCCCGAGGGGTTCCTGGGGCAGGTCACCGCGGCTCAGGTGGGGATCGGCATTGGGGATGTAGGGCGGGTTGGCGATCAGGGCGTCCAGGCTGGCCGGGGCCAGGGGGGCGAGCCAGTCCGCGCGGATGACCCGGGCGTTGGTCGCGCCCTGGCGGCGCAGGTTGTCCGCCGCCACCGCCGCCGCGCCGGGGCTCAGCTCCAGGGCGAGCAGGGTCCAGGCGGGGCGCTCCAGGGCCAGGGCCAGGGCGATGGCGCCGCTGCCGGTGCCGGCATCCGCCACCACCAGGGGGGCCGTCGCGGGCAGCAGATCAAGGGCCAACTCGACCAGCAGTTCCGTCTCGGGACGGGGGATGAGGGTGTCCGGGGTGACTCGCAGCTCCTGCTTCCAGAAGGCCTGGTGGCCGCGCAGGTGGGCGATGGGTACGCCGGCCAGGCGCCGCGCCAGGAGGTCGGCGAAGCGTCGGGCCTGCTCGGGGGCCGGGATGCGCTCCGGCCAGGCGAGGAGGGTCTCCCGACGGCAGCCGGTTGCCTCGGCGAGCAACAGTTCCGCCTCCAGCCAGGGTTCGGCGTGGGGCAGGGCGGCGAGCCGGTGGGCGGCATCCCGCCGCAGTTCATCCAGGCTGGGCGGTGTGGCCGGCCCATCGCCCGGCGTCATTAGGGCCGGTGGTAAGGAATCAGGGTCCATCGGGGCTTTCACCGAGATGGGCCAGTCTCTTCAAGCCCGGGACGATTCTGAAAGAGCCGCCCTCAGGCATCCATCATGGCCGCCAGTTGCTCGGCCTGGTATTCCTGAAGCAGGGGGTCGATGACCTGATCGAGCTGGCCGAGGAGGATCTCCTCCAGCTTGTAGAGGGTCAGATTGATGCGGTGATCGGTGACCCGGTTCTGCGGGAAGTTGTAGGTGCGGATGCGCTCGGAGCGGTCGCCGCTCCCGACCTGGAGCTTGCGCGACTGGGCTTGTTCGCTGATCTGGGCCTCCTGGGCCTGGGCCAAGAGCTTGGCCTGGAGCAGGGAGAGGGCGCGGGCGCGGTTCTTGTGCTGGGAACGCTCGTCCTGACATTCGACAACGATGCCGCTGGGCAGGTGGGTGAGGCGCACGGCGGAATCGGTCTTGTTGACATGCTGGCCACCGGCGCCGGAGGAACGGTAGGTGTCGACCCGCAGGTCCTTGGGGTCGATCTCTACCCCGCCCACGGCCTCGACCTCGGGGAGGATGGCCACGGTACAGGCGGAGGTATGGATGCGGCCCTGGGATTCGGTCTCCGGGACGCGCTGGACGCGGTGGGCGCCGGACTCGAACTTGAGGCGGGAGTAGACCCCGCTGCCGCTGATGCGCACCACCACCTCCTTGAAGCCGCCGAGCTCGCCCTCGCTGGCGCTGATCTGCTCCGTGCGCCAGCCGCGCAGTTCGGCATGGCGCAGGTACATGCGCAGCAGATCGGCGGCGAACAGGCTCGCCTCGGCACCGCCGGTGCCGGCGCGGACCTCGAGGAAGACGTTGGCCTGGTCGTTGGGGTCCGCCGGGACCAGCAGGCGCAGCAGTTCCGGCTCCAGGGCCAAGCGCCGCTCCCGGGCGGCGTCGACCTCTTCCCGGGCCAGATCGGCCATCTCCGGGTCGGCGAGGAGGGCCTCGGCGGCGGCCAGGTCGTCCTCCGCCCGCTGGTAGTCACCATAGGCGAGGGCGAGGGGGTCGAGCTGGGCGTATTCCTGGCCCAGGGCGCGGAAGCGCGCCGGATCGGCCTGGACCTCGGGTTCCGCCAGCAGGGCGGTAATCTCGGCATGGCGCTCGGCGAGACGCTCCAGCTTGCGCTGGATGGAGGGATTCATGCGGCGTTCTGTTTGCGGCCCAGGTCGAAGAGGGCGTTGGCGGCATCGAGCAGTTCCGCCTCGCCTTCCCGGCCCGCCTGGCGGAGCCGGGCGCTGGGGACGTGCAGGAACTTGTTGGTGAGGGTGTTGGCGAGGAAGGACAGGACCTCGTCCGCGGGCTTGCCGGCCTCCAGGCGCCGGCGGGCCTGGGCCAGGACCTGGTCGCGGATGTCCTCGGCACCGCGGCGGAAGTCCTGGATCAGGTCCACGGCGTTCAGGGAACGCAGCCAGGCGAGGAATTCCGTGGCGTGAAACTCGATGATCTCCCGGGCGGCGGCGGCGGCGGCCTGACGGGAGCGCAGCCCGTCCTCGACCACGTCCTGGAGGTCGTCCACGGTGTAGAGGTAGACATCGTCGAGTTCGGCCACCTCGGGCTCGATGTCCCGGGGGACGGCGATGTCGACCATGAAGACCGGGCGGTGACGACGGGTCTTGAGGGCCCGCTCCACCGTGCCCTTGCCCAGGACCGGGATGGGGCTGGCGGTGGAGGAGATGACGATGTCCGCCTCGGGCAGGTGGGTGGCGAGTTCGGTGAGGGCGATGGCGTAGCCATCGAACTCCGCGGCCAGGGCGTGGGCCCGCTCGACGGTGCGGTTGGCGACGATGATGCGGCCCACGCCCTGCTGACGCAGGTGGCGGGCGGCCAGTTCGATGGTCTCCCCGGCGCCGATGAGCAGGGCAGTCTGATCCTTCAGATCGGTGAAGATCTGCCGCGCCAGGCTGACGGCGGCGAAGGCGACGGAGACCGGGCTGGAGCCGATGGCCGTATCGGTGCGCACCTGCTTGGCGACGGCGAAGGTGTGCTGGAAGAGGCGGCCGAGGAGTTTGCCGGCGGTGCCATGATCGCAGGCGGTCTGGAAGGCGGTCTTGACCTGGCCGAGGATCTGGGGTTCGCCCAGGACCATGGAGTCGAGGCCGCTGGCCACCTCCAGGAGGTGGGTGACCGCCGCGCGATCGACGTGGGTGAAGAGATAGGGGGACAGGCGGGCGGCCTCGATGCCGTGGAAGCGGGCCAGCCAGTCCGCCACGCACTCCCGGCGCGAGCCGTTGAGGACGCAGTAGATCTCGGTCCGGTTGCAGGTGGAGAGGATGGCGCCCTCGCTGAGGACCGGGTCTTCCGCCAGGCTACGCAGGGCCCCGGCGAGGATGTCCGGCCCGAAGGCGATACGCTCGCGGATGTCCACCGGGGCGGTCTTGTGATTGAGTCCAACGGCCAGTAGAGTCATGGTGCTACTTGAACTAAATAATCCCGGCGCGATTCTTAGATATCGGGGCTGAGGATGCAAGCCCGGGGAAGATATTGGTATGGTCCTTGCCCGGCCGAAACCGCTCCCGATGGGTCTTCGCCGCGGTGTTGTGCTTAGGTCGGGCAGTTTATACTGCGTGCCAAGCCGTTGACAGCCAGCGTCATCGCGCCTTCCGCCTCGTGCATCGCTCATTGGTTTCCCCGCCGCGGCTGTCCTCTGACGGCGACGAACCTCCTTCACCCTGACCCATTCCGTATTGCCACCTCCATGCGCCTCCTCCCCCTGCTGATTGCCGTGCTGAGTGCCCGGGCCTTGCTGCTGCCGGACCTAGCCGGCGCCATGGAGTCGCCGCCGGCCTCCGCGCCTCGGCCGCTGCCGATCGCGCAACCACCGGTGTCCGACCCGGCCGGCATGACCCCCGCCTCGGCCTCCATGGGCGTGGCGGTGCCGGTCGATCCGCTCCCGCCGGGGGCGGGGGCTGAACCACCCACCGAGCTTTCCCGGGAACTGATGTTCCATGTCCTGGCGGGGCAGATCGCCGGCCAGCGCGGTCAGCATCGGGTGGCCTTCAAGCATTTTCTGGAGGCGGCGCAACAAGCGCGGAACCCGGCCCTGGCGGAGAAGGCGGCGCGTGCTGCCCTGGCGGGCGGGGACCAGGAGGCTATCGATCAGGGGATCGCCCTCTGGCTGGATATCGCCCCGGAGGCCCTCCCCGCTCACCAGCTTGCCGCCTTAGTCCGCCTGCAGCGCGATGACCTCGAGGGGGCCATGTACCACCTGCGGCGCCTGGTCAACCTGTCCGCGGAGGAAGGGGAGAGCGGTTTCGTCCAGCTCGCCCGGCTGGTCCATAAATTGCGCCCGCCGGGCCAGCGCATGGAGGTGATGGAACTCTTGACCCAGGGTGAGCCAGAGAATGCCGACGCCTGGTTTGCCCGGGCCCTGGTGGCCGCGGGAACGAATCGTAACGACGAGGCGGTGGAGGCGGCGCGGCGCGCGACTGAACTGCGCCCGGAGTGGACCGAACCCCGCCTCTTTCTGGTGCAGTTGCTCAAGGACCTGGGCCGTCAGGCGGAGGCCCGGGTGGCGCTGGAGCGCTTCGTGGCCGAGCAGCCCCGGGACCAGGGCTTGCAGACCCTCTATGCCCAATTCCTGGTCGATGACAAGGAACTGGAGCGCGCCCGCGAGGTCTTCGCCGCCCTGTTGGGGGAATCGCCCCGGGAGCCCGATATCCTCTTCGCCCTGGGCATCCTCTCCCTGCAACTCGAGGATCTGGCGGCGGGGCGGGATTACTTCACCCGGCTGCGGGAGACCGAGGAGCGCCGGGATGATGCCGCCTATTACCTGGGGCGGGTGGAGGAACTGGCGGGCAAGCCCGAGGCTGCGTCCCGCTGGTATGACAAGGTGCGCGGGGTCCATGCCCTGGATGCCCGTATCCGCCTCACCCGCCTGGAGGCCCAGGGCGGGGACCTGACCAAGGCCCGGGAACGGCTCCGGCAGTTGCGCGATCAGAATCGCAAGCAGGCCGTGCTGCTTTATCTGGTCGAGGCAGAACTTCTCACCGAGATGGGCCTCAACCCCGAGGCGATGAAGGTCTACGACGCGGCGCTGGCGGCCTATCCCGACGACCGGGAGCTGCTCTATGCCCGGGGGTTGCATGGGGCGGCCATGCAGCGCCTGGAGGTGGTGGAGCGGGATCTGCGCCGACTCCTGGAATTGGAGCCGGACCACGCCGATGCCCTCAATGCCCTCGGCTATTCCCTGGCGGACATGAGCGACCAGTACGCCGAGGCCCTGGAGCTGATTCAGCGCGCCCTGGCCCTCAAGCCCGACGAGGGGGCCATTCTGGATAGTATGGGCTGGGTTCAGTATCGCCTCGGCAATCTGGAACTGGCCCTGGACTATCTGCGCCAGGCCAGCGCCAAGCTCCCCGATGATCCGGAGGTCGCCGCCCATTTGGGGGAGGTCCTCTGGGCATTGGGTCAAAAGGACGAGGCCCGGCAGGTCTGGGACCAAGCCCGGGCCGCCGCACCGGAGCATGCCTATCTGCTGCGGGTCATCGGTCGCCATCCCCTCCCCCCCAACGGGGCCCTGCCCTGATGGCGAGCGGGACGGCCAAGGGGGCGATTAGGGGGACGGCAAGGGGGTGGCCGGCGCCGGCGAAACTCAATTTGACCCTGCGGATTGTGGGGCGGCGCGCGGATGGCTATCACCTGCTGCAAACCCTGTTTCAGTTTCTCGACCATGGCGATGAACTGCATCTGACCGTCCGGCCGGATGGCCAGATCCACCTCCTGACCCCCGTGCCCGGGGTCGCCGCGGAGGCCAATCTGGTGGTGCGGGCCGCCCGTCGTCTCCAGGAGGCGACCGGGTGTCGGCTGGGCGTGGACCTGCGCCTGGACAAGCGTCTGCCCCAGGGGGGCGGGCTGGGTGGGGGCAGTTCGGATGCCGCCACCACCCTCGTGGCCCTCAACCGGCTCTGGGGCACGGGGTTGGGGGAGGATGAACTGGCGGCGCTGGGTCTCGCGCTGGGGGCGGACGTGCCGGTCTTCGTCCGTGGCCGGGCGGCCTGGGGGGAGGGGGTCGGGGAGCGGTTGACGCCGGTGACGGTGCCGGAGTGCTGGTTTCTGGTGCTGACGCCACCCTGCGTGGTGACCACCGCCGACGTTTTCCGCCATCCTGAATTGACAAGAAATTCGCCCTCAATCAAAATCGCCGACTTTCTTGCGGGGGACGCCCGTAACGACTGCCTGAATGTCGTGCGTGAGGCCTATCCCCCCGTGGCCCGGGCCATGGCTTGGCTCGATGGCTTCGCCACGGCGCGGCTGACCGGCACCGGGGCCTGCGTCTTCGCCAGTTTCAGCTCCCGGGACGAGGCTGAGGCCATCCGGCTTCAGGCCCCGGCGGACCTGCCGGGTTTCGTGGCCCGGGGATTGAATCAGTCGCCGCTCCTCGAACGGCTGGCCAGCGTTTGATTTTTTTTGGGGTGTCGCCAAGCGGTAAGGCACTGGGTTTTGATCCCAGCATTCCCAGGTTCGAATCCTGGCACCCCAGCCACATGCCGCACCAAATGAGACGACGGTCATTCGGCGGGGAGTCCCCGGCGCGCCGTCCCTGTCCCGTGGCGTTGGGGAGATTCCAGTCGTGCCCACCAGTCATATGATGGTCTTTACCGGTAACGCCAATCCGGCGCTGGCCGGCGAAATCGCCACCTACCTAAACCTGCCCCTCGGCAAGGCCGTCCTGGGCCAGTTCAGCGATGGGGAGGTGATGGCGGAGATTCAGGAAAACGTCCGCGGCCGGGATGTCTTCGTCGTTCAGCCGACCTCGGCGCCCACCAACGATCATCTCATGGAGCTCCTGGTGATGATCGATGCCCTGCGCTGGGCCTCCGCCAAACGCATCACGGCGGTTATTCCCTACTTCGGCTATGCCCGCCAGGACCGGCGGCCGCGCTCGGCGCGTGTCCCCATCACGGCGCGCCTGGTGGCCAAGATGCTGGGCCAGGCGGGCGCCGACCGGGTGTTGACCGTCGATCTTCATGCCGACCAGATCCAGGGCTTCTTCGACATCCCCGTCGATAATGTCTACGCCTCCCCGATCCTGTTGGGAGATGTCTGGCGGCAGAAGTACCCCAACCTGCTGGTGGTCTCGCCGGATGTGGGGGGGGTGGTGCGTGCCCGCGCCCTGGCCAAGCGCCTGGATGACGCTGAACTGGCCATCATCGACAAGCGCCGGCCCCGGCCCAACGAGGCCAAGGTCATGAACATCATCGGGGATGTGGAGGGGCATTCCTGCGTCATCATCGACGATCTGGTCGACACCGCCGGGACCCTCTGCCAGGCCGCCGGGGCCCTCAAGGACCACGGCGCGGCGCGGGTGGTGGCCTATTGCACCCATCCCGTCCTCTCCGGCAAGGCGGTGGAAAATATCGCCAACTCCCGCCTGGATGAACTGGTGGTGACCAATACCATCCCCCTCCGCCCCGAGGCCCAGGCCTGTGGGCGCATCCGGCAGCTCAGCATTGGGGAGTTGCTTGCCGAGACCATGCGCCGGATCTCCACCTCGGAGTCCGTCAGTTCGCTCTTCGTCGATTGAGCGCCGATGAGCACCGTCTGGCTTGGCCCATGCCTGCCAGGGTAAGGTGGATCTCGCGGGATACGGAGCCGAGGTCCTTGCTGAGCCTTGACTTCCTTAGCGTGAAAGTCGCGGGAAAGTCTTTCATTACCAGGGGTGTGGTCTACCGCCCCATGGCAGTTAGTGACTTCCTTGTGGTTTAAGGTGGCTCCAGCGGGACGCTGAACCGAGGGAACCCTTCAACCCCTTTTCTCTTCCCCCTGGAAGAGCCTTGCCGTCGCCTGGTCGCGGGTTGACGGCTGTCTGTAACCCAAGCAACCAGTGGAGTATTCCCAACATGAAAGAGACTTTTGAAGTCCTGGCCGAACCCCGGGGCGATGCAGGGAAAGGTGCGAGCCGCCGCCTGCGCCGTACCGGCCGGGTCCCGGCCATCGTCTATGGCGCGCACCAGGAACCGGAGATGGTCAGCCTGGCCCACAACGAGCTGCTCCAGCACTTGGAGCATGAGGCCTTCTACTCCCACATCCTCACCCTCAAGGTCGACGACAAGGCCCAGGCGGTGGTGCTTAAGGACTTGCAGCGCCATCCGGCCAAGCCCTTCATCCTGCACGCCGATTTCCAGCGCGTCCAGGCCGATGAAAAGCTCCGCATGACCGTCCCGATCCACTTCCTCAACGAGACGAGCTGCAAGGGCGTCAAGCTGGGCGGCGGCGTGGTCTCCCATAACCTCACCGAAATCGAGATCAGTTGTCTGCCCAAGGACCTGCCGGAATTCATCGCCCTGGATCTGATGGACCTGGAACTGGGTGGCATCATCCACCTCTCCGAGGTGCCACTGCCGGAGGGTGTGGAGCTGGCCCAGGCCCCGGATCCGGACGAGCCCGTGGTGGTCATTCACAGCGGCCATGGCGGCGCGGGGGAGGAGGGCGGAGAGGAGGCCTGATCCCGCGCCTTGCCCAAACTCCAGGCGTTGCCCCTCAGGTATACACATCGTATTTCAGTTTTCGGCCTCAATAGGGAGGGTCGGGTGGCGTTTGGCGGGGGTGTCGACCGCAGGGAGGCGGTCGTCAAGCCTACAGGGACGTATTCACGGCGTCCCCCGCCAGACGTCACCCGACCCGGAAAACCGAACATTGAGTTGCGAAGATTAACCATCGTGGGGCACTCGCCTGAGGGCCATCCAGCGGCCCGCCCCTGGCGGGCCGTGTCGCATCACCCTCCGATCTGCTGAGCCGCCGGGCTGACGCGGCCCTTCCTCACCCCACGGCCTCGGCCTGGCGCCCCTTTCGTGGAGAGACATCCATGCCAGACCAAGGCATCCGCCTCATCGTGGGCCTGGGAAATCCGGGTCCCCAGTACGAGGCCACCCGCCACAATGTCGGCTTCTGGTTCCTCGATGCCCTGGCGGGGCACCATCAGGGCCCGTTCCGGACGGAAATCAAGTTCCATGGCGCCATGTGCCGGTTACTGGTGGCTGGTGTCGACCTGCGCCTGCTCAAGCCCGGCACCTTCATGAACCGCAGCGGCCAGTCCCTGGGTGCGGTGGTGCGCTACCACGATATCCCGGTCGAGGCCATTCTGGTGGCCCATGACGATCTCGATCTCCCCGTGGGCGCCGTGCGCCTGAAACAGGGGGGCGGTCATGCCGGCCACAACGGCCTGCGCGATATCATCAATGTCCTCGGTAGCCGGGATTTCTGGCGCCTGCGTATCGGTATCGACCACCCCGGCGACCGTGAGCAGGTCGTCAACTATGTCCTGGGACGGCCCTCCCGAGATGAGGAGGGTCGAATCCTCAAGGCCCTGGATGACGCCGAGGGCTGCCTGCCCGACCTCCTGGCCGGGGAGTATCAGCGGGTTATGAATCGCCTGCACGGCGGACGATAAATTCGCGCCGAAAGTGCGCCTCAAAAGCGTTACCAAATGTTGCATTTATTGCGACGCTGTAGTAGTTTTTCGCCAAATTACAACAAATCCGGCCTCCCTTCCCCCTCTCTAGTCGGGGATTTTCCAGCCTTAGCTGATTTTTTAAATTCCGCGATAGCCCGGCGCTACCATCACCCGCAGGGGTAGGCAAGCCCGGGTTTTCGGATAAAAGATTCAAATTGTTACCAAAATGCTTTGCGGAGTAGCGCACCCATGAACCATCACTTGCAACGGGCCATTGCCATTGGCGTGATCAGTGGCATGACGATCCCCACCGCGGCCCTGGCCTCCAACGGCTACTTTGCCTTTGGCTGGGGAACCCCGTCCAAGGCCATGGGGGGCGTCGCCACCGCTCTGCCTCAGGACACCCTGGTAACCGCCACCAACCCGGCGGGCATGGGTTTCATCGGCACCAGCCTGGATATCGGCGTTTCCTTCTTCAGCCCGTCCCCCCGGGGTTACGAGGCCAACGATGATTATTCAACCAATGCGATGGGTTTCCCGACCTCCGGCTTTGTCACCCCGGGTCGCTATGACAGTGACAGCGATTGGTTCCTGGTCCCCAGCATGGGCTACAACCATGTCCTGAATGACCAGATGACCATCGGCATTTCCATCTTCGGCAATGGCGGTATGAACACCAACTACAAGGACCGGCCAGTTTGGGAAAATTTTGCCGGGGCACCCAATCAGTTGGCTATTGCGCCGGGTATGACTTCACCTTATCCCAATACCATCGCCGCGCCGAATGGCTTCCTCTTCAGCATGGGGCCCGATGGTCGTCCCGTGCCGGTCACTGATCCTAATCAGGCACCGGGGTCGATGAATGTCAACCCTAATGGCGTCTTTACCGCCACCACCCCCACCGGCGTCAACCTCGAGCAGTTGTTCGTCGAGATCCCCTTCACTTACAAGATCAACCAGCAGCATTCCCTCGGCATCGCCCCGGTCTTCGCCGCCCAGAGCTTCGAGGCCAAGGGCCTGGAGCCCTTCCGGCAGATGTCGCTCTATCCGGACGCGGTCTCCAATAACGGCAAGGACTGGTCCTATGGCTATGGCCTCCATCTGGGCTGGGTTGGCGAAATTAACGACCAGTTGACCCTGGGCGCTTCTTACCGCACCAAGCTGTGGATGTCCGATTTCGATGACTACAAGGGGCTCTTCGCCGACGAGGGCAACTTTGACATCCCGGCGATGCTGAATCTGGGCGTGGCCTTTAAGATCCAGCCCAATATCACCCTGGCCTTTGATTGGCAGCGCATCTTTTACAACGAAATCAATTCGGTTGGTAATTCCAACAACGTCAACGTCATGCCTTGCATGATGGGCATGAAGTCCGACATCTGCCTGGGTGGCAAGAATGGCCTGGGCTTCGGCTGGGATGACATGGATGTCTTCAAGCTCGGCGCCCGTTGGGATTACGACGAAAGGTTCAGCTTCATGGCTGGCGCCGCCTACGCCAGCGATTTCGCCCCGGACACCGAAGGTCTCCTCAACGTCATGGCCCCGGCTACCATCCAGTGGACCTTCACCTTGGGCGCCACCTATCGCCACAGCAAGAGCGACAGCTTCAACTTCTCCTTCGCCTGGATGCCCGAGGCGACACTGGACGGTGGGTCTAATGCCAATATCACCGGCACTCAGACCGGCAGTCTCTACATGGAGCAGAAGGATATCGAGATCAGTTGGAACCATCGGTTCTGACCGCGCATCGTTTTTGATCGCGTCCGGCGCGCGGTCGTAGCGATGAGAACGGCGCCCCGCCAAACGGGGGGCCGTTTTTTATGGCGGGGAGTGCCTACTAGTTGTCAGTGGTGTCCCTCTGGTGGTTGCATCCCCCTGGCGGCCAGCGGCTGACGGATAGAGCTGAGGGGATGCACATGTAATGGCCTGGCCGGTCCGAGAGTCAGACCGGTAAGGTCGGGACTCGGCCAATGGAGTAATAATTGAGCCCACTGGCAGCCGCAAGCTGGGGGTTGTAGAGGTTGCGGCCGTCGAAGACGACGGGGGTCTTGAGACGGTCTCTGAGGGTGGCGAAGTCTACGCCCCGGAATTGGTTCCACTCGGTGACGATGGCCAGGCCATCAGCGCCGTCGAGGGCGGTGAGGGGATCATCGACCAGCTCCAGGTCGGGACGCTCGCCATAGATCCGGCGGGCCTCGATCATGGCAACCGGATCATAGGCGCGGACCCGGGCGCCCGCGTCCCAGAGGGCCTCCATCAGGCGGCGACTGGAGGCCTCGCGCATGTCATCGGTATTGGGCTTGAAGGCCAGGCCCCACAGGGCGAAGGTGCGCCCGCGCAGATCGCCCTGAAAATGATCCCGGATCTTGTTGAACAGGACCTCCTTCTGCCGGTCGTTGACCGCCTCGATGGCGGCGAGGAGTTCGGCCCGGTAGCCGATTCCGCTGGCGGTCCTCTCCAGGGCGCGCACATCCTTGGGGAAGCAGGAGCCACCGTAGCCGCAGCCGGGGTAGATGAACTGGTAGCCGATGCGGGGATCGGAACCGATGCCGACCCGGACTTGCTCGATGTCCGCGCCGACGGCCTCGGCGATGTTGGAGAGTTCATTCATGAAGCTGATCTTGGCCGCCAGCAGGGCATTGGCGGCGTACTTGGTTAGCTCCGCGGAGCGAACGTCCATGACCAGGACCCGGTCGTGATTGCGGTTGAAGGGGGCGTAGAGGGCGCGTAGCAGCTCCCCGGTCCGGGGATTGTCGGTGCCGACCACGATCCGATCGGGCCGCATGAAGTCGTCGATAGCGGCCCCTTCCTTGAGGAATTCCGGATTGGAGACCACGTCGAACTCATGCGTGGCGCCGCGTTGGGCGAGGGTCTGGCGGATGGTGGCGGCGACCTGATCCGCGGTACCGACGGGGACCGTCGACTTGTCGACGACAATCCGGTAACCCTCCAGGTGCTCGCCGATGGCGCGGGCCACGGCCAGGACATGGGAGAGATCGGCGGAGCCATCCTCATCGGGCGGGGTGCCGACGGCGATGAACTGAAAGAGGCCGTGGGCGACCCCGGCGGCGGGATCGGTGGAAAAATTGAGCCGGCCGGCCGCCCGATTACGCTGAACCAGGGCCTCCAGCCCGGGCTCGAAGATCGGCACGCCGCCAGCATTGAGCAAGGCGACTTTCTCCGGGTCGATATCAATACACAGGACCCGGTTGCCCACCTCCGCGAGGCAGGCCCCGGTCACTAAACCCACATAGCCGCTACCAAAGATGGTGACATCCATCAAGATTCCCCTGGTTATGCCCTACAGGCAGGAAATAATCATATTAGTGCATCCCTGGCCGGATGGCGCGGCTAACCTGGCCCGTCAGTTCAGCGGCGTTCCGTTTTGGACAAGGATTTGGAGGTTGACAGGGCCAGTACTTATCCCTACCATACGGCGCTCGATTCGGAGGGGTTCCCGAGCGGTCAAAGGGATCAGACTGTAAATCTGACGGCTCAGCCTTCGGAGGTTCGAATCCTCCCCCCTCCACCAAATTGCAGTCATGAGATGCAGGCTCGCCGGGTTCGTTACCGTTCCCGCTCACCATCGGCGCCTGAATGATCCTCGCGCGGGTGTAGTTCAACGGTAGAACTTCAGCCTTCCAAGCTGATAGCGTGGGTTCGACTCCCATCACCCGCTCCATGTCAAGCACTAGCGAACTTGCCCATGTAGCTCAGATGGTAGAGCACACCCTTGGTAAGGGTGAGGTCATCGGTTCGATTCCGATCATGGGCTCCAATCCGCTGGCAACCGGCGCTCTCTCGCGGAAAATCGGTTGTCCGCCACCACGCCGAACCTGAATACCTGACCGAATTTTTTGACATCTTCCTGGGGATAGCCTCATGTCCAAAGCCAAATTCGAACGTAAGAAGCCGCACGTCAACGTAGGCACGATTGGCCACGTCGACCATGGCAAGACCACCTTAACGGCGGCCATCACCATGCACCAGGCGAAGAAGTTCGGTGGCGAGGCCAAGGCCTACGACCAGATCGACAATGCCCCGGAAGAGCGCGCGCGCGGCATCACCATCGCCACCGCCCACGTCGAATACGAGAGCAACAAGCGCCACTACGCCCACGTCGACTGCCCCGGACACGCCGACTACATCAAGAACATGATCACCGGTGCCGCGCAGATGGACGGCGCCATCCTGGTGGTCGCCGCCTCCGACGGCCCCATGCCCCAGACCCGCGAGCACATCCTCCTCGCTCGCCAGGTCGGCGTCCCGCGCATCCTCGTCTACCTCAACAAGTGCGACCTGGTCGACGACGAGGAACTGCTCGAACTGGTCGAGATGGAAGTGCGCGAACTCCTCTCCAATTACGAATTCCCCGGCGACGACACCCCCATCATCCGCGGCTCCGCCCGCATGGCGATGGAAGGCGACAGCGGCCCCATGGGCACTCAGTCCATCGACCAGTTGATCGACGCCCTCGACGACTTCATCCCCGAGCCCGAGCGCCCGATCGACCTGCCCTTCCTCATGCCCATCGAGGACGTCTTCTCCATCTCCGGCCGCGGCACCGTCGTCACCGGTCGCGTCGAGCGCGGCGTCATCAAGGTCGGTGAAGAAGTCGAGATCGTCGGCATCCGCCCCACCGCCAAGACCACCTGCACCGGCGTCGAGATGTTCCGCAAACTCCTCGACCAAGGCCAGGCTGGCGACAACGTCGGCGTCCTGCTGCGCGGCACCAAGCGCGAAGACGTGGAACGCGGCCAGGTCCTGCCAAGCCCAAGACCATCACCCCGCACACCCACTTCGAAGCTGAAGTTTACGTCCTGGGCAAGGATGAAGGCGGCCGCCACACCCCCTTCTTCAACGGCTACCGGCCCCAGTTCTACTTCCGCACCACCGACGTCACCGGCGCCTGCGAACTGCCCGACGGCGTCGAAATGGTCATGCCCGGCGACAACGTCAAGATGACCATCAAACTCATCGCCCCCATCGCCATGACCGAAGGCCTGCGCTTCGCCGTACGCGAAGGGGGACGGACCGTCGGCGCGGGCGTGGTCTCCAAGGTTATCGAGTAAGCAATAGCGGCCCCGTTCAGGGTGTGGCTCAGTTCTTGAGGTCCGAACCCTGAGTTGCGGGGCCAACGTCTTAGGCCAGTAGCTCAATTGGCAGAGCAGCGGTCTCCAAAACCGCAGGTTGGGGGTTCGATTCCCTCCTGGCCTGCCATTTCCTCCCGCGCTGATCAGAGCGGTATCTGAATGAATGCAAAAGTCGAGGCTGGCGCCGCCGGTTTGGATACCGCCAAACTGGCGGCGGCGGCCCTTTTGTTGATTGCCGGCATCTTCGCCTTCTATTTCTTCGCGGATTATTCGACCCTGCTGCGGGTTGTGGGTCTGCTGATCATTGGCGGCGGGGCGGCGGCCATCGCGTTGCAGACCAAGGTCGGTCGGCAACTCTGGCAGTTCGTCGGCGATGCCCGCACCGAAGTGCGCAAGGTGGTCTGGCCAACCCGCCAGGAAACCCTGCAAACCACCCTGATCGTCGTCGTCATGGTCATGATCCTGGGCATCATCCTTTGGCTGTTCGACATGATGCTGATGGCCATTCTGCGTTATCTCACGGGCCAGGGAGGCTGATAATGACCATGCGCTGGTTTGTCATCCACGCCTTTTCCGGCATGGAGAATCAGGTGAAGCGGTCGTTGGAAGACCGCATCAAGCGTGCTGGCATGGAAGAGCAGTTCGGCGAGATCCTGGTGCCCACCGAGACGGTCGTGGAGATGCGTAACGGTCAGCAGCATAAAGTGGAGCGCAAGTTCTTCCCTGGCTACGTCTTGGTGCACATGGAGATGTCTGATGAAACCTGGCACCTGGTGCGGGATGTGCCTAAGGTGATGGGCTTCATCGGGGGGCATGGTGACCGCCCGGCGCCCATCCCTGATATCCAGGCCAATGCCATCCTCCAGCGCATGCAGGACGGCGCCGCCAAACCCCGGCCCAAGGTGCTTTACGAACCTGGGGAGATGGTTCGGGTCATCGACGGTCCCTTCACGGACTTCACTGGCGTGGTTGAGGAAGTGGATTACGACAAGAACCGCCTCAAGGTCTCCGTCCTGGTCTTTGGCCGCGCGACCCCGGTCGATCTTGAGTTTTCCAAGGTAGAAAAGGGCTGATCTCCAGGGCGGGGATAATTCCCGCGTCAGGGGATCACACGGTCGCTACCCGGGCCCTGGTCCCTTGCGTCATGGCCCATCCAAACATGACCCCCAAGGTCAACAACGATGCCGCCCTTCCCGATGGGATCTGGCGGTGAGGGGAGCCGGTCTCCTTCCACCGGCGTCAGTACCCAACCAACGAGAGAAAAATGGCAAAGAAGATAACAGCTTATATCAAGCTGCAAGTCAAGGCCGGCGAGGCCAATCCGAGCCCCCCCGTGGGCCCGGCCTTGGGCCAAAAGGGTGTGAACATCATGGAGTTTTGCAAGGCTTTCAATGCCAAGACGCAGAACCTGGAAAAGGGCATGCCCACGCCCGTGGTGATCACGGTCTACGCCGATCGCAGCTTCACTTTCATCACTAAGACCCCCCCCGCCACCGTCCTGCTCAAAAAGGCGGCCGGTGTGACCCGGGGCAGCAAGACCCCCCACACGACCAAGGTCGGTACCGTCACCCGGGCCCAGCTCGAGGAGATCGCCGCGGTCAAGATGCCGGACCTGACGGCGGCCGACATGGATGCCGCGGTGCGTACCATCGCGGGCAGTGCCCGCGCCATGGGCCTGAATGTGGAGGGTGTCTGAGATGGCCAAGTTATCCAAGCGCATGCAGGCGGTCCGCGCCGGCTTCGATAAGAAAAAGGTCTACCCGGCGGAGGAGGCCTTCAGCCTGCTCAAGGACCTGTCTAAGGTCAAGTTCCTGGAAAACATCGATGTCGCGGTCAACCTGGGCGTCGATCCGCGCAAGTCGGATCAGGTGGTGCGTGGCGCCACCGTCCTGCCCAACGGTATCGGCAAGCAGGTGCGCGTCGCGGTCTTCTGCCAGGGTGGAGCGGCCGAGGCCGCGACGGCGGCCGGTGCCGACCGCGTCGGCATGGAAGACCTGGCCGAGGACATGAAGGCCGGAAATCTCAATTACGACGTGGTCATCGCCTCCCCGGACGCCATGCGTGTGGTCGGCCAACTGGGTCGCCTCCTGGGTCCCCGTGGTCTCATGCCCAACCCCAAGGTGGGAACCGTGGCCGCGGACGTTGCCGAGGCGGTGCGTAATGCCAAGGCGGGTCAGGTACGTTATCGCACCGACAAGTCCGGCATCATCCATTGCCCCCTGGGCAAGATCATCTTTGAGCCCGTCGCCTTGCGTGAAAATCTCGAGGCCTTGCTCCGAAACCTGATGAAGGTCAAGCCCAGCACCTCCAAGGGTGTCTATATGCGCAAGGTTACCGTGTCGACCACCATGGGGCCGGGTTTGACCGTAGACCATCAGGCACTCGTCTAAGGCGTAGCCCCGCTCCTGGCCCGATGAGGGCCTGGCGCTGCCCGCGGGGACGCGGGCGCTTATTCCCGGGGCCAGACCGAAGCGGACTGGCTCCAGTCGTTCTTTGGGGCCCCGGCCTTTGCCGGGGACCGTCAAAGACCGCGGGCGTCTGGGTGGCATGAGGGACAAGGTGCCACGCCGGACTTAATCTCAGTGAGCCCGCGCAGACGGTGCTCCCGAATCGGTTTTAGTCGTCGCGCGAGCGACGGCGCGGGCCTGAGGATGGCGCACTTCACCGTCGCCCTATAGGGTCATGGATGGCCAGGGCGGCATTTGGAAGGGGGTCTTGACTCCCGGCAACACTGACATCTGGAGGTGACGACCTGTGGCGCTGAATTTTGCCCAGAAAGAAACCATCGTCGCCGAGGTCGCGGAAGTCGCGAAGAAAGCCTATTCGGCCGTTGGCGCCGAGTACCGGGGTTTGACCGTCGCGCAGATGACCCAGCTCCGCGTGGAAGCACGCAAGGCGGGGGTCTATGTGCGCGTGGTCAAAAATACCCTGGCCAGGCGCGCTGTGGAAGGTACGGATTTCGCCTGTATCCAGACGGCCCTCAAGGGGCCCATGATCCTGGCCTTTTCCCAGACGGATCCGGGTTCCGCGGCGCGGGTCATCGAGGCCTTTGCCAAGGGCAACAACGCCCTCAAGGTAAACCTCGTGTCCATTGGCGGTAAATTGCTCGCCCCCTCGGAGCTTGGCACCTTGGCCAAGATGCCGACCTACGAGCAGGCTATTTCCCAACTCATGTCCGTCATGAAGGCCCCGGTGCAGAAACTCGCGGCGACCATCAACGAGGTCCCGGGCAAGCTTGTCCGCACCCTCGCGGCGGTCCGCGATGCCAAAGAGGCGGCCTGACCCCTGGGGTCCGGTCCTCGGTACGGCATCTAACAGCTATTCGAATTAGGAGAAATCCATGTCCGTTTCCAAAGAAGAGATCCTGGAAGCCATCGCCAACATGACCGTCATGGATGTGGTCGAACTGATCAGCGCGATGGAAGAGAAGTTTGGCGTCACCGCCGCGGCCGCTGTCGCCGTGGCGGCTGGTCCTGCCGCCGCAGCGGCGGAGCCCGTCGAGGAGCAGACGGAGTTCAATGTCGTCCTCACTGGCTTTGGGGAAAACAAGGTCGGCGTCATCAAGGTCGTGCGGGCCCTGACGGGCCTGGGGCTGAAGGAAGCCAAGGACGCCGTTGAAGGCGTGCCCACGGTCATCAAGGAAGGCGTATCCAAGGATGATGCGGCCTCCGCCAAGAAGCAGCTCGAAGAGGCGGGCGCCACTGTCGAGGTCAAATAATCCCGTCCTTGCGTCGTCGCGCGCCACGCGCGACAGGAAGGCTGGCGATCCGCGGATCGCCGGCCTTTCTCCGTTTGCGTTGCGTCACCATTGAAGACGCAACCATCGGGAGGAGTCGCTGTCCATTTAGCGCATTAGATCCGACCCGATCCGTCACCCCCCCGGTGACCCAAATTTCCAGCAGCACGTCGAGGGTAAGGCAGCATGGCCTATTCGTTCACCGAGAAAAAGCGTATCCGCAAGGACTTCGGCAAGCGCACCAGCATTCTGGATGTTCCCTTCCTGCTCGCGACCCAGATCGACTCTTATCGGGCTTTTCTGCAGGAGGGTCTAAAACCCGGTGAGCGCCAGGACATGGGGTTGCATGCCGCCTTCAAGTCCGTTTTCCCGATCGAGAGCTACTCCGGGAACGCGGTGCTGGAGTACGTCAGTTACCGTCTCGGCGAACCGCCCTTCGATGTGCGCGAATGCCACCTGCGCGGCGCGACCTACGCCGCCCCCCTGCGCGTCCTGCTGCGCCTGGTGATTTACGATCGCGATGCCCCAGCGGGTTCCCGCGTCATCAAGGACATCAAGGAACAGGAAGTCTACATGGGCGAGATGCCGCTCATGACCGAAACCGGCACCTTCATCATCAATGGTACGGAGCGGGTCATCGTCTCCCAGCTCCACCGTTCGCCTGGCGTCTTCTTCGACCATGACAAGGGCAAGACCCATTCCTCGGGCAAGCTGCTCTTCTCCGCCCGGGTCATTCCTTATCGTGGCTCCTGGTTGGATTTCGAGTTCGACCCCAAGGACAACGTCTTCGTCCGTATCGACCGGCGCCGCAAGTTACCGGCGACCATCCTGCTGCGGGCCCTGGGCTACGACACCCAGCGCATTCTGGACTGCTTCTTCCAGACGGATCGGTTCCATCTCGCCGCCGACAAGATCGAGCTTGACCTGGTTCCCGAGCGCCTGCGCGGCGAGACCCTGGGCTTCGATATCAGCGTCGGCGACCAGATGGTCGTGGAGTCCGGCCGGCGGGTCACCGCCCGCCACACCCGTGAGCTGCAGAAGTTGGGGGTGGAGCGGCTGAGCGTGCCCGCGGAATTCCTGCATGGGCGCATCCTGGCCCACAATCTGATCGACACGGAAACGGGCGAGTTGCTGGCCAACGCCAACGATCTCCTCACCCCCGAGCTGTTGGAACAGGCCCGCCAGCAGGGTATCCGGGAGTTGCGCACCCTGTTCGTGAACGACCTGGACCAGGGGCCCTACCTGTCGGAGACCCTGCGCATCGACCCCACCACCAACGAGCTGGAGGCCCAGGTCGAGATCTACCGCATGATGCGTCCGGGTGAGCCCCCGACCAAGGAGGCGGCCCAGAACCTCTTCCACAACCTCTTCTTCACCCTCGACCGTTACGACCTCTCGGCAGTCGGGCGCATGAAGTTCAACCGTCGCCTGGCCCGTGAGGGCGAGGAAGGTCCGGGCATCCTTTACGATCATGTCTACTTCAGCGCCCGGGGCGATGAGACCTCGCATAAGCTCGTCGCGCAGAACGGCGAAGGGTCCGACATCATCGATGCCCTCAAGATCCTGGTTGAACTGCGCAACGGGCGGGGCACGGTCGACGACATCGACCACCTCGGCAATCGGCGCATCCGCTGCGTCGGCGAGATGGCGGAGAACCAGTTCCGTATTGGCCTGGTGCGCGTCGAGCGGGCGGTCAAGGAGCGCCTGTCCCTGGCCGAGTCCGAAGGCCTGATGCCCCAGGAATTGATCAATGCCAAACCGGTGTCGGCGGCCATCAAGGAGTTCTTCGGCTCCAGCCAGCTCTCCCAGTTCATGGACCAGAATAACCCCCTGTCCGAGGTCACTCACAAGCGCCGCGTCTCCGCCCTGGGTCCCGGGGGTCTGGCCCGGGAGCGCGCTGGCTTCGAGGTCCGCGACGTGCATCCGACCCACTACGGCCGTGTCTGTCCCATCGAGACCCCGGAAGGGCCCAACATCGGCCTCATCAACTCCCTGGCGGTCTTCGCCCGGACCAACCGCTACGGCTTCCTGGAGACCCCGTACCGCCAGGTGGAAAATGGTCAGGTCACGGACCAGATCCACTATCTCTCCGCCATCGACGAGGGCCATTTCGTCATCGCCCAGGCCAATGCCACCCTGGATGGGGAGGGCCGGCTGACGGACGCCCTGGTCTCCTGCCGGCATCAGAACGAGTTCACGATGAAGGCCCCGGGCGAGGTCCAGTACATGGACGTCTCGCCACGGCAGATCGTCTCCGTCGCCGCTTCCCTCATCCCCTTCCTGGAGCACGACGACGCCAACCGCGCCCTCATGGGCTCCAACATGCAGCGCCAGGCGGTGCCCACCCTGCGGGCGGAGAAGCCCCTGGTGGGCACGGGCATGGAGCGGGTGGTGGCCATCGACTCCGGCGTGACCGTCGTGGCCCGCCGAGGTGGGGTGGTCGAGGCGGTGGACGCGGCGCGTATCGTGGTGCGGGTCAATGACGACGAGGCCGAGCCGGGGGTGCCGGGCGTCGATATCTATAACCTGACCAAGTACACCCGGTCCAACCAGAACACCTGCATCAACCAGCGCCCCCTGGTGGCGGTGGGGGATCAGATCAGTCGTGGCGATGTCCTGGCCGATGGGCCTTCCACCGACATGGGTGAGCTGGCCCTGGGGCAGAACCTGCGCGTCGCCTTCATGCCCTGGAACGGCTACAACTTCGAGGACTCCATCCTTATCTCCGAGCGGGTGGTGCAGGAGGATCGCTTCACCTCCATCCACATCGAGGAACTGACCTGCCTGGCCCGGGACACCAAGCTGGGGCCGGAGGAGATCTCCGCAGACATCCCCAACGTCGGCGAGGCGGCACTCGCCAAGCTGGATGAGTCGGGCATCATCTACGTCGGCGCCGAGGTCCGGGATGGCGACATCCTGGTGGGCAAGGTCACCCCCAAGGGTGAGACTCAGCTCACGCCGGAGGAGAAGCTGCTGCGGGCCATCTTCGGCGAGAAGGCCTCGGACGTGAAGGACACCTCCCTGCGCCTGCCCTCCGGCATGGCGGGTACCGTCGTCGACGTGCAGGTCTTCACTCGGGATGGCGTCGAGAAGGACAAGCGCGCCCACCAGATCGAGGAGATGGAACTGGAGCGGGTGAGCAAGGACCTGGAAGATCAGCGGCGCATCATGGAGAACGATACCTTCCAGCGTGTCGAGCGCATGCTGGTGGGCAAGATCGCCGATGGCGGACCGCGGGGCCTCAAGGCCGGCGCCAAAATCACCAAGACCTATCTCCACGAACTGGCCCAGCAGGACTCCCGCGACAAGTGGCTGGAGATCCGGCTGCGCGCCGAGGATTCCGCTGGTCAACTGGAGACGATCGCCAATCATATCGCCGAGCAACGCAAGGAGTTCCGCGACCGCTTCGAGGCCAAGAAGCGCAAGATCATCCAGGGTGATGACCTGGCCCCGGGCGTGCTCAAGATGGTCAAGGTCTATGTGGCGGTGAAGCGCCGCATCCAGCCAGGCGACAAGATGGCCGGCCGCCATGGCAACAAGGGCGTCATCTCCATGATCGTGCCGGTGGAGGACATGCCCTTCTCCGCCGATGGCGAGCCGGTGGACATCGTCCTTAACCCCCTCGGCGTGCCCTCGCGCATGAATGTCGGCCAGGTGCTGGAGACCCACCTGGGCTGGGCCGCCAATGGGTTGGGCAAACGCATCGAGGAGATGCTGCGCGCCCAGCGCGCGGTGGCGGAACTGCGTGACTTCCTCGGTCGGATCTACAACAGCAGCGGCAAGCGCGAGGATCTGGACAGCCTGACCGATGAGGAGATCCTGGAACTGGCGCGCAACCTGACCCGGGGCGTGCCCCTGGCGACCCCGGTCTTCGATGGCTGCTCCGAGGCCGAGATCCGGGAGATGCTGCGCCTGGCGGGCCGGGACAATGCCGGCACCGGCATCCCCATGGCCCAGACCCAGCTCTACGATGGCCGCACAGGCGACAAGTTTGAACGGCCCGTCACCGTCGGTTACATGTACATGCTCAAGCTCAACCACCTGGTGGATGACAAGATGCATGCCCGCTCCACCGGCCCCTACAGCCTGGTCACCCAGCAGCCCCTGGGCGGCAAGGCCCAGTTCGGCGGCCAGCGCTTCGGGGAGATGGAGGTGTGGGCGCTGGAGGCCTATGGCGCCGCCTATACCCTCCAGGAGATGCTGACGGTCAAGTCCGACGACGTCAACGGGCGTACCAAGATGTACAAGAACATCGTCGATGGTGACCATCGCATGGAGGCGGGCATGCCCGAATCCTTCAATGTGCTGGTCAAGGAGATCCGCTCCCTTGGCATCAATGTCGAACTGGAACAGGACTAAGGCCCGCGGGTGATCGCGGCGGCCCCATTGGGCACCGCCGCGATCCTGGGCACTCCGTTCAAATCGCCTTCTCAGCTCGCGGGGCCCGTCCCCCGAGCCCTCCTATACGGAGACATTGCATTGAAAGACCTGCTCAAGATTCTCAAGGCCCAGGGCCAGGCCCTGGAGTTCGACGCCATCAAGATCGGACTCGCCTCCCCGGACACCATCCGTTCCTGGTCCTATGGCGAGGTCAAGAAGCCGGAGACTATCAACTACCGCACCTTCAAACCGGAGCGTGACGGCCTCTTCTGCGCCAAGATCTTTGGTCCGGTCAGCGACTACGAGTGCCTGTGCGGCAAGTACAAGCGCCTCAAGCACCGCGGCGTGGTGTGCGAGAAGTGCGGCGTCGAGGTCACCCTAGCCAAGGTGCGGCGCGAGCGCATGGGGCACATCGACCTGGCCAGCCCGGTGGCCCACATCTGGTTCCTCAAGTCGCTGCCCTCGCGCATCGGCCTGCTGCTGGACATGACCCTGCGCGACATCGAACGCATCCTCTACTTCGAGTCCTTCGTCGTCATCGACCCGGGCATGACCCAGCTCGAACGTGGCCAGCTTCTCACCGATGAGCAGTATCTGGAGGTCCTGGAGGAGAACGGCGACGAGTTCGACGCCCGCATGGGCGCCGAGGCGGTCTACGAACTGCTGCGCACCCTCGACCTCATTGCCGAGATGCGCCAGATGCGCGAGGAGATCGAGGGCACCAACTCCGAGACCAAGATCAAGAAGCTCTCCAAGCGCCTCAAGCTCATGGAGTCCCTCCTGGAGTCCGGCAACCGGCCCGAGTGGATGATCCTTACTGTCCTCCCGGTGTTGCCCCCGGAGTTGCGCCCCCTGGTGCCCCTGGATGGGGGCCGCTTCGCCACCTCCGACCTCAACGACCTCTACCGTCGGGTCATCAACCGCAACAACCGCCTCAAGCGACTGCTGGACCTCATCGCCCCGGACATCATCGTGCGCAATGAAAAGCGCATGCTCCAGGAGGCGGTGGACGCTCTGCTCGACAATGGTCGCCGTGGCCGCGCCATCACCGGCACCAACAAGCGCCCCCTCAAGTCCCTGGCGGACATGATCAAGGGCAAGCAAGGGCGCTTCCGCCAGAACCTGCTCGGCAAGCGCGTCGACTACTCCGGGCGCTCGGTCATCGTCGTGGGTCCCAAGCTGAAGCTGCACCAGTGCGGCCTGCCCAAGCGCATGGCCCTGGAGCTGTTCAAGCCCTTCGTCTACGGCAAGTTGCAGTCCCGCGGCGCGGCGACCACCATCAAGGCGGCGAAGAAGCTGGTCGATCGCGGGGCCGGCGAGGTCTGGGATATCCTCGAGGAGGTGATCCGCGAGCACCCGGTCATGCTCAACCGCGCCCCGACCCTGCACCGCCTGGGCATCCAGGCCTTCGAGCCGGTGCTGATCGAGGGCAAGGCCATCCAGCTCCACCCCCTGGTCTGCACCGCCTTCAACGCCGACTTCGACGGGGACCAGATGGCGGTCCACGTGCCCCTGTCCCTGGAGGCGCAGTTGGAGGCCCGGGCGCTGATGATGGCCTCCAATAACATCCTCTCCCCCGCCAACGGCGAGCCGATCATCGTCCCCTCCCAGGACGTGGTGCTGGGCCTTTACTACATGACCCGCGAGCGCGCCGGGGTCAAGGGCGAGGGCAGCGTCTTCGCCAACATCACCGAGGCGCGGCGCGCCTGGGAGACCGGGGCGGCCGACCTCCATGCCCGGGTCAAGGTGCGCATCCGCGAGGTGTACCTCCAGGAGGACGGCACCCGCGAGGAGCGGATCAGCCTCAAGGACACGGTCCTGGGCCGGTCCCTGGTCTACGAGATCGTTCCGGAGGGCCTGGCCTTCGACCTGGTCGACCGGGCGCTGGGCAAGCGCCAGATCTCGCAACTGATCAACACCTGCTACCGCACCCTGGGCCTCAAGGAGACGGTCATCTTCGCCGACCAGGTCATGTACCTGGGCTTTCGCATGGCCACTCGCGCCGGCGTCTCCATCGGCCTGGAGGACATGGCCGTCCCCGAGGAGAAGCCCGGCATCCTCGCCGAGGCCGAGCGCCAGGTGAAGGAGATCGAGCAGCAGTACGCCTCGGGCCTGGTGACCAATGGCGAGCGCTACAACAAGGTCATCGACATCTGGTCGCATACCAACGACCTGGTGGCCAAGGCGATGATGGGCAAGCTGGGCAAGGAGCGGGTGACGAACACCAAGGGCCAGGCGGTCCAGCAGGACTCCTTCAATTCCATTTACATGATGGCCGACTCCGGCGCCCGCGGCTCCGCCGCCCAGATCCGCCAGCTGGCGGGCATGCGTGGCCTCATGGCCAAGCCCGACGGCTCCATCATCGAGACCCCCATCACCGCCAACTTCCGGGAGGGGCTGAACGTCATCCAGTACTTCATCTCCACCCACGGCGCGCGCAAGGGCCTGGCGGACACCGCCCTCAAGACCGCCAACTCCGGCTACCTGACCCGCCGCCTGGTGGACGTGGCCCAGGACATGGTGGTGTTGGAACGCGACTGCGGCACCGAGCGTGGCCTCTTGATGACCCCGATCATCGAGGGTGGCGACGTGGTCGAGCCCCTGCGCGAACGCATCCTCGGCCGGGTGCTGGCCCGGGATGTCTACCGCCCGGGCAGCGACGACCTGATCTGCCCCGCCGGCACCCTGCTCGACGAGCAGTGGGTCGGCGCCCTGGAACAGGCGGGCATCGACCAGGTGCGGGTGCGCTCCCCCATCACCTGCGAGGCCCGCACCGGCGTCTGCGCCCACTGCTACGGCCGCGACCTGGCCCGAGGCCACCTGGTCAACACCGGCGAGGCGGTGGGGGTCATCGCCGCCCAGTCGATCGGCGAGCCGGGCACCCAGCTCACCATGCGCACCTTCCACATCGGTGGCGCCGCCTCCCGGGCGGCGGCGGTCAACAGTATCGAGATCAAGTCCGCCGGCACCGTGCGCCTGCACAACCTCAAGGTGGTGCAGCACGCCAACGGCAGCCTGGTCGCCGTCTCCCGCTCCGGGGAACTGTCGGTGGTCGACGAACTGGGCATGGAGAAGGAACGCTACAAGCTCCCCTATGGCGCCACCCTGCGGGTGGGCGATGGCGATACCGTCCAGGGCGGCCAGGTGGTGGCGACCTGGGACCCCTTCACCCACCCGGTGGTGACCGAGGTGGCGGGGCGCCTGCGGTTCGATTCCTTCATCGAGGGCGTGACGGTCCAGAAGGAGACCGACGAGGTCACCGGCCTCACCGCCCTGGTAGTCCTCGATCCCAAGCAACGCCCCGCCGCCGGCAAGGACCTGCGGCCCATGGTGAAGCTGCTGGACGAGAACGAGCTGGAGCTCAACATTGCCGGCACCGACATCCCCGCTCGATACTTCCTGCCCGCCGGGGCCATTGTCGGCGTCGCGGACGGGGCCGACGTGGGGGTGGGCGATGTCCTGGCACGCATTCCCCAGGAGTCCTCCAAGACCCGTGATATCACCGGCGGTCTGCCCCGGGTGGCGGATCTGTTCGAGGCCCGCCGGCCCAAGGAACCGGCCCTGCTGGCGGAGGCCTCGGGCACCATCAGCTTCGGCAAGGACACCAAGGGCAAGCAACGCCTGATCATCACCACCGACGAGGGGGAGCAGATCGAGGAGCTGATCCCCAAGTGGCGCCACGTCAATGTCTTCGAGGGCGAGCGGGTGGAGCGAGGCGAGATCGTCTCCGATGGCGAGCTCAATCCCCACGACATCCTGCGCCTCAAGGGGGTCACCCAACTGGCCGAGTACCTGGTGAAGGAGATCCAGGACGTGTACCGCCTCCAGGGCGTCAAGATCAACGACAAGCACATCGAGGTCATCGTCCGCCAGATGCTGCGCAAGGCCGAGGTCCTGGATGCCGGTGACACCCGGCTGCTGCGGGGCGAACAGACGGAACTGAGCCTTGTCTTGCAGGAGAACGAGCGGGTCCAGGCCGAGGGCCGCCTTCCGGCGCGCTACGAGCCCCTGCTGCTGGGGATCACCAAGGCCTCGCTGGCCACGGAATCCTTTATTTCCGCCGCCTCCTTCCAGGAGACCACCCGCGTCCTGACCGAAGCGGCCGTTCGCGGCTCCACCGATCGCCTGGGCGGCCTGAAGGAGAATGTCATCGTCGGCCGCCTCATCCCGGCGGGCACGGGACTGGCCTATCACCAGGAGCGGCGGCGCAAGCGCCGGGAGGAGCGGGAACTGGAGGCCGAGGCCGGGGGGCCCAAGCTCGAACTGGTCACCGCCGAGGTCGAGGAGGCCATCAAGGAGGCCTTGAGCAATGTGGAACTGGGTAGCCTGGCGGCGGCCACCGCGGCGCAGACCAGTGAATTGCTGGGAGAGGCCCTGGATGACCTGGAGTCGCCGGAGGCGGGGGAAGGGGACGACCTGGCCGATTGACCAGATCCCCCAAGGGCTGAGCCTTGTCATGGAGTTGACAGGGCCAGGGGGCAAACCTATACTTCCGCGTCTTAGCTAAGCCGGCCCCTGGCCGGCTTGATCATTTCCTGGGCCGACGATCAAACTTCCCAGAAGGCACCGTCGGCCCTGTTGCGTGTAGGCGCTCCGGCGCCCTTGGAGAGCGATTGCATGACAACCATCAATCAGTTGGTCCGCAAGCCGCGTAAGCGTCAGGTGGCCAAGAGCACGGTCCCGGCGCTGGAAGAGTGTCCGCAGAAGCGCGGCGTCTGTACCCGTGTTTACACCACGACGCCCAAAAAGCCCAACTCCGCACTGCGGAAGGTGGCGCGTGTTCGCCTGACCAACGGATATGAGGTGACCTCCTACATCGGTGGTGAAGGGCACAATCTTCAGGAGCACTCCGTGGTGCTGATTCGTGGCGGTCGCGTCAAGGACCTGCCGGGCGTGCGCTACCACACCGTGCGCGGCACCCTGGACACTTCCGGTGTCGACAAGCGTCGCCAGGGTCGCTCGAAGTACGGGGCCAAGCGGCCGAAGAGTTGAGTCGTCAAGCGTTCAGGCGTCCCGTGCCGGCTCTAATAGCCGGTCGGGGGGCTCGCGATCAATTCTGATCGCCTAATCTTCATATTTCGGTCGGAGCCAGTTCATGCCCAGAAGACGTATAGTCGCCCGCCGCCAGGTGCTGCCGGACCCCAAGTTCGGTAGCCACTTGCTCGCTAAATTTGTCAACATGCTCATGGAAGATGGTAAGAAGTCCGTTGCAGAACGGATCGTCTATGGCGCCCTGGAGACCATGGCCACCAAGAAGGGTGGCGAGCCTCTGAACCTGCTCGATCAGGCCATGGAAAACGTGCGTCCCGTGGTGGAGGTCAAGTCCCGCCGCGTGGGTGGCGCTACTTACCAGGTGCCGGTCGAGGTGCGTCCCGCTCGTCGCAACTCCCTGGCCATGCGCTGGCTTATCGATGCCGCCGGCAAGCGCTCGGAGAAGTCCATGGCCCTGCGTCTGGCCGGTGAACTCATGGATGCGGCGGATGCGCGCGGTACCGCGGTGAAGAAGAAGGAAGATACTCACCGCATGGCGGAGGCGAACAAGGCCTTTTCGCATTATCGCTGGTAAGCGCGGCCTGATCGGGGTTCCAGGCGGGCGTGGCCCGCATTAGGGGTTCCTGATCAAAATCCAGGTTTTCAGCACTTACCCCAACCCGTTGCACCTCAGGGAGCGAGTTGCATAAGATTCGGCTGGCAGGGAATGCAGGCTCCCCTTGGGGAGTCGGATCGCGACGGTACCTTGACGCCCGGGCAGAGAAACGGTCTGAACCGACTCCCGCCGTCAGGTACCCAGCTCCTTAACAGGAGAAATCGTCAGGCGAGAGCCTCGTCTGGCAGGCCTGGGCGTAGATGTCCGGGGCGGAGATTTGTCGGCCACCTGTGCCGATGAAGGCTCCACCTTCGAGTCGATGCGTGCCTACCCGCTTGCCATCGCCAGTTTGTTCCGGGAGCTTGCCTAAGTGGCTTTGCCTCCGCCAAAACACACTAACCAGTATTTCAGGTAGATCGGGATGTCCAAAGCCAAATTCGAACGCAAGAAGCCGCACGTCAACGTAGGCACGATTGGCCACGTCGACCATGGCAAGACCACCTTAACGGCGGCCATCACCATGCACCAGGCAAAGAAGTTCGGTGGCGAGGCCAAGGCCTACGACCAGATCGACAATGCCCCGGAAGAGCGCGCGCGCGGCATCACCATTGCCACCGCCCACGTCGAATACGAGAGCAACAAGCGCCACTACGCCCACGTCGACTGCCCTGGCCACGCCGACTACATCAAGAACATGATCACCGGCGCCGCGCAGATGGACGGCGCCATCCTCGTGGTCGCCGCCTCCGACGGCCCCATGCCCCAGACCCGCGAGCACATCCTCCTCGCCCGCCAGGTCGGCGTCCCGCGCATTCTCGTCTACCTCAACAAATGCGACCTGGTCGACGACGAAGAACTGCTCGAACTGGTCGAGATGGAAGTCCGCGAACTCCTCTCCAACTACGAATTCCCCGGTGACGACACCCCCATCATCCGCGGCTCCGCCCGCATGGCGATGGAAGGTGACAGCGGCCCCATGGGCACCCAGTCCATCGACCAGCTGATTGACGCCCTCGACGACTTCATCCCCGAGCCCGAGCGCCCGATCGACCTGCCCTTCCTCATGCCCATTGAAGACGTCTTCTCCATCTCCGGCCGTGGCACCGTCGTCACCGGCCGCGTCGAGCGCGGCGTCATCAAGGTCGGTGAAGAAGTCGAAATCGTCGGCATCCGCCCCACCGCCAAGACCACCTGCACCGGCGTCGAGATGTTCCGCAAACTCCTCGACCAAGGCCAGGCCGGCGACAACGTCGGCGTCCTGCTGCGCGGCACCAAGCGCGAAGACGTGGAACGTGGCCAGGTCCTGGCCAAGCCCAAGACCATCACCCCGCACACCCACTTCGAAGCCGAAGTCTACGTCCTGGGCAAGGATGAAGGCGGCCGCCACACCCCGTTCTTCAACGGCTACCGGCCCCAGTTCTACTTCCGCACCACCGACGTCACCGGCGCCTGCGAACTGCCCGACGGCGTCGAAATGGTCATGCCCGGCGACAACGTCAAGATGACCATCAAGCTCATCGCCCCCATCGCCATGACCGAAGGCCTGCGCTTCGCCGTGCGCGAAGGGGGACGGACCGTCGGCGCGGGCGTGGTCTCCAAGGTTATCGAGTAAGACGCATGGCCAATCAAAGAATACGCATCCGCCTCAAGGCCTTCGATCACCGCCTGATTGATCGTTCGGCGCATGAGATCGTTGATACCGCGAAGCGCACCGGCGCTCAGGTGCTGGGCCCCATCCCCCTGCCGTCCAAGAAGGAGCGCTTTACGGTGCTCATCTCACCGCACGTCAACAAGGACGCCCGGGACCAGTATGAGTTGCGGACGCACAAGCGCCTGATGGATATCGTCGATCCGACGGATAAGACGGTTGACGCCCTGATGAAACTCGATCTGGCCGCCGGTGTGGACGTCCAGATCAAGCTGAGCTGAGGATAGGACCATGACTATTGGTGTGATCGGCCGTAAGGCCGGCATGACCCGGATCTTCACCGAGGAGGGCGTATCCGTCCCGGTGACCGTCATTGAGGTCCAACCCAACCGCGTGACCCAGTTGAAAACCGATGCCTCGGACGGCTACCGGGCGGTCCAGGTCACCATGGGTGAGCGCCGCGCCTCCCGGGTCACCAAGCCCCTGGCGGGGCATTTCGCCCGGGCTGGAGTCACCGCTGGCGAAGTCCTTCGGGAATTCCGGCTTGAGGCCGGTGAGGGTGACGATCTGGCTGCGGGTCAGGAGATCGGTGTCTCCCTTTTCGCCGCTGGCCAGAAGGTCGATGTGCGGGGTGTGACCAAGGGACGCGGCTTTGCCGGCGGTGTCCGGCGGCACAATTTCCGCACCCAGGATGCCACCCATGGTAACTCCGTGTCCCATCGGGCCCCGGGTTCCATTGGTCAATGCCAGACCCCAGGCCGAGTCATGAAAGGGAAGCGCATGGCTGGTCAGATGGGTAATGTCAACCGGGTACAGCAAAATCTGGAAGTCATCCGTGTCGACGCCGAGCGCAACCTACTGCTGATTCGTGGGGGCGTCCCCGGTCCCGCGGGTGGGCGCCTGGTCGTTTTGCCTTCCGTCAAGAAGAGCAAGGGCTGATAAGACAATGGAAATACAAGCAAGAAGCGGCGGAGACGCCCCCGTTCAGGTTGCTGACAGCGTCTTTGATGTCGCATACAAACCTGCCCTGATTCATCAGGTGGTAACGGCCTACATGGCCTCAGCCCGTTCTGGCACCGTTGCTCAAAAGAGCCGTTCAGAAGTGTCCGGAGGCGGCGCCAAGCCCTTCCGGCAGAAAGGAACCGGGCGCGCGCGCGCCGGCACGAGTCGTGGCCCCATCTGGCGGGGCGGTGGCCGGGCCTTCGCCGCCCGCCCACGCAATTACTCCCAAAAGGTCAATCGCAAGATGTACCGCGGGGCCATGTGCTCCATTCTGTCGGAACTGGTCAGACAAGGGCGGCTTTCGGTGGTACCTGAGTTCCGGGTCGAAGAACCCAAGACCCGGATTCTGGCGAATAAGCTCAAGGAGATGCAGCTGTCCGACGTGCTCATCCTGATCCAGGATCTGGACGACGCCCTCTTCCTCGCCGCTCGAAATCTGCCGCGGGTGGATGTGCTGACGGCAGACGAGGCCGATCCTGTCAGTCTGATCGCCTTTGAAAATCTGGTGGTTACCGAGGGCGCCATTCGTAAGCTTGAGGAGCGTCTGGCATGAATCAGGAAAGACTCCTAAAGATCCTGCTGAGCCCGATCATTTCTGAAAAAGCCAGCCAGGCGGCTGATGCTCGGGGGCAATATGCCTTCCGAGTTCTGCCAGATGCCAACAAACACGAGGTTGGCAAGGCAGTCGAGTCGCTCTTTGATGTACAGGTGGAGCAGGTGCAGATCCTTAACGTCAAAGGGAAGAAGAAGCGCTTCGGACAGCGCCTTGGGCAGCGGAAAGACTGGCGTAAGGCGTATGTCCGCCTCGCCAGTGGTCATTCCATTGATTTCGGCGGTAACGCCTAGGCACATGGGGATCGGTCAAGATGGCAATTGTAAAGACTAATCCGACATCCCCAGGGCGACGTTTCGTCGTCAAGGTGGTGTCGCCTGACCTCCACAAAGGGTCGCCCCACGAGCCGCTGCTGGATAAGAAGACGAATTCTGGCGGCCGCAACAATGCCGGTAGAATTTCGGTGCGTCATCAGGGTGGTGGCCACAAGCAGCGCTATCGCATCATCGATTTCAAGCGCAACAAACCGGGCGTGCCCGCTGTCGTCGAGCGCCTGGAATACGACCCGAATCGCAGCGCCCACATCGCCCTCCTGAAATATCTCGATGGTGAATGGGCCTATATCATCGCGCCCAAGGGCCTGAAGGCCGGCGCGCAAGTCCTGTCTGGGGATGATGCCCCCATAGCGCCGGGAAATTGTGTCCCACTGCGCAACATTCCCCTGGGCTCCCTGGTCCATTGCATTGAGATGCGCCCGGGCAAGGGGGCACAGATGGCGCGGGCCGCCGGGGCCTCGGCGCAATTGATCGCCCGCGAGGGGGGCTACGCCACCCTTCGCTTGAAATCGGGCGAGATGCGCAAGGTGAGCTCGGAATGCCGCGCGACCATTGGCGAGGTCGGCAATAATGAGCACAGCCTGCGCAAGCTCGGTAAGGCGGGTGCTAGCCGCTGGCGGGGAGTGAGGCCGACCGTGCGTGGCGTTGTCATGAACCCCGTCGATCATCCCCATGGTGGCGGCGAGGGTCGCACCTCCGGCGGGCGCCACCCGGTTACGCCTTGGGGTGTGCCGACCAAGGGCCACAAGACCCGTTCCAATAAGCGCACGGATCGCATGATCGTGCGTCGTCGTGGACGCAAGTAATTAAGGCGAGGTTGAGCAAGTGCCACGTTCCATTCGTAAGGGACCCTTCGTGGACTACCATCTGATTAAAAAGGTGGAAGACGCGGTTGCCCAAAACAGCAAGCGCCCCATCAAAACCTGGTCGCGGCGCTCCATGGTGCTGCCGGAGATGGTTGGCCTGACCATCGCGGTTCATAACGGCCGCCAGCATGTGCCGGTCCTGATCAATGAGAACATGATCGGGCACAAGCTCGGCGAGTTCGCCCTGACCCGGACCTACCGTGGCCACGCGGCCGATAAAAAGGCCAAGAAGAAGCGCTAGGTCGAGGACTAAAACATGCAGGCTGAAGCAACACTTAAGATGGCGCGCATCTCTGCGCAAAAGGCGCGCCTAGTGGCCGATCAAATCCGCGGGCTGCGGGTGGAATCGGCTCTTAACCTTCTGACCTTCAGTACCAAGAAGGGTGCTGGCTTGGTCAAGAAGGTCCTGGAGTCCGCCATCGCCAACGCGGAGAACAACGCCGGCGCGGATGTGGACTTACTCAAGGTCAAGGCGGTCCAGGTGAACGAGGGGCAGAGCATGAAGCGCATCCGCCCGCGTGCCAAAGGCCGTGCGAACCGGATCACCAAAAGGACCAGTCACATCACTGTGACCGTTGCCGAAGCCTGACGCGAAAAGAGAAGCCAGCATGGGTCATAAAATTCATCCGACCGGCATTCGCCTGGGGATCGTCAAGGACTGGACCTCCAAGTGGTACGCTGATTCCAAACACTTCCCGGACCTGCTCAATACCGACATGCAGGTCCGTGAATTTCTTCGGAAAAAATTGGCACAGGCCTCAGTCAGCCGCATCCAGATTGACCGTCCCGCCAACAACGCCCATATCACCATTCATACCGCGCGGCCGGGTGTGGTGATTGGCAAGAAGGGCGAGGATATTGATAAGCTGCGCAAGGAAGTTTCCGACCGCATGGGGGTGCCGGTGCACCTCAGCATCGAGGAAATTCGCAAGCCGGAGCTTGACGCCCAACTGGTGGCCGAAAGCATCGCGCAGCAACTCGAAAAGCGCATCATGTTCCGTCGGGCGATGAAGCGCGCGGTGCAAAACGCCATGCGCCTGGGTGCCGGTGGAATCAAGGTCAATATTGGCGGTCGACTCAATGGCGCCGAGATTGCCCGTAGCGAATGGTATCGTGAGGGTCGCGTGCCCTTGCACACCCTGCGAGCCGACATCGACTACGGGATCGCCGAAGCACGGACCACCTATGGTGTGCTTGGCGTCAAGGTGTGGATATTCAAAGGCGAGGTCTTTCCCGGTCAGGTGGTGGAGGAAGCTCCCGCCAAACCCGCCCGGGGTCCCAAGCCCGCTGCCCGGAGGGGTTAACTCATGCTGCAACCAAAGCGTACCAAGTTTCGTAAACTCCACAAGGACCGTAACCGTGGCCTGGCGTTGACTGGCTGTGACGTGAGTTTTGGCGAGTATGGCCTAAAGGCGGTTGGCCGTGGCCGAATCACGGCCCGGCAGATCGAGGCCGCCCGTCGGACCATCACGCGCAAGGTCAAGCGCGGGGGCAAGATCTGGATTCGGGTCTTTCCGGATAAACCGATTACCAAGAAGCCGCTGGAAGTCCGCATGGGTTCTGGTAAGGGCAGTGTGGAATATTGGGTCGCGCAGATTCAGCCCGGTCGCATGCTTTACGAGATTGAAGGCGTGAGCGAGGAACTCGCCCGCGAGGCCTTTGCTCTTGCCGCGGCCAAGCTGCCCATTCAGACCACCTTTAGCAAGCGGACGATAATGTAATGAAGGCAAGCGAACTGAGACAACAGAGCGCAGCCGAGCTCGAAAAGCAGCTGCATGAGTTGCTGCGTGAGCTGTTCAATCTGCGCATGCAGCGGGGGGTTGGCCAACTGACCCGCCCCTCCGAGATGAAGGCCGGGCGGCGTAATATCGCGCGAATCAAAACCGTTCTAACCGAGATGAAGGTGGATCGCTGATGAACGAGGAAGTCAAGGCCAACCGGACATTGACCGGGCGTGTGATCAGCGATGCCATGGACAAGACCATCACCGTGTTAGTCGAGCGGCGTGTAAAACACCCCCTGTACGGCAAATTCATACGGCGATCGACCAAAATTCATGCCCATGATGAAGCGAATGCCTGTGGCAAGGGTGACTGGGTAACCGTGGAACAGTGTCGGCCCATCTCCAAGACCAAGTCCTGGCGGTTACTCCAGGTGGTGGAGAAGGCTCGCTGATTGCGCCAAATTAGCCGATGCCGGGACGGGTCACGACCCACCCCGCGCTGGGCGTGATTTTTCAGGTAAAAGACAATGATTCAGATGCAGACTAATCTGGGCGTTGCCGACAATAGTGGCGCCAAGCGCGTGCAGTGCATCAAGGTGCTCGGCGGCTCGCATCGGCACTATGCAGGCATCGGCGATATCATCAAGGTGGCCGTCAAGGACGCCATTCCTCGCGGTAAGGTGAAGAAGGGTGACGTGTACAATGCGGTGGTGGTGCGTACCGCTGCTGGGGTCAGACGCCCGGACGGTTCCCTTATTCGTTTTGACGGCAATGCGGCGGTGCTTCTGAACAATCAGTTGCAGCCGATCGGGACCCGTATCTTTGGTCCGGTCACCCGAGAACTGCGCGGTGAGAAGTTCATGAAGATCATCTCCCTCGCTCCCGAAGTTCTGTGAGGTAATTGGACTATGCGCAAGATCAGAAAGGGGGACGATGTCGTCGTCCTCACGGGAAAAGACAAGGGTTCCCGGGGTTCGGTGCTCCGTGTCGTCGATGGCAAACAGGTCGTCGTTGAAAACATCAATATCGCGCGGAAGCATCAGAAGCCTAATCCCCAGCGTGGAATCGCCGGCGGTATTGTCAGTATGGAGATGCCGTTAGACATTTCTAACGTTGCGCTCTTCAACCCGGTCAAGGGCGGGCCAGATCGTGTTGGCTTCAAGGTGCTCGAAGACGGCCGCAAGGTGCGTTTCTTCAAGTCCACCGGCGAAGTTGTCGACGTTTGAGTAAGCAAACCATGTCCAGATTGCAAACCGAGTACCAGGAAAAGATTGTCGGGCTGCTCCAGGAGCGGTTTGGCTACGCGACCGTCATGCAGGTGCCGCGGCTAACCAAAATCACGCTCAACATGGGAGTGGGCGAGGCTGTGGCGGACAAAAAAATCATGGACAACGCCGTGCGTGACCTGACCCAGATTTCGGGTCAAAAGCCCATCGTCACCCACGCCAGGAAGTCCGTGGCGGCCTTCAAGATTCGCGAAGGCTGGCCGGTCGGCTGTAAGGTGACCCTCAGACGCGAGCGGATGTACGAATTCCTTGACCGCCTGATCAACGTCGCCATTCCGCGAATTCGTGATTTCCGCGGAATGGGCCCAAAGGCGTTTGATGGTCGCGGCAACTACAGTCTCGGTGTCAAGGAACAGATCATCTTCCCCGAGATCGACTATGACAAGATCGACGCCCTGCGGGGCCTTGACATTACCATCACCACCAGCGCTCGCTCCAATGAAGAGGGTCGCGCGCTCCTAGAAGCCTTCAAGTTTCCCTTCCGGACCTGAGCTGAACTTATGGCGAAGAAAAGTATGGTGGCACGCGACGTCAAGCGTGCCAAAATCGCAAACCGCTTTGCGAATAAGCGCGCTGCCCTCAAGGCCACGATTAACGACCGTAACGCCAGCAACGAACAAATTGACTCGGCCTTGCTGGAGCTACATAAACTGCCGCGGGATGCCAGTCCGACCCGCCAGATGCGTAGATGCCGCGTCAGCGGTCGTCCTCACGCCGTCTATCGGAAGTTTGGGTTGAGCAGAAATATGCTGCGGCAGGCGGCCATGCGGGGCGATGTTCCGGGATTGGTCAAGGCCAGTTGGTAACCAGCACCTTTTGCTAGGCGCTGTTCAACTCTAGCTCACGAGACGATCCCATCTACCGGGGATTTTGGTTCTTTCATGCCGGCAAGGGTTAGCTGGCCTCATTCCTTTCACCGGGTATCGCACCCTTAGGGTGGCCTGACCCTCAGGAGCCAAACATGAGTATGTCGGATCCAATTGCGGATATGTTGACAAGAATCCGCAATGGGCAAATCAGGGGCAAGGTCACCATTACGATGCCTTCCTCCAAGCAGAAGATCGCCATTGCCAATTTGTTGAAGGATGAAGGCTATCTTGCCGACGTCGTTGTTGATACCAATGGTGCCAAGCCTGAATTGCTGATCAAGCTGAAGTACTACCGTGGCAAGCCCGTCATCGAGCATATCCGGCGTGTTTCACGGCCGGGGCTGCGTATTTACCGCGGAAAAGATGAATTACCCTCGGTCCGGGGCGGCCTGGGAGTAGCGATCGTATCGACCTCACAAGGCCTGATGAGCGATCGGGCAGCAAGAAAGGCAGGCTTTGGCGGCGAAATCATCGCCACTGTCGCCTGACGAGAGGAAAACATCATGTCACGTATCGCCAAGGCCCCGATCACCATTCCCAAGGGTGTCACCGTCGAAATCTCTGGCCGATCCCTGCAGGTCAAAGGCGCCAAAGGTGCCATGACCTGGAATCTGCATCCATCTGTACAGGTGGTTCTGGAAGGTGATGTTCTCAAGGTTTCCCCCTTTGACCCCTCAAGCAAAGAGAGTTGGGCTCAATCCGGGACAACCCGTGCCCTTCTCAACAATATGGTGGTCGGCTGTTCCGCTGGATTCGAAAAGCGCATGACGCTCATTGGCGTGGGCTATCGTGCCCAGGCCCAGGGCAAGATTCTCAATCTTAGCCTGGGTTATTCCCATCCGATCAATTACGAAGTTCCCGAAGGAATTACGATCACTACCCCCACCCAAACCGAAATTCTGGTTGCGGGTGCCGACAAACAACGTGTCGGTCAGGTAGCTTCTGAAATCCGCGCCTTCCGCCCGCCCGAACCATACAAGGGTAAGGGGGTCAGATATGCGGCGGAACAGGTGCTGCGTAAAGAAACCAAGAAGACGAAGAAGAAGTAAAGGGGTCAATCATGGAAAAGAAACAAGCTCGTCTTCGGCGTGCCGCTCGTGGCCGCGCTAAGATACGTGAGTTGGGTACCTTCAGGCTCTGCGTTTTTCGCACCCCTAAACATATGTATGCCCAGGTTATCGCCCCCGGTGCAACCGGGGACATGGTGGTTGCCTCTGCCTCAACGCTTGATAAATCGCTACGCGGCAACCTCGGTGGCCATTCCGGCAATTCAGTGTCGGCTGCCGCCGTGGGATCGGCCATCGCCGAGCGCGCCAAGGCCGCTGGTGTGGAAAAAGTAGCCTTTGATCGTTCTGGATTCAGCTACCACGGGCGCGTCAAAGCTCTGGCGGATGCCGCGCGCGAAGCTGGTCTACAATTTTAGGGGCTGAACCATGTCAAATTACAATCCGAAGCCGGAAGGCGATGAATTTCTGGAAAAGCTGGTTGGCGTCCGCCGGGTAGCCAAGGTGGTCAAAGGTGGTCGGCAATTCGGCTTTTCGGCCCTCACCGTGGTCGGCGATGGTAAGGGGCGCGTGGGTTACGGCACCGGTAAGGCCCGTGAGGTCCCGGTCGCCATCCAGAAGGCCATGGAGAGCGCCCGCAAAAATATGGTAGACGTTCGGCTCAACGGCACGACCCTGCAATACCCGATCAATGGTCGACATGGTGCGGCAAAGGTGTTCATGCAACCTGCCTCCGATGGTACGGGGATCATCGCTGGTGGGGCGATGCGCGCGGTGTTCGAAGTTTTGGGCGTGCAAAACGTGCTGGCGAAATGCATAGGCACTAATAATGCCATGAACGTCGTTATTGCTACGATCAACGGGTTGCGGACGATGACGGATGCCCAGGCGGTAGCGGCAAAACGCGGTAAGACCATAGGCGAGATCCTGGGGTAATTCATGAGCGAGAAAAAATTTATGAAGGTGACCCTGGTGCGAAGCATGCATGGTCGCCTTGCCAATCATCAGGCCTGTGTCAAGGGCCTTGGTCTGCGCCGGATGCATCAGGTTGTCGCCGTGGAAGATACCCCCGCCACCCGCGGCATGGTGAACAAGGTCTCCTACATGGTCAAAGTTGTCGAGGATTCCGTCAATGCGCCTTAATGAACTCACGCCCGGTGAGGGTGCGAAGAAGAGTCCCAAGCGTGTGGGTCGCGGAATTGGTAGCGGTTCCGGTAAAACGGCTGGGCGTGGGCACAAAGGCCAGAAGTCTCGGGCGGGCGGCTTTCACAAGCTGGGTTTTGAAGGCGGGCAGATGCCCTTGCAACGTCGTCTACCGAAAGTCGGTTTCCGTTCGCGCATCAGCCGCACCACCGATGAGATCAGGCTCAGTGAGCTCAAGTATGTCGAAGGGGGTGTTGTGGACCTTTTGGCGCTGCGGAATGCGGGCTTGATCGCCGCTGATGTGCGTCAAGTGAAGATTATAGCCACGGGCAAGGTTGAGGCCCCTCTGACGATTCGCGGTTTGGCCATTACCCAAGGTGCCCGTGCTGCTATCGAGGCGGCCGGCGGCAGCGTCGAAGCCTAAACGGAGTTAGTTTCGACATGACGAAGAGTACGTCTCCCATGACCGAGGCCCTTGGTGGCCTGGGGCGCTTGACTGAATTGCGACAGCGCTTGCTGTTCGTCCTGGGTGCCCTGCTGGTATACCGGATCGGCACCTTCATACCCGTGCCCGGCGTCAACCCGGAGGCCTTGGCCATACTCTTCGATCAGAACCAGGGCTCCATCCTGGACATGTTCAACATGTTTTCGGGTGGTGCCCTGGAGCGCGCCAGTCTGTTTGCCCTGGGCATCATGCCCTATATTTCCGCCTCGATTATCATTCAGCTCATGACCTCCGTCATACCGGCGTTGGAACAACTGAAGAAGGAAGGTGAATCGGGACGGCGCAAGATTACGCAATATACCCGGTACGGCACGGTTGGACTGGCTACCTTCCAGGCCATTGGCATATCCGTTGCCCTCCAGGGACAGTCGGTGGCGGGCTCGTCAATTGTTGTCATGAGTGGTTATGGTTTTGTCTTTACCGCCACCGTTTCCCTGGTCACGGGAACTATGTTTCTGATGTGGCTGGGGGAACAAATCACCGAGCGGGGCGTTGGTAACGGTATTTCGATAATCATTTTTGCCGGTATCGTCGCCGGTCTACCTTCCGCCATCGGCGGCACCCTGGAATTGGTGCGTACCGGGGAGATGAATGCCCTGGCGGTATTGGCCCTGTTTGTCCTGGCGTTGGGAGTCACGGCGTTCGTCGTCTTTGTCGAGCGCGGACAACGGCGAATTACTGTCAATTACGCCCGTCGTCAGCAGGGAAGGCGTCTCATGGCGGCGCAAAGCACCCATCTCCCTCTGAAGTTGAACATGGCGGGTGTCATCCCCCCGATTTTTGCTTCCAGTATCATCCTCTTCCCTGGCACGCTCGGACAGTGGTTTGGGCAATCGGAGAATACGCGCTGGATAGCGGAGATAACCAGTAAGCTCTCCCCGGGTGAACCGGTCTACGTGATCGCCTACTCACTCGCCATCATATTCTTCTGCTTTTTCTATACGGCGTTGGTCTTCAACGCCAAGGAAACGGCTGACAACCTTAAGCGTTCAGGCGCCTTCATTCCTGGTATTCGCCCTGGTGAGCAGACGGCGCGTTACATTGACAATGTCATGACACGTCTCACGGCCGCGGGTGCCATCTACATCACCGCCGTGTGTCTCATTCCTGAATTCCTCATCGTCGGCTGGAACGTGCCTTTCTACTTCGGGGGTACCTCCCTTCTGATCGTGGTCGTTGTGGTGATGGATTTCATGGCCCAGGTGCAAGCCCACCTTATGTCCCACCAGTACGAGGGGCTGATGAAGAAGGCTAATCTCAGGGCCCCCGGTGGTGGGCTCATGCGCTGAACCATGAGGAATTCGTCCTACACCGCTAGCTTTCGGGAGAACCAGAATGAAAGTTCGTGCCTCAGTCAAGAAGATTTGTCGAAATTGTAAGATTATCAAGCGTAACGGTATTGTGCGCGTCATCTGCAAGGATCCCAAGCATAAGCAACGTCAAGGTTGAGATGCTGGTTGACTCCCTGACTTTAACTGATAGAATGCGCGATTACCTTCGCCTGGCTTAAGTGGATTCGGAGACAAAAGAGCATGGCCCGTATTGCCGGTGTCAATATTCCTGACAGGAAACATGCCGTGATCGCATTGACCGCGATTTACGGTGTGGGCCGTACTCGGGCGGCCGCAATCTGCGATGCCGCTGGGATCGCCCAAACCCTGCAAATGAAAGAGCTTTCTGAAGAGCAGGTGGATAAGCTGCGTGCTGAAGTTGCCAAATACACGGTCGAAGGTGATTTGCGGCGCGAAGTCTCCATGAACATCAAGCGACTGATGGATCTCGGCTGTAACCGAGGCATTCGCCATCGCCGTGGCCTTCCGGTTCGTGGTCAGCGCACCCGTACCAATGCTAGAACCCGCAAGGGTCCACGCCGTCCGATCAAGCGCTGATCCCGTAACACGTTTTTTGCGGAAAGAGTTAATGGCTAAACCGACACGCAATGTCAAAAAGAAGGTAAAGCGTCAAGTCGCTGATGGGATTGCCCACGTCCACGCTTCCTTTAACAACACGATCGTGACGATCACTGATCGGCAAGGAAATGCCTTGGCCTGGGCCACCTCAGGTGGATCGGGCTTTCGGGGTTCCAGGAAAAGTACTCCTTTCGCTGCCCAGGTGGCAGCTGATCGTGCCGGACAGGCCGCAAAGGAATACGGCGTAAAAAACCTTGATGTCAATGTCAAGGGGCCGGGGCCTGGCCGAGAGAGCGCGGTACGCGCATTGAACAATGCCGGTTTTAAGATTACTGGCATCCAGGATGTGACTCCCATCCCCCATAATGGCTGTCGCCCGCCGAAAAAGCGGCGCGTATAAGTTGCGGTAAGCTAGGAATCGAGATGGCAAGGTATACAGGTCCAACCTGCAAGCAGGCACGTCGTGAAGGGGTAGATTTAGCCCTTAAAAGCCGTGCGCGTTCCATTGACACCAAGTGCAACCTGGAAAAGGCCCCTGGTCAAGCCGGGGACAGGCGACGTCGGGTATCCGATTACGGCATCCAGTTGCGCGAGAAACAAAAAGTTCGTCGCATCTATGGCGTCATGGAAAAGCAGTTTCGTAATTACTATACCCTGGCGGCGTCCCAAAAAGGCGCCACGGGTGAGAACCTGCTTCGTCTCCTCGAGCGACGACTAGATAACGTCGTCTACCGCATGGGGTTTGGCTCTACCCGTTCGGAGGCGCGGCAACTCGTCGCTCACAAGGGCGTGTTGGTTAATGGTAAGGCCCTGAACATCTCCTCCTACCAGGTTCAGGAGTCGGACGTTATCGAGGTCCGGGAAAAGGCCAAGAGGCAAGTTCGGGTCCAGAATGCGCTTGCCCTGGCTGAACAGTATGGTTTTGTTGACTGGGTGCAGGTGGACACAAAGGCCCTGAAAGGAACCTTTAGCCGGATTCCCGATCGGTCCGATCTCCCAGCCGATATCAACGAATCCCTGATCGTTGAGTTGTACTCCAAGTAGGCACAGGAGAGGGTTTTTGCATGCCTGAAGCTGTCAGCGACTTCCTCAAACCGCGGATCGTCAAAGTTGATCCTGTTGATGGAAGCCCAAGTCACGCCCGGATTTCCCTGGAGCCGCTTGAGCGCGGTTTTGGGCATACCCTTGGTAATGCGCTACGGCGGATCTTGCTATCCTCCATGTCGGGCTGCGCGGTTACTGAGGTTGAGATCCAAGGCATCCTTCACGAATACACCACATTGGAGGGTGTTCGCGAGGATGTGTTAGAGATTCTGCTCAACCTCAAGGAATTGGCCATCAGCCTACATGGCAAGGATGAAGCCACCTTCACCCTGCATAAGTTAGGGCCGTGTACCATCACCGCCGGGGATATCGCCCTTGACCACAGTGCGGAGATAGCCAATCCGGAACTCGTCATCGCGCATCTGACGGGCAATACGGAACTGAGCATGGTTCTGACGGTACGCCGGGGGAGGGGTTACGAGCCCGTCTCTCAGCGCGAACTGGAAGGCGGCGAGGAACGCCCTATCGGCAAATTGCCGCTGGATGCCTCCTTCAGTCCCATCCGCCGTGTGGCCATCGATGTCCAGTCAGCTCGCGTGGAGCAACGGACCGATCTTGATCGCCTGGTCATCGACCTCGAAACTAACGGAACCATCGATCCCAAGGCCGCTGTTCAGCAGGCTGCAGCCATCCTGCGGGACCAATTGGGTAGTTTCGTGGCGCTGGAGCGGACCTCCTATGATGAGGCGGGTACCTCCCTCGAACCCGAGAAGCCCGTCTTCGATCCCATGTTGTTGCGTCCGGTGGATGATCTTGAACTTACGGTTAGGTCCGCGAACTGCCTTAAGGCGGAGAATATCTACCTCATTGGTGACTTGATTCAGCGCACCGAGGTGGAATTGCTGAAGACACCGAACTTGGGCAAGAAGTCACTTACCGAGATCAAGGATGTCCTGGCGATGAGAGGTTTGTCCTTGGGTTCCCGGCTCGAAAATTGGCCCCCAGAGAATATCGACGAACTAGCGATCAAATAGCCCGGTCAAGACTTCGTCATCACCGTCGTTGCACGGGCCTCCCCTCGTTGCAGCCAACCCCGTGAATAAGGTGCGCCCATGGCGTCATCTGTCTGGATTCAGGTAACTACCCATGCGTCATAGAAAGGCCGGAAGGCACCTCAATCGTACCAGTTCACATCGAGAAGCCATGTTCCAGAATATGGCTAACTCCCTCTTTGAACATGAGCTGATCAAGACCACGCTCCCCAAAGCCAAGGAGTTGCGTCGCGTCGCCGAACCCTTGATCACCCTGGCCAAGGAAGATTCGGTCCATAAGCGCCGCCTCGCCTTCGCGCGTCTGCGTGACGACGCCATCGTCGCCAAGCTTTTCACCGAATTGGGTCCGCGCTATCAGGGTCGTCCGGGTGGTTATCTGCGCATCCTAAAGTGCGGTTATCGAGCCAGTGATGCCGCGCCAATGGCCTATGTCGAGCTTGTCGATAGACCCATGGCCGAGGCGGTGAATTCGGACTGACAAGCCCTCCCTCTGTCACTGGCTTGACAAAAAAACCGGGCGTGTCCCGGTTTTTTTGTCTCGGGACAACCGCTTCCCTCGATTACAAGACATCGCCGCATGCTCGACTGTAAGCGCATTGCCCTGGTCACGGATTTTGGCATCGCCAGCCCATACCTGGGACAAATTCGGTTGCTTCTGACTACGACATTGCCCAGTCTGCCCGTGATCGAATTGATTTCCGACTTACCGCCCTTCCGTCCCGATTTGGCCGCTTATCTGCTTCCCGGCCTGATTCGTGATTTGCCTTCCTCTACCCTCTTCTTGACTGTGGTGGACCCGGGGGTGGGAAGTGAGCGTCGGGCGCTTCTGCTTGAGGCCGATGGCAACCTCTTCATCGGTCCCGACAATGGCTTGCTGGCGATCATTGCCCGCCGGGCCCACCAATACCGGATTTGGTGCCTTGACTGGCGTCCACTCAGACTCTCAGCCACTTTCCATGGGCGCGATCTCTTTGCCCCGGCCGCCATAGCCCTGCTGCGCGGGGAGACCTTATCCTGGTCATCCTTGACCCTTGAAGACCTGGCAGGGGGCGCCTGGCTAGAAGAACTGCCGCGTATCGTCTACCAGGATATCTATGGCAATCTGATGCTGGGGATTAGGGCCGAGAAAATCGAGCCTACGGCGATCATCTCCCTGGGGGGACAGGCCTTGTCTTGGGCTCGGACCTTTAGCGAGGTGCCGGCGGGTCAAGCCTTCTGGTATGAAAATGCCTTCGGCTTGGTGGAGGTTGCCGTGAATCAGGGCTCAGCGGCTCAGACCCTGGGCCTCAGCGTTGGCCAAGAGGTGACCTTGGCCGGTTTCCCGATGGCCTAAGGATGGATTGTTGTGCATGGTGGCCAACCAGACCATCCCTGGCCTTATTCACCGATTTTTAACTCTCATGCCTCAGGTTAATCGATAAGGAGTCAGTGCATGAACAAAATCCGCGTGGCTGTCGCTGGTAGCGGGGGGCGCATGGGTCGAATCCTGTTGCAGGCCGTGGCGCAGGCCGAGGGGCTGGAGCTCTGCCAGGCGACCGAGAGGCCGGAGAGTGCCCTCTTGGGTTTGGATGCCGGTGAACTAGCCGGGGTCGGAAACCTGGGGGTGGTGATTAAGCCGGCGCTGGACGTCCGCCAGGATGCCTGTGATGTGCTCATCGATTTCACCTCTCCCGCTGCCGCCCTGAACCATCTCGCGCTGTGCCAGCAAGCGGGCTGGTCCCTGGTGCTGGGCACCACGGGCTTCGATGAGGCAGCCCGGGCCTCCATCGCGGCAGCGAGCCGAGACATCGGTATCGTCTTCGCGCCCAATATGAGTGTCGGCGTGAACCTGTGCTTCAAACTGCTCGACATCACCGCCCGGGTCTTGGGTGAGGAAGTGGATATCGAGATTATCGAGGCGCATCACCGACATAAGGTCGACGCCCCCTCCGGTACCGCCCTGCGCATGGGGGAGGTGATTGCCTCCGCCTTGGGCCGCGATCTCGCCGAGGTTGCCGTTTACGGGCGCCAGGGCCAGACGGGCCCCCGTCCTCGCCAAGCGCTGGGATTTGCGACTATCCGTGCCGGGGATGTGGTTGGGGAGCATAGCGTCTGGTTTGCCGCGGAGGGTGAACGCGTCGAAATCACCCATAAGGCCTCCAGCCGCCTGACCTTCGCCCAAGGGGCGGTGCGGGCGGCGCGCTGGCTCGCTGGTCGGGGTTCCGGCCTCTTTGACATGCAGGATATCCTGGGATTACGGAATTACTAGCCTGCGGTTGGCAGGGGCCGGAGGCCCGCTTGTTGACAAGGTGGGGTCTGGCGATCTTTTGGCCCTTGAGGGATGAAGGATGAGGGATGCCCGCGGCTTTTCGTCCGCCACCTGATCGGTACCTCGGCCAAATGCCTCCACCTGCCCGAAGGACCTCAAATCCTCACCTCTGTCGGTTCCGTGGGTCCTTGTCCGGGTTGCGCAGCAAAACATAGACCGCCCCGGTGCCACCGTCCCGGCGGGTGGCGGAGCAAAAGGCCAGAACCTCCGGGCGCAGACGGAGCCAGTAGTTGACCTTGCGCTTGAGAACTGGCTGTCGTTCCTGGGAGCCGTACCCCTTGCCATGAATGATCTGGGCGCAACGGACCCGACGCCGGGCGCAGGCCGCCAGAAACTCGTCGCAGAGCTGTTCGGCGAAGGCGACGGTCAGGCCGTGGAGATCCAGCTCCAGTTCCCTGGGAATGGCCCCCCGCTGGAGATCGTGCAGGACCCGCCGCTGCACGCCGGGTTTGGCATAGGAGAGGAATTCATGGGTCTCGACCTCTGCCTCCGCCAGGCTGAGGCGCCGCTCATCCTCCGCCAGATGCTTGGGCTGGGCGATAGGGAAGGGCGCCGGTCGTCGACGCCAGGGTTCAGGCTGGTCAACATCAAGGGGTGCCGCGTCTTCAACCTCGTCAAGGAAGAGTCGGCGTTCATCAGGATCGAGGAAGCGGCTCACGGTTGCTCGGCGATTCACGGCAGTTGTCTGGGAGTATACCCTTGGCGCGCTTTGGATATCAGATCTGCGGGGAGCTGTTCCTGCGGGAAGGCGCTGGTTACGCACGCCTGCTCCACTCCGTTCCCGCCGCCACGCGGAGGCCATGTGGAAACTGGCCAATTCCAGTATGATGCCCTGGCTTCCGCGAAAGGGCTCTAGTATGCGTATCCTTCTCAGTAATGACGATGGCTATCAATCCCCCGGGCTGCTCATCCTCGCCCAGCACCTGGTCCAGTTTGGTTCGGTCACCATTGTCGCCCCGGACCGCGACCGCAGTGGTGCCAGCAATTCCCTGACGCTGACCAGGCCCCTGCGCGCCCATGAACTGGGCAATGGCCACTACTACGTCGAGGGTACCCCAACCGACTGCGTTCACCTCGCCATTACGGGACTCCTGGACGAGGAACCGGATCTGGTCATCGCGGGTATTAACCATGGTCCCAACCTTGGGGACGATGTCCTCTATTCGGGGACCGTGGCGGCGGCGACCGAGGGACGTTTTCTGGGTCTGCCGGCGATGGCGATCTCCATCGCCTCCCATGAGCCGAAGTACCTGGAAACGGCGGCCCAGGTTACGGCAAAACTGGTGGCCAGCCTGGATGCGGAGGCCCTGGGGTCCAACCTCATCCTCAACGTCAATGTGCCAGACGTGCCCTTCGGACAATTGGCCGGGATGCAGGCGACGCGGTTGGGTCATCGCCACAAGGCGGAGCCCGTGACCAAGGCCCAGGATCCCCGCGGACGCACCATCTACTGGGTGGGTCCCGCCGGTGCCGAGGCGGATGCCGGGCCAGGAACGGACTTTCACGCCTTGCGTCAGGGTTTCGTCTCCGTGACCCCCTTGCAGGTCGATCTTACCCGCCATGGTCTGCTGGAGCCCCTGTCGGAATGGCTGGAGGCCTGTGCTTGAGGAGGGGGGACGCGGCCCATCCCGCCGGGACTGAGGACGCCGGCGTGGGCATGACCTCGGCCCGTACCCGAGAACGGTTGCGGCGGCGCCTGTTGGAGGCTGGCATCCGTAACCCTGAGGTCTTGGACCTGCTGAGCCGTCTTCCCCGCCATCGTTTCGTGGACGAGGCCCTGGCCAGTCATGCTTACGAAGATGCCGCCCTGCCGATCGGTCATGGCCAGACCCTCTCTCAGCCCTACGCGGTGGCGCGCATGACTGAAGCCCTGCTGGAACCGCGCCTCCCTCAATCCGTGCTGGAGATCGGTACCGGCTCCGGCTTTCAGACAGCCGTGCTCGCCTCGCTGGCCCGCCGGGTTTACAGCATGGAGCGGATCGCCGCCCTGCTGGAGACAGCCCGCCGCCGGCTGGCCGAAATGCGCCTGCGGAATGTACGCTTGCGGCATGCCGACGGTGCCCTGGGCTGGCCGGAGTATGCCCCTTTCGATGCCATTCTCGTCACCGCGGCCCCCCCCGGCATCCCCCGGACCCTGGTGCATCAGCTCAGGATTGGGGGCTGCATGGTGCTGCCCATGGGGCAGGGTGCCGAGCAGGTGTTGGTGAGAGTCATCCGGACACCCGATGGTTATAGCCCCGAGATCCTGGAACCGGTCAACTTTGTCCCCTTGCTGAGCGGTCTGGCCTGAAGGGCCAGACTACCCCTCCGGTTGTGGTGGACGCCAAGCGCGCGGTGTCTTTATCATTCCTGATCAAGATCCTGATCAATCCCGCGCCTCGGGGCTTTGTCCCCATGCTCTGGTGGCCGCGGGCGCGGAAATGGATAATCAATAGTCAAAAAACAAATTCGGGGACGGATCGGGAGGGGAGGATATGTCCGACGTTGCAATCCCTTGGCTTCGAGTAGCGCCAGGTAACCTGATAGCCTTTTTCGCGGCGGGATGAACAGGCGTCCCATTGCGAGTCACTCCCCAAAATGTTCCTCGGCGGTAAGTCCCGGCGTGTCCAAAGGGGTGGAGCGAGAGAGCGACGATCAGGAAGATGACCTTGATCCTGCCCTGGTGGATTTGACCCAGACCGAGGATGAGGGTATGGGAGGCTTGGGAAACAGCCTGGCTCCAGGGGAAAGGGAGGATGAGGATGTGGAAGATACTGGCGAGCGACTCCGCCCCGCTCCCGAGGAGGGGGATCTCGATGCCACCCGTATCTATCTCAATGAAATTGGCGCCTCCCGTCTGTTGACGGCCGAGGAAAAGGTTCGGCTGGCCCGCCTCGCTCAGGCGGGCGATTACGAGGCTCGCCAACGCATGATCGTCAGTAATCTGCGTTTGGTGGTCAAGATCGCCCGGCGCTACCTCTACCGTGGCTTGCCCTTGTTGGACCTGATCGAGGAGGGCAACCTGGGTCTCATCCGCGCCGTAGAAAAATTTGATCCGGAACGCGGTTTTCGTTTCTCTACCTATGCGACCTGGTGGATCCGCCAGACGATCGAACGGGCCATCATGAATCAGACCCGCACGGTGCGTCTGCCGATTCATGTGGTCAAGGAGATCAATGTCTATCTGCGCGCCGTGCGGCTCTTATCCCAACGCCTGGACCACGAGCCCAGTGTCGAGGAAGTGGCCACCCTGCTCGAGCGACCCAGCGCCGAGGTCAAGCGCCTGCTCGGCCTGAATGAACATATCGCCTCTGTCGATACCCCCTTGGGTAAGGATGCCGATAAACCCCTGGTGGATTTATTGCAGGATGAAGATGCGACGGACCCCGCCGATCGTATCCAGGATGAGGAGGTGCAGATCAATCTCGACCACTGGCTGGCCAAACTGAGCAGCAAGCAGCGCGAGGTGATCGAGCGGCGCTTTGGGATCCATGGCTATGAGAACAGCACCCTGGAAAAGGTGGCGGAGGAACTGGGGGTGACCCGGGAACGGGTCCGTCAGATCCAGATGGATGCCCTGCGCCGGTTGCGTGACATCCTTGAGAAGGAAGGGTTCTCACTGGAGGCCTTCTTTAAATAACTCCTCTCCTGATTGGGGAAAGCCGTTGGACCTGGCCTGCCCCGGGCCCAACCAGTCCCCACGTGATTCACCCTCCCCCCCAAGCTGACACAGATCAAAAAATAGTCAGTGATTTACCCCAACCCCGGGGTAAGCCGACGCCCTGACCTTGACTTTAGGGGGCTGATCCTTTGTCATTGCCGGCGTTATGCCAGGGACCGGGCGTGGCTTGGGATGCGGCACGGAAGGGTTATACCTACATTGTTTCTCCAGTCATTTCGGGGAGGTTTTATGGAAACTGGACTCGAACAGAAGTACAACTTCGACGTTGTACGCTGGTTCACGGTCATGGCGGTCGTCTACCTGGTGGTAGGTGCGGCCGTAGGCGTCTATATCGCGGCGGAATTGGCCTGGCCATTTCTGAACTTCGATATTCCTTATCTGACCTTCGGACGCCTGCGTCCCCTGCACACCAACGCGGTGATTTTCGCCTTCGGCGGTTGTGCCCTCATGGCGACGGCCTTCTACACCGTCCAGCGCACCTGTGGCGTCCGCCTCTGGAGCGACAAGCTGGCCTGGTTCGTCTTCTTCGGTTGGAATCTCATCATTGTTTCCGCCGTCATCACCCTCCCCCTGGGTCTGACCGAGGCCAAGGAGTATGCCGAGCTGGAATGGCCCATCGACATCCTCATCGCCATCGTCTGGCTGGCCTTCTCCTTCAACTTCATCATGACCCTGGCCATCCGCAAGACCTCGCACATCTACGTGTCGAACTGGTTCTATCTGGGCATGATGGTGATGATCACCTATCTGCATGTCGTGAACAGCCTGTCCATCCCCGTGGGCCTGTTCAAGTCCTATTCCCTCTTCTCCGGTACCCAGGATGCCATGATCCAGTGGTGGTGGGGTCACAATGCCGTGGGCTTCTACCTGACCGCTGGCTTCCTGGGCATGATGTACTACTTCGTGCCGAAGCAGGCCAACCGCCCCGTCTACTCCTATCGCCTCTCCGTGATCCACTTCTGGGCCCTGATGTTCGGCTACGTCTGGCTGGGCGCCCATCACCTCCAGTACACCGCCCTGCCGGACTGGACCGGATCCCTGGGCGCCGCCGTGTCCATCGCCATGATCATCCCCTCCTGGGGTGGCGCGGTGAACGGCATGATGACTCTCTCCGGGGCCTGGGATAAGCTCCGCACCGACTACGTCCTGCGCTTCCTCATCGTCGCGTTGGCCTTCTACGCCATGTCGACCTTTGAAGGCCCGGTCATGTCCCTTAAGACCGTCAACGCCCTGTCCCACTACACCGACTGGACCGTTGGCCATGTGCATTCCGGGGCCCTGGGTTGGGTGGCCGGCGTCGCCATCGGTTCCATCTATCACCTCATGACCCGGCTCTGGCACACCGAGATGTTCTCGGAGAAGCTGGTCAACTTCCACTTCTGGACCCTGACCATCGGCACCGTGGTCTACATCGTTGCCATGTGGGTGTCCGGCATCATGCAGGGCCTGATGTGGCGCGCCTTCGACGAGTACGGCAACCTGGCCTACACCTTCGTCGAGACCGTGGATGCCATGCACCCCTACTACGCCATGCGCACGGTGGGCGGCGGCATCTTCCTCTTTGGCGCCATCATCATGCTCTTCAACGTGCTGATGACCGTCAGTAAGTCCGTGTCCTCCGGCAGCCTGCAGAAGGCCCGCCTGGCCACCGCCTAAGCTAGAGGTAAGAACCCATGGCTGAAAATACCCCCCCCAAGGGCTTGCAGGACCGCATGGAGCGGAATATCTGGGCCCTGCTGATCATGGTCGCCATCGTGCTGTCCATCGGTGGCCTCGTCGAAATCGTGCCCCTCTTCTATCTGAAGAACACCATGGAGCACAACCGCTATCCGGAAATCGTTTGGAGCAAGGTCGGACAGGAGCCCATCATCGCCGTCGGCGAAGGTGGGGCCCTCAAGGCCAACTGGAAGCCGGGTGACGGCATGCGGCCCTACACCGCCCTCGAACTCGCCGGTCGGGACATCTACACCCGCGAGGGTTGCTACACCTGCCATTCGCAGATGATCCGCCCCTTCCGGGATGAGAAGGAACGCTACGGCCATTACTCCCTGGCTTCCGAGTCCATGTTCGACCATCCCTTCCAATGGGGCTCCAAGCGTACCGGTCCGGATCTGGCCCGGGTTGGCGGCAAGTATTCCGATGAGTGGCAGCGCGCCCATCTGCGCCGCCCGCAGGCCCTGGTGCCGGAATCGGTGATGCCTGCCTATCCCTGGCTGGACAAGGCCTCACCGGATCCCGCGACCATGCAGGCCCACATGCGGGGTCTGAGGACCATTGGTGTGCCCTACACGGACGCGGATATCGAGGCGGCGCCCGCCGTGCTCGCCGGCAAGACCGAGATGGATGCCATGGTGGCTTACTTGCAGGTGTTGGGCACCATGGTCAAGCTTGACGAGAGCAAGGTCTATCGTGACTAGTCTCAGCGAGTATTTCCACACCGATTGGGAGGCCATGACCACGAACGACTGGATCGGCACGATCCTCACCGTGGTCATCTTCATCGCGATGGTGGTGGCGTACTTCCAGGTATTTCGTCCCAAGAACAAGGACCGGCTCGAATCCCAGCGCTACGTCCTGTTCGAAGAGGACAACAAAGACAGTGGAGAAAAAAATGGCGGGACCTAACCCCTTTCCCGGTGAGAACAACACCGGTCACTTCTGGGACGATAATCTCCGGGAGCTGAACAATCCGCCGCCAAGTTGGTGGATGATCGGCTTCTGGGCCTCCATCGCCTTCGTGATCGGCTATTTCATCCTCTATCCCATGTGGCCCATGCCCTATCAGCCGGTGGAAGGCGAGGGCTTCACCAAGGGCGTGATGGGCTGGACCCAGATCAAGGAGTATCAGGAAGGCCTCCAGGATCTGCAGGAAATGCGTGCCCAATACGAGTCCCAGGTCGCCGAGAAGACGGCGGAGCAGATCCTGGCGGATCCGGGCTTGACCCAGTACACACTGGCCTCCGCCAAGGTGCTGTTCGGTGATTACTGCGCCGCCTGTCACGGCAGTGGTGGCCAGGGCAACCCCGGCTACCCCGTGCTGGTTGACGACGACTGGCTTTACGGTGGCAGTATTGCCAAGCTTACGGAGACGATCTCCTATGGCCGCAAGGGTGCCATGACGGCCCACAAGGATATTCTCTCCGCCGCCGAGGTCGATGCCCTGGCCCAGTTCGTCGTCGACCTGAGTCAAGGGAAGGCCACCGATGAGGGTTGGGCGCTCTACAATTCCAAGGGCTGCAATGCCTGTCATGGCCCCATGGCCAATGGGGTTCTGGCTGAACTCCCCGGGGGTGAAATCGTTACCGTTGGCGCCGCCAATCTGACCGATGCCATATGGCGTTTCGAGCCGGGCGGTCTTGAGAGTGCCAAGCACACCATTCTCTATGGCGTGAACCAGGCCGGCGTGGAGGGCACCCGTGATGCGGTCATGCCCGGCTTCGTCGAGACCGGTAAGCTGGACCCGGTGGCGGTCAAGAAGCTGGTGGTTTACGTCCACGAACTGGGTGGCGGCAAATAATCAGGAAGCAGGACCCGGGGCGGACCCCTCCACCCCGGCCCTTGATCTTATATACGGTAAGCGGAGGAGCGCAGCGTGAGCTTCTTTACAAACATGATGAACTGGGACCCGGTGATGTGGATGTCCATTCTGATGGTCATCATTGCTGTCGTCATCATCATTTTCCTTGGGTTCAAGGTGAAGGCCCTGATGGACAAGGACGCTCAGGCACATAAGAACCCCTGACGCATTCCCGTCAGGCTGGGCTGAAAAGGGGGCGCTTGCCCCCTTTTTTGTTGGTGGGGCAGCCGTGGTCAAGGCTCAATCGCCGATTTCCCCTTCCTTTTCATCCTCTCGCCCCGGGATATTGCCCAGCCGAAGGCATTAAGGTGCCAAATTCAAGGGGATGGCACGGGGTCTGCCTATAAATCAAACCCAACCGAAGGAATGCAGGTGCCAGACCCGATCCGGAAAAACCGAAAATTGAGTTGCGACGAATAGAGTTGCGTTTGCGCAATGTCCGGTCGGCCCTTTTGAGCTAAATTTCTCTATTAGGCAGCAGGTCCGGCCGGCGGGTCGCAATGGCTGGCAATGGCGTTATTTGGGAGAGGATTCAGTGAGCAAAGAGCAGATCGACAAGAGCACGGCGGCGGAAGAACTTTATGCTGAAGCCGGCCAGTGGCATGTCAATACGGGTGGTGAGACCATCCACGCCAAGCGCATGCCGGGTAAATGGCGCACGATCAAATGGGTATCCGCCGCCATCTGGATCCTGTTCTTCGTCGGCCCCTATGTCCGCTGGGATGGGCGTCAGGCCATCCTCTGGGACATCCCGGCACGGCAGTACCATATCTTCGGTGCCACCATCCTTCCCCAGGACTTCTGGATGCTGTCGCTTTTGCTGCTCTTCTTTGCCATCCTGCTCGCAGTGGTGACGGCCCTGGCCGGGCGCGTCTGGTGCGGTTTTTTCTGTTTTCAGACGGTCTGGACGGATGTCTTCACCTGGATCGAGGAAAAACTGGAGGGTCAGCCGGCCGCCCGCCGGAAGTTGGATAAGGCCCCCATGGATTTCACCAAATTCCGGATCAAGGCCCTCAAGCATCTGGTGTGGGCACTGATCGGCTTCGCGACCGGTTTTGCCTTCGTCAGTTGGTTTGTCGACGCCCCGACCCTCTGGGTCGAGTTCTTTACCGGCCAATCCGGTCTCACCGCCTATATCACCGTGGCCCTCTTTACCGTTGGTACCTATGTCCTGGCGGGCTGGCTGCGGGAACAGGCCTGCTTCTGGCTCTGCCCCTACGCCCGTATTCAGGGCGTCATGATCGATCGCACCACCATCCTGCCGACCTATGACTTCCACCGGGGCGAACCCCGTGGCCGGGTCAAGAAGGGCCAGAAGGAGTCGGAGCGGACCACTGGCGACTGTGTCGACTGCAATCAATGCGTTGCCGTCTGCCCCACAGGTATAGATATTCGCCAGGGCCAGCAGGAGGGCTGTATCACCTGTGCCCTGTGTCTCGACGCCTGCGATTCCGTGATGGTCAAGCTGGGCCGGCCGATCGGACTCATCCGTTATGCATCCCTCGACGAACTGGAGGGCAAGCCCGTCAAGGCGCTGCTGACCCGTCCGCGGGTCTGGATCTATACCGCCATTCTCCTGGCCGCCATCTCCGGTATCCTCTATGGCTTGACCGCCCTGGACCCGATGGAACTCAAGGTCCTGCATGAACGCGCCCCGCTCTTTGCCACCCTTTCCGACGGTTCGATCCAGAATAAATACACCCTGAAAATCCTCAACAAGCAGAACGAAGACCTGGAGGTGCGGATCAGTGCTTATGGACCCGAGGGCATGCAACTCATGGGCGCCGATGAACCCGTAAAGGCCCGGAACGGCTTCGTCTCCCCGGCCAGCGTCTTTGTCAGGGTGCCGCGCCAACACCTTAAGGCCGAGCGCGAGGATATTGTCTTCCGCATCGAGGCGACCCGACCCGACGGCCAGGTCATTGCGACCGAACGCACCAGTATCTTCATCGGCCCCAAGCCCCGGCCCTGATCACAGCCTGGTTTACTCCCAACGCCGCCAATCGCTGACTGAAGGACGGGTTGGCCGGCAGCAGGGCTAAACGTCCTGATCTCCACCTCCCAAACCTCCCCCGCCCTGGGGGGAGGGAGCAGGGGAGTGAGCGGCTTGCTTGTGCTACGGAAGCTGCCTCTGGTGCGTGAGGGTTCTGTACGCTTTCTACCAGGGTGGCATCGAGGCGTCCTGCGCTGGTGACGTCCCCGCCGGGCCCGAGGCGGTCGAGGCGGTCTTTCAGGCCCTGCCCGCCCCTCCCAATTCTTTCGCGCCAAGGGAACCCGCCGCGATTACAATACCGATCAGTTTAGTTTGTTGCCCCTCCTGGAGCCGATGGTGCCATGACAGCCTCCCGTGCGCAGTCCCAACCTACCCCTGCCTGGAAGAGTCCTTGGGTGATCGGATGGATCGCCCTGGTATCGGTCGTCCTCATCGTTAATCTCACCCTGGTCATTCTCGGGATCTCCACCAATCCCGGCTTGGTGATCGAAACCTTCTACGACCGCGGCCAGAATCACGAAAAGACCTGGGCCAGCAAGCAGGCGCGTGACCCGGGCTGGGTGATGCAGGCCGATATCCCGCAAGATCTGGTGGTCGGTGCGCCCAAGGTCCTCCGTTTCGTCCTCGTCGACAAGGCCGGACGGCCGGCGGCGGTCGAGGAGGCCCACTTCTATGCCTACCGTCCCTCCGACTCCCAGCGGGATTTCGATCTGCCCATGATCGAGGAGGGACCCGGCCGCTTCCGGGTGGATGTCAGCTTTCCCTTGATGGGTGCCTGGGATACCCTGATAGCCGTCCGTCATGGCGGTGAGGAATTCACCCATGGCCGTCGCATCCAGGTGCCGGCCCCAGCCGCCAGGACGGCGCTATCGGCCGTGAATTGAGCTTTCTCCCCTGCCAGGTTGCATAGTCATTTCGCAGCGATTTTTGGGCTTTTCCGGGTCGGGTGGCGTCTGGCGGGGGACGTCGTGAATACGTCCCTGTAGGCTTGACGACCGCCTCCCAGCGGTCGACACCCCCGCCAGGCGCCACCCGACCCTCCCAGGGATGATGAAAAATGAAATGCGATGTGTATAACTGGTTACTGGCTGGTGCCACAGTCAGACTTCAGCCGCCAATGCTGGGGGCTAGTTGGCGGTGCCTGACCTGATGGCCCCCATCACCCCGTCGACGCCCGTCCCCCCGCGGTGTTTCCATTGCGGCCTGGAGGTTTCACCTGCGGCCGAGGTGCAGGCCCCGATTCGTGGCAATCCGCAGGTGTTTTGTTGCACCGGATGCAAGGCGGTGTGCGAGGCGATCCATGCGGCGGGCTTGGAGGGTTTTTATCAACGCACGCCGGAGGGGGAACTCCTCGCCCCACCCCCGGAGCCACCCAAGGACCTGGCCCTTTACGATATCGACGAGGTACAGGAAGAGTTCGTGGACTCCCTGGGCGAGGTCCGGGAGATCAACCTGCTGGTGGAGGGCATCCACTGCGCGGCCTGTGTCTGGCTGATCGAGAATAGCCTGAAATCCCTCCCTGGCGTGGCCGAGGCCCGAGTCAATCTTACCGGTAGGCGCCTGCGGCTGCGCTGGGACAATCGTCGGCTCAAGTTGTCCCAGGTCCTCAAGCGCCTGGGCGAGGTCGGCTATGCCGCCATGCCCTTCGATCCCGAGGTGGCGGAGGGCTCCCTGCAGCGGGCCAATCGCCGCCTGCTCTATCGCATGGCCGTGGCCGCCTTCGGCATGATGAACCTGATGTGGATCTCCATCGCCCTCTATGCGGGGGCGGATGAGGGGGAGTTCCGCGGCCTGTTCCACTGGATTGGCTTTGCCATCGCCACGCCGGTGCTGGTTTATTCGGGTTGGCCCTTTTACCAGGGCGCGGTCAGGGGAGTGCGAGCCCGCAGCCTGACCATGGATCTGCCCATCGCCATCGGCGTCACCATCACTTATCTGTACTCGCTCCATGTGACCGTCACGGGTACCCAGGTCAGTGACGTCTACTGGGACACGGTGGTCAATTTCCTTTTCGTGATCCTGGTCGGGCGCTTCCTGGAATCCATCTCCAAGCGTCAGGCGGTGGCCTCCACCCAGCGTCTCCTCGACTTGCAGCCCAAGGTCGCGACCGTCTTGCGACAGGGCGAGGAGGTGGTCCTGCCGATGCGCGCCGTCAAGGCCGGGGAGACGGTCCTGGTGCGGCCCGGCGAGAAGGTGCCGGTGGATGGCCTCATCCTCGAGGGGGAAAGCCAGGTGGACGAGTCCATGCTTACCGGCGAGTCCCGGCCCGTGCTCAAGGCCCAGGGGGAACGGGTGGCGGCTGGTACCATCAATGGCCCCGGCGTTCTGCGGGTCCAGGTCGAGGGGCTGCTGCGTGACACGGCACTAGGTCGCATCATCGCGCTGGTGGAGCAGGCCCAGGCCAGCAAGGCCCCCATCCAGTGCACCGCCGACCGGATCGTCCCCTGGTTTGTCGCCGCCACCCTCAGCCTGGGGCTGGCGACCTTCCTCTTCTGGGTGGGCACGGACCTGGAAGTGGCCCTGATGGCGGCCACCGCCGTGCTCATCATCACCTGTCCCTGTGCCTTCGGCATGGCCACTCCCATGGCGATCGCCGTTGCCTCGGGACTCGGCGCCCGTCATGGCATCCTGGTCAAGACGGGGGCGGTGCTGGAGAGTCTGTCGAGCATCAATCACGTCGTCTTCGACAAGACCGGGACCCTTACGGAGGGCCGGCCGGCGGTGACGGCCATCGCCAGCGGAGACGGCCTGTGGCCCGGGGGTGATACCAGCGCCACAAGAAGGGGAGGCGCGGCGGGGCTCGACATCCCTGGCCGTCAGGATCCGGAAGGGACGCCAGAAGGGATGCCGGCCAGAGCGGAAGAAGCCCTGACTTCCCACCCCGGCGTCTTGTCCGGAGAGATGAGTGGCTATTTGGCCAGTCTGGCGGCCCTGGAACGGTTTTCCGAGCATCCGATCGCCAAGGCGGTGCTCAATCTCTGCCAGGAACGGGATATCGATTATCGCCAGCTCGAGGTAGCGGAGGTACGGACCCAGCCGGGTCAGGGCATCCGGGGCCAGGTGGCGGGGCGGACGATCGTCGCCGGTACCGCCGAATGGCTGCGGAGCCAGGGTATCGCGGTCGAACTGCCCAGCCTGGTCGCGGCGGCCAACGCCTTCAGCACCGGGGGCGCCACGCCGATCCTGGTGGCCTGCGCGGGGCGGCTGGTCCTGGTCCTGGCCATTCAGGATCGGTTAAGGCCCGATGCCGCCGCGGTGGTCGCCGGCCTCAAGGCCCAGGGCATCCGGGTGACGCTCTTGACGGGCGATCGCCAGGCGGTGGCGGAGGAAATCGCCCAGGCCCTGGGCGGGGTGGAGGTCATCGCCGAGGTCCTCCCCGAGGACAAGGATCGCGTCATCGCCGACCTCCAGGCACAGGGCCAGCGCGTGGCCATGGTGGGTGACGGGGTCAACGATGCGCCGGCCCTGGTCCGGGCGGACGTGGGCATTGCCATGGGCAGTGGTACCGATGTTTCCATCGCCAGCGCCGACATCGTGCTGATGAAGGCCGAACTGGCCAGGGTACCCCAGGCCGCCGCCCTGTCCCGCCGCACCCTGCGAACGATTCGCCAGAATATCGGCATCTCCGTTGTCTACAATCTCATCATGGTGCCCCTGGCCATGGCCGCCCTGGTGACCCCCCTCGTGGCCGCCGTATCCATGCCCCTCAGTTCCCTGGCCGTCATCGGCAATTCCGCCCGCATTCGACAGCTTTTCAAATCACCCCAGCGCTAATCGCCACTGCACGAGGGTTGCATCTGAACCATGGACGTCATTTACGGCTTGATCCCGGGCATGATCCTGCTCGGCCTCGTCGCGGTCATCGTCCTCTTTTGGGCTGCCCGTTCCGGTCAGTTCGACGACCTGGAGGGTGATGGTCAGCGCATCCTCATGGAGGAGGACGCCGTCGATCCCCGGCGCTTTCCCGATGCCGAAGGGGCGCCACCGGCCAGCGCATCTGCCCTGGAACCGGCCCCCACCCATGAGACCGGCCAGGACCAAGCGCCCAAGACCTCCAAAAGCCATCACGCCAACTGACGGCCAGGTGGTAACCAGCTAGGACCTGACGGCTCAGGCCACGGTAAGGCAGCACGATTTTTGATCGACGGGGGTATATCTATCGGCAGTTCAGTTTTCGGCATTCTGTAAGGGAGGGTCGGGTGGCGTCTGGCGGGGGTGTCGCCAGCAGGGATGCTGGCGTCAAGCCTACAGGACGTATTCACGGCGTCCCCCGCCAGACACCACCCGACCCGGAAAGACCGCAAATGTGGGGCGCGAAAACTAAAATTGTCCAGGACCCTACAGCCAAGGTGTTGCGGGAAAGCCTGAGGCTTGATGGCCAGGAGGGCTAGAAGCACCTTTCCCCGGTCTTGCTGAACCCGGACGACCCGCCGTTAAAAGGCCTGGCCCGTCACGCCCCGGCTGTCGGGGCCCAACAGATAGAGATAGGCCGGGGTGACGGTGTCGGCGGAGGGGAGTTCATGGGGGTTCTCCCCGGGATAGAGGCGGGCGCGCAGGCCCGTCCGGATGATGCCGGGGTCCAGGCTGTTGACGCGCAACCGGCCCTGGTCCTTGGTCTCCTCCGCCAGGGTCTGCATCAGGCCCTCGATGCCGAATTTGGCCGCCGCGTAGGCGCCCCAGTAGGCCAGGCCATGGCGACCGACCCGGTCGGCGGTGAAGACGATGGACGCGTCCGCGGCGTGGCGGAGCAGGGGCAGGCAGGCCTGGGTGAGAAGAAAGGGCGCGGTCAGGTTGATGCGCAACACCCGCTCCCACTCGCTGGCGTCATAGTCATCGATGCGGCTGAGGAAGGGGGTGAAGGCGGCGCAGTGGGCAATGCCATCCAGCCGGCCGAATTCCTGGGCCAGGGTAGCGGCGACGGCCTGATAGTGGGCTTCGTCGGCACCCTCCAGGTCCAGGGGGAGGATGGCGGGCTCCGGGACGTTACTGGCGACAATGCGGTCGTAGAGAGGCTCCAACTGGGATTCCTCCTGGTCGGAGAGAATGACCGTCGCCCCATGGCGTGCACAGGCGGTGCCGACCGCCGCTCCCAGACTGTCGGCGGTGCCGGTGACGAGGATGACGCGTTCGGTCAGTAGGGCGGGATCGGCTTGATAGTGTTCCATGGCAATCGGACGGAAGATGGATGTGGGGATGGTGGTGAAGGAGAAGTTGGGCGGACAACCAGCCGGTCAGGACCCGGGTTTTGCCCAGGGCAGGGGGCCGGTGGCGCCAGGTCTGACCGACCGGCGGCTTTCCCGCCAGGCCAGCCAGAGTTTGCGCCGGGGGGTGAGGCATAGCCGCTGATCGGCGATCTGGAAGGACAGGGCCTCCAGTTCGTCCAGCAGGCTGGCGAGAATGCGGGCGCGCAGGCGCAGACCGGCGGGCAGGCCGGCAAAGTTCAGGGGCCTGACCAGGAGGGCGCGGGCTTGCTGGGCGAGTTCCGGCAGCCATTCCGGCAGGCGGGCGCGGTGTTCGGCCAGGCGCAGCCGGTCCGGGTTCAGGCCCGCCGCCCGCAGTTGGGTCAGCGGGATGGGTGCCCGACCCTGGCGGGCGAGCCAGCCACTGTCGCGAATGCGGTAGACCAGGGCGCAGAAGGTGCCCAGGCTGCGTGCCGCGGCCAGATCGGCCGGGTCCTGGAGGCCTTGGACCCGGGCCAGGAGCTCGAAATGGCCCCCCAGATCGGCATCGCAAGCGGCCTCCAGGGCCCCGGCGTCCCCCGGTTCACGCCCGAGGATCGCGTCCTCGACCGCGTCGGCCAACTCTAACAGCGGGGCGATCGGCAGTCCGGCGTGGGCGATCAGGGGTTGGAGGGCACGGTTCAGGGGGTGGTTGGGGACGCCATCCACCAGGCGCCGGGCCTCGTCCCGCCACCATTGCAGCTTGAGCCTGGCCACCCCAGGGTCTCGGACCTCCTCCAGGATGGCGCGAACCTGATGGTGCCAGGCGGCCAGGCGGGCGAGGTCATCGCGCCGCTCCGGTGGGGAAAAGCGGATGCTGTAATAGGTCGAGGAGCCCAGGGGGGTGGCGAGGTTGGGGTACGCCCAGGGGTCCTGGCTCGGGGATTGGGGTTCGGCCCTGGGGCCTGAGGGGCGGCGGGCTCCCATCCGGGCCTCAGTCGTCCCGCAGGCGCCGACAGGCGGCCAGATAGTTGACATCGAGGTCCCGCGGGTCGAGGCGATACTCACCCAGCAGGGGGTGGTAGGTCATGCCCATCAACTGGTTTAACTCCAGACCGGCGGCACGGATCCAGCGCCCGAGCTCCGCCGGACGAATGAAGCGGGCATAGACATGGGTTCCACGCGGGAGCCAGCGCAGCAGGTATTCGGCACCGATGATCGCCAGCAGATAGGACTTGGGGTTGCGGTTGAGGGTGGAAAAGAAGATCTGCCCCCCCGGTTTCACCAGTTGCGCGCAGGCGGCGATGATGGAAGCGGGGTCGGGGACATGCTCCAGCATCTCCATGCAGGTCACGAGGTCGAATGTGGCTGGGGCCTCCGCGGCCAGAGCCTCGGCGGAGATTCGCCGGTAGTGGACCTCAACGCCCGTCTCCAGGGTATGGAGTTCCGCGACCCGCAGCGGCATCTCCCCCAGGTCGATGCCCGTGACCCGGGCGCCGCGGGTGGCCATACCCTCGGCGAGGATACCGCCACCACAGCCCACGTCCAGCACCCGCTTTCCCGCCAGTCCCGCGGCCTGATCGATGAAATCCAGACGAAGGGGGTTGAGTTCATGCAGGGGCCTGAACTCGCTATGGGGGTCCCACCAGCGCGCGGCCATGGCCTCGAATTTGCCAATCTCGGCCTGATCCACATTCTGATCGGCATCGTTCATGAGGTTGCCTCCGCCGGGATGAGCGGCGGTCCGGGTGCTGCCGCCGATGGGGCTATTCTAGAGGAAGGCCCGTCTCGGGGCATGCGGCCTAGGGCATGAAAGGGGTGAAAGCGGACATGGGCCGGGAGAATTGATTCATATGGTTGCGCATGATGCCCACGCCGCCGAGCATGGCGTGGATCCGGGTATCGAGGATCAGCATGGCATCGCCGACCAGACGCATGTTTTCATCGACGCTGCTCATGTCCCCCGCCATGAGACGGGTATTTTCCCGGATCTGGGGCATGATGGCGGCCATGGATTTCATGCGCTCGTTGATGTTCTCCATGTGGGTCATGTGACTGTCGAAGGCCTGCATGTTGGTGGTGATATCCGCCATGTCGTTATCCACCCCTACCAGGTGGTCGTGGATGGCGTACATGTCGGTGATGATTTCGTTGAAATCCTGGTAGAGCAAGCGGGCATGGTAGACATCGAACGCCGCTCCACCCAGGATCAGCAGGGAGGCGGTGATGAGCACGATGTCCGTGATCCGGAAATGACGTTGGCGTTCGTCGAGGTGGAGCTGGGTCGCCCGACCCAGTCGCTGGATGACCTCGACAATGGCCCGCCGAGGGTCCTCACGCTTTCTGATCATGTTGGCATTCCCCCCAACGGAGGCTAGGGAAAGGGAAAGATCTTGTTCATGTTGCGCATGGGCTTGGCCATCTGGCCCATCTCCGTGCTCATGATCTGCACCTCCTTGTTCATCAGATCCATGTTGAAGGAGACATTGGCAATATGGCCGCGCACCGTGGCCAGCGTGGCATCGATGCCGTCGACATTGGTGCGCATCTGATTCATGTCCGCCAGGATGTTGCCCATCTCCACGTCCATGACCGCGGTGCGGTAGTCAAAGCTTTCCAGGAGCGCGACGCGCTTTTCAATTGAATCCATGTGGCCGTTAATCGCCGTCATCTGGTTGCTGACGGAGATGAAGTGCTCTTTCATGCCATCGACGACCCCCGAGATGCGCGAGACCTGGGAGGTCAGGGTAAAGAGCAGCAAGGAGAGCGAGATGGAGATGGCGGCCAGGATGAAGGTACCGGCCTGGATGGCGTAATTCAGCCGGTTACCGAGGGTGCGGGTGAGTTCGATCTCGCTGAGGATGATGCCCTCGAAGGAACTGAGTGCCCGGCGGTATTGCTGGTGAAGGATGGCATCGTCAACCGCACGGCCGGGTTTGTTGTCTTCTTCCGTCATGGAGTCCTGCTCGTCGGGGTTCTGTTACGCGGGCCTGGGTTGGTGGGTCCGATAGTGATAACCGGTCGCGGATGTGGGGGGATGGGGAGGAGCGACCCGCCTTGGGAACGGCCGGGCGGTGGCTGACACCTTCCTGGGCCGATACCCCCTGAGCAATGAGGCTGGACCTGGGGAGCCAGGCAGAGGGGCGACGGCTATTTAAGCAAATTCTAACGTTTATTCGCTCCCAGCGTCGGTAAATTTTCGCCACTGAACGATTCTATCATGCTGAAATTTATTGAGTTGGTCTAATCAAAGGCGCGGGGCGGGAACGGAGGATCATTGTTGGAGGGTTCGCCCGCCATCGACGGCAATCACCTGGCCGGTGATGTAATCCGCCTCACGCACCAGAAAGAGGACCGCTCGGGCGATGTCTGTCGGCGACCCCGGTCGTCCCAAGGCCGTCCGGCCCAGAAGTTCGGCCTTGATGGCTTGGGCGGGTCCCTCCCCCGCAGGCCAGAGGATGATGCCGGGCGCAATGCCATTGACCCGGATCTCCGGTCCCAGTTCCCGGGCCAGGGCCTTGACCATCATGGCATTGCCGGCCTTCGCGATGGAATAGACGGGGTGATCCTTGTGAGGCCGTTCGGCGTGGATGTCGACCAGGTTGACGATGCTGCCCCGGGCCGCGCGCAGCAGGGGAGCGGCGGCCTGCGCAAGGAAGAAGGGCCCTTTGAGGTTGGAGGCCAGGAGGTCATCCCACTGGGATTCCGTCACCTCACCGAAGGGGGTGGGGTAGAAGCTGGAGGCATTGTTGATGAGGATATCGAGGCGGCCGCGGAAGGCCCGAATGCGGGCGATCAGGTTGGGGAAGCCCTGGCAATGGTGCAGGTCGGCCTCGAGGAGCAGGACGGAGCCCGGCCGGATTTGTTCCAGCTCCCGTTGCAGGGCCTGAGCGCCGGCCGCCGAGCGGCGATAGTGGAGGGCGATATCCGCCCCCGCGGCATGGAGGGTCCGGGCAATCTCCGCGCCGATGCGATGGGCGGCCCCGGTGACCAGGGCGACCTTGCCGGCCAGGCACGTGGGGGAAATCTGGGGCGGGGGAGGGGGTGTCTGGGCCAAGGGCGGGTCTGCCTGTATCATGGGTTATCTTGAATTTTAGCGACTATCCGACCCCAACGATGCCGTTTTCCGCCGCCGCGCAAATTTCCTCCGGCAACGGGCCCCCGGCAGGGGAGGACCTCGCCGCCCTGGCCCACAGTCGCCAGTTAGCCAAGCGGATCCGGGCCGAGGCGGCGACGAGCGGCGGTAGTCTGCCCTTCGACCGCTTCATGGAACTCGCCCTTTATGCCCCCGGGCTTGGCTACTATGTGGCCGGCGCCAAAAAATTCGGGCCGGGGGGGGATTTCATCACCGCCCCTGACCTCTCGCCCCTCTTCGGCCTCTGTCTGGCCCGCCAGTGCCAGGAGGTGTTGATGGCGTTGGGTGGGGGAGAGATTCTGGAGTTGGGGGCCGGCAATGGCGAACTGGCCGCGCAAATCCTGGAGGGTCTCAAGAGGGCGGATTGCCTGCCGAGGCGCTATCTGATCCTGGAGCCGGGGGCGGAGTTGCGTGAGCGCCAGCGGGACCTGCTGGCCGCCCGCCACCCCGACCTGATCGGCCACATGCACTGGCTCACCGGTCTGCCACCGGCGTTTACCGGGGTCCTGGTGGCCAACGAGGTCATGGACGCCATGCCGGTCAGCCGGTTTCGAATCGACGCCGAGGGTCAGCCGGTCGAATACCGGGTTCGCCCGCCCGCCACCGGGGAGGAACAGGATTGGGCGGAGGTGCTGGCGTCACCAGAAGACCCGGCCCTGGCGTTGGCGGTGGCGTGTCTCCAGGCCCGCGGTCTGGCGCGGATGCCTGGGTACACCTCCGAGGTCAATCTCCGTCTGGGACCCTGGCTGGGGGCGCTGGCCGACTCCCTGCGTCAGGGCCTCATGATCCTGATCGACTACGGCTATGAGGAGACCGATTATTATCGGGCCGAGCGGAGCATGGGGACCCTAATCTGTCATTACCGCCACCAGGCCCACGGTGACCCTTATGCCCATCTGGGTCTCCAGGACATCACCGCCCATGTGGATTTCTCGGCGGTGGCCAGAGCGGGTCAGGCGGCGGGCCTGGAACTGGCGGGGTACACCACCCAGGCCCACTTCCTCCTTGCCCTGGGTTTGGATGAACTGCTGGCGGAACGCCTGAACGGACCGGGGGTGGGCGATGACGAGGGCCTGAAGCTGGTGCTTGGCGCCAAGCAGTTGGTGCTGCCCGCTGCCATGGGCGAGCGATTCCGGGTCCTGGGACTGGCCAAGGGCTTGACCCCGGACGGCGGAGAGTCCTGGCGGGGCTTCCGGCTCCGCGATCTGCGCGGCCGCTTGTGAGTCAGAATGCAAGGAGGCAACCAGCCGACCCGGGGATAGCGGAGTTGGTTTGAAGCCGGGTGAATGTCAGTCAGCGTTCCTGGACCATCATGAGCTTATTGGGGCGTTGAATAAGCGCCCATATCGGGGCCTCAAGCGCCCAAGCGCTGACTCTGATGGTTGGCGACTGGCGGGGTCTCAGGGGGTGCTCAACCCACCGTGCTACTTGCCGCTGGCTAACATGGCCTGGCTGGGCCGATCGCCACTGGCCAGGTTCTGACTGGCATGGGCCAGGCGGGTGGCAACCAATTCGCCGTAGGCCTGGGGCCCGTTAAAGCCAACCAGGGCCGGGGCGAGCAACTTACCCTCAGGGCTAAGGAAGAGGAGGGTAGGGGTGGCGAAGATCTCATAACGCGCCAGGAAGAGGCGGGTGCGGATGCGTTCGCCGTCGAAGTCAGTGACCTTTCCGCCCGTATCCCGGGAGATTTCCCGGATGATCGCCCCATTTGCGAGGGTGCCGCCGCTGGCGGGATTGTCGAGAAACTCCCGGTGCAGGCGTTCGCAGTAGCCACAGTCCGGCCCCGTGACCAGAAGGGCGACAGGCTGTCCCCGTTCCCGCGCCTCAGCGCCGATGCGGGCCCAATCATAATCACCTTCCGCTGCTACCATAGTCCCAGGAGCCACCAGGGCCAGAAGCAGAATCAGGGTGAATCGGTACAACATGATACGGGGCAGCCGAGTGGTTAATCTGTCTACACCTAAGAATATATTTTTTTGGTTATATGAGCAAGTACTAATATTCTTGGGCGTCTTCCTGGGTCTTGACCGGACAGGTCGGCTAGGTGGGGGGGGCAGGGGGAGGGGGGCAGCGCTCGCCCTGTGCCGGACAGCGGCGGGGGGGCGCGATGGTGCTCACTGAGATGCTGGCCTACCTGGGGACCGGGATCCTATCCGGGCTTCTGGCAGGGCTTCTGGGGGTCGGCGGGGGGGTGATCATCGTGCCCGCGCTGATCCTGGTCTTTGGGCATCTGGGGTTTGCCCCCGCATGGCTCGCCCATCTGGCGGTGGGTACCTCCCTGGCCAGCATCATCGGGACCGGCTGGTCTTCCACCCTGGCTCATCACCGGCGTGGCGCCGTGCAGTGGGACCTGTTCCTGCGCCTGGTACCTGGCATTATCCTTGGCGCCTGGGCAGGCGCGGCCATCGCTGCCCTCCTGCCCCAGGTCGGGCTGCAACGCCTCTTTGGCGGCTTTCTGTGCTACGTCGGGGTGCGGATGTTATGGCCCCGGCGGCAAGGCACGCATCAGACCCGTCCGGGGAAGTGGGGCATGGCCCTGGCCGGAGGCGGCATCGGCGCCCTCTCGGCCATCGTCGGCATTGGTGGCGGTACCCTGACTGTGCCGTATCTGGTCCGGACGGGCCTGGACTTACGCCAGGCGGTGGCGACCTCCAGCGCCTGCGGGGTGCCCATCGCCCTAGCCGGGGCCCTGGGCTTCGTGATCAGCGGCTGGGGGCGGGAGGGTTTGCCCGCGATGAGCACGGGCTTCGTCTATTGGCCAGCGGTGCTGGGGATCCTGATCACCAGCGTGCCCATGGCGCCCCTTGGCGCCCGGCTGGCACATCGGCTGCCCGTACCCCTACTCAGCCGTATCTTCGGCACCCTGCTGTTGCTGATGGCGGCCAAGCTGCTGCTGGGCTGACCTGCGTCTGCTGGCGGGTATTACTTCGCGCGCTGCTCGGTCCCTTGCGGGGTCGCGGTCGGTTCAGTGGTGGGTTGATCGAGCCACAACCGCCGGTAGAGGAAGAGGGTGCCGGACGGGTCCCGCATAGCAAGCCGCCCCTCGGATTCGGCAAATTCAAAGGGACGAATGTGCTCATTACCGGGGTTGTACAGGGCCAGGCGGTCCCCTTGTAGCTGGATGTAGCCATCCACATAGTGACTGGCCCCGGGATAAATGCGGAAACGCTTGCCCTGGACGATCAGCAACTCCCCGTTCCGTCCTTCCCAGACGCCATCCAGGCGGGAGGGAGTAGCCCAGGGCATGAAACTCCCCGCTGAGTCGGGCAGCTTCATGCCCTCGGTCATCTGTTGCAGGGCGGCGCCACCCTTTTCCAGACCCTGGTCCATGAGGCTCTTAGGATCGGTGGTGACCGGCATATTGCCTGGCAGGGGTGTGGGCATCATGCCGGGCATCACCCCGGGGACGGGACTGGGCATGGATCCGGGCAGGGCGGGACCCAGGAAGCCCATCGCCTCCATCATCTTCGCCATGGCCTCAGCCATGGCCGCGCGCGGCGCGGCGCTGACGTCCTCGGCGGCCACGGGTACCGTGCCTGCCAGCAACGCCAGCAACGCCAGCAATGCCCGGGCAGGGCCAGAGGCTCGGGTCATGGGATGGTTCTCGCGGGAGATGAACAAGTGATGGATACCTGTGACTGACCTCGATCAGGCCAATTCAGGGAGAATCAGTCTAGCAAATGCCGACTGTGAGCGTCGCCATGGATGGCGGGCATTTTCCCCGGGCCAGGGGGGCTTCCGCGCTATGATGCCTGCTGTAGCACCGCAAATGTGGGCCAAGAATGCCATGAGTCCGGAATTGACTGTCCTCAGCGAGATGCTGCGCGCCGCCGCGGCCCGCGAGATTATACCCCGCTTCCAGCACGTCGCGGCCCAGGCCAAGGCCGACGGCAGCCTGGTCACTCAGGCGGATCTGGGGGTTCAAGCCATCATCCGCGCCGAGTTGGCCCAGGCCTTTCCCGGTGTCCCCCTGCTGGGAGAAGAGATGCCCGCCGAGGAGCAGCGAGCACTGCTAGCCAGTGCGGAGGGGGGGATCTGGTGCCTGGATCCCCTGGACGGCACCAGCAATTACGCGGGCGGTTTCCCCTATTTCTGCATTTCCCTGGCCCTCCTGCACGGGGGGCAGACGCGGCTGGGGCTAGTGCTGGACCCGGTGCGGGACGAGTGCTTCGCCGCGGAGCGCGGGTCCGGTGCCTGGTTGAACGGTATGCCGTTGGCCCCGCCCTTCGCCGGCACGGACTTAGGGGACTGTCTGGCGATCGTCGACCTCAAGCGGTTGCCGGCGTCGCTGCTGGCACGTCTTGGGGCCGGGGCACCCTATCGCTCGCTGCGCAGCCTGGGCTCCGTCGCCCTGGAATGGTGCTGGCTGGCGGCGGGCCGGGCCCGGCTCTACCTGCACGGTGGTCAGCGACTGTGGGACTACGCCGCCGGACGCCTCATCGCCCGTGAGGCGGGGGTCCATAGCCAGTTACATGAGCTAGGTGGGGAGCCAGTGATCAACGAACTGTCGCTGAACCCGCGCCTGGCCGTGGCGGCCGCCAATCCGGTCCTCTTGGCCCACTGGATCGCCTGGCTGGAGTTGGGGGAAGGTCCTCGACCCGATCGCCAGGAGGGTAAAGGGCGGTAAACAGCCGCTCACCGGCTTGGGGCTTTGAACGCCCTTGGGCTTTGATTTGCCGCGCAGGGCCCACAATTCCATACGACTCCCGGCGAAAATCACCCCGGGCCTAGAGTTTCCACGCGGTCAATCCGCAACTAATGTTGGATGTCAGCATGAGCGATAAAATTACTAACTATGACATGGAAATCGGGAGCGGCATTGCTGCCTTCGAGGCCAAGCATTTTGCCCGGGCCGCGGGTTTGCTGTCCCCCCTGGCCGAGGCCGGCGATCCCCAGGCTCAATACCGCATGGCGATCATGGCCCAGAATGGCCTGGGGATGCACGAGAACCGCGATCTTGCCTTTCGCTACATGAAGGCGGCCGCTGAGGCTGGCCTGGATATCGCTCAGCATGGCCTGGGATTCATGTACATGGAAGGTGAATGCACCGACAAGGATCACGCCCTGGCCGTCCATTGGTTCCGCCTGGCTGCCGAACAGGGGCTGGCCGGTTCACAGACGACCCTGGCGATGATGTACGAAGAGGGACGGGGGATCGAGCGAAATCCGGAAGAGGCCCGTAATTGGTACCGGCGGGCGGGTTTCGACGAGTTTGGCTAACTGGCATGAACTGGCATGAGGTGGCGCGCCATGCTCCAGAATATGAGTGCTTTGTCGTGAGTTTCACGCCAAGGTAAAGATGCGCCACTGATACGAGGGTGTTTCAGACCCCAGGATTGCTTTGGACCCTATTCAATCATCTGGCTCAAGCCGTGGCCCGGCTGGACCATGGGCAGGACGTCTTCGGTCTTCTCGATCCAGATGTCCACCAGGGCCGGGCCCGGCTCGGCCAGGGCCGCGCTGATGCCGTTCCAGAGATGAGCGGTATCGGTGAGGCGTGAGGTGCGAATCCGGGGATACACCTGTTCCAGGCCCAGCAGATCAGGTATCTGACGGCGGCAGGCGGGGTCCGTCAGGGTGCAGTCGGGTTTGCATTCGGCACTCCGGGCCAGGCAGGTCTCGTAGTGATGGCCTTCGTCCATCATGTCTTCCCACTGCCTTACCATGCCGAGGAAGCTGTTGTTGAGCACGAACATCTTCACCGGAATGCGATTGGCGGCGATGGTCCCCAGTTCCTGGATGTTCATCTGAAAGCTGCCGTCACCGTCGATGAGTACCACAGGCTTGTCCGGGTTGGCATACCAGGCGCCGATCGCCGCGGGCAGGCCAAAGCCCATGGTGCCTAGTCCCCCCGAACTGATCCACTGCCGGGGACGGGAGAAGCGATAGTACTGGGCCGCCCACATCTGGTGTTGACCGACGCCCGTGACCAGGGTGGCATCGCCTCCGGTCAGACTGGAGAGTGCTTCGATCACCGCCTGGGGCTTGATGTGTTCGGACTGGAGATAGGGTTTGGGCATCTGGGTGCGCCAGGTGGCGACGCGCGCCAGCCATTCCGGGTGCCGGGCAGACCGGCCGCTGGCCAGGCCATAGTCCAGAAAGTCCTTCAAGTCCGCGGTCAGTGACAGGTCGCTGCGGATACGTTTGTCCAACTCCGAGGGATCGATGTCGATGTGGGCGATGCGCTTGCCCTTGGCAAAGTCCTTGACCGCCACCCGATCATCGAAACGGCCGCCGAGGGTCAGGATCAGGTCCGCCTCGCGCAGGGCATAGTTGGCGGGTATCGAGCCATGCATGCCTGGCATCCCCAGGTAATGGGGGTGTTGAAAGGGGATGGCGCCCAGGGCATTGAAGGTGGTGGTGACCGGGACCTCGAACCGCTCGGCGAAGGCCTGCAAGGCCAGGGCCGCCTCGGCATGGATGATGCCGCCGCCGGCCTTGATGACCGGGCGCTGGGCCGTGGTCAGGGCCTCGAGGATGGTCTCCGCCCGGGTGGCATCGAAGGCCTGGGATTCCCGATGGCGGACACGAGGGTGGGAGCGGTTGGCGTGGCCGGCATGAGCCAGTTGTACGTCCTTGCAGATGTCCACCACCACGGGGCCCGGCCGGCCACTCTGGGCCAGGGCAAAACCCTCCCGCAGCACCCATTCCAGGTCGCGGATATCCTTGACCAGGTAGTTGTGCTTGGAGATGTGCCGGGTGATGCCCAGGGTATCGACCTCCTGAAAGGCATCGGTACCGATGGCGAAGCTGGGCACCTGGCCGGTGATGAAGAGGGTCGGGATGGAGTCCTTGTAGGCGTCGGCGATGGGGGTGACCAGATTGGTGGCCCCAGGTCCCGAGGTGGCCAGGGCGACCCCGACCCGACCACTGGTGCGGGCATAGCCCTCGGCCGCGTGTCCGGCCCCCCCTTCCTGTCGGCAGAGGATGAAACGGGGGGAAGGTTGCCCCCGACGCATGCGCTTGTTTAGTTCCACATGCAGGGGAATGACGGCGCCACCGGTGTGGCCGAAGATGTATTCCACGCCGAGATCGACGAGGGTATCGAAGAAGAGGCTGGCACCGGTAAGACGAGGGTTGGACATGCTGGAAACCGCCGAGAAAGAGACGACAGGGATATCCTGAAGCCCTTGGCCGGTTGGAATCAAGGGCCATTCCGTGGGCGATTAAGGGAGGGATGCTCCCTGCGGCCGACAGGTAGCGCAAGGCCGGGGACTGGAATGGCCGTCACGATCAAGCGGCTTTTTTCGCCGGCTTGTAGAAGATGTGCCCACCGATGCGGGTGGTCTTTTTGTGGACCCGGGACCAGTCAGGTTTGACATGGGTGGCGTGAAAATACAGGGCTCCCCGGGTCGGATCCTGATGTTGGCCCTTCAGGGTCTTGTGGGCTATCTCCAGGGCATCCTCCCAGGCATCGGAGTCTTTCTCTGGCTGGGCGTGGGGGCGCTGGCATACCCAGGAGAACTGGCAGCTTTTCTTGTTGCGCTGCTTGACCACGCCACAGACCGAGGTGGGAAAGGCGTTTGACTTGACCCGATTCAGGGTCACGGCAGCTACCGCCTGCTTGCCGAGATAGGACTCGGCGCCGGCCTCATGATAGATATTGAGGGCCAGGCACTGAAGTTCCGCGTCCTGGGTTTTGCTTCCCTTGGTGGTTTTGGTTTTCAGCGCGCGCTGTTTTTTGGTTTCGACCCGATTGTTCTTGGGGGGCTGACTGTCTCCCTCTCCTTTGGCCAGGTTTGGGCCATTGTCCAGATCCTCGTCCTGGACGACGGATGTCGGGGAATCAGGAGTCGGGTGGGCCGATACCAGGTTCATTGGGGCACTGGCCATCAGACTGGCCGTCAGAATCAGGGTGCGGGCATCCAGGTTCATGACGATGATCCTCTCTTGACAATTCATTACGTCAGGAGGTGGTTATTCTAAGGGTATTCCCTATTCCCAGTCAAGGCGTAGGAATTACGGTCAATTAAATCATATATATATCAGTGCGATAAGTTTCATTCGTACAGGTCGCAACCCGTGCTAAAGCAGTGAGCTGGGCGGATTTTGATGCATGACAGATAACCTCAATTCAACGGTTGTCCCTCATCGGGGGTAACCATTCAGATCCTCTCTAACGAACCCTCCGCCGCCAAGGGGAGCAGGAAAACCAGTGGCTTGTGCTGGGGAAACTAACTTACAGCTGTGAGGGCTGAATGATGACCATCTGGGGGGCCGCTGACGGCATCCATCGGAGGGATTCAGTGTTGTTCAGGAATCAGGGGCTGTCGTGGCTTTTGAGGTGAGCCGGTAAACCCGTTCCATCATGCGCGACAGTCCCCGCTCCCGGTAGCGCGGAGTCATGGCCAGCAGATCCAGGGCCGCCAGTTCCTGGATATGAAAATGGCCGCCATGCAAGTCGTTCACCTCGGCGGGGGTGACGGCGAAGGGCGGGCCTGGCCATTCCGTTTGCTCGTAATCGAGGGTCACCAGCAGGCCATTGACTTGTGCCCCGGCCGGCAACAGCTCGTGCAGGTGGCGAACGTAGGCTGGGCGCATCGCGGGGGGCAGGGCGATCAGGGAGGCGCGGTCGAACAGGGCCGTCACACCCGTCACCTGCTCGGGTCGAAGATCGAAGAAATCCCCGCAGAGGATTTCCAGTTCGTCGACCCGGTGGCGGCGAAAGGGTGGCGCGTCGCTGATCTCGGGGCTCAGACCGTTCTCGGCAAAAAAAGCCTCCACGCCCAGGGGGCTGATCTCGACCCCCAGGACGCGATAGCCCTCGCCCGCCAGCCACAGCATGTCCCGGCTCTTGCCGCAGAGGGGCACGAGGACCCTGGCCCCGGCGGTGATACTGAGGGGGGGCCAGAAGGCCTGGAGATGGGGGTTTATCTCCTCCTGATGCCATCCGGTCTCACCCTTGAGCCAGCGCTGGTGCCAGAAATTGGGATGCATGATGCCGGTTATCCTCTTCAAGTGCATGGCCAGCCCCGCGGGGGCTGTCACCCCAAGCCGCTCAGGCTCTCCGCCGCGGCGCTCAGCGTGGCCTCGATGTCTGCCTCGTGATGAGCGGCGGAGACAAACCCCGCCTCAAAGGCCGAGGGGGCCAGGTACTGGCCGCGGGCCAGCATGGCGTGGAAGAAGGTGCGGAAACGGGCCACGTCGCAGGCGGTGGCCCCGGCGTAATCCTTGACCTGCTCCGCCTCGGTGAAGAAGAGACCGAACATGCCGCCGACCTGGTTGGTCGTCAGGGGGATGCCAGCAGCCCGGGCAGCGGCCTTCATCCCATCCGTCAGTTTGCGGGTCTTGGCCCCCAGGTCCTCGTAGAAACCGGGCGCGGAGATCAGTTCCAGGGTCTTGAGGCCGGCGGTCATGGCCACCGGGTTACCGGAGAGGGTGCCGGCTTGATAGACCGGTCCCAAGGGGGAGATTTTTTCCATCACCTCGCGACGGCCGCCAAAGGCGCCCACTGGCATGCCGCCCCCGATGATCTTGCCCAGGGTCGTGAGGTCCGGGGAGACCCCGTAAACGGCCTGAGCACCCCCGAGGGCTACCCGAAAACCGGTCATGACCTCGTCGAAGATCAGCAAGGCGCCGTGGGCATCACAAATCTCCCGCAGGCCCTCCAGGAAACCCGGGACCGGCGGGATGCAGTTCATGTTGCCCGCCACGGGCTCGACGATGATGCAGGCGATCTCGTTCCCCAGATGGGCGAAGAGGTCACGCACCGGGTCCAGGTCGTTATAGGCGAGGGTCAGGGTCAGTTCGGCCAGGGCGGCGGGGACGCCGGGGGAGCTGGGCTCACCCAGGGTGAGGGCGCCCGAGCCGGCCTTGACCAGCAGCGAGTCGGCATGGCCATGATAGCCACCCTCGAACTTGACCAGCCGGTCGCGACCCGTGAAGCCACGTGCCAGACGGATGGCGCTCATGGTGGCCTCGGTGCCCGAACTGACCATGCGCACCATATCCATAGAAGGCACTAGCTCGCAGACCTTATCCGCCATTCGGGTCTCGAGTTCGGTGGGGGCGCCAAAGGAGAGGCCGGACTGGATGCGCTCGCTCACGGCGGCGATGACCTCGGGGTGGGCATGGCCCAGGATCATGGGGCCCCAGGAACCGACATAGTCGATATAGCGCTGGCCGTCGGCATCGAAGAGGTAAGGGCCGGTGGCATGCTCGAAGAAGACCGGGTCCCCGCCGACGCTGCGGAAGGCGCGCACCGGGGAGTTGACACCCCCGGGGATGTGGCGCTGAGCGGCGGCGAAGAGCTCATGGGATCGGGACATGGCGCATTTTTCTCCTAGTCAGAGGGTGCGAGGTCGGGGGGGCGGGTCGAGGGATGAGGCTAGTCGCCAGATTGGACAAAGAGGTTGTCGAAGGCCCGGGCGGCGGCGCTCACGTCGGGGGCGGCGAAGACGCCATTCACTACCGCGAGCAGGTCAGCGCCAGCGGCAATCAAGGACGGGGCATTGTCCGGGGTGATGCCGCCAATGGCAACCAGCGGCAGATGGAGTTCGTGGCGGGCCTGGCGCAACAGGTCCAGGCTGGCCTGGACGGCCAAGGGCTTGGTGCCGGACGGATAGAAACGACCGAAGGCCACATAGTCAGCCCCCTTGGCTTGAGCCGCGTGGGCCAGGTCGAGGCGGTTGTAACAGGAAACGCCGATGATGGCCCTTGGACCCAGCAGCGCGCGGGCTCCGGCCGGGTCGGGGTCGTCACGGCCGAGGTGGACGCCGTGGGCCCCACAGGCCGCGGCGAGATCGGGATCGTCGTTGACAATGAACAGGGCGCCAGCGGCCTGGCAAAGCTCACCCAGGGTCTTGGCCAGGGTGAGGCGACGGGACGGGTCCGGGCCTTTGTCGCGATATTGGATCAGTCGGGCACCGCCCCACAGGGCCTTGGCCACCAGGTCCACTAGGTCGTGCTGCGGTCCTTCCGGGGTGATGGCGTAGAGACCGTGCAGGGGGATCATGGTCGTTTATCCCGGTACGAATCGTTTTCAGTGTGGTCAGGGGCGGCAACGCTACGGGTCTGAGCCGCGTGCCCGGCGCCATGAGTCGAAGTCGAGGTTCTGGCGATCACTGAAACCTCAGGGTCGAATGTCAGCGCCGGCTGGCACCATGCCCCGAGGGGAGGTTCGAGGCGAAAAAGGCGGTTGGGCGTCCATTGTTCCCGGCCGGTCCGCGTGGCCGTCTGGAGGCTGTGCCAAGTGAACTCCTGAGCCGCGGCGACGGCCGGAACCATGGGCTGCCCCAGGGCCAGGCGCGCGGCGATGGCGCTGGCTAGGGTGCAGCCCGAGCCGTGGTAGCTATGGGGCAGACGCAGCCAACGCCAGGCCTGGTGGCTGCCGTCATGGCCATAGAGATGGTTGGTGACCTCGGCCGTCTCGGCGTGGGTGCCGGTGATCAGGACCCAGCGGCAACCACTGGCCAGGATGACCCGGGCGCAGTCCTCGGGGGCCTGGGCCCCGCTGAGGGCCCGAGCCTCGGGGAGGTTCGGTGTTGCCAGCAAGCAGCGGCCAAGGAGGTGATGGCGTATCTGGTTGAATAAATCGGCATCGACGACGGATTGTCCCGCGCCCGAGGCAAGGACGGGGTCCAGAACGAGGGGAAGGTCCGGATGCTCATCGACGAATTGACAGAGCCAGCGGGCGAGGCGTGAGCTACCGATCAGGCCCAGCTTGATGGCGTTGACCTGGCTATCCGCGAGGATCAGCCGGCACTGGGACTCTATCTGTGCCGGGTCCTGAGGCCAAAGATCGCGAATGCCCGCGGTGTTCTGGGCCGTCATACAGGAAATGACCGTTGCCGCATGGATGCCGGCGGCGCGGGCGGCTTCGGCATCCGCCTGGATGCCGGCGCCACCCGTTGGGTCGTGGCCACCGATACACAGGAGGACGGGAGATAGATCTGAAGAATCTGACATGTCCCAGGCAAAAGGCGGGGTAAAAGGTGCAATTTTATAACCTTTTGCAGGCAAATCTTGAACTCCGTGGCAAGGCCGGGCCATGACGGACGTTTTCCAGGGAGCGGACCGCCTTCTGCAGGGCCTACTTTATTTAAGGCAGCTCGGTGGGGGTGATGTGCCTGGGTCTTTACGAAGATGCCATACCTTGAGCGGAGGAAGGATTTCCGCATGATTCTCTCGGTTCCGGAGAACAGCGGCCTGCTGGCATGGCTGCGGGTTCTTTGATATTCTTGAGTCAAATCCTTGGCTTTTTTGGAGATCAATCCATGTTGGCGGCCCTCACAGATCGAGATCTGTCCCTGACCCTTCCGGCCCAGAGCAAGATGGGCGAACTTTTTGCGCAGGTTGAGGAGACTATCCAGGGCGTGCGTGTTTTCGCCACCCCGGGTGGGTGCAGCGGCATCAGTTTTGGCATGACCTTTACCGATAGCATCAACGATAACGATGGCGTCATGAACTTTGATGGCTTCAAGGTCATCGTTGATGACGGCACCTTGCCCTACTTGCGCGGTGTCGAGATCGATTTCGTCGATCGGGGGGATGGTGCCGCTACCTTCGTCTTCAATAACCTGCCCAACATGGGCGGGGGGTGTGGTGGTTGCGGCTCCAGTGGCGGCGGTTGCGGATAAGTCAAGCTTTTTTCGCGTCACGGCTTCGCCGCGCCTGTTTCCAGGCGCGGCCCGTAATCTCCAACTGACTGGCCATCCACCGGTTGTCGTCAATCGGCTTGGTCGCCAAGGCGAATGACACATCAGCAAGGCCCCGCAACACCATGATCAGAGTTGGTATCGTTGGCGGAACCGGTTACACGGGTGCGGAGCTCCTTCGCCTGCTGGCCCGCCATCCCCGGGTAACCCTGTCTGCCATTACCTCACGGGGTGAGGCTGGGCTGGCCGTCGCCGATCTCTTTCCCCATCTGCGCGGACGGGTTGACCTTGCCTTTACCGAACCTGACCCGGGTCGGCTGGGGGAATGTGACCTGGTCTTCTTTGCGACCCCTAATGGCACGGCCATGAAAATGGCGCCGGCCCTGCTTGACCGAGGGGTCAAGCTGATCGATCTAGCGGCTGATTTCCGGCTCAAGGATCCCAAGGTCTGGGAGCACTGGTATGACATGCCTCATGCCTGCCCCGAACTTCTGGCGGAGGCCGTCTACGGGTTGCCCGAGATTCATCGTGAGGCGATCCGTAGTGCCCGCCTGATCGCCAATCCCGGCTGCTATCCCACGGCCGTGACCCTGGGTTTCCTGCCGCTGCTCGAACAGGGTCTGGTTGATCCGGACTGGCTAGTGGCCGACGTGAAGTCAGGGGTCAGCGGTGCCGGGCGCAAGGCCAGTGTGGGTATGCTCATGGCCGAGGTGGGCGAGAGCTTCAAGGCCTATGGCGTGGGGGGGCATCGCCATCAGCCGGAAATCGCCCAAAACCTCGCGTCTGTCCTGGGGACGGATCTGCGTCTCACCTTCGTGCCCCACCTGCTGCCAATGATTCGGGGTATTGAGGCGACCCTGTACGCCCGGCTGGGAGAACCCGGTTACGACCTACAGGACCTCTATCGGACCCGCTATCACGACGAGCCCTTCGTGGATGTCATGCCCGCCGGTGCCTGTCCGGATACCCGATCAGTCCGGGGTTCCAACTACTGCCGAATCGCGGTCACCGAACCCCTGGGACAAGGAATTGCCGTCGTGCAGTCCGTCATCGACAATCTGGTCAAAGGCGCGGCCGGTCAGGCCATTCAGAACATGAACCTGATGTTTGCCTTTGAGGAGACCCTGGCCCTGGAGGACCTGGCCTTGCTGCCCTGAGGGTCAATGGCCATGACCAAGACTTGGCGCGTACCCTCTCCCCGTATCGTCCTGCACCCCGGATGGGGGTGGACGAGCAGGTTGATACTGGGTGCCTCGGTGTTGGTGATAATCATTGGGGCCTTTCTTGCTGGTGTCCACGTGACCCGAGAAGAGGCCAGGAGCCTGACGGCGCTGATGGACACCCTGACGCGGGAAAACCTCTCGTTGATGGAGCAGGTTGAGGCGTTGCGGATGGATAAGGCCGCGCTTGAACGTAGTCAGCGTCTCGATCAGGATACCTTGCTCGCCGCCCAGGAAGGGCTGAAGCAGGAGCAGGAACAGAGACTGGCGTTGGAGAAGGATTTATCCGCGCTCAACCGCATGATTCGCCAAGGAGGAGGGGGAATTCTGCGGATTCAGGATTTTGGCCTGGCGCCCACGGCGGAGGAGGGAATCTTCGCTTACAGTTTTACGGTCAGGCAATTGATCCCGGATTACGCGGAATCCCTGGCCAGGGTGAAGATCAAGCTGATCGGCTGGGGCAATGACTCGCCCCTGGAACTGGCGGTAGATCCGCTTCCCGGCTCATCACCGGAGGGTTCAAAGCTGAAATTCAAACATTTTCAGCAGGTGGAGGGAAGGCTGAAAGTTCCGTCCGCGGTTGAGGCCCAGGGGGTGTTGATCGAGATCGAACCCTTGAGCAAGATGCTTATCCCGACAAGTGAGTCCTTTCCTTGGCCACTCCAGCCCGAGATCCGATCCGATACTCCCCCAGAAGTGGCAAGGCCACCAGCAGGATAGGGATGGGCAAAAAGAAGAAATTCAGCTTCCCTCCCTATGAAACGCTGATCGGCAAGGGAACGCGGATCGAGGGTAACGTGCGTTTTGTCGGTGGGCTCCATATCGATGGGCATGTTCTTGGCAACGTCATCGCCGGAATTGCGCCTACGGGTGAGGCTGCGGTGACCCTCTCCGCTACCGGTATCATCCAGGGGAATCTGGAATCACCCTTTGTGGTGCTCGATGGCCGAGTGGAAGGTGACGTTCATGCCAGTGAACGGGCCCTGCTGGCGGCCGGAGCGCGAATTTCCGGGACCCTCTATTACGGTGCGCTGACGATTGACGATGGGGCGGAGGTCCAGGGGGGGCTGGTCCACCTGGACCCCGGGGTTGGCGCTCCTGCCGGCCCCCTCGCTGCGGGTGGAGAGAATGACTTGGTTCCCTCATCTTCCCAGCCTTGAATAATGGTCGTCGCAAGCGCATTTCTCCAACCTCCTATCCCGTCTACCACTGAGGCTCTAACCCATGACCACTGCTTCCTCCCCGGAATCCCCGCTGATTTTCACCTCCGCGGCCGCCGCCAAGGTAGCCAATCTCATCACCGAGGAAGGTAACCCCAGCCTTATGCTCCGCGTCTATATTCAAGGTGGGGGCTGTTCCGGCTTTCAGTACGGTTTCACCTTCGAGGAGGTGCTTCAGGACGGCGATACGGAGGTGGTCACGGATGGGGTGAAATTGGTCGTCGACCCGATGAGTATGCAATACCTCATGGGGGCAGAGATCGATTACACCGAGGGACTGCAGGGTGCACAATTTGTGATTCGTAATCCCAATGCGACTACCACTTGCGGCTGCGGCTCCTCTTTCTCCGCCTGATGGCGAGACGCTTTCACTGAGGATGGCCATCGCCCTAACCCCCGAGGAAGGCATTCACTTCGGGGATGAATCCACGGGCCTGGGCGGAAGGGTCAAGGGGATGACATTCCGGTTCAGGTCTTGGTTCATATCTCCATTGTTACCCGACAGCCCCTGAATCCAGCCAGGTAGATAAATGAGCGCCAGGCCGAGCGCTAGGGCGGTGACGAACACCAGGGCCATCGGCAAGAATAGACGGCGTTTACGCTTCCTGTAACTGGATTCGACTTGGCGATACTTGTAATCGTACATTACCGAGAAGCGACTCTTGTCGAAATTTCAGGAAAATCAGACGTGGTAGTCTAACCCTTAAGCGCCTGACCTGGAAACCACTTTATCCTTCCGAGTTTCCAGCCCCCTCTGATGACGCCCTGCTCTGTAGGCAAGGACTAGCATCAGCACCCTTTTGTAGCCGGAGATCCTGTCCATGATTGCTGTTGACGATGCGTTGAGCATCCTGTCCCGGGGAACGGAAGAAATCCTGGTCGAGGATGGCCTGCGTAAAAAACTGGCCGAGGGGCGGCCTCTACGGATCAAGGCCGGTTTTGATCCCACGGCACCTGATCTTCACTTGGGACATACGGTGCTGATCAACAAGTTGCGTCAGTTCCAACGGCTTGGCCACGAGATTCTTTTCCTCATCGGGGATTTCACCGGCATGATCGGCGACCCAACGGGGAAAAGCGCCACCCGTAAGCCGCTGAGTCGAGAGGAGGTTATGGATAATGCCCGTACTTATCAGGAGCAGGTCTTTTCCATGCTCAGTCCCGAGCATACCCGAGTAGTGTTCAACTCCGCTTGGATGGGGGAGATGCAGGCGGCGGACCTGATTCAGTTGGCGGCTCGTCATACCGTGGCCCGCATGCTCGAACGCGACGATTTTTCCAAGCGTTTCAAGACGGGGCAGCCAATCGCCATCCATGAATTTCTCTATCCTTTGGTCCAGGGCTATGATTCGGTGGCCCTGCGGGCAGACGTCGAACTGGGTGGCACCGATCAGAAATTCAATTTACTGGTAGGGCGGCAGCTTCAGGCGGCTTATGGGCAAGAGCCCCAGGTGGTCATCACCATGCCCATTCTGGAGGGGCTGGATGGGGTGCAGAAGATGTCCAAGTCCCTCGGCAACTATATCGGGATTTCTGAGCCTCCCGACCAGATGTTCGGCAAGCTCATGTCCATCTCGGATGAGCTTATGTGGCGCTATCTCGAACTGCTGAGCGACATCCCGCTGAAGGAGATCGCTACCTGGCGCCGCTCCGTGGCCGAGGGAGTCAATCCCCGCGATATCAAGTTCCATCTTGGCGAGGAGATGGTCCGGCGCTTTCATGGTCAGACAGCCGCAAGTCGGGCCAAGGAAAATTTCATCGCCCGCTTCCAGCAAGGGGCCATTCCGGAAAATATCCCCGAAATTGAGGTCCCCGGCAGGGTGGACGGGCTGGGTATCACTAACCTCCTTAAGGAGGCCGGGCTGGCCAAAAGCACCTCAGAGGCGATGCGGTTGATCGACCAAGGCGGGGTGCGCCTGAACGGACAGACCGTTGAAGACAAGGGCCTGCGGATCGAGCCCGGGGTCAAGTGCATGCTGCAGGTGGGCAGGCGCAGATTTGCTCGCGTCACCCTTGTGTCCGACGCATGAGGCAATCGCGCGGCTCTGTTGGCAGGCGGGATGCTAGGTGTCATCAAACGATAGCAGAATGAGGTAGTGATTAATCCGGGGTGCCTGGGCTATAACTATCTCCATGTTTAATTTAGATTATTATCTTGATCGCCTTCTTTCTCCTTTGTGGCTGAGCGCCTACTCCAGACCTGTCTCATGCCTGGATTTGACCGGATGCTCGATTGAGGACTTGACATCGTCCTCCGAGCCGCTATAATGCCGCCTTCTCGCCGGGGCCAAGCGCGCCGGCCGAGACGGGTGGCCCGGAGAGCCCGCCCGTTGGAAGATTTCAGGACCCGCGGGCGTCGCCCGCGCGTCAGGCAGCGTCGG
>JAHDND010000060.1 GCA_018435665.1 Candidatus Thiosymbion sp. | reverse complement strand
GTCAGCGCGGCCAAACCTGGCCGGCCGCCATCGCGCGCGCTACCAGCGGAGAAGACGATGCGCAGGTCGAGCATCGGCAAGTCGGGGGCCGCCACGAAGAGTACCTTGGCGCCCTTAGACGTCTCCCAGGTGTCGATCGTGGGCGCGGCCAGCAGCGGCGGGCTCATAATCAAGGTGGCCAGAATGAGGACCCATACCGCCAGCCGGGACAGGAAGTGGTCAGTGGCTGGCATTGGCAAGTCCTCCTGGCAGCATGGCGGCGGTAGGCGGGGCAGTTTGCCCTTGGGGATCCAGGACGGCAATGGTCAGGTTTTCAGGAACCAGGTATTTGTTGGCCACGGCCTGTATCTGTTCCGGGGTGATGCGGCTGAGATGCTCGACGTACTGATCCATCAGCTCCCAGCCCAGGCCAATGGTCTCCAGGCTGCCGATCTGACGGGCCTGGGCGTAGACCGAGTCCTTTTCATAAACCTTGGCGGCAATGAGTTGATTGCGGATGCGCTCCAGTTCGGCCTCCCCCACGGGCTCCTCGCGCAGGCGCTGCAACTGGGCCAGCAAGGCCTGTTCCAGTTCCTCGATGTTGTGACCCTGGGCGGGAATGCCATCCAGCAACAACATGCCGGGCAGACGAGTGAAGGCGCTATAACTGGCCCCGGCGGAGGCCGCCAGATGGGAGCCACGGATCAGGTCACGACTGAGGCGGGCGCTCGAACCGCCATCCAGGATCGAGGCGAGCATCTCCAGGGCATAGGGCTCCCAAGCCTCGCTGGCATGACTGATCGCCGTCGTCTTGTAGCCCAGCAGCAGATAGGGCTCCTTGGCGGGCGCCTTGACCTGAATCCGTTTGGTCCCCCGTTGGGGGGGATCGTTGCTATTTCTGGTCAGGCTGACGGGTTCGGCGGGCAGGGGACCGAAGTATTGTTCGGCCAGGGAAAAAACCGCCTCGGGGTCCACGTCCCCCACCACGACCAGGGTGGCATTGTTCGGGGCATACCATTGGCGATACCAGTCCCGCAGGTCGGCGACCCGCATCCCCTCCAGGTCACTGGCCCAGCCAATGATCGGATTGCGATAGGGGGAAACCTCGTAGGCCATGGCATTGAACTGCTCGAAGGTCAGGGCCTCGGGATCATCCTCGGTGCTCAAACGCCGCTCTTCCTTGACGACCTCCAGTTCCTTGACAAACTCCGCAGGGGGCAAGGCCAGGAAGCGCATCCGCTCTGCCTCGAGTTCGAAGGCGATGGGGAGACGATCCGCGGCCAGGGTCTGGAAATAGGCCGTGTAGTCCCGACCGGTGAAGGCGTTTTCGTCCCCGCCGTTAGCGGCAATGATACGGGAGAACTCGCCGGGGGCCAGTTTTGCCGTGCCCTTGAACATCATATGTTCAAGGAGATGGGAAATCCCGGTATGTCCAGCAGGTTCGTAACTGGACCCGACCTTGTACCAGACCTGGGAGGTGACGATGGGTGCGCGTCGATCCTCTTTGACGAGAATCTTGAGCCCGTTGCCGAGGACCCGTTCCTGAACTTGGCTGGCGTGGGCCGGGGAAATCGCTGACAGGGTCCCGAGCAGGAGTGGGAGTAGCAGCAGGACCGACCAGGTGGGTATCTTCATCGCAAACCCGGAAAAAAAGTTAGACATCCTCATCTCAACCCTAAAAAGGTTAGGCGCAAGAGGCGGGCGACCACGGGTTCGCGGAAGACGCCTCCGGTAATGTTTGCTAGCATGGCCGCTAAGGCCAGGAGTTGACAAGACCCTGGGGGAATCGTTCCCGCGGATTCGACGTAACCAAGTGTCAGGTCGGTTGTTTATGTTTGGTTTTGGCAGAAAGAAACCGGTAGCCACCACAGCGGCTGAGACGGAATCTGTCCCTTCGCCCGAATCGCCGGCGAAGGAGCAGCCGAAGGCCAAGGGCGGTTTCCTGGCTCGCTTGCGCGATGGCCTGAAGCGTACCCGGGCCGTCCTCAATAGTGATGTCACGGATCTGATCCGCGGCCGGAAACGCATCGATCAGGACTTGCTCGACGAACTGGAGACCCTGCTCCTGACAGCCGATGTCGGCGTGGATGCCACCAGCCGCATCATCGCCGACATGGCCGCGCGGGTGAGGCGCCACGAACTCGCCGATCCCGAGGTCCTCATCAGCGCCCTAAAGGAGGAACTAGCCCAGATCCTCCGCGTCTGCGAGTCTCCGGTGCGGGCAGCCGCCCCGGGCCGGCCGCAGGTGATCCTGATGATCGGCGTGAACGGGGCCGGCAAGACCACCACCATCGGCAAGCTGGCCCGGCGCCTGCAGCAGGAGTGCAACAGCGTCATGCTGGCGGCCGGCGATACCTTTCGTGCCGCGGCGGTGGAGCAGCTCCAGACTTGGGGGGAGCGCAATGGTGTCCCGGTGATCGCGCAGCAGTCAGGGGCGGATTCCGCCTCGGTCATCTTCGATGCCCTGCAAGCGGCCACCGCCCGGGGTGTTGATGTCCTGATCGCCGATACCGCCGGGCGCCTGCACACGAAAACCAACCTCATGGAGGAACTCGCCAAGATCGCGCGGGTGATGAAAAAGATCGACCCGGAGGCCCCCCATGAGGTCCTGCTGGTGGTGGATGCCACCACGGGTCAGAACGCCATCGTCCAGGCCCTGCAATTCAATGCCGCCGTGCCCCTGACCGGTATCGTGTTGACCAAACTCGACGGTACCGCCAAGGGTGGCGTGCTCTTTGCGATCGCCGAACGGCTGCGAGTGCCCATTCGCTTCATCGGCGTGGGGGAGGCCCTGGAAGATTTGCGTCCCTTCGTCGCCGAGGAGTTTCTCGAGGCCCTCTTTGGCCAGTGAGCCCCTCCCGCCCATGATCCGCTGTGATCAGGTCAGTAAGCGTTACGCGGAGAGTGGCGAGGTCCTGAATCATCTCAACCTGGAGATCGCGGCGGGGGAGATGGTCTTCCTGACCGGGCCCTCGGGGGCCGGCAAGAGCACCCTCCTCAAGCTGATCGCCTGCCTGGAGCGCCCCAGCCGCGGACAACTGCTGGTGGATGGACGCAACGTCGGTCGCCTGACTCTGCGGCAGATCCCCTACCACCGGCGTCAGGTGGGCATGATCTTTCAGGACCACCGCCTCCTCATGGACCGCAGCGTGTTCGACAATGTCGCCCTGCCGCTGGTGGTGGCCGGACTGGGAGCTCAGGAGGTCGCGCGCCGGGTCCGGGCCGCCCTCAATCAAGTTGGCCTCCTGAATAAGGATAAGGCCCACCCCCAGGCCCTCTCCGGGGGCGAGCAACAACGCGTGGGTATCGCCCGGGCGATCGTGGGGCGGCCCCCCCTGCTGGTCGCCGATGAACCGACGGGGAATCTCGACCCCCGGTTGGCCCGCGAGGTGATGGGCCTCTTCGCCCGCTTCAATCAGGTCGGCGTCACCCTGCTGATCGCCAGCCACGATCTGGCCCTGATTTCCACCTTGCCTTACCGGACCTTAACCCTCGACCGGGGACGCCTGGTCGCCGACACCCATGCCACCCAGATCACCTCGCCAGAGACGCCCCTCAACGCCTGAGCCCGCCGCTCAGTCACGAACCCAACCACGGCGGCGGCCAAGCACCGCCCCGCGGCGCTGGTTCCGCAACTGGCTTGCCCTGCACCACCAGGACGCCCGGTCGAGTCTCGCCCGCCTGCGGGGCAGGCCACTGCCCACCCTGATGACGGTGCTGATGATTGGCATCGCCCTGGCCTTGCCCGGGACACTGTACGTGCTGACGCGAAATCTCACCTTGCTCGGGCACGGCTGGGAGCATACGGCGGCCATTTCAGTGTTCCTCAAGACCGAGGTGAGCGCGGAGCAGGCGCAGGCCTTGGCGCGCCGCCTGGCGGGACGCCAGGACCTGGAGAGCGTGATCTTGATTCCCCCGGAACAGGCCTTGCAGGAACTCCGCGCCGAGACCGGGTTCGCCGAGGCCGTGGAGCAGCTCGAGACCAATCCGCTCCCCTATGTGCTCTCCCTGCGGCCTAAAAATCATCTGGATAGCGCCGCCAGTCTGGAAGGGCTTCGTGAGGCCCTGTCCGCATTGCCGGAGACGGATCTGGTGCGCATGGACACCCTCTGGGTGCAGCGCTTCCAGGGCATTATCCGGGTCGGGGAACGGGCCGCCCTTGTCCTGGCCAGCGCGCTGGCGATGGGGGTCCTGCTGGTCATTGGCAACACCATCCGCCTGGAGATCGAAAACTGCCGGCCGGAGATTGTCATCATGGAGACGGTCGGTGCCACCCGGGGATTCATTCGCCGTCCCTTCCTGTGGCTGGGGCTCTGGTTTGGCGGTTTGGGGGGGATGATGGCCTGGTTCCTGATTGCCCTGGCAAGGTGGCTGATGCAGGCCCCCGTCTCGCAACTTGCCGCCCTCTATCAGGCCGACTTCGTGCTCGTTGGCCTGGGCCCTGCCGCTCAGGGGGTGCTGCTTGGCGGCAGTCTGCTCCTGGGCTTGGCCGGAAGCTGGATCTCGGTGGCCAGGCATCTTGCCGCGATCGAGCCGGCGTGAGGTGGCGGTACGCATGTGCGCGACCAACATCTAGGTTGTGAAACCCGCGAGAGGTTTGCTACACTCAATTCCAGACAAAATTACTTGGGTATTGGGACCATGACTAAAGATCTTGCCTTGCTCCCGACTGGAAACATCGATTCCTACATCAGCGCCGCTTATCAGATCCCGATG
>JAHDND010000091.1 GCA_018435665.1 Candidatus Thiosymbion sp. | reverse complement strand
TGCGTATTCCGACGCAATCCGCCACCTGATTCCGATTGATTCCGCCACCCGATTCCGACGGAAGCCGCCACCCGATTCCGATCGATTCCGCCACCCTCCGACTGGAGCTTGGTGACGCTGGATAAATCTCCGGAAAGCCGGTACATCCTCCCGAAAAACCCCCGAGGAGGAATCGATGCCGGCAGAGAGGTTGTCCATGCGAACCATTCGAGAAGTCCTGAGACTCAAATGGCAGGAGAAGCTGTCCCATCAGCAGATCGCCGCGAGCTGCCGAATCGCCCGGAGCACCGTCCGGGAGTATCTGGAGCGCGCCGCTTCGGCGGGCCTCGCCTGGCCGCTTTCCCCCGATCTCGACGACGCGGCGCTTGATCGGCTGCTGTTCCCGCCGCAACCGCCGATCGCTTCGGAGACACGCCCCCTTCCCGACATGGCACAGATCCACCGGGAGCTGAGCCGCAAGGGCGTGACCCTGAGGCTTCTGTGGCTGGAGTACAAGGCGTCCTATCCCGAGGGCTACCAGTACAGCCAGTTCTGTTTGCTGTACCATCAGTGGGCGGGCCATCTGGATGTCTGCCTTCGCCAGAGCTACCGGGCCGGGGAGAAGCTCCTGGTGGACTACGCGGGCCTGACGATGACGATTATCGACCCGCAAACGGGGCAGGAAAGCCCGGCCGAGCTCTTCGTGGCCGTCCTGGGGGCCAGCAACTACACCTTCTGCCGGGCCTCGGCAAGCCAGAGCCTGCCGGATTGGATCGATGCGCACAGGCATGCCTTCGCCTTCTTCGGCGGGGTTGCCGAGCTCACCGTTCCCGACAATCTCAAGTCGGCCGTCACGAAGGCTTGCCGCTACGAACCCGAGCTCAATCCCACCTACCGCGACATGGCGAGACACTACGGCACGGTCATCATCCCCGCCCGGAGCGGCAACCCCCGGGACAAGGCCAAGGTGGAAGAAGCCGTCCAGATGGCGGAGCGCTGGATCGTGGCCCCGCTTCGCCATAGCCGCTTCTTCAGCCTCCACGAGCTCAATGCCGCCATCGCCGAAAAACTCGCCGAGCTCAACGAGAAGCCCTTCCAGAAGCTCGAAGGCACACGCAGAGGCCTCTTCGAGGACCTTGACCGCCCCGCCCTCAGGCCCCTGCCGCAGAGGCCCTACGAGTACGCCGAATGGAAGAAGGCCCGGGTCAACATCGACTACCACGTCGAACTGGCGGGCCATTACTACAGTGTTCCCTACCAACTGATCAAGCAGCCGGTGGAGCTCCGGATCACGATGAACACGGTGGAGATCCTCTTCAAGGGCCGCCGCGTGGCCTCGCACCCGCGAAACGCCAAGCGGGGCGCCCACACCACCGAGCCGTCCCACATGCCCGAGGCCCATCGGCGATATCTCGAGTGGACGCCTTCGCGGATCATGACCTGGGCCGCGAAAACGGGGCCGATGACCGAGGCGCTCGTCACGGCCATCCTGGAGTCCCGCCGGCACCCCGAGCAGGGCTTCCGCAGCTGCCTGGGCATCCTGCGGTTGGGGAAACGATACTCGCCCGAGCGGCTCGAGGCGGCCTGCGCCCGGGCCCTTTGCTGCCGCGCCCTGAGTTATCGCAGTGTCGAGAGCATCCTGAAGACCGGGCTGGACCGCCAGGCGATCCCCGAAACGCCGCCGTCGCCGCCGGCCGTCATCCATCCCAACATCCGCGGAAAGCAATACTACAACTGAAAGGACCGCGCATGCTCCACAACCAGACCCTCGAAAAACTCCACGCCCTGAAGCTCCACGGCATGGCCGACGCCTTCCGGGAGCAGCTCCAGAGCCCCGCCTGCGATCCCCTGAGCTTCGCCGAGCGCTTCGGCCTGCTCGTCGATCGCCAGTGGGACTGGAAGGAGAACGCCCGGATGCAGCGATACCTCCGGGCCGCCCGGCTCAAGCTGCCGGCCTGCATCGAGGACATCGACTTCCGGACACCGCGCGGCATCGACCGCGACATGCTCGCGGGGCTTGCCTCCTGCGACTGGGTCCGTCATCACCGAAACGTCCTGGTCACCGGCCCCACGGGCGTGGGCAAGACCTTCATCGCCTGCGCCCTGGCCCACAAGGCCTGCCGCGAAGGCTACCGCGCCCTCTATCTCCGCTGCCCCCGGCTCTTCCAGCAGCTCGCCCTGGCTCGCGCCGACGGCAGCTACGGCCAGCTCCTTGCCCGGATCGCCAAGGTCCATGTCCTGCTCATCGATGACCTGGGGCTTGCCCCCATGAGCGACAGCGATCGTCGGGAACTCCTGGAGATCATCGAGGACCGCCACGGCGGCGCCTCCACCATCGTCACCAGCCAGCTCCCCCTCGATCTCTGGCACGACAACGTGGGCGACCCCACGCTGGCCGACGCCATCCTCGACCGGCTCGTACACAATGCACACCGAATCGAACTGAAAGGAGCCTCCATGAGAAAACAGAAGCAGGCTTGACCGATCAACACGACTATGAGAAAGAACTGAAATCACCAGCGTCGCTTCGCTCCGAGGGGGTGGCGGCTTCACCCGGAACAGGGTGGCGGCTTCCCTCGGAATCGCATGGCGGAATCAGCGGAATAGGCAGTAACCACAATTCCCAAAAAAGACAAAATGTATCACGGTCATAATACCCGACTTTCTCAAGTTGTTGTAGCCTCTGCTCATATGTATTTTTTGCATTTGCAATAAGAGCGGCTGCCTCAGTCGCTGCAGCAACCGTACCGATTGCTAACAAGTCGGATGCCTTTCTCAAATGCCTTTGAAGATTGCGCTTGTCTGCATCAATCGGTCCTGAGGCAAATAACTGGTCTGCTAGTTCCAAAAGTCAATCAAGCAATTTCTCAAGCTCATCTATAATTTTAGTCTCTAATTCTTGTGAAAGAGTTACTGTCATCCTAAGTTTTTTTGATAATATAGCCGCTTCTGCGTATTCACTGGCAAGCAAAGCTTTATTAATAGCTTCCAGTCGATTAAACATGCGGCTAATCCTTCAGCATAAGTGATGTTATCAATGCCAATAGTCCTCAAAATATGTATATACTTCCTCAACGCCACCGAAGTTACTATAGTTATCAATAATATCGATCAAATTACAGGTTTCCGTGCCCCCCATCCGCGGCCCCCGCAACCCACGACCTACCATTTGGCTATAAAGTACAATTGAGCTAGTCGGTCTTGTTATAATAACCGTCTTTATCCTCGGCGCGTCGAATCCTGTAGATAAGACGCCATAATTAAATAATACATCGCTATCGCCCTTTCGAAAATCGTCTATTATCCTTATTCTAGATCCCTTACGCATATCACAATCAATATATGCAGATTTGTAACCTTGAAATGCTAGTGCCGCTGACAATATTTTAGATTGATCTATGCTGCAAGAAAATACGAGACATGGATTTCCTGCACGTAACTCGTCACGGATTATTTCAAGAATTAACTTATTTCTTTTTACATTAAGCGATAACTTCTTCACTATGCTTTTAGGTAAATCATATGTGTCTTTAGCTTCTCGTAATGTTGCTTCGTTTAACGTGACATTAATTCCACTTTCAATAACACGCCGGTTAATTTTCGCTAAAACCTTTTTATCCCTCAATTCCACAATTGGGTTATCCTTGAAATATGGCGCTAATAATATTTTATTGAAATAATTGGCCAGTTCGATATTTTCCTTCTGCTTCTTTACACCTCTTCCAGGCGTAGCCGTTAAGCCAATTAACGTACTGTCGTTCTCTGCTTCACGGAGTCCATTTATTACTTCAGTGTATGAACGCGCAATGACTTTGTGCGCTTCATCGACGACTATTATCCTGGCCGCTTTTTTAAGATATTCGAATACATCAGACTCTCTTAGCATAAGATTGTATAGCTTCTGAAATGAGCAGACCACAAAACTTCCGAGCACGTCGAATGAACTCGGATTATAATTGCGAAAACATCGCACTACTTGCGCGGGTGAGGTGGCAAGGTGCTGCCAAATATCCTTAAATGTGTCAATTGCCTGCTCACACAATTCTTCTGTATGCGCAAGCCAGACGATTGACTTTGAACTCTCAAATAGATCTCTTTTTCTGACATATTCTAATAAAGATTCTAGAATTGTTCTTGTCTTCCCCGAGCCCGTTGGCATTTGGATAAGAAACCGCTTCGTTTCCGATTCTAATGCGTCGCATATTTTTTCTTTTAGGTCTTTCTGGAAGTCGAGAAGTGGCAGTAGCTCATCTAAGGGTTCTATAATTTCTATCGTCTGGTTATAATTCGTAACTAATGGTAGGTATTCTTTGGGGATGGGCAATGCTTTTGCAATTTCAATAACTAAGTCACTTCCTGCTTTCCATGGATATAATGATAATGTCAGAGCATTATCATATGGTTTATTATGGCTAGTATGTCCAAATTTTTCTACTAGAGTTCTTAACCGATCACTGTCTATTAGTGTAAACAACAAATGACGTATCTTTTGCTCATAAAGCAAATCAAAGCCATATATGGCCAATATATGCCTGGACAATTCACATGAATCTAGTCTCTCGATTTCGGAATCATCACCAACTAATTTTCTTAATTCAGATATTTTCCCTTTCCCAATTGCTTCATATAAATCCTCAATGCTAAGTCTCGAGAGCAATTCTATCAATTTATGACACTCCTAAATATTTTTCAAAATCATTTAATTTCCTTTTAGTTGCTATTTCTGCTCGTTTCCTGACTTCAGCATTAAATTCTTTTATCGTGCCTTTAAATGTATCCTTCAATTCTGATTTGATTGTTTTTCTATATCCCTTCTCAATCGTCTTTCTCAGATTGTAGCAATATGTATTTCGCAAATTTTCAAAATCATCATCTGCAATTTGTTTATCCTTCCACTTCTTA